>DASRQS010000127.1:0-31343 GCA_035696365.1 Gaiellales bacterium | reverse complement strand
AACCGCATCGACGAGGTCATCGTCTTCCACAAGCTGACGCGCGAGGAGATCACGAGCGTCGTGCACATGATGATGCGCCGCCTGCGCGAGCGTATGGTCGAGCACGAGGTCGCGATCGAGCTGTCGGCGAGCGCGACGGATCTACTCGCCGATCGCGGGTACGACCCGGCCATGGGTGCCCGGCCGCTGCGCCGCGCCATCCAGCAGCTGATCGAGGATCCGCTCGCGGACTTCGTCCTCGGCCGCCAGCTCGCGCCCGGCTCGACGATCGTGATCGATCGCAAGGAAGGCACCGACGACGTCGAGATGACAGTCGTGGCGCCTGTGCCCGACACGGCGCCGGAACCCCCGGCAGGCGTCGCCGGCGACTCCGGTGGCGGCGACTCGGGCGACCAGCCCGGCGAGTAGCTCGTACTCGTGACCCTGGCCGGCACGGATTCGTCCGTGCCGGCCAGGTCGTTCACTGCGCGCGCACGTGGGCGATGTACCCGCGCACGTCTGCGGCCGGCTCTGCGTAGGCAGCGCCCAGCGTGGTCTCCATGTCCGCCATGAACTCGCGTGCCCAGTGCGGCAGCTCGTAGTCGATGACTGCGAGGAACTCGAGGCTGGCCGCGAGGCGGATGTCGGCGATCGACGGAGAGTCGCCGCCGATGAAGCGCCGGCCGTCGAGGAAGAACGCGCGGTAGACGTCGAGCGGGCCGGCGAGAGCGGCCTCGGCCGACTGCTGCGCGGCCGACTTGGCAACCTCGTCGGCGTCCGAGGCGCCCACCTCGCCTGCGTACTGGGGGAAGCTGAGCGCCGGATACGTCGCACGTGCGAGCAGCGGGTAGAGCGTGCCGATCAGGTAGAACATGGCGCTGTCGACCATCGCGCGCTGCTCCGGCGACGAGGGGTAGAAGCGCTCGAGGCCGTGCTTGTTGCAGAGGTACTGCATGATCGCGCAGCTCTCGAAGAGCGTGTTGCGCGGCAGCCCCTCCATCTCGATCATCGGCGTCAGCCGCGAGGGGTTCTTCTCCATCCACTCGGGCGTGTCCGTGCTGCCCCAGACGTCGACCTCCTCGACATCGAGCCCGGCGGCGCGCGTGAAGATCCGCACCGTGAGGTTGTTGACGCTGGGCTTGAGCACGTGGAGCTTGATCGCAGCCATGGGATTCCCTTCGTGTTGTGACGTCAGTACGGGTTCTTCGGGGAGCGGTCGTCCGAGAGCGTCGGGCGCGAGCGCGCGACCATCGCCCGCTGCTCCGGGTTACTGGGGTAGAAGCGACTGAGGCGGTGCTTGTTGCAGAGGTACTGCATGATCGCGCAGCTCTCCCAGAGCGCGCTGCGCGGCAGGCCCTCCTCCTCGATCAGCGGCGTCAGCTTCGAGGGGTTCATCTCCAGGAACTCGGGCGTGCCCGTGCTTCCCCAGACGTCGATCTCCTCGACATCGAGCCCGGCGGCGCGCGTGAAGATGCGCACCGTCAGGTTGTTGACGCTCGGCTTGAGCACGTGGAGCTTGGTCGCAGCCATGGGGTTCTCCGTTGTTGCGTGGTAGGTCAGTACGGGTTCTTGGGCGAGCGATCGGCCGAGAGCGAAGGCCGTGAGCGCGCGACCAGATCCTCGATGGCGTCGGCGAGATGGACTTCGGCGATGTTGTAGTCGCCGCGCGCCAGGCGCAATTTGTGTGCCGCGAGCAGCACGTCGGAGTGCGTGTAGCCGAACGGCGGCTCGAAGCGGTAGGAGGCGAGCTCGATCAGGAGCCCGAGCGGGTCGGTGAAGTAGATCGAGTCCATGAAGCCGCGATCGAGCGCGCCGCTGTGCTTGATGCCGCGCTCGTCGAGTCGCTCCACGGCCTGCTTGAAGGTCGCCTGCGAGAGCGAGAACGCGACGTGATGCACGCAGCCCGGCTCCGTCGGGGTGCGGCGGGGGTCGGCCTTGCGCTCCTCGTTCGTGAAGATCGTGATCAGGCGGCCGTCGCCAGGGTCGAAGTAGAGATGGCTCTCCGACGAGTTGTCGAGGTTCGGCTGCTCGAATACGAAGGGCATGCCGAGCACGCCCTCCCAGAAGTCGATGGACGTTTGCCGGTCTGCGCCCGTGATCGTGATGTGGTGGACGCCCTGGCTCTGGAGCTTGCGCATCGGATCCTCCACCTCTCAGTGTTGAACGAGCTTCGATTTGTAGTCGCTGCGCGCCAGGCTTCCCCACGGCACCAGTTCGACACGAGCCTGCACGACGAGCGACGCGCGTACGCGCTCGGCGATCGCCCCTGCGAGCTCCGGATCGCCGCCGGAGCCGGCGGCGAGCTCGACTGCCACGGGCAGCGGTGGATCCTGCCTGGCACCGGGGGCTGCCGGCGTGACGAGGATGTTTCCGCTGACGCGCGGGGCGAACGCGCTCACGACCTCGCGGATCGCCGAGGGGAAGACGTTGACGCCGCGCACGATCAGCATGTCGTCGGTCCGTCCGATGCAGCGCACCCGCGGCCCCGTGCGGCCACAGCGGCACGGGGCCGCGCGGACGACGACGTGGTCGCGCGTGCGGAAGCGCAGCAACGGCACCCCTCGCTGGCGGAGGTGGGTAAGCACGAGCTCGCCGCTCGCGCCGTCCTCGAGCGCGAGTGCGGAGCCCGTCTCGGGGTCGATCAGCTCGGCGTGCACGAACCCGCGGGCGCCGAGGTGCATGCCGTCCTGGTGCTCGCATTCGCCCCAGAGCGAGGGGCCGATGTCGCCGATGCCCATGGCCTCGGTGACCCGGGCGCCCCAGCCCTCCTCGAGCTGTGCGCGGAAGGCCGGCTCGCCGCCGCCCGGCTCGCCGGCGACCAGGACGCGCCGGACGCTCGAGCCGCGCAGGTCGAAGCTGCGCTCGGCCGCCCACTCGATCAGGTGCGCGGCGTAGGAGGGCGTGAGCACCGCGGCCTCGGGCCGCAGTTGATCGATCGCCAGCATCACCCGCTCGCTGTTGCCCGTGCCGACCGGGATGTGGCAGAGGCCGATCCGGTCGAACGCCGCCAGCGCCGCGCCCGCGACGAACGGCCCCGCGTTGTAGGTGGAGACGATGCGCTCGCCCGGAGCGACTCCCGAGGCCGAATAGCTGCGCGCGGAGCCGGTTACCCAGTTGTCCAGATCGCCGGCCGTGAGCGGGATGTAGCTGGGAGTGCCGGTCGTGCCGCTGGTGGAGTAGATGCGCACGATCTCGGCGCGTTCCGCGCAGAGGTGCGTGCCGACGGGATTGGCGGGCGTCGTGGTGGCCTTGAGCTCCCACTTCTCCGTCAGCGGCAGCTCGGCGATGTCCGCGAGCCCGCCGGCGGCGGCAGCCGAGGCGATCCCGGCGCGCGTCAGCTTCTCGCGGTAGAAGGACGAGCGCTCGTAGAGGTAGGCGAGCTGCTCGCGGTAGGCGTCGCCGTCGATCGCCAGCTGCTCGGCCCACGGCCGCGTCTCGATCGCGGACTCGAGCGTCATTCCGGCGCCGCTTCGTAGGTGACCGCAGCCTCCGCGGCCGCGGCCATGGCGAAGCCGGCGGGGTGCGCCTGCTCCTCGACGAGGTGCGCGAGCAGCCCGGCGGTGCGCGCCAGCAGCGGAATCGCCTTCGCCATCGAGGAGGGGAAGCCGAGATCGAGCGTCACTGCGGCGATTGGCATCGAGACGTTCATGGCCAGCGGCCTGTCCCAGGCCTCCGCCACGGCGCTGCGGAACTCGCGCGCGAGCGCGACGTGGGGGCCGCTCACGCCGCGGGCGTCCGCCAGCTCGAGGATGCGCTCGGCGCGGGGATCGAGCGGACGGTGCACCGGATGACCGAAGCCGGGCGCCCGGCCGCCCGAGTCGCGGATCGCGCCCACCAGCTCGCGCGTGACCGCGCCGGCCGTCTCGCCTGCGATTACCCGCACCTGCGCCTCCTCGAGCAGTCTCGCGCAGAGCTCCGAGGTACCGAGGATGACCGGGCCGCAGCCGAGGATGCCCGCTGCAACCGCCCCCTGCAGCGAGTCGGGATCGGCGGCCAGCGTCATGCGGGCTGCGACGTTCGTGGGCATCATCCCGTGCTCGGCGATCGCGACGAGCAGGAGATCGAGGAAGAAGCGCTGATCCTCCGTCGGCTCGCGCCCGGTCACGAGCAGGTGGAAGTAGCCGGTGAAGCCGACGCGGCCCATGAGGTCGCCCGTGAGGTCGCGCCCTCTGACCTCGACCCTGTCGGGGAACGCCTGGCAGATCGCGCTGACAGGGGTCCCGGCCTTGCCGATCTGCATCTGACGCCCTCCGTCCGCTGCACGACTGCCGGCCCAGAGACTACCGTCCGCCCGCGGCGCTAGCCTGGCTGATCCGATGGCCCGCCCCCGCTCCACCTATGTCTGCAGCGAGTGTGGCGGAGAGCAATCCCGCTGGCACGGCCGCTGCCCCGACTGCGGAGCCTTCGCGACGCTGATCGAGCAGGCGCCCGCCTCCGACGACGCGCGCAGCGGTGCGCGCCGTCAGGGTGCGAAGCCCGGCGTGGTGGTGCCGCTCGCGTCCGTCGAGACGGGTGCCTCGGCGCGCATCGGCACGGGCATCGCGGAGCTCGATCGCGTGCTCGGCGGCGGGCTCGTGCCCGGGTCGCTCGTGCTGCTCGGTGGCGAGCCGGGCGTCGGCAAGTCGAGCCTGACGGCCGCGATGCTCGGCGCGATCGGCGCCCAGCGTCCGGTGCTGCTCGTGGCCGGCGAGGAGTCGCCGGAGCAGGTGCGGCTGCGCGCGGAGCGCCTGGGCGCGACGGCCGGCGTGGGGGTGCTGGCCGAGACCGAGCTCGAGACGGTCTGCGCCACGATCGAGGCGATCGCGCCCGAGGTTTGTGTCGTCGACTCCATCCAGACGCTGTGGGACGAGCAGCTCGCGGCGGCCCCGGGCTCGGTGTCGCAGGTGCGGGAGTCGGCCGCCCGCCTGCAGCGGCTCGCAAAGGCCAAGAACATCTGCATCGTTCTGATCGGCCATGTGACCAAGGAGGGCGTCGTCGCCGGCCCCCGCGTGCTCGAGCATCTCGTCGATGTCGTGCTCATGTTCGAGGGCGATGCGCTGCGCTCGTTGCGCGTTCTGCGCGCGCAGAAGAACCGCTTCGGAGCGACCGACGAGATCGGTCTGTTCGAGATGAGCGACCGCGGCCTGATCTCGGTCACGGACGCGAGCCGCCTGCACGACCGCGCCGATCTCGACCGTCCCGGCTCCTGCACGTTCGTGGCCATGGAGGGCACGCGCCCGCTCACGATCGACGTGCAGGCGCTCGTCGCCCCCAGCGAGCTGGCGATGCCGCGGCGCCTCGCGAGCGGGTTCGACCGCAACCGCCTGTCGCTGCTGCTGGCCGTGCTCGCGCGCCACGGCGGCCTCGCCCTCGGCCAGCACGACGTGTTCGTCAACGTCGCAGGCGGCGTGCGCGTGGACGAGCCGGCGGCCGACCTGGCCGTCGCACTGGCGCTCGTCTCGGCCGCCCGCGGCGTCGCGCTCGGGCCGGTGTGCGCCTTCGGGGAGATCGCGCTGACGGGCCGTCTGCGGCCCGTCACGCAGCCCGAGCGCAGGCTCGGAGAGGCGGCTCGCCTGGGCCTCGAGGTCGCGATCGTGCCCGAGGGCGCTCCAGACGGCCCTCTGCGCGTGCGCCACGCGGCGACCGTGCGCGCCGCCTGCGAGCTCGCGCTCGGCGTGCCGGACGAAGAGCTCGTTCCGTTTTAGGGTCGTAGCCTCCAGCCATGATCGTGCCGCAGAGCCTGCGCGAGGGCGTGATCGCCTGGATGCCGGACGGCCAGGACTGGGCCGGCTCACTGCCCACGCTGATCGAGCATGCCCGGTTGCAGTGGCAGCTGGAGGTCGGCGATCCGTACACGAATGGTGCCATCGCGTGGGTCGCGCCGGCCGAGCGCGCCGACGGGAGCTCGTGCGTGCTCAAGATCCCCTACCCGGACGACAAGTCGCTGCACGAGCCCGACGCGCTCGAGCTGTGGGCGGGTGAAGGTGCCGTGCGCCTGCTCGAGCGCGACGGAGCGACCCGCGCGCTCCTGCTCGAGCGTCTGTCCCCCGGGACGTCGCTGTTCGGTGTCGCCGACCCCGAGGAGGCGCTGACGTTGGCGTGCGGCGCCCTCCGCCGGCTCTGGATCGCGGTGCCCGACGGGCACCCGTTCGTGACCGCTCAGGCGTGCGCCGCAGGCTGGGCCGTGGAGATCGAGCGTCAGTACCGCGACCAGGCGCAGCCGTTCGACGCGGGCCTGCTACGCGCCGCGGTGTCCGCGTTCGAGCGGCTCGCGGCGCATGAGGGCGAGTCCGTGACGCTCCATCAGGACTTCCATCGCGGCAACGTGCTGTGCGCGGAGCGCGAGTCGTGGCTCGCCATCGACCCGAAGCCGCTGAGCGGAGAGCGGGCATTCGACGCGCGCTGGCTGCTCTACGACCTGCTGTACCGCGAGCCGCGCAGCCCGTTCCCAGCCCAGGAGCTGCTCGATCGTCTCGCCGGGGAGCTCTCCCTGGATCCCGAGCGGATCCGGCTCTGGACGTTCGCGCGGGCGGTCGAGAACGTGCTCTGGTGCTACGACATGCGCGAGGATGCGACGGACGATCTGGCGCTCGCGTTCGCGCTCGCCTGAGCGGACTCGATTGCCTGCGCGAGGTCCGCCCAGAGGTCATCGACATCTTCCAGCCCGACCGCGACGCGCAACAGCCCCTCGGGCACGCGGCCGTCGGGCTCGATACGCGCGCGCCGCTCGATCAGCGTCTCGACGCCACCCAAGCTGGTCGCGTTCCGCACCAGGCGCACGGCTTCCTCGCAGCGCCCAGACGTCGGCCCGTCGGCCAGCTCGAAGGCCAGCACGCCCCCGGCGCCACCCGGCATCTGGCGCTGCGCGAGCTCGTACTCGGGGTGGTCCGGGAGCCCCGGGTAGTGCACGGCCTGGACGGCGGGGTGCGCCGCGAGGCGCCGAGCCAGCTCCGCGGCGGTCGCGACCTGCCGCGGCAGGCGCACGTGCAGGGTCCGAAGGCCGCGCAGCAGCAGCCACGCGGGATCGGGCGCGAGCACGCCGCCGATCGTCCGCCGCACCCAGACGAGGCCCTCGCGCAGGTCGGAGTCGCGCGTCGTGATGAGGCCGGCGAGTGCGTCGGAGTGCCCGGCGAGGTACTTGGTCGCGCTCTGCCAGGCGAGGTCGGCACCGAGATCGAGCGGTCGCTGCAGGAGCGGCGTCCCGAAGGTGTTGTCGCAGCAGAGCAGCGCGCCGCCCGCATGCGCGGCCTCCGCGGCCGCCGCGATGTCGGTCACCGCGAGCGTCGGGTTGGAAGGCGTCTCGATGATCGCGAGCGCTGCCCCCTGGCACGCCCGGCGGAAGCCGTCGGGATCGCGCAGGTCGTAGCGGCGCACCTCGACGCCGAAGCGCCCGAGCACCTCGGAGGCCAGCAGCTCCACCTCGTAGTAGCCGCTCGTGGGGATGACGATGACCTTGCCCTGTCCGAGCACCGTCAGGCAGAGGCACGTCCAGGCCGTCATCCCACTCGCGAAGAGCGTCGCCTCGGCGTCCTCGAGCGCTCCGAGCAGCGCCTCGGCCTCCGCAGCCACGGGCGCGTGCCCGCGTCCGTACGGCGAGCCTCCGCCCGGCAGGCGCTCGAACGTCGTCGAGCGGTCGAGCGCGGGGGAGAGGCCGCGCGACGGGTTGTCGATCAGGCCGCGGACGAGCAGAGAGTCGGGCTCCATGGCCCGAAGCATTCCACGTGGCCGGCTCTTACGCGCTGAGAGCGATGGCCTGCGAGAGGTCGGCCCAGAGGTCGTCGACATCCTCCAGCCCGACGGAGAGGCGCAGCAGCCCTTCGGGCACGCGGCCCACGGGCTCGAGGCGCGAGCGGCACTCGATCAGGGTCTCGACGCCGCCCAGGCTGGTCGCGCAGCGCGCGAGCCGCACGGCGTCCTCGCAGCGGCGTGCGCTCGCGCCGTCGGCCAGCTCGAAGGCCAGGACCCCACCGGCGCCCTCCGGCATCTGGCGCCGGGCGAGCTCGTGATCGGCGTGGCCCGCCAGTCCCGGGTAATGCACCTCGCGCACGGCGGGATGGGCATCCAGCCTGCGGGCGAGCTCGGATGCGGAGGCGACCTGGCGGGGCAGGCGGACGTGCAGGGTGCGCAGGCCGCGCAGCAGGAGCCACGCGGCGTCCGGGGCCAGCACTCCGCCGATCGTGCGGCGCGTCCGCACGAGTCGTTCCCGCAGCACGGAGTCACGCGTCGCGACCACGCCGGCGAGCACGTCGGAATGCCCGGCGAGGTACTTCGTCGCGCTCTGCCAGGCCAGGTCGGCGCCGAGATCGAGCGGCCGCTGAAGGAGCGGGCTCGCGAACGTGCTGTCGCAGCACAGGAGCGCACCCCCGGTATGCGCGTCGGCCGCCGCCTGTGAGATGTCCGTCAGCGTGAGCAACGGGTTGGACGGCGTCTCGATGAGAGCCAGCGCGGCTCCCTCGCAGGCGTGGCGGAACTCCGAGCGGTCGCGCGCGTCGTAGCGGCGCAACTCGACCCCGAAGCGCTCCAGGATCCCCGCGGAGAATCCCTCGAGGCTGTAGTAGCCGCTCGTGGGGAGCGCAAGCGGCTTGCCCTCCGCGAGCACCGCGAGGCAGATGCACGTCCAGGCGGTCATGCCGCTGGCGAAGACCGTCGCCTCTGCGTCCTCGAGCGCCCCAAGCAGCGCTTCCGCCTCGGCCGCGACGGGCGCGTGCCCGCGTCCGTAGGGCGATGCGCCTCCCCGTTCGCGCTCGAACGTCGTCGAGCGATCGAGCGCAGGGGAGAGTCCCGCCGAGGGGTGGTCGACGAGACCGCGGACGAGCAGCGAGTCGGGCTTCACGACCCGAAGCAAATCAGGTCTCAGACGTTCTCACTGCATGGACACGACGCTCATGCAGTGAGAACGTCTCAGGGGGCGAGCCGCCGGGCCAGACCGAGCATGCCTGCCTCGCGGCACCAATCCGACGCCGACTCGGGGTCCAGCGACGCGTCCTCCGGGATCGTGAGCGCGACGTCGCGGCGCATCGTGGCGACGTCGCGATAGCGGCGCAGGTCCTCGGCGCTGCCCTCGACCGCGAGGCGCTGGCGCGGCGTCAGGTCGGCGGCATGGGCGATGACGCCCTCGAGATCGCCGTAGCGGCGTAGCAACTCGGCGCCGGTCTTCTGGCCGATGCCGCGCGCTCCGGGGATGTTGTCGGAGGGATCGCCCCGCAACGCGATGAGGTCGGGCACCTGCTCGGGCTCGATCCCGTAGCGCTCGCGCACGCCGGCGCGATCGACCCTCTCGAGCACGCCGCGCGGCCGCGGGTGCAGCGTCGAGGTCACATCCGAGACGAGCTGGTAGGTGTCGCGGTCGCTCGAGACGACGAGCGCGCCGCCCCCGCGCGCCTCCTCCTGCGTGACCGCCGTCGCGAGCAGGTCGTCGGCTTCCCAGGGGACGACCTTCGCTGCGGCGAAGCCGAACGCCACGGTCATCTCCGCGATGCGGTCGAGCTGCTCGCAGAGCTCCGTGGCGAAGGGATCACGCTGACCCTGATAGGCCGGAAGCAGGTCGTGCCGGTACGACGGCAGGCGGGTGTCGAGACAGACGAGGACCGCGCGCGGCCGGGTCTCCCGCCAGGTCGCCAGCAGCACGTTGGCGAACCCGACGAGCAGCCCGACGGGCCTTCCGCCGGCGCCCTCGACCGGCGGCATCGCGTGGTACGCCCGGTGGCCGAGGGAATCTCCGTCGATCACGAGCAGAGGCGCCATGGCGAGCGATCGTAGCGGTGGATCCCCATATCCCCCTTTTCGGAACTAAGGTGAGAGGCGAGGCTGCGCGAGGGAACGCCGCTGCCCGTACCGAGGGAGCACTCAATGTTCAAGGTCGGAGAGATCGTCGTGTATCCGCGTCAGGGCGCCGGCAAGGTCGTCGCACGCGAGCACAAGCACATCCTGGGTGAGGACCACGAGTACCTGACGATCAGGATCTTCCAGTCCGAGCTCACCATGCTCGTGCGCTGCGACGGCGTCGAGGCTGCAGGTATCCGCCCGGTCGTCGCCAAGCAGGCCCTGCAGGAGATCATCGACGTCCTCACCGGCGACGTCAGCGAGCAGGACGCCAACTGGAACCGCCGCTTCCGCGCACATCAGGAACAACTCAAGTCGAGCGATCCGCGCGAGCTTGCAGGTGTGATCCGCAACCTTGCCCGCCGCCAGGACGAGAAGGGCCTTTCGGGCGGTGAGCGCCAGTTGCTCATGCGCGCCAAGCGCCTGCTCGCGTCCGAGTTGCAGTACGCCCGCAAGACCGACGAGGAAGAGGCGCTCGCGTGGATCGACGACGTGCTCTCTCCCGAGGCCCGCGCCGCCTGATAGACCCGGTCGGGGGCTAGCCCCGTGCGGCATCAGCCGGTAAGCTGACCGCGGACGCGGAGGCCGAGAACCTTTCGGCCCACCCGCGCCGCGGACAAAGGAGCGTAGACCGTGAAGCTGATCGTGAGGCTGGTCTTCGCCCTCCTGGGAGCACTCGCAGGCAGCCAGGTTGCGGCCGGTCCAGGGGACCTACCTTTCCATCTT
The DNA here is from genome assembly GCA_035696365.1 of Gaiellales bacterium. Taxonomy (GTDB): domain Bacteria; phylum Actinomycetota; class Thermoleophilia; order Gaiellales; family JALYLC01; genus JALYLC01. Next base: position 20,837 of record DASRQS010000127.1, on the reverse strand, counting down.
TTGTCTTCTTCTCCCTGGGCTCGCTGGACGATCGCGATCGTGGTTGGCGCCCTTGCTGGATTGATCGTCGGCTGGATCGTCGGCGGGCCTCTGGTTCGGGCAATCGGGAGGGTCGAACGAGCAGCACAGGCGCGTCCCGCCGGCGAGTTGGTCGTCGGCGGCGTAGGGCTCGTGCTCGGCCTCGGCGCCGCGGCGCTGGCGACGTTCGCCGTGCGCCCGCTGCCGTATGTCGGGCGCTATCTGCTGCTGCCGCTGGCGCTCGTGCTGGGGTACCTGTTCGCCGTCGTCGGTGCGCGCAGCCACGGCTCGATCCTCCGGCTCGGCGGGCTCGGGGCGGACGAGGGCCGCAGCGATGCGCGCGAGAGCCGCCGCCCGCGGCTGCGGGGCGAGCGCGAACGGCCGCAGCGCCAGACGCAGCCGCTGTCGATGCTCGTCGACACCTCCGCCATCATCGACGGGCGGATCGGCGACCTGATCTCGACGGGATTCGTCGACCGGGAGCTCGTGATCCCCGTGTTCGTGCTGCAGGAGTTGCAGCGCGTGGCGGACTCGACCGACCCGCAACGCCGCGCACGCGGCCGGCGCGGCCTCGAGGTCGTGCACGACCTGCGGCTGAGCTCGCATCCCGTGGCGACGCCCGAGGTTTCCGTGCCGGACATCACCGACGTCGACGCCAAGCTCGTACGTGTCGCCCACGATCAGGACATGCCGATCCTCACGACCGACTACAACCTCAACAAGGTCGCGCAGATTCAGGGCGTGCGCGTGCTCAACGTCAACGACCTGGCCAACGCGCTCAAGCCGGCCGTGCTGCCGGGGGAGGCGCTGCGCGTCAAGGTCATCCGCGAGGGCAAGGAGGCCGAGCAGGGCGTCGGCTACCTCGACGACGGCACCATGATCGTGGTGGAGGGCGGCCGCGGGCGCATCGGCGAGCTCGTGGAGACCGAGGTCACGAGCGTGCTGCAGTCCCCGAGCGGCAAGATGATCTTCACGCGACTGGCCTCCTGACGCCCATGCCCGGCGAGACCTGGGCGGTCGTCGTGGCGGGCGGTGCGGGGGATCGGCTCGGCGCCGACCGCCCCAAGGCCTTCGTGCGGCTGGGCGGTCGCACGATGCTGGCGTGGTCGCTCGCGATGCTCGACGACCACGAGTTGATCGACGGCATCGTGATGGTCGTGCCGGAGGAGTACGAGGAGCGTGCCTCGCTGCTGGCCGACGACCTGTGCGCGATGAAGATCGCCGCCGCCGTGCCAGGCGGCGCGACGCGGCCCGAGTCGGTCGCCGCCGGGGTCGCCTGCGTGCCCGACGGCGCTGCCTTCGTGCTCGTGCACGACGCTGCGCGCCCGCTCACGCCTCCGGCGGTCGTCGATCGCGTGGTGGCTGCCCTGCACGGCGGCGGCGACGGCGCCGTGCCCGCGTTGCCGCTGGCCGACACGGTCAAGCGTGTGGGCCCGGACGGCAGCGTCACCGAGACGCTCGAGCGCGCTGCGCTGCGAGCCGTGCAGACGCCGCAGGGCTTTCCCTTGGCCGTGTTGCGCGAGGCGCTCTCCGCCGATGCCGGCGCCGCGACCGACTGCGCCTCGCTGGTGGAGGCGCTCGGTCGCTCCGTCGTGTGCGTCGAGGGTGACGAGCGCGCCTTCAAGATCACGACGCCGGCCGACCTCGCCCGCGCCGAGCTGCTGATCGGCGAGGGCGAGGACGGCTAGGCCGTCTCCAGGAAGAGGCACCGGCTGGCCGAGCGCGGCGTGAGCGAAGGTGCACATATCGGGGTCAGGCACGCACATTGCGTTGTCTGACCCCGACTGTGCGTGACGGCGAGTCTGGGCACCTGGATCGAGATGCCCGCAGCGCGGTCCGCGCCGGTCAGCGGACGGTGACGGTCAACCTCAGCACGTTGTCCTCGCCGGCGGTCTTGACGCCGGTCATGAAGTCCTCGCCCGGCTTCGTCGTGAACTTGTAGACGCCGGCCTTGCTGAAGGTGAGCTTCGAAACCGAGCCCATGCGTGCGAGCATCGCGGGCGGGAAGGTGCCTTTCATGCCCATGCCCATGCCGACCTTGAGGCGGGAGATCGTGACGGCCGGGCCGCTCGTCTCGACGAGCTTGTGCGGCATCACGTCGTTGTTCGTGATGCTCACGCTCCCCCCGCGACGTAGCGTGATCGCCTGGCTGGGGCGGTAGGAATCGCCGTTGGCCGACCACGAGTGACATCCGCGCAGCTGATGGCGGATGACGAGATTCGAAGAATTGCCGGCTGCCGACGCGCCCGCGGCCAGCGCGCCTGCGGAGGCCGCTGCCAGCAGTGCGAGCATTGGAAGTGTCGTGGTAGTCCTCATGATCGCGCTCCTCGGTTGTTGCGCCCATTCTCCGGGCGCACGGTGAGACGCTCATCGGGCTCGACCCTCGGATCTGTTGCGGCTTTGCCGCGGATCAGACGGGCAGGCCGAGCGCTTCGCGCACGATTCGCGGCTCGAGCTCCCGGACGACGCGCTCGGCGGCGCGCAGGCGATCGGCGCGCATGGTGCCGAGCACGGCGATGCAGCGCAGACCGGCCGCCAGCGCGGAGATGACGCCGACCTCCGTGTCCTCGAAGACCAGGACGTCAGCGGCGGGAAGCTCCGGGGCGAGCAGCCGGTGGGCGGCGAGGTAGCCGTCGGGTGCAGGCTTGCCGCGCGCGACGTCCTCCGCGGCCACGATCAGGTCGATCGATCCGGCGATGCCCGCCGCGGCGAGCGTCGCCTCGATCTCGGCTCGCGCAGCGCCGGAGCAGATCGCGACGGGCACGTGCTCTGCGGCGAGACGCACCGCCTCGCGAACCTGCGCGGGGATGGTCGAGCCGTCCGCCGTGCGCGCTCGGTAGCGGCGGTCGCGCTCGGCGACGACCGCAGGCGCCGCGGGATGGTCGCGCCCGAGCCAGGCCCAGACGATCTCCGGGTCGGACATGCCTGCCAGCTGGCGTTCGTACGTCGCCGCGTCGAGCGGGCGCCCGTGCTCGGCGAACAGCTCCTGGAAGAGCTCCAGCACGATGTGCTCGTCGTGCGAGACGGTGCCGTTGAAGTCGAGGATCAGGGCCCGGGCGGGGCCCGGATCAGTCGTCACGCCGGACGTCCTCGCAGAGGCGCGCGAACTCTGGACCGTCGAACTCCGCGACGGCGCGGTCGTACTTCTCCATACCCCAGCCCCAGAAGTCGAAATCGATCGTCGAGACGCCGTCCTGGATCGAGGCCCAGAGCGTCCAGCCGTACTTCGACATCAGCCCCCACAGGCGCGCCCGGGCGACCTTGTTGACGAGCGGCCGGCCGTAGTAGTGCTCGACGAGCTGCTCGAGCTGGCCGAGCGAGAGGTTCGACTCGCTCCACACGTTGCCGAGCTCGAACATCGGGTCGTTGTTGCCGGAGTACTCGTAGTCGATCAGCTGGAAGCGGTCGCCCGTCCAGATGAAGTTCTCCGCCAGGAGGTCGTTGTTGCACGGGACCGTGCCCTCGTCGCGCACGGCCATGGCGTCCTCGATCTCGCGCACCTGCGGGGCGAAATCGAGATAGCGGTTGGGCAGCCGCAGGCTGCGCTCCTGCACGATGCGCATGTAGCGCTCCTGCACGCGGAACATGTTGAAGTCGTCTCGGAAACGCCGGCAGCCGTGCAATTGCGTGATCGCCTCGGCGACCTCGCGCAGGCGGTCGCCGCGGCGCAGGTCCCCGGAGCTCATGGTCGAGCCCTCGATGAAGTCGAGCACGAGCGCGCCCAGCTCGGGCAGGTAGGCGACGACGCAAGCACCGATGCCCGCCTCGGCCGCGGCCACCGAGTTGACGTACTCGTTCTCGCGGTCGATCGCGAGCAGCCCGGCGTCCTTGGAGGACACGCGCACGACGTAGCTCCGACCCCCGACGACGACCTTGTAGTTCGTGTTCGTGAGCCCTCCGGGCAGCTCCGTGACGACGCGCCCGTCGCCCGCGAGCTGCTCCACGCGGGGCAGGATGTCGTCGATCGTCACGTGCTCGTCGCTCACAAGGCCTCCAGCGGCTGGTTCCGGCCGCCAAGGATACGCACAACGGTACGCTTCGCCGCGTGAAGAGCCGGGCCGGAGCGGTCGTGATCGGGGGCGGGGTCGGCGGCTGCAGCATCGCCTACCACCTGGCCAAGCTCGGCTTCCAGGACGTCGTCCTCGTCGAGCAGTACGACCTGACCTATGGTTCGACCTGGCACTCGGCCGGCCTCGTGGGGCAGCTGCGCTCGTCCGTGTCGCTGACGCGGATGATGATGTACTCGGTCGAGCTGTACGCCGCGCTGCGCCGCGAGACGGACAAGGATCCCGGCTGGCACGAGCTCGGCGGCATCCGGCTCGCCTCCTCCCAGGCGCGCCTGGAGGAGATCCAGCGCCAGGCCGGGTGGGCCAAGACGTTCGGCCTGCCGCTCGAGATCATCAGTGCGGAGGAGGCCAAGCAGCGCTTCCCGCTGATCTCGACCGATGGCGTCCTGGGCGCGGCATTCCTGCCGCGCGACGGCTACCTCGATCCGAGTCAGCTGACGTTCGCGCTGGCCGATGGCGCACGGCACTACGGCGCCGAGATCAACACGCGCACGCAGGTGACCGCGATCGAACGCGATGGGCGCGGGCGCATCTCCCGCGTCGTGACCGACAAGGGCGAGATCGAGACCGAGATCGTCGTCGATGCCGCCGGCATGGCGGCGCCCGACGTGGCGAAGCTCGTGGGCGTCACCGTACCGATCATCCCGATGGCGCACCAGTACCTCATCACGGAGCCATTCGACGCGCCGTTGGAGCCGCTTCCCACGCTGCGCGACCCCGACAACCTCGTCTACTGGCGCACCGAGGTGGGCGGGCTCGTGATGGGCGGTTACGAGCGCGACCCCGCGCCATTCGCACTCGACGGCATTCCGAAGGGCTTCGAGGCGCAGCTCCTGACCTGGGACTACGAGCGCTTCGAGGAGCTGATGGAGGGCGCGATCCGCCGTGTGCCCGCCATGGAGGAGGCGCAGGTCAAGCGCTTCTTCAACGGGCCCGAGGCCTTCACGCCCGACGGCGAGTTCATCCTGGGCGAGTCGGAGGTGCCCGGGTTCTGGGTCGCGGCGGGGTTCTGCGCCCACGGTCTCGCGGGGGCAGGCGGCATCGGCAAGGTCATGGCGGAGTGGATCGTCGAGGGCCAGCCCGAATGGGATCTCTGGCACATGGACATCCGCCGCTTCGGTCGCCCCTACCGCTCCCAGAGCTACACGCTCGCGCGCACGATCGAGGTCTACTCGACCTATTACGACATCAAGTACCCCGGCGAGGAGCGTCTGGCAGGCCGCCCGCTGCGCGTCTCGCCCGCCTACGCGAGGCACACGCGCGACGGCGCGAGCTTCGGCGAGAAGTCCGGCTGGGAGCGCGTCAACTGGTTCGACGTCAACGTCCCAGGCGGAGACGAGGAGCTGCGCCCGCGCGGCTGGGCCGGGAAGCACTGGTCGCCCGCGATCGAGAGTGAATGCCTCGCGGCCAGCCAGGGCGCCGTGCTGATCGACCAGTCGTCCTTCGCCAAGCTCGACGTGCACGGGCTCGGTGCCTGCGCGTTCCTCAATCGCATGTGCGCGAACGAGGTGGACCGTCCGCTCGGTTCGGTCATCTACACGCAGCTGCTCAACCCGCGCGGGGGCATCGAGGCCGACGTCACGCTGGTGCGGCTCGCGAGCGATCGCTATCTCTACGTGACCGGCACGGCCTTCGGCTCGCACAACCTCGCCTGGCTGCGCAAGCACCTGCCCGAGGACGGCTCCGTCTACGCCGACGACGTCACGTCGTCGCGCACGTGCTATTGCCTCTGGGGCCCCCGCGCGCGCGACATCCTGCAGCCGCTGACGAAGAGCGACCTCTCGAACGAGGCCTTCCCGTACATGAGCGCGCGGGAGATCGCCGTCGGCGCCACGCCGCTGCTCGCCTCGCGCGTGACCTACGTGGGCGAGCTCGGCTGGGAGCTCTACGCGCCGGCGGAGTACGGGCTGACGCTCTATGACCTGCTCAGGCAGGCCGGGTCGGAGCACGGGCTGCGCGGCGGCGGCTATCGCGCCATCGAATCGATGCGGCTCGAGAAGGGCTATCGCGCCTGGGGCACCGACCTCACGCCGGAGACGACGCCCGAGGCCGCCGGCGTCGGGTTCGCGGTGCGTCTCGAGAAGCCGGCGGCGTTCATCGGCCAGGACGCGCTGCGCGCCGAGCGCGAGGGCGGCGGCCCGCGCGAGCGCCTCGTCTGCCTCGTGCTCGCGGATCCACGCTCGGTCTGCCTCGGCTCGGAGCCCGTGCGCATCGGGGGCGAGCTGTGCGGGCGCGTGACTTCCGGCGGCTACGGCAGCCGCGTGCGGCGCAGCATCGCGTTCGCCTACCTGCCCGTCGTGCACGCCACGGCGGGCACGCGCGCCGAGATCGAGGTGTTCGGCGAGTGGGTTCCGGCGGAGGTCGTCGAGGGAGCGCTCTACGATCCGGCTGGGGAGCGCATTCGCACGTAGAAGCTCTGTCACGGAATCAGCGCGGCGTTCGGAGCCAGACTTTGCTCGTCGACTACCACCTTCACCTCGCGCCCGACGGCGCCGCCCTCGGCGCGGCGGAGTTGTCCGTTGCCCGCGTCGCGTTGTACGCGGACAGGGCGCGGGAGGCCGGGATCGGCCACGTCTGCCTGACCGAGCATTGCCATCGTTTCCGCCAGGCGGCCGGTCTGCTCGACCACCCGTTCTGGCACCAGAGTGCGCAGGCCGACCTCGACGCCTACGTGGCAGCGGTGCGCTCGCACGGCGAGCCCGTGGCGTGCGGCATCGAGCTCGACTGGATCGAGGGGCGCGAGGACGAGCTCGCGGCTCTCGTGGAGGGCCGCGACTTCGACCTCGTGCTCGGCTCCGTGCACTGGCTGGGCGGCCTCGCGGTCGACCACCCGGACTATGCGATCTGGGAGGACATGGCGGTCGACGAGGTCTGGCGGCGATACTTCGCCCAGGTGCGCGCGGCCGCGGCCTCGGGCCTGTTCGACGTCCTGGCGCACCTCGATCTGGCCAAGGTGTTCGGCAACGCGGCCAGCCCGTCCGTCGTCGAGAGCGAGCACGAGCAGACGGCCGACGCGATCGCTGCGGCGGCCGTCGCGGTGGAGATCTCGACCGCCGGGCTGCGCAAGGCCGCCGGCGAGCTGTACCCGGCGCCCGCTCTGCTGCGCGCGCTGCACCGGCGCGGCGTACCCATCACGCTGGGCTCCGATGGCCACGTGCCCGAGGATCTCGGCCGCGACTACGATCGCGCGCTCATTGCTGCCCACGCCTGCGGCTACCGCACGGTCTCGATGTTCAGCGGCCGGGAGCGGCGCGAGGTGCCGCTTGGGTGAGCTTCGCGTGGGCACCGCCTTCGACGCGCACCGCCTGGTGCCCGGCCGCCCGCTCGTGCTCGGCGGTGTCGAGATTCCGCATTCGCACGGCCTCGAGGGGCACTCGGACGCCGACATCGTCTGTCACGCGCTGTGCGATGCGCTGCTCGGGGCGGCCTGCATGGACGACATCGGCACGCTGTTCCCGTCCAGCGACGAGCGGTTCCGCGACGCACGCAGCGTCGAGCTCCTGGCCGAGGCCTGGCGCCGGATCGCAGCCGCCGGCTGGAGCCTCGTCAACGTCGATGCCTTCGTCGTCCTGCAGGCCCCGAAGCTCGCGCCGCATCGCCCGGCCATGCGCGCGCGCGTCGCGGAGGCGCTGCTGTGCGAGGTCGGGCGCGTCTCCGTGCGAGCGACGGGCACGGACGGCCTCGGCTTCACCGGGCGCGGCGAGGGCGCGGCCTGTCAGGCCGTCGCGTTGCTCTCGGCTCACACCTGAGGGGAAGGAAGCATGTCGAACGACCGGGTGCTCGGCGGAGGATGCTGGTGTGGCGCGGTTCGCTACGAGGTCGCGGACGCGTTCCGCTATGCGGCGAACTGCCACTGCTCGCGCTGCCGCGCCGCGACCGGCTCCGCGTTCAAGCCGTTCGCCGGCATCGAGCGGGCGAAGCTCCAGGTCTCGCGCGGCCTCGATGCCGTGACGATCTGCGGAGACGAGAACTGGAACGACACCCGCTGCCGGGAGTGCGGCTCCTTCCTCTTCTCCGTGGTCCGCGACGGCGCGTATGTCCACGTGGCGATGGGGTCGCTGGCGGACGTTCCTGCCATCCGCCCGACCCATCACATCTTCGTCGGCTCCAAGGCCCCCTGGTTCGAGATCACCGACGATCTCCCGCAGTACGACGAGCACGCCTGAGAGACCCGATCGGCCCCTACGTGAGGGCACCGGTGACCATGACGACCTGGCCATCCGCCTCGATCGTCGCGTCGGCCATCACACCGTCGACGTGGATCGCGGCGCGATTGTCGCCGCCGTAGCTCGGGCTCGCGTTGTCGCCGAACGCGACGTGGGCGGTTCCGAGCACCTTCTCGTCCGTGATCACGCTGCCCGTGATGCGCGCGCGATCGTTCGTGCCGATGCCGAGCTCGGCCACGACGTCGGCGCCGGCGCCCGCCGCGGCGATCGCCTTGCGCGTCGAATCGGCCGAGCGCCCGCCCTCGATCGAGACGATGTGGCCCTCGCGGAACGTGAGCCGGATCGGCTCGTCCACGAGGCCCTCGTCGGCCAGCGCGATGGAGCGGTCGATCACGCAGACGCCGTCGGCGCCGGTGGCGAGCGGCGAGATGAAGACCTCGCCCGCAGGCAGGTTGCCGAAGGCCCCTGGCTGATCCAGCACGCCGTCGTCGAGCAACCACTCCCGCCCCGTGACGTCGAAGGTGCAATCGGTGCCGCCCGGCGTCGTCACGCGCACGAGCTTGCTGCCGTCCAGCCGCGCCGCGAGCTGCGCGGTGCGCTCGTGCAGCGCGCCGTAGTCGGCTGCCATCTCGTGCTCCAGCATCGACCGGTCGAGGCGTCCGCCGAAGGCGACGCGCGTCCCTGCAAGGCTCGCGCCCGCGTAGAAGGGCTTGCGAAAGGCGGCGAACTCCTCGTCGTGGATCTCCGTGAACCAGAAGCAGATGGCGTCGGTCGCCGCGAGCGAGGCAACCAGGGGCTCGTACGAGGTCGTCAGCGGGCGCCCCGAGTCGGGGACGACGACGCAGGCCGCGGACGCCGCGCCGGCCGCCAGCGCGGCGTCGCAGAGCCGGGAGCCGACGTCGGCGAACGGCTCGTCGACCAGGGCCTGGAAGTGCTCGCCGGGCTTCACTGCGAGGCAGCGCACGGCATTGGCCGCGTAGACGGGGATGTTCATGGCGCGGCGACCTCCTCGGGAAGGGCGAGCAGGCCGTCCGTGCGCCGGACGGCGAGGCCGTCGGCGAGCAGTGAGTCGACCACGTCTCGATCGTAGCCGTGGTCTTGTCTCGGGCCGGTCGCGAGCTCGCGCACGAGCGCTGCACGGCGCTGCCGCCGTGAGCCCTCGAACCGGCTCTGGCGGCGAAGCGGCGCGAACGTGCGTCCCCGCGAGGGGCACTCGCCGGCCAGCGGGCAGCGCTCGCAGCGCGGGACTCGTGCCAGGCATACCTGCGCACCGAGGTCGAAGAGCGCCTGGTTGAAATCCCACGCGCGACCGGGGGGCGGAGAGATCTCGGTGGTGCCGAGCGAGCGCTCCAGCACCCGCCGCACGTTGGTGTCGAGCGTGAGCACCTCGGCGCCGAACGCGAAGCAGGCGATGGCACGCGCGGTGTACGGCCCGATCCCGGGCAGTCGCTCGAGCTCTGCGACGTCGCGCGGGAACTCGCCGAGCTCGACGACGCGCCGTGCGGCGTTCTGGAGATTGAGCGCGCGCCGGTTGTAACCGAGGCCGGACCAGGCGCGCAGGACGTCGGCGGCGGGCGCGGCGGCCAGGGCAGCCGGCGTGGGCCAGCGCGCGAGCCACAGCGGATAGCGCTCCAGGACGCGGGCGACCTGCGTCTGCTGCAGCATGACTTCGCTTACCAGGATCGCGTAGGGGTCGCGCGTACGGCGCCACGGCAGATCTCGTCCGTGCGCGGCGAACCAGGCCAGGAGCTCGGCTTGCACGGAGGGCACGCTAGCGCGCCCTCCGGGCCCTAACGCGCCAGTGCGCGCAGCACCTTCGCGAAGGGCACGAAGCGGAACTCGCCGCTGCCGGCCGCGTCGTAGCGGTAGACGACGCCCGGTGCCTCGATCTGGGCCTCGACGCGACTCGGCGCCGTCGCCAGCATCGCGGTGTGGCCGGTCGCGAGCCGAACGGCATACACTCGCCGGCCCGCGGCCACGGTGGCGACGCCGAATTGCATGTCTACGCTGCGTGCCCGAGCGGGAGCGCGCCAGCTGTGGACGCGCGTGCCCGAGGCGACGTCATAGAGATCGAGATGGTTCGCGGCGAGCACGGCCAGGCTGCCGCCGCGCAGGGAGACCGCCCGCGCGCCGGGTGTGCGCACGACGCCGCCGAGGGCGCCGAACTTGCTGCGGATCTCGACCCGCCCGCCTCGCTCGAGCACCGCGACGCGGTCGGCGTCGGCCGAGAGCGCCAGCGAGCCGGTCCCGGGTGCGAGCGCCTTGCCCTTCACGTTGCTGCTGCCGGCCACGGCGCGATTGCGCCAGATGGCCTGCACGCCCGGAGCCCCGATGGCCGAGAAGGCGACGAGCCCGCCGTCGCCGACAAGACCGCGCTCGCTCGCTCCTGCGTTGCCGGCGGGTGCCTTCGCGACGATGCGCTCCTCGCAGGCGACGATCGTCGCGCTGATCAGCCAGCGGCGCCCCGCGAGATTCTCGACCAGCCACGCCGCGCGCACGCCGCCGAGTGCGAGTGCCTTGACGTGGGTGCCGGCGCCGCCCGGGCAGATGTGATCGGCGACCTGCGTGAGCTGCACGCGGCGATCCCAGGCGACGTTCCAGAAGTGCACGCGGTCGCACGGGATGGCCGGGTCGCGCATTGCCATGACCACGCGCTGGCCGTCGTAGGCCCAGGCCGGCTGTGCACCCGCTGCCGTGTACGACGTCGACGCGTCGTCGAGCGCAGCGTCGACGTCCTTCCAGGAGAGGTACTGCAGGACTGCCTGCCCGCGGCGCTCGTTGCGCCGCCCGTACATGTCGTCGCGGAAGACGATGCCCGAGGCGCCGAGGGCCGGGCGATCGAGCCAGCCCATCAACCCGACGATGCGGAGGCGCCCGTCGCTGAGGCGCACCGCGTAGAGCCCCTGGTGCCGCACTGTCGCGAGCACGGCGATGCCGTGGCCGACAGCCAGCGAGGAGACCTCGTCGGGAAGTGGCCAGCGATGCAGGATGCGACCCGACGCGCGGTCGCGGACGACCAGCACCTGCGCTGCGTCGAGACCGCCGCCGGTCACGGCCACGCGGGCGTTGCCGCTCGTGACCGCCTGCGGGAGCTGTCCGCGCGCGGCCTCGGCCAGCTGCTCGGACTGCGCCGGCGTGCGCGCGTTCGTGCAGCGGCTCGCTGCCACCGCGTGCGCCTGCGGGGGCGGCGCGCCCGGTACCCAGTCGAGCGCGCTGCAGCGCCCGTTCGCGAGCGCCACGATCTGGACGCCCCGGCCGGACACGTGATAGCTCGCGATCGTCCCGCGAACGGTGACCGTGGGAGCGGGAGGCAGGGTGGCGCCGGCCAGCGACGCGGACGGCGCGCCGGAAGCGATGGCCGCGACCGCCCCAGCGGCGATGACGACTGTGCGCAGCGTCCTGGACATCTCACGCTCCCCTTCGCGATTGCCGCAAAGAACACTAACAGCGCCAGCAGCGGCCATCCGCGAAGCGCAGGGCTGCGACCATGCAGGCCGCATGCCGTCCCCGCGCCTTCGCTTCGCCCCATCGCCGACGGGCCCGCTCCATCTCGGCTCCGCCGTCGTCGCCGTGGCGAACGCCCTGGCGGCACGCGCTCTCGGCGGCGAGCTGCTGCTGCGCATCGACGACACGGACGCCGACCGCACGGCCGAGGGCGCCGAGCAGCGCATCCTCGACGACCTGGGCTGGCTCGGAATCGGGTTCGCCGGCCAGCCGGTCCGGCAGAGCGCGCGCCGCGCGGAGCATCTGGCGGCGGCCGAGCACCTGCTCGCCACCACCCATGCCTACCGCTGCTTCTGCCCGCCGTCGCAGGAACGCTACGACGGCCGCTGTCGCGCACTCCCGCGCGCCGACGCCGAGCGCCGGCACGAGGCCGGGGAGGCGAACGTCATCCGCTTCCGCGTGCCATCCGCCGAGATCGTCGTCGAGGATGCGACGCGCGGGCCTGTGCGCTTCGCGGGCGACGGGATAGCGGACTTCGTGCTCGTGCGTGCCGACGGCCGCCCCACCTTCGACCTCGCGACGGCGGTGGACGACCGCGACCTCGCGATCACCCACATCGTGCGCGGCGAGGATCACCTCGTCAACTCGGCGCGCCACCTCCTGGTGATGCGCGCGCTGGGCGCGCCCGAGCCGGTGTTCGCCCACTGCCCGATCATCGTCGGGCCCGACGGCGAGCGGCTCTCGGCGCGCCGCGGGGCGGAGCCCCTCGCGGCACTGCGGGGCCGCGGTGTGCCGCCCGAGGCGGTCGTCGCATACGCCGCGCAGCTCGCCTGCCCCGCGCAGGGGGGAGCACCCGAGGTGGCGCCGTTCGCCGAGCTCGCCCAGCGCTTCTCGCTCACGCGCCTCGGCCGCGGCACGGCCCACGCCGATCCGGCGCACCTCGCCTGGATGGCGCGCGAGGTGCTCGAGAGCCTGCCGCTCGAGGAGCTGGCCGGCCGTCTGGCGCCATTCCTGCCCGAGCACACGCCGCCCGTCGTGGTGACGGCGCTGGCGGAAGCCGCGCGGGGCGCCTCTGCGCTCGGGGAGATCGCAGAGAGTGCTGCGGCCTTAGCACAGAGGCCCGCCGGGCCGTCTCCCGGCTCGCCCGCGCTCGCGTTGTTCTGCGAGCTGCGCGAGCACGACGGGCGCGAGCACCTGCCGTACCCGGCCGCCGCCGAGCTGATCGACCAGCTGCGCGCGCTCGGCAAGAGCCGCGGCCTGTCGGCGCGCGACGTGCTACACCCCCTGCGGATCGCCCTCACGGGCGCACCGCACGGCCTGCCGCTCCCGGCCGTCGTCTCGGTGCTGCCGCGCGAGGAAGCCCTGAGGCGCTGCAGGACATGACCGAACTGAAACTTCACGACCGCGTGCGCGGGCTCGTCGCTTTCGAGCCACCCGAGGGAGAGTCCCTCGGCGTCTACAGCTGCGGTCCGACGGTCTATGGCCGCATCCACGTCGGCAACGCGCGCCCATTCTGGATTGCGATGGTGCTGAAGCGGACGTGCGAGAAGCTGCTCGGCTTCGACGTGCGCCTGGTCGTGAACATCACGGACATCAACGACAAGATCTACCGCGCAGCCAACGAGCTGGGCGTCCCTTCGAAGCTGCTCGCGGATCAGATGGCGGCCGCGTATCGAGCGGATACCGACGAGCTCGGGCTCGGCCGGCCCGACACCGAGCCTCTGGCGAGCGACGCCCTCGAAGGAATCAAGGGCCTGATCACCAGCCTGATCGACCGCGGCGCCGCCTACGCGACGGAGGACGGCGACGTGTACTTCAGCGTCGAAGCCTTTCCCGAGTACGGCGAGCTCTCGGGCCAGCGCCCGGACGAGCTGATCGCAGGCTCACGCGTCGAACCCGGGGAGGGCAAGCGCTCCCCGCTCGACTTCGCGCTCTGGAAGGGGCACAAGCCGGACGAGGACTCCTACTGGGATTCCCCCTGGGGCCGAGGTCGCCCCGGCTGGCACATCGAGTGCTCTGCGATGGCCCTCGAAGAGCTTCACGGCGAGATCGACGTGCACGGCGGCGGGCTCGATTTGATCTTTCCGCACCACGAGAACGAGCGCGCACAGTCACTCGCCGCCGGTGAGCAATTCTCGCCGACCTGGATGCACAACGGAATGCTCCGGCTCAGCGGTGAGAAGATGTCGAAGTCGGAGGGGAACATCGAAGGCCTCGCCGAGGCTGTTGCGCGGGTGGGAAGAGAGACGCTGCTCGTGTTCTTCGCCCAGGCGCACTACGCAAGCCCCGTTGACTACAACGAGGCGACGCTCAGCCAGGCGAGAGCGACAGCAGCCGGCCTCCGCGAGGCTCTGCGCAACGCACGTCGTTACGCGGCAGGGGATGGCGGGTCCGATACGGCGGTGGTGCCGCGCGCGCAGGAGGCCTTCGAGCAATTCAGGCTTCGCATGGCGGACGACCTCGAGACTCCCCGAGCGCTTGCCGCTCTCCACGGCCTCGCGCGCGTCATCAATCTCGAGGTTGCTGCCGGTACCGCCGATCCCGGCGCCGTCTCCGATGCAGCCGATCTGCTTCGAGATGCCCTCGACGTGCTCGGCCTCGCCTCGCTCGACGACGCACCCGAGGCCTCGGCCGAGGCCCTCGCGCTGGCCGAGGAGCGGGCCGCGGCTCGTGCACGTGGCGACTACGCGCGCGCCGACGAGTTGCGCGATCGCGTCGCGCAACTCGGCTTCAGCGTGCGGGACACGCCGCAGGGGCCGCAGGTCGTCCCACTCGATGAGTGACCGCGCCGAACGGCCGCCGCGCACCGACCTGGTGTACGGGTTGCAGCCCGTGCGCGAGGCGTTGCGCGGTCGCAGGCGCGTGCGCGAGATCGTCTGTACCAGCGAGGCGGCTGCCGCGATGCCGTGGATCGAGGCCTCGGGCGTGCGCGTGTCGATCGCGGTCGCCGATCGCGTCACTGCGCTGGCCGAGCGGCCCGACCACCAGGGCGTGGTCGCAATCTGCGATCCGTATCCGTATGCAGAGGCGCACGCGCTGGTCGAGCGCCCGGATGCGCTCGTCGTCGCGCTCGACGGTGTGACCGACCCTCGCAACCTCGGCGCCATCGTGCGTTCCTGCGAGTGCCTCGGCGCCCATGGGCTCGTGATCCCGAAGCACGGCTCGGCGGGCGTCACCGCTGTCGTCGCCAAGGCCTCGGCCGGCGCCGTCGAGCACCTGCCGATCGCGATGGTCACGAACCTCGCCGAGTTGCTCCGCCGCAGCAAGCGCGGGGACCTGTGGAGCTATGCGGCCGACGAGCACGGGGAGGCCACGCCCGATCAACTCGACCTCACCGGCGGCGTGGTGCTGGTGCTCGGCTCGGAGGGGTCGGGCATCCGCCCGCTCGTCCGTCAGCGCTGCGACGGCAGTGTCCGCATTCCGATGCATGGAGCCATCGGCTCGCTCAACGTGAGCGTCGCCGCCTCGCTGCTGCTGTACGAGGCGGATCGCCAGCGCCGCCGCGCCGCTTTGTAGCGGTCCCGAGCGAACAGACGTTCGTGCGAAGCGGCAAATGCGCCTCAGCGCGCTTGCGTTCTCGTACGTACGTGCTAGGTTCTGCGGCATCACTGGCTCAGGTTGAGGTTGAGATCTGAGCGTTGCATACCGTGCTGAGCTGTCGACAGAGGGGTCGACACCAGCTACGGAAAACGGGCAGGAGCAGGCATTAATGGCAGCGGTACCGCAACGCAGCGAGTCCTACAAGGCTCAACGTGAGGTTGAGGATCTCCATCTCGTCTTGCGAGCACGCTCGGGCAATCGGGCGAGCGAGGCGGAGATCATCCGGCGCTATGCCAGCTTCGTCCGTCTACGCTCCTCGAGCTACTTCATCGCCGGTGGCGATCCCGACGACCTCGTGCAGGAAGGCCTCGTCGGCCTCTACAAGGCGATCCGCGATTACCGCGTCGACAAGGACACGACATTCCGCTCCTTTGCCGAGCTCTGCATCACGAGGCAGATCATCACGGCGATCAAGACTGCCACCCGTCACAAGCACCAGCCCCTCAACGGCGCCCTGTCCTTCAGCCACACGCCGGCGGGCTACGACGACGGCTCCGATTTCACTCTCGGCGACGCCCTGCCGGGATCGCCCATCGACGATCCCGCCCGTCGCGTCGTGGCCACCGAGGAGCTCGCAGCGCTCGTGGGCTGCCTCGGCTCCAGCCTGTCGCCACTCGAGGGCCGTGTACTGACGCTCTACCTCGAAGGCCGCTCCTATGAGGAGATCGGCGAGCTCGTCGACTGCGACCCGAAAGCGGTCGACAATGCGCTCCAGCGCGTGAAGCGCAAGGTCGGCCAGCACCTGGACTCGCGCGCCGTGCTCGACGCCTGACCGACCGTCCGGTCAAGCGTTGAGCTTGCCGGCCGCGCCGGCGCCCGTGAGCGTCGCCCTCCCCGGCTTGAGCGTGATGCCGGTGAGGTGGACGCCGTCGAACAGCGGCCCGATCTGGATCGCGCCCGTGAGGGCGCGCCGCAGCGCCGGCGAGCCGCTGCGTGGGACCAGCCGGATCGACGACCGACCAACGATCTTGGCTCCCACAACCACATGCTGCTGGCCGAGGCGCAGCGTGGCGGCCCCCGCGCCGATCGTGACGTGCAGCTTCTTGGCGGGGATTCCGCTGCGGGCCAGCAGCGCGCGCAGGTAGGCGGCGAGGGCGCCCTGGGTCAGCGTTGCGTCGAAGGCGACGGACGAATAGCTCAAGCGCACGTTGCCCGAGAACAGGGCCGAGAACTGCACGGCCACGCCGTGGTAGACGGCTTGGGCGCCCGCGAGGTGCAGGCCGTTGTGCTCGAACTTCTTGGCTCGCACGGTGACGTTGCCGACGTTGCCCCGCAGCGCTCCGGGCCTGATCGAGGTGGCGATCGAGACGTTCACGGGGGTGCCGACGCGATCCTCGATCGAGCGCGCGGCCAGCCGCTCGACGAACGGGCGCCCGAGCACGAAGCCGACGACCCCCACCACAGCGAGGATGAGGACCAGGAAGAGGAGTGCGCGAGCGAGGCGGAGTATGACCACGATTCAGGCGGCGGGAGCGAGCTCGGTGAGCTGCTGTTCGGCATTGTCCTGCCGCAACCTGCCGTCGTCATCCCCCGCACCGCGCGGTACCTCCACCGCGGCTCCCGCCCCGATCGCCTGCTCGCGGTCGGCCCCGTCAGCGAGAGCGTCCCGCACCGCCGCTTTGAGGGCGTGCAGGTAGTCGAGATCCTCGGCCGCGATCTGGAGCGCGTCGTCCACGCTCAGCGCGCGCCCGTGACCCGGCGTCACGAACTCGACGGGATCGCGCCGGAGCGAGTCCAACAGTGCTGCGAGCGTGGCACGGTAGGCTGCGGTCGAGACGTACACGAACGGGAATTCGATCACCGAGAGGTAGTCGCCGACGCTCAGCAGCCCGAGCTCGCGGAATCGGTAGCCCGCGCCGCATTCGGTGTGGCCGCGCAGCCCCATCGTCTCGACCGTGAACGGGCCCACCTGCAGCGCCTCACCGGGCTCGAACACGAGGTCGGCGCGCGGTGCGCCGTCCCAGCTCAGGCCTTCCTCGGCTCCGAGGCGCACGACCTCCTCGCCGGCCTGGCCGCTGGCGATGCGGGCGGCGGCGCCCGTGCTCATGATCGCCGGCACGCCGGGGAAGGCGGAGATCCCGCAGACGTGATCCCAGTCGGCGTGCGTGATCAGCAGCCCTCGCACCTCGAGGCCGCGCGCCGCGACATCGTCGGCGATCGCGGCGATCTCGGGCGCCGAGATGCAGGGATCCACGAGCACCGCCTGGCCGTCTGCGTGCAGTGCCAGCGCGGTCGTCTCCCAGAGCGCGCTCTCGTAGCGGATCACGCCTGGGCGCAGATCGACCGCGGTCACAGGTCTCAGAATAGGTTGCGGTCTCGTGTGCGGGGGGCACATACTCACCCGATGACGAGCGCATCGGAGCATGCCTTCGGCCGAGGACAGCCCCTGACCCTCGGCGTCGAGGAGGAGTACATGCTGCTCGACGCGACCAGCTTCGAGCTCTCCTCCCGCTTCGACGAGGTCGCCGAGGCGCTGGCCGACGGCCCGCTCGACGGGCGCGCGCATCCCGAGCTGATGCAGAGCACGCTCGAGGTGGCATCGGTCGTGTGCGCCAACGTCGACGAGCTGCGCAGCGATCTGGAGACGGTCAGGCGCGGCATCACGGCAGCCATCGAGCCCCTCGGCCTGCGGCTCGCCGGCGCGGGCGCGCACCCGTTCTCGCTCTCGGAGGATCAGCGCATCACGACGCGCGACCGCTATCGCTGGCTGGTCGAGCAACTGCAGTACGTGGCGCGGCGCGAGCTCGTGTTCGGCATGCACGTGCACGTCGCCGTGCCCGACCCGGACCTGACGATGCACGTGATGGAGAGCCTGCTCGCAGAGCTGCCGGTGCTGTTGGCGCTCTCGGCGAGCTCGCCGTTCTGGCGCGGCGAGGCCACGGGCCTCGCGTCGACGCGCACGGCGATCTTCGCGAGCATGCCGCGCTCAGGCCAGCCGCCGCGCTTCACCTCCTATGACGACTACCTCGACATGGTCGCCACGATGGAGGAGGCGGGCGTGATCGACGACTACACCTTTCTGTGGTGGGACGTGCGCCCGCATCCGCGCCTCGGCACGGTGGAGATCCGGGTCATGGACGTGCAGTTCGACATCGACCAGACGCTCATGCTGGCGGCCTACGTGCAGTCCAGCGTGGCCCGCGCGATCGACGAGGTCAAGCTCGGGCGCCCGCCCACCGCCTACCACCGGCAGCTCGTCTCCGAGAACAAGTGGGCCGCGGCGCGCTACGGCCTCGACGCGATGCTGATGGACCTGGCCGGCGATCCGCGCACGCGCCTGCCGGCGGCGGAGCTCGCCCGCCGCAGCGTCGAGCGGCTGGCGCCGTTCGCGCGCGAGCTCGGCTGTGCCGACGCCCTGGCCGAGATCGAGCGCACGATCTCGTGGGGCAACGGCGCCACGCGCATGATGCGCGCCTACAACGCGAATCGCGACATGACCGAGCTGATGCGCGAGCTCGCGCACTCGACCGAGCTCCGCTCGGGCGAACCCCTCAACGCTTCTTAGCGCCCAACTGGGACGGGCCCTTAGACCGTCGCCGTGACGACCATCGCCGGCTGCTCGCCGGCACTGGTGCCCTCGAGGATCGCCTCCTCGAGCGAGCGTGCTCCCCTGCAGTCGCCCACCGGCGTGCAGGCGATGCCGCGCCCGTCGAGCCCGCGCACGAGGTCGTCGACCGGCTCGCGGCCGAGCGCGAGCACGAGCGTGCGCGCCTCCGCGGGAAGCGGCTCGGTCGCGTGCGTCCAGAGCGAACGGAGTACGACGCCTGCGCTCGTGTCGGCCAGTTCGCGGTGGTGCAGGATCGTGACTCCGAGCCGCTCCAGGCGCGCCAGGTAGAAGACGCGCTGGTACTGGTGCACGGTCTCGCCGATCAGCGGCGCGGCGACCGCCAGCCAGACGCGCACACCGGCCTCCGCGAGCGTCTCGGCGGCGTCGAGGCCCGTCCAGCCGCCGCCCCAGTCGGCCACGAGTACCGGGCCGGCGACCCGCTCGGGCGCGCGGATCGCGTCCCAGGCGTCGACCACCGCGACGCCGGCAGGCGGGCTCAGCGCCGGCTGATGCGCGCGCGCTCCCGTCGCCACGATGACGCGATCGGCCTCGGCCGCGAGCGGCGAGCCGGCCTCGAGGCGGGTGTCGAGGCGGACGTCGACGCCGGCCGCCTGCAGACGGCGCGACCAGTCGGCGGCGTAGCGCGCGGCGGTCTCGCGGTGCGCGGGCGCGCGGCCGGCGATGGCGAACTGGCCCCCGAGTGCAGCGCCGGCCTCCACGAGTGTCACCTCCGCGCCGGCGCGCCCGGCGGCCACGGCGGCGGCCATGCCCGCCGGGCCTCCGCCGATCACGAGCACACGCGAGCCCTCCTGCGGTGCAGGCTCGCGCATTCTCGCCTCGCGCCCGGTGCGCGGGTTCTGCAGGCACGAGATGGGCAGGCCGAGGTGGTAGTGCCCGATGCAACCCTGATTGCAGCCGGTGCAGAGGATGCGCTCGTCCTCGCGGCCGTCGTGCAGGCGGCGGGGGAGATCGGGGTCGGCGATCAGCGCGCGCGTCATGCCGACGGCGTCGGCCGCGCCGGCCGCCAGCAGCGCCTCGGCCTCGGCGGGCTCGTGAATGCGCGAGGTGGCGATCAGCGGAACGGAGAGTTGCGCGCGCAGGATGGCGGCGGGCTCGAGCATCGCGTCCCGCGGGATCGGCGGGGGCGGCACGATCCAGGCTGCGCCGAGGTAGCTGGCCGAATCGCCGATCACGGCGCTCGCGTAGTCGATCAGGCCCTCGTCGGCCAGCGTGCGCAGGATGGCCGCCGTCTCCGGTGCGTGGCGACCCTCGGGCAGCGTCTCGTCGGCCGAGAGCCGGATGCCCACGGCGAGGCCCGGGCCTGCTCCGCGGCGCATGGCCCGCAGCGTCTCGCGTACGTAGCGCAGGCGGCGCTCGGAGTCGCCGCCCCAGGCATCGTCACGCCGGTTCGAGCGCTCGCTCAGGAACTGCGTCGGCAGGTACCCGTGCGAGGCGCACAGCTCGACGCCGTCGAGCCCCGCCTCGCGGGCATTCCCGGCCACCAGCTCGTGGTGCGCGACGATCTCCTCGATCTCGCCCGCGCTGAGCGCGCGCGGCTCGACCTTGAAGCGCTGGCTGGGCACGGCCGAGGGGGCGACCGCGGGCGCCCTCGGCGGCAGGTCGATCTGCTCGCGGCCGCCGTGGAAGAGCTGCGCGAACAGGCGCGCGCCGCCGGCATGCACGGCGTCGGCCACGCGCGCCAGGCGCTCCACGACACGCGGGTCGTAGCCGGCGATCGTGTGTCCGGTCAGCAGCCCGCTCGGATGCACGGCGGTCGCCTCGATGCAGATCAGGCCGGCCCCGCCCTCGGCGCGAGCGGCGTGGTAGGCGACGAAGTCAGCCGTCGGGAGGCCGTCCTCGACGAGCGTCGTCTGGTGTGCCGTCGAGACGATGCGGTTCTGGATCTCGACCGGCCCGACCTGCAGCGGGCTGAGCAGCAGCGGATACGCCATCCGGGCCGAGGATAGGGCAGTGCGGGACACTCGGGGTCTGGCT
>DASRQS010000126.1:0-13073 GCA_035696365.1 Gaiellales bacterium | reverse complement strand
AGCCTCAAGCGCAAGCTGAGCCGCAGAATCGTGCCCTGCCGATCGACCATCTAGGATGCTCGCAGGGGTCAGTAGAAGGTCGTCGGGGAGGCGAGAAGTGGAGTCGAAGTCCGCCAAGTACATCTTCATAACGGGCGGAGTGGTCTCCTCGCTCGGCAAGGGCATCACCGCCGCCTCGCTCGGCACGTTGCTCAAGGCGCGCGGCCTCAAGGTCGGCGTGCAGAAGCTCGATCCGTACATGAACGTCGACCCGGGGACGATGTCGCCGTACCAGCACGGCGAGGTCTTCGTGACCGAAGACGGCGCCGAGACCGACCTCGACCTCGGCCACTACGAGCGCTTCATCGACGAGAACACCTCGCGCGCCTCGAACTCGACGGCCGGGAGCGTCTACAACACCGTCATCCGCCGCGAGCGCAAGGGCGAGTACCTCGGCTCGACGGTCCAGGTGATTCCGCACATCACCGACGAGATCAAGAGCCGCATCCTGCGCGTCTCCTCCTCCAGCGACGTCGACATCGTGCTGGTCGAGATCGGCGGCACCGTGGGCGATATCGAGAGCCTGCCGTTCCTGGAGGCCATCCGCCAGCTGCGCACGCAGCTCGGTCGCGACAACGTGCTCTACCTGCACGTCACGCTCGTGCCCATGATCGAGGCTGCGGGTGAGCTCAAGACCAAGCCCACGCAGCACTCCGTCAACGAGCTGCGCCGCATCGGTATCTCGCCCGACGTCGTGGTGGCGCGCTCGTCGAGCCCGCTGCCGCGCGAGCTGCGCGCCAAGATCGCCCTCTTCGCCGACCTCGACGAGCGCGCCGTGATCGCCGCCGAGGACGTGCCGCACCTCTACACCGTGCCGCTGCGCCTGCGCGAGCAGAAGCTCGACGAGCTCGTGCTCGAGCACTTCGGCCTGGAGGTCACGCCCAGCAAGCTCGATCGGTGGGAGGAGCTCTGCCAGCGCATCGACGAGCTCGAGGGCAGCGTGCGCATTGCCATCGTCGGCAAGTACGTGCAGCTCCAGGACGCGTATCTCTCGGTCGTCGAGGCGCTCAAGCACGGCGCCATCGCTCACGGAACGCACCTCGAGATCGACTGGGTCGACGCCGAGACGCTCGGCCCCGACGAGGCCGCAGCGCAGCTGCGCGGCGTCGACGGCATCCTCATCCCGGGCGGCTTCGGCCCGCGCGCGATCGAGGGCAAGGTCGCCGCCGTGCGCTACGCCCGCGAGTCGGGCACGCCGTTTCTGGGCATCTGCCTCGGCATGCAGTGCGCAGTCGTCGAGTTCGCACGCAACGTCGTCGGCATGCACGGTGCCAACTCCACGGAGTTCGACCCGGACACGCTCTATCCCGTCGTGGCGCTGCTGCCCGAGCAGCAGGACATCGAGGACATGGGCGGCACGATGCGCCTGGGGGCCGAGCCGGTCGAGCTGCGCGCGGGCACGCACGCGCACGACGCCTACGGCGAGACGCTCGTGTACGAGCGCCACCGGCATCGCTACGAGGTCAACAACCACCTGCGCCCTCGGCTCGAGGCCGCCGGCCTGCGCGTCTCCGGCGTGTTCGCGGCCAAGGATCTGGTCGAGGTGATCGAGCTCGACGACCACCCCTGGTTCTGCGCCTCGCAGTTCCATCCCGAGTTCAAGTCGCGCCCGACGCGGCCGCACCCGCTCTTCCGCGACTTCGTCGGGGCCGCGCAGCGCGTGCAGGCGGGGCGCGAGCGCGCGGCATGACGGCAGCGGTCGAGGCTCGCAGCGACGCCCTCGGCCTCTTCCTCGAGCTGGCGGCGATCCCGAGCGCCTCACGGCGCGAGCGCGCCGTCACGGACCGCTGCATCGCGTACCTGCGCGATCTCGGCCTCGACCCGCACGAGGACGCGCCTCCCCTTCCCGGCGATCAGGCGGGCAACGTCATCTGCCGCATCCCGGCGACGGCGGGCGAAACGGGGACGCCGATCATGCTCTGTGCCCACGTCGACACCGTCGAGCCGACCGCGCCGATCGATCCGGTCGTGGCCGGCGGCGTCGTCACCAACGCCAACGCGACCATCCTCGGCGGTGACAACAAGGCGGCCGTCGCCTCGATGCTGGAGGCCATCCGGCGCATCGTGGCCGAGCACCGCCCGCACGCCGGCATCGAGCTGATCCTCAGCGTGCAGGAGGAGATCGGCCTGCTCGGGGTCAAGGCGATCGACTGCTCGCAACTGGCTGCGCGCGTCGGCTACGTGTACGACCATGCCGCCCCGATCGGCGGTCTCGTGACGTCCTGCCCCTCGCAGTACTCCATCGACGCGACCTTCCTGGGGCGCGCGGCGCACGCCGGCATCGCCCCGGAGGAGGGCCGCAACGCCATCGCCGCCGCCGCGCACGCGCTGGCCGAGATGCGCTTCGGCCGGCTGGACGACGAGACGACCGCCAACGTCGGCACGATCGCGGGTGGTCTCGCGCGCAACGTCGTCGCCGATCGCTGCGAGGTGCGACTCGAGGTGCGCTCGCGCGATCACCAGCGCGCGCTCAAGGAGAGCCAGGCCATGCTGGACTCGCTGGCGCACGCGGCCAACGCCGCCGAGTGCGAGCTCGAGACCTCCGCCACGCTCGAGTACCACGCCTACAAGCTGCGGCGTACCGATCCGGTCGTCCAGATCGCCTGGGCGGCGCTCGAGTCCTGCGGCATTACGCCCGAGCTGCAGGCCACTGGTGGCGGCGCGGACGCCCACGTGTTCAACGCGAACGGCATTCCCTGCGTCAACATCGCCAACGGCATGGAGCTCATCCACACGGCCGACGAGCGCATCGCCGTCGCCGATGTCGACATGATGGTCGACGTCAGCTTGGCGCTCGTCGAAGGCGCCCGCACGACCGCCTGACGTCCTCGCGGACCTCCCGCGCCCGCGCCGCGCGGCCGTCGCGGAGCGTGCGCCTCGCTCGCGCGTACGTCCTTCTGGGCGCATCGTGTGGTCTCCCGACGGGCGCTTCATCCTCGTGCAGCGGCCGCTGCTGCGGGCCTGGCTGCTGATCGACGTGCGCACGCACGGTGCCGCGAGCTGACGCTGCCGCCTGCTCTCCGGCGGGTCTACGGCGGCGTGGTGGGCTGGGTCTATTGAGGGGTTCTCCGCGTCGCCTCGCGGGACTAGACTGGCGCCCGGTATCGATCGACCCCGGGAGCACGCGTGAAGATCGGCGTTGTCAAGGAGATCAAGCCCCAGGAGGCCCGCATCGCGCTGACTCCGGCGGGAGCGCGCGAGCTCGTCGCGCGCGGCCACGACGTCGCCGTGGAGGCGGGCGCCGGCATGGGCTCCGGCTTCTCCGACGACGCCTACGTCTCAGCGGGGGCCACGCTGGCCGCCTGCGAAGACGTCTGGGCGGCCAGCGACCTGCTGCTCAAGGTCAAGGAGCCGCTCGCCGTGGAGTATTCGCGGCTGCGGCCCGACCTCGTGCTCTTCACCTACCTCCACCTGGCGCCCGCGCCCGAGCTGACCCAGGCGCTGATCGACTCGGGCGCGACCTGCGTCGCCTACGAGACGGTCGAGACCGACGACCATCGCCTGCCGCTGCTGGCGCCGATGAGCGAGGTCGCGGGCCGGCTCGCGCCGCAGATGGGAGCGCACGCGCTCGAGAAGGCCCACGGAGGCCGCGGCGTGCTGCTCGGCGGCGTCGCCGGCGTGCCGCCCGGCAAGGTCGCAGTCCTGGGCGGCGGGATCGTCGGCTACAACGCGGCGCTGATCGCCGTCGGCATGCAGGCCGACGTGTGGGTGCTCGACCGCTCGATCGACCGCATGCGCGAGCTCGATCCCATGCTGGACGGCCGCGCCACGGTCGCCATGTCGAACACGCTGCAGGTCGAGGAGGCCATCAGCGAGGCCGATCTCGTGATCGGCGCGGTGCTCGTACACGGTGCGCGCGCCCCGAAGCTCGTGACGCGCGACATGCTCGGCCTGATGAAGCCGGGCTCGGTGCTCGTCGACGTCGCCATCGACCAGGGCGGCTGCTTCGAGACGTCGCGTCCGACCACGCACCTGGATCCGACCTACGAGGTCGACGGCATCGTCCACTACTGCGTCGCGAACATGCCCGGCGCGGTGCCCATGACGTCGACGCGCGCACTCACGAACGCCACGCTGCCTTACGTCGAGGCGATCGCCGATCGCGGCCTGGCCGCGGCCGTCCGCAGCGACCGCACCCTGGCGCGAGGCGTCAACGTGATGGCCGGCCGTGTCACCTACGAGCCCGTGGCGCGCGACCTCGGGCATCCCTACATCCCGCTCTCAGAGATCGTCGACGGCGCGCCGGTTTGAGTTCGCCCGCAGGCATGCGCGACAATCTGCACATGCGCGCGTCCCTGTCGGCAGTCGCACTCGCCCTCGGCCTCCTCGCCGCCTCCGTTGCGAGCGCGGCGACCCCGAGGGCCGGGGGGACGCCCACGGCGCTGGTGATCAAGGTGAAGTCGCACGTGGTTGCGAGCTTCACGGACGATCGCGCGCCCAAGGGCGAGAGCAACGGCGACCGCTATCTCGTGCGCGACAGCCTGGTCAACGCCGCGAAGCAGTTCGGCAAGCGCGCAGGGGCGGTCGTGGGGCACGACTCGGGCATCATCGTGAGGACGGGCGCGAGGTCCGGGATGATCGTCGGAGTCACCACGCTCCCGGGCGGGACGATCCGCTTCCAGGGCAGTTTGAGCCTCACGGCGCGGCCCGGCCCGCCGCTCAAGGTGACCGGTGGAACGGGCAGGTATGCGCGGGCGACCGGGAGTGTCGTGATCGGCCCGGGCGGCTTCCCTCTCAACACCTACCGGCTCACGCTGCCGGTTTAGTCACCGGGGTTCTGCGCCACAACCGTGCATGCGCCGATTCGCCTCCGCGTTCCCGCTCGCCCTCGTAGCCGTGAGCGTGGCCGGCGGAGCGACGGCAGCATCTGCGGCCGCTCCGACGTCGCTGGTGATCAAGGTCAAGTCGGTGACGACCGCCAACATTCCGACCGACAAGGCCCCGAAGGGCGCAAGCAAGGGCGACCGCGTGCTCGTGCGCGACCGCCTCGTCAACGTGTCCAACCAGTTCGGCAAACCCGCGGGCGCCGTCGTCGGGCGTGACGAGGGCGTGCTGGTGCTGACGAGCGCCAATTCCGGCACGTTCGACGGCGTCGCGACGCTGCCCGGCGGCACGATCCGCCTGCACGGCACGATCACCAACGGCATCGAGAGTTACGGCATCGCCGGCGGCACCGGCAAGTACGCCCACGCGCGCGGCACGATCGCGATCGGCCCGGGCAAGGCACCCCTCAACACCTACCACCTCAGGCTGGGGACGATGACCTCGGTCTCGCCGGTCATCTAGCGCGACTCGGGGCTCGCCTCAGAACTCGAGCAGCATGCGGTGATTGCCGAGCGTGTTCGGCTTGACGCGCTCGAGGTCGAGGAACTCGGCGACACCCTCGTCGAACGAGCTGCGCAGCTCGGCGTAGACATCGGCCGTGACGGGCGTGCCCTCGATCTCGTGGAACCCGAAGCCCGCGAAGAAGTCGCGCTCGAACGTCAGCACGAAGACGCGCCCGATGCCCAGCTCTCGCACGGTCGCGATCAGGCGCTCGACCAGCATGCGCCCGACGCCCTGGCCGCGCACCGAGGGGTCGACGGCCACGGTGCGGATCTCTGCGATGTCCTCCCAGAGGGGATGCACGGCGCCGCAGCCGACGACGCGCCCGCCGTCGTCGGCGACCCAGAAGTCCTGGACGTCCTCGTACAGCTGGACGCGCTCCTTGGCCAGCAGGATGCGGTCGTTGGCGTACAGCTCGATCAGGTCGTGGATCGCGGGCACGTCGGGCGTGCGCGCGCGCCGCAGGGTCACGCTGCTCATGCCCGCCTCAGATCCCAGACGCGGATGCGCGCGTCCGCCAGGCTCCCCGCGTAGCGCCAGATCGGGTCGTGCGCACCCTGGACATCGGCCAGCAGCGCCGTTTTCTCGAAGCCGTGGCGCCGCGCGATCGAGGCGAGATCGGGAGCGGTCAGCGTGGAGATCGACGCGATCACGCGGGGTGCGCGCGTACTGGCGAGGATGAGCTCGAGCTGCTCGAGGCCGTCCTCGCCGCCTGCCCCGACTCCGCGCGCATCGGCCGGTAACTGCTCCCAGACGGCGCGCGGCCGCTGCGGCGGATTGGTGACGAGCAGGTCCGCGTCGACGTCTCTGAGCGAGTCGAAGGAGCCCAGGTGCGGCGTCACGCGGTCCGGGTCGGCATGTCGCCGCACGTTCTCGAGCATGTCCTCGATGGCCGCCGGGACGATGTCCCAAGCGCTCACGTGCGCTGCGCCGCGTAGCAGCAACGCGACGGTCACCGCCCCGGCGCCACAGCCCGCATCGATCACGTCGAGGCCGTCGACACGCGGCAGAGCCGTGATCAGCGCCTGGGTGAACGGCGAGGGCGTGTGCACGCCGGGCGACACCCTGATGGCCAGGGGCTCGCCATCGAGCCAGACGACGGCGTCGGTCGGTGCGGTGCGGCTCCCGCCGGCATGCGTACTCACGTGCGGGAGGGTACCGGCGCCGATACGCGAAGGTTCCGGGGTGGACGCGATCGCCGACTTCCTCACGCATCTCGCGCTCGAGCGCGGGGCGTCACGTCACACGGTCGCGGCCTACCGCGGGGATCTGGCACAGCTGCAGGCCTTCCTGCGCGAGCGCGAGGTGGGCATCGACGAGGCGTCCGCGGACGATCTGGAGGCCTTCGCGGGCGCGCTCGAGCGTGCCGGCCTGTCGGCCGCCACGCGTCGCAGGCGGCTCGCCGCCGCGCGCTCGCTGCTGCGCCACCGCGGTCGCATCGGCGCGCGCCCGCTGGACGCGCGCGCCATCGTCGCGCTGCCGCGCCTGCCCCGGCGCCTGCCGCGCGTGCTCTCCGCCGAGCAGGCGACGCTGCTGGTCGAGCATCCCGACGCCTCGCCGCTCGGGTTGCGCGACCGGGCCGCCCTGGAGTTGCTCTACGGCGGCGGCCTGCGCGTCTCGGAGTTGACCGGTCTGCGGCCTGGCGACCTCGATCACGAGCACGGCCTCGTGCGCGTCGAGGGCAAGGGCGGGCGCCAGCGCATCGTCCCGATGGGCCGCCTCGCGGCCGAGGCCAGCCGCCGCTACCTGTCACGCGGACGGCCGCTCCTCGGCAAGCAGCAGGAGGCGGCCGCCTTCCTGCTGAACGCCCGCGGACGCCGCATCTCGCGCCAGGGCGTGTTCGGCATCGTGCGCAGCCACGCGGCCGCCGTCGGCATCGAGCAGCCCGTCACGCCGCACGTCCTGCGTCATTCCTTCGCGACCCACCTGCTCGAGCGCGGTGCCGATCTGCGTGTCGTCCAGGAGTTGCTCGGTCACGCCTCCGTGGCGACGACCGAGATCTACACCCACCTCGGCGACGGCGCGCTGCGCAAGGCCTTCGAGAGCGCGCATCCGCGGGCACGCCGCCGGGGATAGGCTCCCGGGATGTCCCGGCGCGCCTTCATCGTGGTGCTCGACGCCGTGGGCGCGGGGGAGCTGCCGGATGCCGCGGCGTGGGGGGACGAGGGCTCGAACACGCTCGGCAACGTCGCGCACGCGGTCGGCGGCTTGCGCCTCCCGAACCTCCAGGCGCTCGGGCTCGGCAACGTGCTGCCGCTCGAGGGCTGCCCGCCGGTTGCGCCGGCGCCCTCGGTCGCGGGGCGCCTGCTCGAGCACTCCCAGGGCAAGGACACGACGGTGGGCCACTGGGAGCTCGCGGGCATCGTCACCGAGCATCCCTTCCCGACCTACCCGGACGGCTTCCCGCAGGACCTGCTCGACGCCTTCAGCGAGGCGACGGGACGCGGCGCGATCGGCAACGTGGCGGCCTCCGGCACCGAGATCATCGAGCGGCTCGGAGAAGAGCACCAGCGCACCGGGAAGTGGATCGTCTACACCTCCGCGGACTCCGTCTTCCAGATCGCCGCGCACGAGCAGACCGTGCCGCTCGAGGAGCTCTACGCGGCCTGCCGCACCGCGCGCGGCCTGCTCACGGGCAAGCACGCGGTGGGGCGCGTGATCGCGCGGCCGTTCGAGGGCGAGCCCGGCGCCTACCGCCGCACCGCCAACCGCCACGACTTCTCGCTCGAGCCGCCGCGCCCCAACTACCTGACGCGGATCCGCGAGGCCGGCGGGAGCGTGACGGGCGTCGGCAAGATCGGGGACGTCTTCGCCGGTTGCGACATCGACGCGTCGCATCCCACGCATTCCAATGCCGAGGGACTCGCGCAGACCGTCGCGCTCGCACGTGGGGAGGGCGGCCAGGGTCTCGTGTTCGTGAACCTCGTCGAGACCGATCAGACCTACGGTCACCGCAACGACCCGGAGGGCTTTCACCGCTGCCTGCGGGAGATCGACGCGGCCATCCCCGACCTGCTCGCCGCGCTCGGCCCGGACGACCTGCTGCTGCTGACCTCGGATCACGGTTGCGACCCGACGACGCGCTCGACCGATCATTCGCGCGAGTACGCGCTGCTCGTGGCGCACGCGCGCGGGCGGGAACCCGCGGGCCGGCACGACGGCGAGTTCGCCGACGTGGGCGCCACGGCGGCCGCCTGGCTGGGCGCCCGGACGGGCGACGGCCTGCCGGGGACACCGATCGATCTGTGAGAGCCGTCGAGCTGATCGAGCGCAAGCGCGACGGCGCCGAGCATGCGCCCGGTGAGATCACCTGGCTGGTCGAGGGTTTCGTCGCCGGCCGCGTCGCTCCCGAGCAGATGAGCGCCTGGTCGATGGCGGTCGTGTGGCGCGGGCTCTCGGATGCCGAGACGCACGAGCTGACGCAGGCCATGATCGACTCGGGTGCGACGATCGACCTCTCGTCGCTCGGGCGCACCGTCGTCGACAAGCACTCGACCGGCGGCGTGGGGGACAAGACGACGATCGCGCTGGCTCCGCTCGCAGCGGCCATGGGCATGCCTGTGGCCAAGCTCTCGGGCCGCGGCCTCGCGCACACCGGCGGCACGCTGGACAAGCTCGAGTCGATCCCGGGCTTCCGCGTCGGCCTGAGCGTCCCAGAGTTGATCGCCCAGGTCGCGCGCATCGGCTGCGCGCTCGCGGCGCAGTCCGACGACCTCGTCCCCGCCGATCGCATGCTGTATGCGCTCAGGGACGTCACCGGCACGGTTCCGGCGCCCGGGCTGATCGCGGCCTCCGTGATGTCCAAGAAGCTCGCGGCGGGCGCCGACGCGATCCTGCTGGACGTGAAGGTGGGGGAGGGCGCGTTCATGCCCGACCTCGCCTCCGCGCGCGAGCTGGCCGTGCGCATGCGCGACATCGGCGTCCGCGCCGGCCGCCCTACGGCCTGCGAGCTGACGGCGATGGACTCGCCGCTGGGCGCAGCGGTGGGCAACGCGCTCGAGGTCGCCGAGTCGTGCGAGATGCTGGCCGGAGGGGGGCCCGGCGATTTCCGCGAGCTCGTGCTCGGCTCCGCAGCGCGCATGGCCGTGCTCTCCGACCTGGGCGTCGATCTCGCCCAGGGGCGCCGTCTGGCCGAGCAAGCGATCGCCTCTGGCGCTGCACTGCGCGAGCTGGAGCGCCTCGTGGAGGCCCAGGGCGGCGATCCGCGTCTGGCGGAGCGGCCGTGGGACGTGCTCGAGGCTGCTCCCGTCGTGCTCGCGGTGCCGGCGCCGCGAGCCGGCGCCGTGGCGCGCTGCGGGGCGCTCGTGATCGGTCGCGCCGCGATGCGGCTGGGCGCCGGTCGCGAGCGCAAGGAGGATCCGATCGACTACGCGGTCGGGATCGACGTCCACGCCAAGCCGGGCGACGAGGTGCAGGCGGGCGAGCCGCTCGCGCACGTCCACGCGCGGGACACCGCGCTGGGCGAGCAGGCGGTGGCCGAGGTGCTGGCCGCGTACGAGCTCGTCGACGGCCCCGTGGAGCGACCGCCCCTGCTGCTCGAGACGATCGGCTGATGCCCGAGCTGCCCGAGGTCGAGACGGTGCGCCGGCGGCTCGAGCCCTACCTGACCGGTCGCACGCTGACCGAGGTGGAGATCCTCGATTACCGCCTGACCGCTCCCGAGCCTCCCGAGGCCGTGGCGGCGCGCCTGACGGGGATGCGCGTCGAGGCCGTGGGGCGGCGCGGCAAGTACCTCCTGCTCGAGCTCGGCGACGGCGCGGCGCTGACGGTGCACCTGCGCATGACCGGCAACCTGCTGTGGCTACAGGCGCCGCCCGAGCACGACCCGCCGTTCCTGCGCGCCCGCGCGCAGCTCGACGACGGCTCCTACCTCGCCTACACGGACATCCGCCGCTTCGGCACCTGGCTCGTTGCCGAGGACGGCGCCGAGGCCCTGCTGGCCGGCAAGCTCGGCCCCGAGCCGCTCGGCGACTGGACGTCCGCCGATCTGGCGCGCGCCCTGGCGGGCCGCAAGGCGGCCGTGAAGGCGGCCCTGCTCGACCAGCGCGTCGTCGCCGGGGTGGGCAACATCTACGCTGACGAAGCGCTGTGGGCCGCGCGCGTCCATCCCGCGGCGCCTGCCGGGCGACTGTCCCGAGCCCGCGTCGTACGCGTCCACGACGCGGTGCGAGCGTCGCTCCAGGCGGGCATCGACGCCCAGGGCGCCTCGATCCGCGACTTCCGCACGCCCGACGGCGGGTACGGCTCTGCACAGGAGCGCTTCGCCGCCTACGGCCGGGGCGGCGAGCCCTGCGAACGCTGCGGAACGCCGCTCCGCCGCACGGTCATCGCGCAGCGCGGAACGACCTACTGCCCCCGCTGCCAGCGCGTCTAACCGCAAAACCAAGCGATCGAATCCCACTTAGTGCCATGAATAACTTGGGGTCTGACCCCAAATTATGCGGTCCCCCGTACGCCGCCGGCCCGAAGGAGACGGACTGCGCAAACCGTGTCAAATCCCGATGGGTGCAGTCCGCATTTCTGTTTGGGCTTGGATCAGGCAGCTTCGAGCAGCATCGAGAGCTCGCCGCTCACATCGAGTGCGCGCAGCTCGCGGAAGCCGCCGATCGGCTTGTCGCCGATCACGACCTGCGGCACCGTGTAGCCGCCGGTGAGGTCGACCAGCTTCTGGCGGAAGTTCGGCTGCGTCTCGATGTTGATGTCGTCGAAGGCAATGCCACGGGCGTTCAAGAGCGCCTTGGCGCGATCGCACCAGGGGCACCACGTCGTTGAGTAGACAGTCACGTGAGTCATTGGCATGGTCAACGTACCTCCCCGCGGGGACATTCCCAAAACGGCCTGGAAACGCATCAACTACCCTGAGCGCCGCGGATGCACGGCTCCTACAAGACCGAGGCGGTGGTGCTGCGCTCCCTGCGCCTGGGCGAAGCCGACCGCGTCCTCCACCTCTATACGCCCGCTCACGGGCGCGTCGGCGCGGTCGCCAAGGGCGTCCGGCGCACCCGTTCGCGCGTCGGCGCCCGGCTCGAGCCGTTCAGCCACGTGGCGCTCGTGCTGCACGAGGGCCGCGGGGAGCTGCACACCGTCAGCGCCGTCGACACGCTCGCGACCCATCACGAGGTGCGCGAGCAGCCCCAGCGGGCCCGCATCGCGGGCGCCTGCGGCGAGGCGCTGCTGAAGATGTTCGCCGAGGGCGATCCGTCGCCGCGCGTGTTCGCCGCGCTCTGCCGTCTGCTCGAGGTGCTCGACGACTCCACGCCGGCCGAGGGGGACATCGCCCTCGACCCGCTCCTGCTCGCCTTCCAGCTCAAGCTGCACGGACTGGCCGGCTTCGCTCCGCGGCTCGCCGCCTGCGCGGGGTGCGGCGGCGAGGACGTGCCGCTCGTGCGCTTCTCCGCGGCCGCGGGCGGCGCCGTGTGCGCCTCCTGCCCCGGTGGCATCCCGCTGCCGCCGGGTGGCCTCGAGGCGCTCTCGGGGCTACTGAGGGCGCCGCTCGCGGAGCTACCGGTCCTGACCCCGCAGGTCGCCGCCATCGTCGCGCGCTGCGCCTCCGACCTCAATGCCGAGCACGGCGGATTCCGGCTGCGCTCACTCGCACTGACGGCCGGCGGGTGAGCCGACTCGGGCAGTTCGTCCTCGTCGCCGTTGCCGCGACGTTCGCGACGGTGCTCGTGCGCGCCCTCGCGGGCGAGGCGCTGGGCAGCGACGCCTACTCACACCTCGTGTGGGCGCGCGACGCGGTGCGGCACGGTGTCACGTCGCACGCGCCCTTCGACTACACGGTCCCCAAGCCGTTCGAGCAGGGCGTGGCCGTGCTCGGCACCAAGCTGGGCGCGGCCACGTTCGTGTTCGAGTGGTCGTCGCTGGCGGCGGCCCTGGCCTGTGCCGTCGCAGCGGCGGCGCTGGCGCGCAGGCTGGGGCGCTACCCGGCCGCGCCGCTCGCGGCCCTCTTCACGCTCTGCCTGCCGGTGCTCTGGCGCGGTGGGCCGCTGGGAGACTCCAACGTGCCGTACGCGGCGCTCGTCGTAGGGGCCGCCGCCGCCGGCATCGGCACGCCCTGGTGTGCGGTCCTGCTCGCCGCCGCCGGCACGCTGCGGCCCGAGGCCTGGGGGCTAGCCGTCATCAATGCCGTGCTCGGCTGGCGCGAGGCCACGTTCACGACGCGCGTCCTCTCGCTGATGGCAGCTTGCCTGCCGCCCGTCCTGTGGGTGACGCTCGACCGGGTCTTCACGGGCGACTGGTGGTGGTCGAGCAACATCGTCGACGCCTACAACGAGCGCTTCCGGCCTCCGCTCCTGCACCTCTCCGATCTGCCGGGGGCAGTCGCCGAACGGGTGGGGGACGTGGCCACTTGGCCGGTGGCGCTGCTCGGGCTCGCCTCCATCGCGATCGGATTCCGCAAGCGTCCGTATGACGCTGCCATCGTGTTCCCGATCGCGCTCGTCTTCGCGTTCGTGCTGGTCGTGGCGCGCGGGCAGATCTCGGGCGACGACGTCGGGCGCATGCTCACGGCGCTCGCCGTGTTCGCCGCCGCGGGCGCGGCGGTGGCCCTGGCTCAGCACAACGCCGGCATGCTGCGGGGCTCACTCGCCGTCGTGGCCGTCGCGGCCGTGCCGCTGGCCGCCGCGCCCTGGCTGGCGGGCGCCGTGCGCGACGTTCGCGACCAGTCGCGTCAGGCGCGCGCGCTCGAGAACGTGATCGCGCCCGCG
>DASRQS010000125.1:0-30076 GCA_035696365.1 Gaiellales bacterium | reverse complement strand
CCTCGTGAACCGCAGCCAGCAGTTGGCGACGATCCAGGCCTTGCAGACGTCGAATGCCACCGTCATTCGTGTGCCGTCGAGCGCGACGCAGGTTCAGCCCAAGGCCATTCGCAGCGGATTGACGGGGCTCGTACTCGGCGTATTGCTCGGTCTTGGTCTCGCCTTCCTGTGGGAGGCCCTCGACACCCGCGTGCGGACGGCCGACGAGATCGAAGAACGCCTCGGCCTTCCTCTCCTGGCGCGGCTCAGCGAGCCATCCAAGAAGCTGAGCCGGGCCGATCGACCCGTGATGCTGGCCGAGCCTGCAAGCGCGCAGGCGGAAGCGTTCCAGATGCTTCGTACCAACCTCGAGCTCGCGTGCCTCGACCGAGACATGCGCACGATCATGATGACGAGCTGTGTCGACGAAGAGGGAAAGTCGACGACCATCGCGAACCTCGCTCTCGCGCTGGCCCGAAACGGTCAGCGGATCGCGCTGGTCGACTTCGATCTGCGCCGACCTGCTCTCCATCGTTTCTTCAATATCCCATCGACGATGCCAGGGGTGACTCAAGTCGCGATCGGAGTCGCGTCGCTCACAGACGCGCTCATTCCGATACCGCTCCACGAAGACAGCCCGCGCGCCAACGGCCAGCGACTGGATCGCGGGGCTCTCGAGGCTCCACGAACGTCTGGCGAGCAGGGGAGCCTGCATCTCCTCTCCGCAGGGCATGCCCCTCCGAATCCCGCTGAGTTCGTCGGCTCGATTGCAGTTGCGCGAATTTTGCTGCAGCTGCAGACGCAGTTCGACCGCGTGATCATTGACGCGCCGCCGGCGCTGCGCGTCGCGGATGCGATGACGCTGTCCTCCAAGGTCGACGGACTCGTCGTGGTCACGAGGATGAACGTGATTCGCCGGCCGATGCTAGCCGAGTTGCGTCGGCTACTGGACGCGGTCCCTGCGGCGAAGCTCGGCTTTATCGTCACCGGCGTGGCGGTCGAAGAGGGATACGGTGTCGGCTATGGCTTCGGGCATGGATACTCGTACGCGCAAGGGCTGGCCAAGGTCGAGTGAGGCAGTCGCGGCGGCGACGGTCTCGAACGCACGTCCCCACGGTTGCGTGCGACGTCCGGGTCGCTGATGATGGCTTCGATGGTATGGCCCGCTCGTGGAATTGCCTTGCTGGGCCTCGCCTCTCTGGTCCTCGCTTTTCCGAGCGGTGCGCTGGCTGACCCACCTGTGACGGGACCCGCGGCGAACGTCGATCCCGCCGCGGGATCGGTCGCGACGGCTCCAACAAACTCGGGACCTCCGCCACCGGGCCAGGTTGTGACCATCAACGTTCCGGCCGAGCCAGTGCGGCCCGCGCGAACCAAGACAGGTGCGTCACCGCCGCCGCCTCCTCCGCCGGCCGCGACGACCACCCCGACGACGGTCGCGCCGCGGACACCCCCTGTGACATCTCCGTCCCAAAGCACGCCGCCCCCCTCCCGGCCCGCGTTGCAAAGCCAGCCCCGGGCGCGCGGCGGCCCGAGCGTCGACCTCACCGGCGGCGGACGGGTGGCGTCACCTCTCGCAATCGTCCCGCGCTGGCGCGACGCACAAGCGGTCGCCGTGATCCCGAAGGCGGGAGGGTCTAGCTTCACTTCACGTGTTCGGCAAGCTCCGCGCTGGCTGGTCGGCGTCGCGGCAGTACTCGTCGCGGCAGAGTGCATGCTTCTGGCCGGCTTCGCCTACAGGCGGTGGCTTGGCCCGACGTCGCACTGGCGTACCCGACGGCGTTTGGCCAGACGGTCGTAGGAGCGCGGGTCCTTCATAGGAGTGTTCCGCGCACGGCGCCGACGAGAGCCGGTCACCGCACCGGCGCCGGCGGCGTAGTTCTCAGCGGGCGCTGAGCACGAAGTACTCGGAGGCGCAGATGATCGCGTCGGCTTCTCGCGCGATGCGGTCATAGAGCGCGCGCAGGCGCCCGCTGCGCGCCGGCATGATCTCGCACCAATCGTCTGTGCAGTCGAAGATCCGCCTTGCTCCCTTGCAGCGAGCGACCGCCGGCCAGTCCCAGGGGACGGTTGCAACGATCACGGCGCCGCCGAGTCGATCGAGGAGGGATGCGAGCAAGCGCTGATCGAGCCGGCCGGCAACTGCATGCCGATGTCCGGGTACGAACGTGCTGCGACCGATCACCGCAACGTCTCCGACGGTGCGAGGAGCTGCTCCCGCGAGGCCGTCGAGCCACTCGCGCCGACGGCTGTTTGCGAGCTCACGTATGTCCCTTGGCCGTTCGACGAACGAGACCTCGTGACCGGCGCGTGCGGCGAGCCGGGCCAGCTCATGCTCGCGGCGGAAGGCCGGATCCCAGCTGCTCTTGGCGCAGAGAATGAGCCTTGTCATGCGTTTTGGGCCTGTTCTGCGAGGAGCACGCGGACCTGGGCCGCCGATGTGTCCCACGACCAGCCGCGCCCGTGCTCGGCCGCGGCTGCTTGCGCGCGTGCAGCCAGATCGGGCTCGCACAACGCGTCGAACGCACGAGCGGCAGCGTCGGCGTCGCGCGGCACGGCGAACCCCGTGACGCCCTCGACGATGGTCTCCTGCAGCCCGCCTTCCGCCGACGTCACCACCGGGCACCCGCACGCCTGCGCCTCGAGAGCGGCCAGGCCGAAGGGCTCGGACCGCGCGAGGTAGGCCATGACGCGCGCACGGGTGTACTCGCCCCGCAGTTCCTCGTCGCCCATAGCGATGCGGATGTCCAGACCAACGCCCTACTCTGGGCGATCTGGCGGAGACGCTGTTCCTCTGCGGGATCGGGCTGCGGCGACACGACCACGACGCGACGCAGCGCTCGGCTGCGTGCAGCGGCGAGGATCACGAGGTCGTGGCCCTTGAAGGCCGTGAGCATCCCGACGGACAGGACGACGTCCTCGCGCGGCTGGTCGAGCGGCCCGTGCCGGAATGCCTCGGTGACCCCGAGAGGCACGACGGTCGCATCGAGGCCGTACGCGCTCCGGAGCGTGTCGGCGCTGTAACGGGAATTCGTCGCGAGGCGCGTTGCACGACGAATCGATGCCGCGTCGAACCTGCGCTCGTAGCGCTAGAGCGCGCCGTACACGGCACGCGTGCGCGGGTTGCCTTCGCCGCTGCATCGGGCTCGTGATCGATGCGGCGCTGCCTCGTCGCAGTAGTAGAGCGATGGTGTCGCGCCTCGCAGCAACGAAGGCGGTGAGTGGAGGAACTGGCAGGGATTTGCGAAGACGACGTCGGCGCGCAGTGCGCGCGCTCGCGCCGCGAAACGCTGCCACGCGAGCGCGAGGCGAGCTGCGTCGGAGTAGCGCAGCGGAGCGCGCAGCGCCCGGCGAGCGAGCGGCGGGCGCGGCGCGTACGGCACCACGATGGGCGTGTCGGTCACCGGTGTCGCCGTGCCCAGCGTCAGCTCGATCACCTCGACATCGAGGCGCGCCGTCTGCTCGCGCAGGCGCCGGCATCCTCCGCCCTGCTTGAGGTTGTGGACGACGAGCACCGTCACGCGCCGATCACCTCGAAGCGGCGACCGGTGGCGAGCGAATAGGCGTCCTCGAGGGCCGCGCAGTGGCGCTGCTCGGGCAGTGTCAGAGCAGCGTTCCGCGTACCGCTTCGACGAGCGATGCGGGAGGTCCTGCCGCCGGTCCGCGTGACGGGGTCGCGGGCGTGCACATGAGCCCCATGCCGGACAGATCGGCAACCCGGCTGCGCACCTCGTCCGCGGCGGCGCGCAGAGCCGCGACCTCGGCGGCGTCGAGGTCGGTCGTGACGATCTCCGACACGCCCGCGCGTCCCAGCCGCGCCGGCACTCCGACGTACACGGCGTCGATGCCGAGTTGGCCCGAGAGGTGCGCGGCGATGGGCAGGACGACCTGTTCGTCGCGCAGGATGGCGCGCACCATCAGCATCACGGCTGCGCTGGGCGCCCAGTAGGCGGAGCCGCGCTGGAGCAGGCGCACGACCTCGGCGCCGCCATCGCGCGTACGCTGCTCGACCTCGCCGAGCGCGGCCTCGCCGAGTACCTCGGCTGCGGGGCGTCCTGCGATCGTTGCCGTGCGCGAGAGCGGCACCATCGTGTCGCCGTGGGAGCCCAGGGTCAGGGCAGCGACGCTGCCGGCGCGTGTGCCGGCGCGCTCGGCCAGGAAGTGGCGGAAGCGGGCTGTGTCGAGCAGGCCCGCCATGCCGACCACGCGCTCGGGCGGGAAGCCGAGGGCGTTCTGGGCCAGGCTGGTCATCTCGTCGAGCGGGTTGGTGACCACGATCACGACGGCCTGGGGTGCGGCGCTGCGCAGCTCGCGGCAGACCTCCGCGACGATGCGGCCGTTGCCCTCCAGCAGGTCGGCTCGGCTCTGCCCGGGCTGGCGGGGGCGACCGGCGGTGATCACCACGACATCGGCACCGCGCGCCTGGTCGTAGCCCTCTCCGCCGGTCAGCCTCGTGTCCGAGCCCAGCAGGGGCAGCGAGGAGCCGATGTCGAGCGCCATCGCGCGGGCCAGGTCGCCCGCGACGTCGATCAGCGCGAGCTCGTCGCAGAGGCGGGCCTCCGCGATCCTCGCCGCGGTGGTGGCGCCGACCATGCCGGCGCCGACGACCGCGACGCGGGTCATCCCTGACGCTCCAGCTGCGCCATCACCTGGCGGACGACCTGCTCCACCAGCTGCGGGGTCGCACGCCGCGGGTACTCGCGGTAGAGCAGCTGGCGCGCCAACGTGCGCACCTGCGACTCGCGACGCAGCCGGTCGATCTTGGGACGGTCGAGCGGATCGCTACCGGCCACGCTCAGACCTTCTGCGGCTGGAAGTTCTCGATCGCGTCGATGGCCGCGTCGCGGGCCGCCAGGATCTCGCTCTCCGAGCCTGAGAGCAGCGCGCGGCCGAAACGCCCGACGTTCGAGAGGTGGATCAACTCGAGGTTCGCGGCCTTCTCTGCCTCGTTCACGGCGAGCGTCACGTAGGCGGCGGGCGAGACCTCGAGCACCAGCAGCGTGCGGCCCGGCACCAGCAGGGCGCCGCGGCTCATGCGATTGATCAGCTGCGCCTGGTAGGGATCGACGTTCGTGATCACCTGGAACGACTCGACCTGCGGGCGCATCACGTCGGCGACGGTCAGCTCGGTGTACTCGAGCACCGCGCGACCGGCCGCCTGCACCGCCGACTGCTCGAACGAATGCACCTCGAGCAGCCCGAACTCGCGCTCGATGAACTGCGTCGCGGGCTTGACGTCGGCGCCCTTGAGCGCGACGTCGGCCACGCGGTAGATCTCGTTGGAGGGCGCGACCTCGACGAACAGCTCGGCCATGCCGGCGATCGGGACGTCGCCCTGGATCACCGAGCCGGCGTAGGCGGCGTACTGCGGCTGCATCCGGTCGATGTAGACCCAGGAGCGCAGGGAGAAGTTGTTCGTGCGTCCGTCGCCCTTGCTCATCTGGCCACCGTCGTCTTCTTGGCGCCCGGCAGCGGCACCGTTGCCGCCTCGGCCGCGCCGCTCGTGGGCCGCGCGATGACATGTGCGGAGAGCAGCTCGCCTACGCGCGCAGCGCGCTCGGCGCCCGCATCGCAGGCCGCGCGCACGGCTCCCACGTCGCCGCGCACGACGACGGTGCAGAGCGCCGGATCGACGCGCTGGATCCCGACCAGCTCGACCGCGGCGGCCTTGACCATGGCGTCGGCTGCCTCGATCGCGGCCACGTAGCCACGCGTCTCGACCATGCCCAGCGCCTGGCCGTTGTCAGGCATCGCGCATCACCGCGGCGATCGCCTGGCGCACGAGCTCCTCGAGGCTGGCACCCGGTGCCGGCGCGCTCGCAACGGGAGCGGGACGATTGGGGTCTGGCCCTTGATGTCCCGCTAAGGGACGCTGGCCGGGACGATTGGGGTCTGACCCCGTCTGTCCCGCATGCGCTGAGAGCGGCTCGCGCGCGAGCGCCCACTGCGCGATCGCGTAGTCGTTCGGGCCGCTCGTGGGCATCTCCCAGTCGTGGATCTGCGCCGCCACGCGCTTGCGGTTGAGCAGATGGCGCACGCCGATGTTGTCGGACGAGATGGAGCCGCCGATCGTGCCCGTGCCGATCATGAACGTGCGGTCGACGCCGGTCGAATAGCCCATCGCGCCGAACAGCGAGGGCGTGTTCACGAGCACGCGGTAGGCGGGCGCGGCCTCGGCGTAGCGAGAGATCACCGCCTCGTCGTTCGCGTGCACGGCCGCCGTGTGGCCGTCGCCGCCGAAGCGCAGCTGCGCGACGGCCGTGGCGATGCCCTCGTCGGGCCCGTCGACTTCGATGAACTTGAACACGGGCCCGAGGATCTCACGCGAAAGCGGGAAGTCGTAGCCGATGCCACCGGGCCGCACGACGAGCAGCTGCGTGCCCTCGGGAATCGTGAACCCCGCCAGATGCGCGAGCGTGGCCGGCGACTGCGACACGGCCTCGACGTTGGAGGGCCCGCGGCCGCCCTGCGGGAAGAGGAGCTGCGTGATGCGGTTCTGCTCGTCGTCCGAGAGGAACAGCGCCCGCTCGCGCTCCATCGCCGCCTGCAGCTGCGGGGCGATCTGGCGGTCGACGATGGCCGACTGCTCGGAGGCGCAGGCGGTTCCCCAGTCGAAGATCTTGGCGGCCATGATGCAGCGGGCCGCGTAGTCGATGTCGCGCACCGAGGCGTGGATGTAGGCGGGCACGTTGCCCGGGCCGACCGCATAGGTCGGCTTGCCGGAGGAGTAGGCCGCGAGCACCATGGCGCGCGACCCGGTAGCCAGCACGAGGTCGGTGCGGTGGTGGCGCATGAGCGCGTCGGTGCCGGCCACGGAGACGCGGGACATGGACTGGATCAGGTCGGCGGGCGCGCCGGCCTCCTGCGCCGCCTGCTGCATCACGCGCGCGGTCTCGCCGCTCGAGCGCACGGCCCGCGGATGCGGCGCCAGCACGATCGCGTTGCGCGTCTTGGCCGAGATCAGCGACTTGAAGAGCACGGTCGAGGTGGGGTTCGTGACCGGCACGAGTCCGGCGATCACGCCGACCGGCTCGGCGATCGTGATCACGCGCTTCTCCGCGTCGTTGGAGATCACACCCACCGTGCGCTCGTCCTTGAAGCCCTCGTACACCCACTGGGTGTTGAACACGTTCTTGAACGTCTTGTGCGCGGCGCGGCCGTAGCCCGTCTCCTCCGCCGCCAGCTGGCCGAGCCGCTCCGCCGCCTCCGTGCCCGCGCGCGCCATGGCCGCCGTGATGCGATCGACGTCCTCCTGGGTGGCGGACGCGAAGGCACGCGCGGCGATGTGGCCGCGCACGGCCAGTTCGTGCGCTTCGGTGATCGAGTCTTGCTCGGGCACGGTCGGAGCCGGGCGCTCTCGCAGGCTCAGGCGTCGCCGCCGGGCAGGATCTTCTCGACGTCGGGATGGGGGCGGGGGATCACGTGCGACGAGACGAGCTCGCCCACGCGCGCTGCCGCCTCGGCGCCCGCGTCGACGGCGGCCTGCGTGGCCCCGACGTCGCCCCGGACGAGCACGGTGACGTACCCGCCGCCGATCTGCTCCTTGCCGATCAGCGTCACGTTCGCCGCCTTCACCATGGCGTCGGCAGCCTCGACCGCGCCGACCAGCCCGCGCGTCTCGATCATGCCGAGCGCGATCATCGTCATGCCACTAGAGCCTCGCGTGGACACGTATCCCTCCGGTCGTCAACTGTCGTTGTGAGTCTTTCAGTTCCCGCGTGCCACCGAGGCTATGCGAACTCCCGGTAGCGCCGCGTTTCCCAGTCGGTGATGAAGGCCTCGTAGAGCGCCAAGTCGTAGCGCGCCAGCGCGGCGTAGTTGGCTGCGAAGCGCTCGCCGAACGTCTCGCTCGCGAACGGCGTGGCCTCCCAGGCCTCGACCGCGGCGCCCAGCGTGCGCGGCAGGAGCGGCAGGCGCTCGTCGGCGTAGGTGTCGGCCTCCGCCGCGGGCGGCAGCGGCAGCTCGCGCTCGATCCCGTCCATGCCCGCCGCCAGCACGGCGGCCGCGAGCAGGTAGGGGTTGGCGTCGGCCGCGCCGCCGCGGTACTCGACGCGCGAGGCCGAGCCGGCACCCGGGATGCAGCGCACAGCGACGTTGCGGTTGTCGAGGCCCCAGCTCACGCGCGTGGGCGCGAACGAGTAGTCCTCGATGCGCTTGTAGGCGTTGACGGTCGGGTTCGCGAGCAGCGCGATCTGTGCGGCGTGCGTGGCCAGCCCGGCGACCCAGTGGCGCATGGAGGCGTTACCGAGCGGCCCGTCGTCGGTCGCGTGCTCGAAGACGTTGGCGCCGTCCTTGCGCAGGCTGTGGTGCAGGTGCAGGCCGTTGCCGGAGACGCCCGGGAACGGCTTCGCCATGAACGTCGCGCGCAGGCCGTGATTGCGCGCGATCTCGCGCACGACCGACTTGAAGACGATGGTGTCGTCGCAGGACGTGATGGGCGATCCGTGGCCGAAGTTGATCTCGACCTGCGCGGGGCCGTACTCGGTGTTGGAGGCCTCGACGACGATGCCGTAGGCCTCGACCACGCGACGGACATGCCCGACGACGTGCTCGAGCTCGGCGCCCTTCTGGAGCGAGTAGCACTGGACGCCGTCGTAGACCGGATGACCGGCCTCGTCGGTCAGGTAGAACTCGAGCTCGGTCGCCAGCACCGGGTCGAAGCCGGCCGCCTGGCAGCGCTCGACCTGACGGCGCAGCTGGTGGCGCGGATCCGCGTCGATCGGCTCGCGGCCGTGCTCGCTGACGCAATCGGCCATGCACAGCGCGGTGCGATCGCGCCACGGCGTCGGTCTCAGCGTTGCGAGGTCGGGCACGACGATCATGTCGACGATGTCGGAGGCCGGGTTGTAATGAGGCAGCTCCGGCAGCTCGCAGTGCCAACTCCAATAGAAGGACGCGTCGGCCTGTGCAAAGCCCCTCTCGCCGGTGCGCGCCAGGAAGAACGTCGCCGGGATGCGCTTTCCGCGCAGATGCCCCTGCGTGTCGGCGAAGGCGACCTCGATCGTATCGACGTCGTGCTCCGCGATGATCTGCGCCGCCTGGGCGTGCAGTTGCTTTGTGCTCGTCATATCTGGGGGATGATTTCAGAGTGAGGCGGTTGAGAAGGCAGGCCGCTCAGCCGCCGAAGGTGCCTGGCCCGACGACCCAGTCGACGCCCGCCAGCGGCACGCCCGTGAAGGCCGAGGCCTCGAGCGAGAGCGCCCGCAGATCCTCGGGCTCGAGGTTGTGGATGTTGCCCTTGCCGCACGACTTGGCGAGGATCGTCATCTCGTAGTACATGGACGTGAGGAAGTTGTGCACCCGCTCGGCGCCAAGCTCCGGG
Source organism: Gaiellales bacterium (assembly GCA_035696365.1). Taxonomy (GTDB): domain Bacteria; phylum Actinomycetota; class Thermoleophilia; order Gaiellales; family JALYLC01; genus JALYLC01. The sequence continues at coordinate 20,775 of DASRQS010000125.1, read as the reverse complement.
TCGAGCCGCGACTCGAGCTCGGGATCCTGCGTGGTCACGCCGACCGGACAGCGGCCCGTGTGGCAGTGGTGGCAGGCGCCGGCGGAGGTGCCGAGCGCGGCATAGCCCTCGCGCGCGTCGACCCCGCCCACCGAGACGGGGCTGTTGCAGCCGGCCGCCATCAGCGCCGCCGTGCCGATCGCGACGCAATCGGCGCCCAGCGCCAGCGCCTTGGCGGCGTCGACACCGCTCCGAATGCCGCCCGAGGCGATCAGCGTGACCTTGCCGTACATGCCGATGTCCTCGAGCGCGCGGCGGGCGGCCGGGATGGCCGTCAACGTGGGCACGCCCGTGTGGTCGAGCTGGAACTCGGGCGAGGCGGCGGTGGAGCCCTCCGTGCCGTCGACGACGATCGCGTCGCAGCCGGTCTTGGCCGCGATCTTGACGTCCTGCTCGACGCGGCAGGCGGCGAGCTTGAGGATGATCGGCACGCGGTAATCGGTGGCCTCGCGCAGCTCCTCGATCTTGACCGCGAGGTCGTCCCCGCCCAGGAAGTCGGGATGGCGGGCGGCCGAGCGCTGGTCGACGCCGACCGGCAGCGTGCGCATCTGCGCGACCTTCTCGCTCACCTTCATGCCGAGCAGCATCCCGCCGGTGCCGGGCTTGGCGCCCTGCCCCAGCACGATCTCGATCGCGTCGGCCTTGCGCAGGTGCTCGAGGTCGAGCCCGTAGCGCGAGGGCGTCATCTGGTAGATCAGGCGGTCCGAGGCCTCGCGCTCCTCGGGCAGCATGCCGCCCTCGCCCGTGCAGGTCGCAAGGCCCGCGCGCGAAAAGCCCATGCCGAGCGCGCGCTTGGCGTTCGCGCCGAGCGCGCCGAAGCTCATCGAGGTGAGGTAGACGGGGAAGGCCAGCTCGAGCGGCTCGGACACGAGGTCGGGCCGCCCGCCGCCGATCCAGGTCTTCGTCTCGCAGTGCTCGCGGTAGCCCTCGAGCGGCAGCCGCGTCATCACGGCCGGCAGGAAGACGAGGTCGTCCAGCGTCGGCAGCTTCTGGAAGGTCGAGAAGCCGCGGATCTGGTAGCGGCCGAGCTCGGCCTTGGAGTGGATGGCCCGGATCGTCTCGGCCGTCCAGATGTGCGAGCGGCCCTGGTCGTAGCCGGGCGTCGGGTGCGAGGTCTCTTCCATCAGATCTTCAGCCAGGCGTCGGGGTTGCGGTTGTTGAAGTACCAGAGCTTCTGTCCGGAGACGACCTTGCGGAAGGTGAAGGTTCCGTCCACGCCGTTGTCTCGCAGCAGGCCGTGCACGCGCTCCTGGTCGGCGTCGCTCGCCTCGATCACGGTAGCGTCGGTGCCGAGCGAGCGGATCTCCCCGGCCACCCAGACGTTGCCCTGCCAGAGCGAGTCGGCGAAGGCCGCGCCGGTCGAGCCACACACGATCAGGTCGCCGGCGTGCGTCATGAAGGCCGAGAGGTAGCCGACGTCGCCCTCCACGATCAGCGTGCCGCCCTTGAGCGAGACGCCGCAGCGCGCCGCCGCCGAGCCCTTGACGTGGATCGTGCCGCCGCGCATCGAGGCGCCGGTGGCCATGTTGGCGTTGCCCTCGACGACGATCCTGCCGCTCGCCATCGCCTCGCCCGCGGCCCAGCCGACGTTGCGCTCGACGTGGATGCTCGCGCCCGAGTTGAGACCGCCGCAGTAGTTGCCGACCGAGCCGCGGAAGCGGATCATCACGTCCGCCGTCTGACCCACGGCCAGGTTGTGGCGCGAGCGCGGGTTCTCGATCACGAACTCCGTGACCCCCTCCTCCTCGGCCAGGCGGCGGAGCTCGCGGTTGAGGCCCTTGGGCCAGGCGTCCGCGTCGATCACCGCCGTGGCGCCCGAAAGATCGACGCCGGCGGCCATCAGACGATCTCCGTGGTCACGTTGCCGTCGCGATCCCAGACGTAGATCGAACGCGGCTCGGGGAGGTCGACGTCGAGCTCGCTCTCGAACACCTGGCGCAGCGCCTGCTCCTCGGTCGCGATCGCCATCACGCCGCCGACGTTGGCCGCCACGAGCGACTTGATGGCGAGCGGATCCTTGGCGGATCCCATCTCGTCCTCGGTCGCGAAGAGGTACGCGAAGCAGCCGTCGAGCTCGTCCACGCTCGTCTTGAGCGCGTCCCAGAGCGTCTCACCGTGCAGCATGCGATCGGCCAGGTAGACGGCGATCAGCTCCGAGTCGTTGCTCGTGTGGAAGCGGTAGCCCTCCTGCGTGAGCAGGCGCCGGAAGCGGAAGTAGTTCGTGATCTGGCCGTTGTGCACGATCGAGATGTCGGGGAACGGCTCGGCCCAGAACGGATGTCCGTAGGCGACATCGACGATCGACTCCGTGGTCAGGCGGACGTGGCCGAGCCCGTGCGAGCCGGTGAAGGTGTCCACGCTGTGGCGCGCGTTGACCGTCTCGGCGTCGCCCAGGTCCTTGATGATCTCGAGCGAGCGCCCGATCGACTGCACCTCGATGCCGTGCCCGGCCTCGTCGACCGCGCGCACGATGTCGCGCACCTGATCGGTGGTCGCCCGGACGCGGGCGCGCACGAAGCGGTCCGGTGCATCGACGGCGCCGTCGGCCTCGTGCTCGTCGGCCAGGCTGATACCGCGCTCGCGCAGCGCGCCCTCGAGCGCGTCCAGCGCGGCGTGGGTGTGCTGCGCCTCGACGATGCGCAGGCGCAGCACGAGCTGGCCGTCGACCGGCTCGCCGTAGAGCGCGAAGCCGGTGGAGTCGTACCCGCGATGGCGCATGGCCTGGCACATGTCGACCAGGTAGCGCCCGATCGGCCCGCTCTCGGGCAGCTTGATGCCGCAGATCCCGCACATTCAGCTGATCTCCTCGGCCTGGTGGTCTTCGTGCCCGGGCAGGCGCTCCAGCGCGTCGGAGCCTGCTGCGCGGACGTGATCATGAACGAGTGCGCGCACGCGCGCGGCGTCGGCCGCGGCGAACGCGATGGCGATGGCATCGTGCTCGGCGGCCAGCTGCTCGACGGCCCCCGAGGGAAGCGTCTGGTAGGTGAACAGGCCCTCGGCGGCGCGGTGCGTCCAGACCGAGTCCAGTGTGCGCATGATCAGTCCGTTGCCGCAGGGCGCGCAGAGCGCGTGGTGGAAGTCGCGATTGGGGGCGAAGCCGTCGCTCTGGCGTGCGGTCAGGCGCGCCAGGTGCTGCACCTCGAGGCGCTCGTCCGCGCCGGCACGCACCGTCGCGAGCCCGGCCGCGGCCGGCTCCAGCAGCTCGCGCAGCTCGTACAGCTCGCGCACGTCGGCGGCCGTGAAGCCCTGCACGATGGCGCCGCGGCGCGGCACGAGGCGCACGAGCCCCTCGCGCTCGAGCAGGTGGAGTGCCTCGCGCACGGGCGTGCGCGAGACGCCCAGCTCGGCAGCGATCTGCTCCTGCTTGATGCGCGCGTCCGGCTCCAGGCGACCCGTCGTGATGGCCTCGCGCAGTGCAGCGCAGACCCGATCGGTGAGCTGTTGCTGGTCGTCCAGGGCGGAAAGCGGCACGAGGCGGATACTGTATCCAATCTCGCACCCGATGCGACCATCACGAGGTCGAGCGTGCGCGCACCTTGTCGCGGAGCCAGCGCCACTCGAGTTCTCTTCGTTCGCGCGCCGCGAGATTCGTGACGCCCTTGACGCGCCCCAGGTGATCGAGAACCGCGGCGACTGGCGCGAACCATCCGTCTCGCGCCGCGAGGCTCGTCATGACGCGCTCGAATTCCGGATCGAGCGCTCCGTCGCGCCAGAATCCCTTCCCGAGGTGCGTGTACATGATGCAGAGCCCGCCGTCTGCTTCGAGTCGGTCTTGGTGGCCATCGGCGAGCGTACGCACGAAGGACACGGGATCCGCACCCTCGGAAGCCGCGAACCAGGCGGCGACGTACGGCCTGGCGGGGTCGCGGTATGGCATGTACGGGCACGCGGCGAGCGTGTCGACGCTGCGGTACACGAAATTGCGCACGTAGGACACCCGCTCGGCGCAGAGGTCGCCCCAGAAGAGCGGGGATTCCGGCACGTGCCCCTCGAACAACCGCCGCCGGCGGCCGCGCGTGAGCACGTTGTAGATCGCACGGCGGGAACCGGAGACGCGCTCCTCGCCGTGGTAGATGGCCTCGAGGTTCCCCACGTGGTTGGCGAGCGTGCGCGGATCGTGCCCGAACAACTCGCGAAACCGGTCGAGCCCGGCGAGCGTCTGCTCGCGCGTCGATGTCGAGCTCGCCACGTTGTGCAACGCGATCTCGTGTCCGGCGCGCTGCAGCTCGAGGAGCCAGGCCAGGTAGTCGGGGTCGGCACAAGACGATCCGCCGTACAGGGCCGCGCCTGTGGGCGGCAGCACCCAGGCCGATTTCGTCACGCGCATGCCCAGCTCAGTCAGGAAGGCGTAGACGCCCGGGCCGTTGGCGATCGTCTCGAGATCGGTGTCGTCGAAGATGGTGAACGCAAAGCGCTTGCGCTCCGGCCACACGATCCCGCTCGGCACGTGCGCTCTCAGGAGACCTTCGGTACCACGTCCGGGAGCGCATCCGGGAGCGCATCCGAGAGCGCCTCCGGCGGAGCGAGGACATCGCCGCGCTCGAATATCACGGAGCCGGTCAGCTCATCGCGCCGCACGCGCACGCCCGCCACGATTGCGACGGCTGTCCAGCCGAGGATGCGCAGATCGAGGGCAAGGCAGCGGCGGCTCGCGTAGTAGCGATCGAGCTCGATCTTCTGCGGCAGGAGCTCATTGCGGTACAGCGTCTCGAAATCGTCGCCCACGAGCAGCGCCGTCTCGTTGCGGTACTTGATCTGAGACAGTCCCGTGATGCCCGGCCGGACGCGGGTGATTGCCTCAAACTCGGCCGGATAGAGCGCGACATAGGCTGGATCTTCCGGACGCGGGCCCACCAGGGCCATCTCACCACGCAGCACGTTGATCAACTGTGGCAGCTCGTCCAGCTTGGTACGCGCGAGCATTCGGCCGAGGCCGCTCACGCGCTCGTCGTCCGCCAGCGTGAGCCGCGGACCGGTGGCGTCGCGCGGCATCTTGCGGAATTTGAGCATGTCGAACTCGCGCCCGCCGAAGCCGACGCGACGCCCGCGGTACAGCACCGGCCCGGGTTCCTCCAGGAAGATGGCGAGAGAGAGGACGAGCCAGAGCGGCGCCGTGACCACGAACAGCATGCTCGCGCCGACGATGTCGAACGCTCGCGACAGGATCCGTGTGCGCCGCGCGTGCGCACGCGGATCGCTCGGCAGGAGCGGCACGGCGCCGACGCGGTGAGGGCGCACGTGCCGGTCGAACTGCTCGCACAGCCGCGGCACGACGGCAACGGGCAGATCGAGGTCGCGGCAGCGCGCCGCGAGCTCCGCCAGGTGCTGGTCTCCCGCGCTCGAGTAGGCGAACACGACGACGTCGACGCGCTGCTCCGCAACCACGCGCTCGAGGTCGCCGAGGCTGCCCGCGACGTTCTCCCCCGCGTGGTCGTCGAGCGTCCCGACGACCTCGTCGCGACCCTCGCGAGCGACTTCTGCGCACACCAGGGCGGCAACTCGGCCATCACCCACGATGAGAAGACGCCGGCGCTTGGACGAGCCGCCGGGAATGACCGCGCTCAGCGACGTCAGGGCAACCGCTGACGTCCGGTCTGCCGAGAGGAGGTTACGGAGTCTCAAAACACCACCAAAATTCCACTAAATCCACTATAGGAGCGCGCTTTCTGAGACAGCGGGTTGGCTTTCACAACCCATGCAGCCGAGATTCAAACACCCGGTGCCCGGCACCTCTCGCAGTCGCCGCGAACTTCTCCGCGCCTCGGGGAAGCAGGCCGGCTCGGCCCGCTGCGGTACCACTGTCAACGGGGGTGGCGGCCGCGCTGTGGACGGGTGTATGCTCGCGCCAGCCGGGAGTTCCGATCCGGCGAATGTTCGTGCTGGCCCGAACGCAGGCGTCGAGGCCCGCGATCGGAGCGGCCGGCACCTTCCCGACACCATGCGAGCATTCACCCTCGGACGCCCCCCGCTGTCACGCGCCGACCTGGAGCCGGTGCTCCGCCTCGCCATGATTCCGCTTATCGGGGCTCTTTGCGGCCTCATCCTCGCCGAGGTGTACTCCCTCGCGCAGTCCACGCAGTACGAGTCGCGTAGCCAGGTCGTGGTGTCGCCGGCGAGCGGCTTCGTCGATCCCGCCCGCACGGACGCGTTCGCGCGCATCTCGAGCACCGTGCAGCAAATCGGGCTGACGCAGAAGGTGCTCGGCGACGCAGTCGATCGCCTCGCCGCCGCGGGGGTGCGAGGCAACCGCACGGCCGGCACGCTGCGGGGGCGGCTGCGCCTGACCATCAGCGGCGACACGCCGTTGCTCACGATCGCGGCGGTGGACGGCAACCAGGCGGTGGCCTCGGCGATCTCGACGGCCGAGACGGACGCGCTCGTGAACGCTGTCAACACGGCCTCGACGGACGCGGTGACGACATCCGGGACGACGACGACCACGACGACGCAGACGCCGAAGAAGAAGACCACGACGACCACGTCGGCGAGCGGCACGATCGCCGGGGCGAGCGGTCTGCGCCTGGACGTCTTCTCGAAGGGTGAGCCGCAGGGCAAGGTGCAGCCGCGGGCGGCGCGCAATATCCTGCTCGGGACGAGCGCCGGTCTCATCATCGGCTGCTTCGTCCTCGCGCAAATGCTCTCGCGCGAGTCCCGCCGCCGCTCGGCATGAGCGCCTGGCCGGTGCGTGCGCGCGGCTTCGGCGGGCACCTCTCGCCGGCGGCCGCGCTCTTCGGAGCCGCCCTCGCGCTGAGCATGGGCACCGGGCTCGCCCTGCGGTCGCCGCTGCTCTTGGGGATCGGCGCGCTGGCCGCTGCCGTCGTCGCGCTGCGAGCGGCCCCCGAGCTCTCTCTGGTTCTCCTGGCGAGCGAGGGATCGCTCAAGAGCCTGTATCCGTTCACGGAGATCCCCGCGGACTTGCTGCTCGTCACGCTGGCGCTGACCCTGTGGTCGTGCTGGGTCATGATCCAGCGCCACGGTCTGCCGCGCCTCCCTTGGACGGCCGCGCTGTTCCTGGTCCTCTCCACGTTCCTCGTCGTCGCCGCGATGCGGTCTTCGCTGCCCGAAGCCATGCCGAAGGCGATCTACTTCGAGGTCGTGTCGCTCCTGCTGTTCTTCTCGCCGTTCGTCCTCGTGCGTGATCTGGCGACTCTCAACCGCCTCGCCCTGGCGTTCATCGCAGTCGCCTTGATCATCGTGCAGGCGACCTCGCCCACGGCGGATCCGAGCCAGCCCTACACCGTGCCCGGCGGGAGCGAGATCACGGCCGGGCTTTTCCCCGCCTTCGGCGCGCTGGCAGCCATCACGTGCGTCGCAATGCGCCTGCGCGGCCCGTGGCGGTTCATCGCTTTCGCCGTGGGCGCCGCGCTGGCCGCCGCGGCTGCGCGCGCGGGTTCCCGCGGGGTGCTGGCGTCGCTGGTTGCAGCCATTGTGATCGGCGCCATTCTGCTCGTACTCCACTCGCGCCGTCGATTGGCGACGTTTGCCCTCATGGCGGCCGCCGGCCTGGCGATCGCCGAGGCCGGCCGGCGGGTCGTGAGCCCCACCGCGCTCAGCCGCTACGAGCAACTCACCAACGATCCGCGGCGCGCGTACCTCCACACGCGCGCGCTGGACCAGGCGCTCGCGCATCCGCTGGGCAACGGCATCGGCACGTTCGGCCTCAACCTGCCCGTCATGAATCCACGCCCCGCCGTCCCCTACCCGCACAACGCCGCGCTCGAGATCTTCAACGAGTCGGGCATCTTCGCGCTCGGCGCGTTCGTGGCGCTTGTCGCGGCGGCATTCCTGTCCGCCTTGCGGGTCGCCCGGCTGCCCGGCGGGGCATTCTGCGCGGCCGGCCTCACGTTCACGCTCCTCGAGGCGTTCGCCTCGGGCAGTGTCAACGACGATTCCCTCCTCTGGATGATGCTCGGCATCTCGCTCGCCATGCCTGCATCGGCGGCGCGCAGCCATGGCTGACAGGCCCCGCAACCGGCTGGGTGCGCTGAGCGTCGGCGCAACACGAGGCATCGCCGGCCGCCTGTACGGCGACTACTTCCTGCCGAGCCGCTTGCGTGAGTACGAGTTGCTCCTCTCGCTCGCGCTGAGCGCGGGGTACGAGACGCTGCCTCTGGGTGAATTCGCAGCGCGTGAGGCGACATCCGATCGCATCCTGCTCCTGCGCCACGACATCGACTCCGACCTCGCCACCGCGAGGCGCATGTGGGCAATCGAGCAGCGCCTCGGCGTCCGCGGTACCTGGTTCTTCCGCCTCTCGACCTGGGACGACGCGCTGGTGGCCGCCCTTGCAGCCGGCGGTTCAGAGGTCGGCTACCACTACGAGGAGCTCGCCACTCTGACTCTGCGGCGCGGTGCCCGCTCGCGTGAGACAGCGCTCGCGCTCGTCGAGCAGGCGCGCGACCTCCTGCGTCTGAACACGGCGGCACTGCGGCGGCGCTGTGGCCTTCCCCTCACGACCTTCGCCTCGCACGGCGACTTCGCGAATCGCCTGACCGGTGTCCGGAACACCGTTCTGCTCGAAGACGCCGGGCTGCGCGCGGCACTCGGCGTGCGATTGGAGGCCTACGATCACGAACTCACGTCGCGCTTCGACGCGCGCTCGAGCGACCGCGGCTACCCGCGGCTCTGGGTACCCGCCGATCCCGCGGAGGCGCTTCGCGCAGGCCTGGGCGTGATCGAGATCCTCGTGCATACACGGCCCTGGGGGGCCGCGCCGCTCACCAACGCCCGGCTCGACCTCGCGCGCCTCCGCGACGAGGCGCTGCTCCGCCTGCGCTCGCGCTGACGGCGCTCACGAACGCAACCGCAGGGCGAACTGCAGGTCGCCGTCCTTCCGGTTCGAATCGCCCCACTGATCCCAACCCGTCCAGGTCCCGGAACTGGAGAACTGCGCGTAGCCCCAGTCGAACACGGTGCTGCCGTCGAAGCCGAAGGCAGACCCCTTGCGCAACGGGAACGTCTCGAACGTTCCGCCGGCAGAACGCAGCACGAAGGCGAGCTTCTGCCCCGGCCTCAGTACCGGCGGGTGGCGGAACGTCGCCGATACCCAGCCCAGCCCGCCGCCTGGCACCTGCGCACCCGGGACGCTGGAGGTGGCCAGCGTCTTCCCGCGCGGATCCTCGAGCTTCACGCTCAGCGGCCCGACCTGATCACCGGTGCGCCGCACACGTACGAGCGCCCTGAGCACGCGCGCGCTGGCCGAGCCTTTGTAGGTGAACAGCTCGCGCACAGCCGCCGAGCCCCCGATCGGCTTGGGGTTGGAGATCCACGACTCCATGTAGCCGACGCCGAGGTGCTGCACGTTCGTCGCACCCGCGACATCGATGATCGGCATGTAGACATCGCCGGACCCCTGAGCCCGCGCACGCCAATTCGTCGGAGTTGCGCCACCATCCTTCGAGTCGCCGAGCAGCACACCGCCGGACAACGGGTTCGGCGGCGCCGGGCCGGCCGCGGATCCGACCAGCGCGTTGACGGACACCCAGTTCTCGGTCGGCTTCGGGCTCGTGTTCGTGAACACGATGTAGTAGCTGCGCCCTGCGACGACCTGCGGCGGAGTATCGAAGCGGGCGAGGGGGAAGCTGATCGCGTCGGTCTGCGGGTGCAGCTCCGTACTTGCAAGAGAGTCCGCTGCCGGCAGGCCACCGTCGTCGGAGGCCCTCAGCGAGACGCGCAGGATTCCGCCGTCCCCGCCGCTGTACTCCCCCTCGCTGCCGCTGTTCACGACGATGTAGAAGCGCACGCCCGTCACGTTCCCGCTCCAGGTCGGGCGGAAGCGGAAGGCGAGCGTCGTCCCGAACGGCCCGCCGATGCGCGTGTTCGCGAGCGTGTCGGCGCCCACACGCGGGCCGATCCACTCGCTCGTCCTGCCGGCCGCGGGCGTGCTCGTCGCGCCGAGCCCGCAGCCTGCCGCGAGCAGTCCGACGAGGACCGGCGCCAGGCATGCGCGACGGCGTAGACGCCAGCTGCGCAGGTCAGACTCCCACCATCGTGCGCGCAGCTCTGCTCGACCGCGTGACGGCATCGAGAAAACGGGCGGCGAGGATGGGGTAATCGTGGTGTTCCTCGGCCTCACGACGGCCGCGCGCGCCGAGCTCGGCGCGCTCGGACGCAGCCAGCGACGCGATCTGCTCGATCGCGAGCGCGAGCGCAGCGGGATCCTCGGCCTCCACCGAGACGCCGCAGCCGCACTCGGCGACGGGGTCGCCGGGCGCGCTCGTCGCGTGCACGATCGGCCGGGCCGCCGCCATGTAGTCGAACAGCTTGTTCGGGCTCACGCCGAAGCGGTAGACGCTGCGCCGCTTCCAGCCGAGATAGAGAGCGTCGCAGGCCTCGAGCGCTGCGCGCACGGATGGCTTCGGAATTCGCCCGAGAAAGCGCACGTGCGTGAGGCCGGCCCCGGCCGCCTGCCGCTCGAGTGCGAGTCGCTCCGGACCGTCACCCCAGATCAGGAACGCCACCGGGGCGCCGCGCAGGCGCTCGGCCGCGGCGACGAGATCGTCGATCGCGTTGGCGAGGCCGATTCCACCGGCGTAGCCGACAAGGAAGTGACCGTCGGCGCGCAGCGAGCGCACGAGCTCTGCCTGCTCGCCGGGCAGCGGGTCGCCTGCATCGGCCTCGGCAATGGAGATGCCGTTCGGAACGTGCGCGTAGCGCTCGAGGGGCATGCCACGGGTGACGAGGTGCCGATCCGCCGCAGGCAGGATCGAGACGACGCTGTCCGCGCTCGCACACGCGTCGCGCTCGGCACGGGCCATGAGGCGGATGAACGGATGCGCAGGTGACATCCCGCCGAGCTCGACCGGCGTCAGCGGCCAGAGGTCGTGCACCTCGAACACGAGGCGCGCGCCGCTTCGGCGCGCGGCGCAGCGGGCACCGTAGATATCGAGCGGATGCGTCGAGGAGGCAATCACCACGTCGGGCCGGAAGTCGTCGGCGAGGGCTCGGCCGCGTGCCCACAGCTGTCCCGCGAAGGCGACGACATTGGCCGCGCGCCGACCACCGTTGCCGTCGTAGCGAGGCAGCCTCAACCACTCGAACTCCACGCCATCGACGATCTCGCGGCTCACTCGGCGCGTGAGCTCGGGGTTGTGCGTGCGCACGTGCGAAGGCGAGCCGGCCACGATCAGCACGTCATGCCCTGTGGCCTGCCACTCCCGGGCGAGCGCGTGCGGCCGGAACTCCATCCCGTCACGTGGAGAGCCTGCGTACTGGTTGATGAGGAGGATTCGGTGGCTGGGGCTCATGCTTCCCCGGCGGCGGCGAGTTGGTCGCGCGGCGCCGAAGCCCTGAGGACGGTGGCGAGGTCCGGGTCGGCGCTGATCGCCCGCTCGTAGTCCTCGTGCCGGCCGATGTCGAGCCAGAGCCCGTCGTAACGGTACGAGCAGACGCGCTCGCCGACCGAGAGCGCCTTCAGGACGAGGTCGGGAAAGTCGAGGTACGAGCAAGGCTCGACGAGGTGCACGAGACGCGGGCTGATCGCGTACACACCCATCGACACCGAATGCTCGCTGCTCGGCTTCTCGATGTACCAGCTCACGTTCTGCAGCGGTCCGCCGTTGCTCTCCTCGAGCTCGAGGACGCCGAAGTCGACCGCGGCGCGCCGCACCTGCGTGGCGATCGTCAGCGCGCTGTCGCTGGCAACGTGCAGCGCGAGAAGCTCGGCGAAGTCGAGCGTGGTGATGACGTCGCCGTTCAGCATCAGGAACGGCTCGTCGAGTCCGCTCACGCCGGCCAGCGCGCCGGCGGTGCCCAGCGGCTCGTCCTCGTAGTGGTAGTCGATCGAGACGCCATAGGCCGAGCCGTCAGCGAAGACCGCCTCGATCAGATGCGAGAGGTATCCAACAGCGAGGGTCAACCTGGTGAAGCCATGCAAGCGCAGCTGCTCGACGAGCAGCTCCAGGATCGCACGCTCGCCGATGGGGAGCAGCGGCTTCGGCAAGATCGTCGTGAACGGCCCGAGTCGCGTGCCCTTGCCGCCCGCGAGAATCACGGCGCGCATGCCAGGCTCGCTCCGAGCGCCGATGATCATGCGCATGCCTCACGTACTGTCGCGGCAACGAGCTCGACCTGCTCATCCGTCATGTGAGCGAACAGCGGCAGGGTCAAGACACGCCGCGCGGCGCGCTCCGTGACGGGCAGATCCGCGCCCGCCCCCCCATAGATCGCGAAGCGGTGCGCCGGCGGGTAATGGACGCTCGACTGGATCCCGGCGGCGCTGAGTTGCTCGCGTACGGCCTCACGCTCCAGCCCTTCGTCGAGCACCACGACGAAGAGGTGGTGGGCGAGCGTCGCCCCTGCCTGCGGGACGAGCGCGGGAGCCAGCCCCGGGGCTCCGTCGAGCAGCTCGCGGTAGCGCGCGTCGAGGACGGCTCGGCGGTCGTTGTCGTCGTCCAGGCGCGCAAGCCGGCTCAGCCCGAGCGCACAGCGCGCCTCGTCGATGCGGAAGTTGTGGCCGAGCGCGACGACGTCGTAGCTCGCCGCATGGCCTTGGTGACGCTGCCACGAGAGCGAGGTCATCCCGTGCGAGCGCAACAGCCGCACGCGTGCGGCTGTCTCGTCGTCACGGCAGACCACCATCCCACCCTCGCCGAGAGCCAGATTCTTGTTCGCGAAGAAGCTGTAGGCGCCGGCGAATCCGAGCGTTCCGGCGTGCTCGTCGCCGATGCGCGTACCGAGCGCATGCGCGCTGTCCTCGAACAGGCGCAGGCCGTGACGCTCAGCCAGCTCGCGCAGCGCGAGACTCTCGCCCGGATGTCCCCCGTACTGCATGCAGAAAATCGCCCTCGTGCGATTCGTGATGCGGCGCGCCACCGAATCCGGGTCGAGCCAGGGCTCGGTCGGCGAGACGATGTCGGCGAAGACCGGGGTGGCGCCCGTGTAGGCGACGCTGTTCGGCGTCGCGACGAACGTGAGCGAAGGCACGATGACCTCGTCGCCGGGGCCGAGTCCCGCCGCGAGCGTGATCAGATGCAGCGCGGCCGTGCAACTGGACACGGCGATGGCATGCTGCGCGCCCGTGTAGCTCTCGATCGCCTCCTCGAAGGCCCGGGCGCGCGGGCCCTGGCTGAGCCAGCCGGAGCGATAGGCGTCGACCACGGCCGCGATGTCGTCATCGCCGATGGCGACGTCCGCGAGTGGCACTCGCCAGGGTGGCGCGCCGACGGCCGCCATCAGTTGCGGAAGCCCGGGTCGTATGGGTCGCCGAAGGCGCCTGACTCGAGGTCGCGCACGAGCTCGGCGATCCCGTCGGACACGGTCATCGATGTCTCGAAGCCGAGGTCGTCACGGATCTTTTCGAAGCTCACCTTGTAGTCGCGCGGATCTTCGCTGCGGGCGACGTACCGCACCTCGCCGGCGCTCACGTGCTCGCGAATCTTGTCTACGAGGTCGAGCTTGCGGTAGTTCTCGCTCGACCGCCCGACGTTGAACACCTCGCGATGGACACGCTCCAGCGGGGCGTCGAGCACCGTGTGAATGGCGACGGCGACGTCGCGCGCGTGTACATAGGGACGCCAGAACTGCTCGCCGAAGACTTCGAGGTCGCGTCCCGCCCAGAGGTCTCGCGTGAACTCGTTGACCGTGAGATCGAAGCGCATGCGCGGTGCCGCGCCATAGACCGTCGCCAGGCGCAGACAGGTCGGATGGAGCGTGTCGCTCTCAAAGCCCAGCAAGAGCTGCTCGATCTGCACCTTCTGGGACGCGTACAGCGAAACGGGTCGCAGCTCGCCGTCCTCGCGAATCGGCGTCGTCGGGTCGAGCATCCGGCCGTAGTTGGAGCACGTCGAGGCGAACACGAAGCGAGCGACACCGGCGGCTTCGGCGTCGGCTACGAGCGCCGTGCTGCCGCCGACGTTGACGTCGTCCGAGAGCTCGGGATCACGCGCGCACGCCGGGTCACCGACGATGGCGGCGAGGTGCACCACGGCGCCGACGCCGGCGAGCGCCGCGGCGCGTACTGCGCCGTCGCGGACGTCTCCCTCGACAACCTCGATGCCTTCGCGCTCGAGCGCGGCCGCAACGGCGCGCTGGCCGTGCAGCAACTGGTCGAGCACGCGCACCCGTTTCCCAGCTGCGGCCAACTCACGGCTTGCATGCGCTCCGATGTACCCCGCACCGCCCGTGATCAAGACCCGCTCGCGCATCTGTCCTCGTCTGTGGAGTAATGGGATAGTACGGAAAAGACGTGTCCGGGCCAAGAACAATTTGTAAGGAGCATGTTGGAGGTCCGGCTCGATGCGCGTTGGAAATCCACCAACGTGTTACCCGCAAACGAGCCGAAGCGAACCTCATATATGAGCTATTCGGCCCGGCGAGCGGAGAAAATCAGGGCAGACAAGCCTACGCAGCGTCGAGGCCGACGGATCTAAGCGCCGCGCGTTGCCGGGCGCGAGGTGGGGGCGCTGCGCGGTCAGGATGAAGCGGTTGCCGAAGGAGCGCCCCAGGAGGAGCTCCGCGTATGCCGCAACTGGCCGCAGCGGTCCACGATAGGCAAGCGACGGCAGCAGCTGGTTGCGAGCAACCCGCACGTCGGCGAAGCCGGCGAGGTGGGCCTGCTCCGCGTGCATGCGCATCGTCGAGCGGAGCTCGTGACGAGCTGCCTGGGCGTGGATCTCCACCATTCGGCCGCCTGGCTCCAGCGCCCCGTACAGCGAGCGGTATGTGCGGGCGATGACTCCGACATCCGACGTGATGAGTGGCGTGATGCTCTGGCAGAAGATGTTGGGGAACGCCCCCAAGCCCGACGCCGAGATATCGGTTGCATCGACTTGGTGCGCGCACAGGCCGAGCGACTGAAGGTGGGCGACGAAGAACGGTGCGTAGTCGGAGGCGACCACCTCCCAGCCGAGGTCGCGCAGGATCAGCGACGTCTGGCCGGCGCCGGCGCCCAGCTCGAGGACACGGCCCGGCAGAAAGGTCCGCGCGAGGCGCGGCAGCAGGACGCGATCCTTGGCTTCCTGCCGTCGGCCCGTCTCGATCCACCACGCCAGAGAGCTCGGCACATAGACCTCAGGGGCGTACTCATGCATACCCGACGTGCAGCGCGCGCCTCGCGCCAGGAGCGCGTCGCGGAGCGCGAAGCCCATCGCGCCGCCGGCGATGACCAGGATCACGTGCCGCGTATCGCGCGACGCATCCAGCGGCGGCAGCACCGTCGCGACGACTCCCGCAAGCCCCAGCGCGCCGACGAGCAGCCTGATAGGCAGCGACCACGGCCGTGCGCGAGCCAGGTCGCGCACGCCCGCGCCGACGACCACCGAAGCCGCGAAGATGAAGACGTGCACCGTCAGGTGGATCTGCGAGCTGATGTGCGCCGCACGGTCTCCCAGCGGGCTGATGGCGGCCACGTTCGCGAGCACGCCCAGCGCGATGATCCAGGCGAGCACGCCATGCCCTGCGAGAGCCGAGGCGCTCCGGTCGCACGACGCAGAACCCGTGGTGTGGTCGCAGCTCAACGTGCGATCTCCTGGCTGCCGGCTCGCATTGCCCAATCGTCGCATGGTGCCCCCCGGGATCGCGGGGTGCTTTCCGCGACCACCCCAGGCGAATGGCCGTCGCGGGTTCGCGCCGGTTCCGCATCCTGCCGTCGATGACTCATCGCAGCAGCTCCTCGTACAGCCCGAGCAGGTTCGCCTCCTGGCTGGTCCAGGAGTAGTGCTGCTCGACGGCACGGCGCCCGCGCTCGCCCATCTCACGCGCCTCATCGGCATCGTCGAATAGCCGGGTGATCGCGGCAGCGAGGGCTCGCGAGTCGGACACCGGAACGCAGATCCCGCAACGGAATCGCGCGATGATGCCGTTCCAGGGTGGAACGTCGGTGGCGACCACGGGCAACCCTGCGGCCATGTATTCGAAGAGCTTGACCGGCCACGCCACGACGTAGTTGGGAACGGCGTGGAGGGGCACCACGCCGACTCGACAGCGCCGGAGCAGGGCTGCGATCTCGGGGCGGCCGATCCGCCCGTGGAAGCGCACGCGCTGCCAGCCCGGGCTCGCCTCGAGATCCTGCCTGCCGAGGGAGGAGTCGAACGAGCCGGCCAGCTCCAGGTGTCCAGCGACGTCCGACATCGCGTCGACAAGCTCGATCAGGCCGCGTATGCGCGAGAGGTCGCCGATGTAGCACGCAGCCCGGGCACGCTCCTCCCAGGGCCCTGGAGAGATTTCTTCGAGGCGCGGGAAGTTGGCCACGAGGACCGCGCGCCGGGCGTGGGGGCTCAGCCGCTCGACGTACGGCGGCTCCGAGCAGATCACCGCAGACAGCCGCTGCACGGCTGCCAGTTCCACTCGGTTCGCACACCACGCCGCGGGGCGGCGCAGGGCCGGACTGATCCACGGCTTGGTCAGCAGCTGCTTCGGCAGGTCTTCGTGCACGTCGTAGATGACCGGTTTCCCACGGCGCGCCAGGCGAAGCGCGTGCGGCAGAAATTCGGGGTCGTGGAAGTGATAGAGCGCGGCGTCGAGGTCGAGCGCGGCCCGAAACGCCGCCAGCGGCCGCGCGAGCATGCGGCGGGCGCGGTTCGACGAGCTCGGCGGCAGCGCGACGACCTTCACGCCTGCGATCTCGAGGTCATGCGTGGCGGGGGCGATCAACGTGACGTCGTAGCCCGCCGCCTGCAGGCTGACGCACTCCTTCCAGAGGATCCTGTGGTCGTCGGCGTGATGCACGGTCGTGACGTGGCACACGCGCGCCAGCGGCTCAGCCACCCGGCTCGCCCGCCGCCGGGCCTGCTTGGTCAGGAGCAGACACCGCCACTTCGGCATCGGCTTCCGCCGGCCTGACCGGAAACAGGTCCGAACGCAGGGGCACGTACATGCGGCGCGCCGGAACGCCGAGCCGCAGCGAGCACACACGCGTCATCCAGAGGGCTGCCGCGACATAGGTGATGGTCGTCGAGGCCGCCGCTCCGTCGATGCCGAACGTCGCACTGCCGATGACCGCCAAGACCCCGTTTGCAATCGTCATCCCGACGGCCGTGAGGAGCACCTCGCGCTGGCTCTCGAAGCGCGTCAGCAGCACGTGGCGAAGGAGCTCGACGATCGACCAGGCGGCAATGCCGGGCATGAGGATCGCCAGGGGCTGCCAGATACCGGCGTACGCCTGCCCGAAGATCGGCCCGGCGGTGATCGCGGCGAGTGGGACGCCGACCAGCCCGCCCACCGCAGCGAGCAGCGCGCACCGGCGCATGGTCGCGCCGAGGCGCCGTGCGAGATCGCCGGGCGGCGCGGTCATGATCGATCGGTACGTCACCGTGATCAGCGCGCGCGGGAACAGCAGCAGGTTGGCGGCGAGGGCGACGGGGATCGAGTAGATACCGGCGGCGCTGACCGAGATCACGACCGAGACGACGAGGATGTCGATGCGGGCACAGAGCTGGAGTGCGCCGTTCGACAGAGCGATGGCGCGAGAGCGCCAGAGCCACCCGAGAGCCAGCGCCAGTGCTCCTTCGAGCGCCAGCGACTTGCGACGGAGAGCAGCACCCAACTGAAGGGCCGCCGTCAGTAGGGCGCCTGCGAGCCACGCGAGAATCAGGGCGCCGACGCTCGTGTGGCCCAGCGCGGCGACCGCCACGGAGGCGAGGAACGGCAAGAGCGCCGCGAGCACCTCCCCGAGCCCGACCCAGGTGACGTTGCCGGTGCCCTGGGCGAGGCTGATCTCGCAGACGACGTAGACCAGCACTCCCGAGGTGAGCGCGGTCGCGATCTGGACGAAGTGCGCGCCGGGCAGGTGCAGGCCCAGAGCGGCGGCGGCGAAGGCCGCGAGCACGAGAATCACGCATGAAAGGAGGCCGAGGGCAACGATGCCTCCCCGTATGTGCGCCTCATCGCGCCGGGCGTGCACGAGATCGGCCACCAGCACCGGCGACGGGGCTGTGAGCAGGATGACGCAGATGCCTGCCGTCGTGGTCAGGATCGCGTAGAGGCCACGGCCGTGAACGCTGAGGACGTGAGTCGTGAGGACGGCCAGCGCAAACGCCGCGGCGCCGGTGACCAGCCGAGCCAGAAGGTTGAGGGCGCCCGCCCTCGCCATCGCGGTGGGATGCTGCTGCTCGAGGAGCCCAGGGTTGCCGGATGCCATGGTCATCGTGGAGGGAAGGGCGGGAATTGCAGCCACGGCCGAGGGCGACCATCGGCGGCAACGCCCGTAGTGTCGGCCAATTGTCCGGGAGACCCGATCCCTGGGATTCAAAGCACCCTAGGCGGTGGTGCGTCAACTACCCTGAAGACGTGACCGGGGGCTGGCGAAGCAGAGGCTCGGCGCTCGTGCTGCCGGCACTCGTCCTGGCCGCGTGCGGGGGCGGCAACTCGAAGAGCGGAAGCGGCTCCTCGACCGCTCCGGCCGCCGTCGTGTCCTCCTCGCCGGGCATGACGGTCGCCCGCAAGCCGGGTCAGCTGTCGGGGCCGCTGCTCGTCTCGCCGCCGACGGTCGCGCCGCAGATCGTGCTGCACGACCAGAACGGCAAGCTCTTCAAGCTCTCCTCCCTGCATGGCAGGGCCGTCTTCCTGACGTTCGTGTACGCCCACTGCCCCGACGTCTGCCCGCTGATGATGCAGGCGCTCGCCGCCGCCCGGCGCTCGCTGCCGGACCCCTCGATCATGCAGATCGTGGCCGTCTCCGTCGATCCCAAGGGCGATACGCCCAAGGTGGTCAAGGAGTTCCTGCGCGCGCGCGAGCTGACGGGCAAGGCGCGCTGGCTGCTCGGCACCCGCGCCCAGCTGCGGCCGGTCTGGATCGCGTACAACATCGACGCCAAGTCGGTGCCCGAGACGCCTGCGATCATCGAGCACGTGTCGCTGATCTACGGCATCGACGCCCGCGGCCGCATCCGCGTCGGCTACCCGGCCTCCCCGGTCAGCCCGACGGCCATGGCGCACGACGCTCGCATCCTCGCGCGCGCGAAGTGATCAATCCGTGAAGGCCGCCGCGCGGCGCGAGGCGCCGGCCGTCGCGGCCGTGGTCGTCGCGGTGCTTGGGGTGCTCGCGCCGCTCACGCTCGGCGGCCGGCTCGCGTCCTCGGCGGATACGGACGCGTTCTACGCACCCTTCGCATCCTTCCTGCACGACCGTCTGGCGGCGGGGCACCTGCCCTACTGGGCGCCGGGTGCGTTCTCGGGCCAGCCGTTCCTGGCCGATGCGCAGTCGGGCGTCACGTATCCGCCGATGCTGCTCGCCTCGTGGCTGCTCGAGCCGGTCGGTGCGCTGCGGGCGGTGGCGACGTTCCACTACCTGATCGCCGCGCTCGGGACCTATGCCCTTGCGCGTCAGCTGAACGCGAGCCGCACGGGCTCGGCCTTCGGGGCGATCGCCTTCGCCGCCTCCGGCCATCTCGTGGCGCGCTCGGCGGCGCTCGGGCTGCTCGGCGGCGCGGCCTGGCTCGCTCCCGCGCTCGCGCTTGCGGAGGCTACTGCGAGCGCGAGGCCGTCGCGCCGCGGCTATGCGATCGCGGGCCTGGCGGTCGTGCTCGCGCTGCACCTGGCGAGCGGCTCGCAGCAGCTGGCCGCGCTGACGCTGGCGACCTGCGCCCTCTGGCTTTCCTCGCGCGCGGGCGCGCGCGGGCTCGCCGGCGCGGCGGTCGCAGTCGCGCTGGCATTCGGCCTCGCGGCGGTCGCGCTGCTGCCACGCCTCGAGTTGCTGCGCGAAGCAACGGCCTCCGGCTACGTCGACCCCGACGGCATCGGCTCGTTCCTGTTCGGCGACCGGCGCGGCCTGGTCGGCCGCTTCGGCGTCTCGCACTCCGAGCTCGCCACGCTCTACCTCGGCGCGGCGACCCCGGCGCTGGCGCTGCTCGGCTGGCGGCGCGGCGCGCGCGACGGCCGCCCCGTGCGGCCGCTGGGCTGGCTGATCGCGTTCTCCCTGGCCTGGGCCACCGGCCTGATCGGCTGGCTCACGGATCCGCTGCCGCTCGTGCGCACCGTGACCGGGCACGAGCCCGTGCGCGGCATCGTGCTCGCGCTGCTCTGCCTGAGCGTGCTGGCGGCGTTCGCCCTGCCCGAGCCGAAGCGCTGGCCGGGCGCCGCCAGCGTCGCCCTGCTCGGCCTCGTCGTCGGCGTCCTCGCCGGCGGCTCTGACGGTCTTGCCTGGAGCTACCTGATCCCGCTCGCCGCGGTCTCCGCCGTGCTTGCGCTGCGGCGCTTCCCGTTCGCGCCGCTCGCGCTGCTCGCGGTCCTGGCGGGCGATCTTGCCTGGCAGGCCACTCACCAAGACCAGCGCCTGCGCTGGCTGACCGCCTCGCAGGTCGCACCCCAGCCGTCGGGGAGTGCCGCCTTCCTGCTCGCGCGGCAGCGGGCGGAAGGCCCGTTCCGGTTCGCGACCGCGGCACCGAAGCCCGTGCTCGTCCATCAGCTGGGCGCGCATCGCTCGGCCTCGGCGCGCGCGCTGCTGCTCGACCAGGAGGGTCTGCGGCTCGGGCTCGAGGACGTGGCGGGCTACAACCCGGTGCACCTCAAGAGCTATCACCGCCTGATGCTGGCCTCCAACGGCGGTCAGGCGGTCGACCGGCACTTCGAGTTCGCGCTGCGCTACGCCACCCCGCAGCTGCGCTCGCTCGCCGTCCGCTACTACGTTTCGCCGCCGGGCCGCCAGCCGGAGGGTCTGCCGGTCGTCTATCGCGATGGCCTCAGCGTGGTCACGCGCGACGCCGGCGCGCTGCCGTTTGCGCGCATCGTTCGGCCGGGACGGGCGCCGCTCGCCGCGAGGGTCGTCTCACGCGAGCCCGACCGCATCGTGATCGCACCGGC
>DASRQS010000124.1:0-9929 GCA_035696365.1 Gaiellales bacterium | reverse complement strand
GGAGCCTTGTCGATGCTGCCGAAGTCGACGTACTTGTTCGAGCCGCCCACGCGTTCCGCGAGCACCTTCGTGATCGCAGCCGTCAGCGTCGTCTTCCCGTGGTCGATGTGACCGATCGTGCCGATGTTGAGATGCGGCTTCGTCCGCTCGAACTTCTGCTTGGCCATCGCCGGTTCGTACTCCTTGAGCTGTGTCTTTTAAGGGCCCGCAGGCCCTGGAATCCTCTGACTGTCTAGCGACCCGCGACGATCTCGTCGGCGAGCGCCTTGGGAACTTCCTCGTAATTTGCGAACTGCATGGTGTAGGTCGCGCGGCCCTGGGAGAGCGAGCGCATGGTGGTCGCGTAGCCGAACATCGTGGAGAGAGGCACGCGCGCCTTGACGATCTGGGTCTTGCCGCGCTTCTCCATGCTGAGGATCCGCCCGCGACGCGAGGACAGGTCACCGATCACGTCGCCCATGTACTCCTCGGGCGTCTCGACCTCGACCTCGAAGACCGGCTCGAGCAGCGCCGGGTCTGCCTTGGGCATGCCCGCCTTGAACGCCATCGAGCCAGCGACCTTGAAGGCTATCTCAGACGAGTCGACATCGTGGTAGGAGCCGAACGTGAGCGTGGCCTTGACGTCGACGACGGGGTAGCCCGCGACCGTGCCGGACTCCATCGCCTCGCGGATCCCCTCGTCGACCGACTTGATGTACTCCTTGGGGATCACACCGCCGGTGATCTTGTTGTCGAACTCGTAGCCCTTGCCGGGGTTCGGCTCGAGCGAGATCACGGCGTCGCCGTACTGGCCGCGACCGCCGGTCTGGCGCACGAACTTGCCCTGCACCTTGTCGACCTTCTTGCGGATGGTCTCGCGGTAGGCGACCTGCGGCTTGCCGACGTTGGCGGCCACGCTGAACTCGCGCACGAGGCGGTCCACGATGATCTCGAGGTGCAGCTCGCCCATGCCGGAGATGACGACCTGGCCGGTCTCGTCGTCCGTGTGCACGCGGAAGGTCGGGTCCTCCTCGGAGAGGCGGCCGAGCGCGTTCGCGAGCTTGTCCTGGTCGGCCTTCGTCTTGGGCTCGACTGCCAGCCCGATGACGGGATCCGGGAACGTGATCGACTCGAGCAGGATCTGATGGGCCTCGTCGCAGAGCGTGTGGCCGGTCGTGACCTGCTTCAGCCCGACGGCGGCGGCGATCTCGCCGGCGCCCACGGACTCGCGCTCCTCGCGGCTGTTGGCGTGCATCTGCAGGATGCGCCCGACGCGCTCCTTGCGGGCCGTGGCCGGGTTGTAGATGTGCGAGCCGGCCTTGAGTACGCCGGAGTAGACGCGGAAATACGTCAGCTTGCCGACGAACGGGTCGGACATGATCTTGAACGCCAGCGCGCAGAACGGCTCGTCGAGGCTCGGCTTGCGCACGATCTCCTCGCCGGTCTTCGGGTCGATGCCGGTTACGGCGCCCTTGTCGAGCGGCGTCGGCAGGTAGTCGACGATCCCGTCGAGCAGCGGCTGGACGCCCTTGTTCTTGAACGCCGAGCCGCACAGGACAGGGGTGATCGAGAGGTCGAGCGTGCAGGCGCGGATGGCGGCGCGCAGGCGCGCGGCGTCGATCTCCTCGTCCTCGAGGAAGGCCATCGCGATGTCCTCGTCGTGATCCGCGACGGCCTCGATCAGGACGTGGCGCGCGGCGTCGGCCTCGGCGGCCAGCTCGGCCGGGATCTCGCCCTCTTCCCAGGTGTCGCCGAGCGAATCGGTGTAGCGGATGGCCTTGCGCTCGACCAGGTCGATGATGCCCTCGAAGCCGTCCTCGGCGCCGATCGGCAGCTGGATCGGGACGGGGCGCGCGCCCAGGCGGTCGACGATCGACTGCACGGACGCGACGAAGTCGGCGCCGACGCGGTCCATCTTGTTGATGAAGACGAGGCGCGGCACGGCGTACTTGTCGGCCTGGCGCCAGACGGTCTCCGACTGCGGCTGCACGCCCGCGACGGCGTCGAAGAGGGCGACTGCGCCATCGAGCACTCGCAGCGACCGCTCCACCTCGACTGTAAAGTCAACGTGGCCGGGAGTGTCGATGATGTTGATGCGATGGTCACGCCAGAACGCAGTCGTCGCGGCAGACGTGATCGTGATGCCGCGCTCCTGCTCCTGCGCCATCCAGTCCATGGTGGCCGAGCCCTCGTGGACCTCGCCGATCTTGTGCGTCTTGCCGGTGAAGAAGAGGATGCGCTCGGTCGCCGTGGTCTTGCCGGCGTCGATGTGGGCCATGATCCCGATGTTCCGGACCAGGCCAAGCTCATCCATCTTCGGGATCTTCGTGTCCTTGCGTGTGGCTACTTGGGGCATGGGAAGAGTTCTGCTGATTACCAGCGGTAGTGGGCGAAGGCCTTGTTGGCCTGCGCCATGCGATACATGTCGTCCTTGCGCTTGAACGCCCCACCCTGCTGGTTGATGGCGTCCAGGATCTCGGCGGCGAGCCGCTCGACCATCTCGCGCTCGCGGCGCTGACGCGCGAACGTGACGATCCAGCGCACGGCCAGCGTGCGCGCGCGGCGGGCAGGCACCTCGATCGGCACCTGGTAGTTGGCGCCGCCGACGCGGCGCGAGCGCACCTCGAGCGAGGGCGTGACCGACTTGATGGCCTGCTCCAGAACTTCGAGCGCGGGCCGGCCGGAGCGCTCCTCAACGCGCGAGAGCGCGCCGTAGACGATCTGCTCGGCGGTCGACTTCTTGCCGCCGACCATCACCCGGTTGATCACCTGGCTGACGAGCGTGGAAGAGTGGACCGGGTCTGCGGGCAGGGCCCGCGGAGTGATTTCTGCGCGACGGGGCATCCGGCTAGCTCTTCTTGGCGCCGTACTTGGAGCGCGCCTGCTTGCGGTCGTTGACGCCGGAGGTGTCGAGCGCGTGGCGCACGATCTTGTAGCGCACGCCCGGCAGGTCCTTGACGCGGCCACCGCGCACGAGCACCACCGAGTGCTCCTGCAGGTTGTGGCTGATGCCCGGGATGTAGCAGGTGATCTCCATGCCGTTGGTGAGACGCACGCGGGCGACCTTGCGCAGAGCCGAGTTCGGCTTCTTGGGCGTGACCGTGTACACGCGCGTGCAGACGCCTCGCTTCTGGGGCGAGCCCTTGAGCGCGGGGGTCTTGGTCTTCGCGTGCTCAGGCGAGCGCGGATGACGCACGAGCTGATTGACGGTCGGCATGCGGCCTCGTGACGGCTTGGATAGGGGGGCGCGCGCAACGTGCGCGCGCACACGAACGGCCCGCGAACGGGCCGGATCGGTAGCGTAGCGGACACACGGAAGGGCCGCAAACAGCCACCACCGGAGAGCGGAACGCCACCGAACGAAAGGGATTGTAGCAAGGGAGCAGGGTCGCGCAGCGCATCCGTAAGACCCGGCGAACCTGGGGTCTGACCCCTGCTGAACCGAGCAGGTTGTCGCTGTCGCGTTATCGGTTGTACGGCTGGAATCGCGGCCCACGTTGCTTGGGGTCTGACCCCGCGTGTAAGCGTCGCAGCTGCGCGTACTGGCGGTAAGCCTCTGCCGAAGCGCCGGTACGAAACGTCGCAGGTGAACGCCGTGCCCCGAGCGCAACGCTCGGGGCAATAAAGCAGGGGGACACAAAGGGCCAGACCCCGAGTGTCCCAGCGGGACATAAAGGGTCAGACCCCGAGTGTCCCGCCCCAACCTACGACGCCGCCGCGTGGCGCGGCGATTCCGTGCGCTCTGCCAGCTCCGCGTGCTGGTGTTCGGCCGAGAACGGTTCGCTGCGGGCCAGGCGGTAGTCGTCGTCGCCGGCGTCCAGCAGCCAGACCAGTGCGGTTACGACTTCCGCGTCGAATTGCGCGTTGGCGTGGCGCCGGAGCTCCGCGATCGCCTCGGCGGGCGTCAGCGAGGCGCGGTAGGGACGCGGCTGCGTCATCGAGGCGTAGGCGTCGCAGGCGCCCACGATGCGTGCCTCCGCGGGGATGTCCGCGCCGCGCAAGCCGGCGGGGTAGCCCGCGCCGTCCATGCGCTCGTGATGGTGGCGGACGACTGCGAGCAACGTGTGGCTCGAGGGCAGGCCGGCGAGGATGCGCGCGCCGGCCTCCGGGTGCTCGCGCATGAGCGCCCACTCGTCGTCGTCCAGCGGAGCTGCCTTGAGCAGGATGTCGACGGGTAGCGAGAGCTTCCCCACGTCGTGGACGAGCGCGCCGAGCTGGATGACCGCGGCCGAGTCGGCGTCCGCCCCGAGCTGCAGCGCCACGTCGCGCGCGTACAGGGCGACCGTCGCCGAATGCTCCGCGGTCTCGGCGTCGAAGGCAGCGAGTGCCCGCACGAGGGCGACGCCGGTCGCCAGCGAGGCGCTGTCGACGGCGCGCGACGCGCTGCGGCTGCGCCAGGGAGTGCGGAGGAATCTGCTCAACGTGTGAAATCTCGATGCGAGGCGGAGCGGCGCGAATGCTCGCGCAGATCGCCGCCACCCCGTCTACGACGTGCCTGGGTCAACCCCTGCGAAACGGCCGACGGCCGGTGCGAGCACCGGCCGTCGGCCTCCGTGCCAGAGCGGCTGAGCTACCAGCCGTGCCCGTGTGCGTCCATATGACGCTCCTTCCGGTTCCCGGAAACGCATCCGAGGCCGCCCGGGAGACGACCCTCAGATCATCGACAGGGCGTTTGTACCGCATGGGGACCCAGTCCGCAAGCAGTCCGAACCTGCGCCGAACATCTCATCCCCTAAGGGGTATGGGCGTTCAGATCCGATGCGGTATGCCCCGCAAATCCCGTAAAAACGAGCTCGGTCGCGGGGTATCCGGACGGGCGCCCTGGCCCTCACGTGCGGGCCGTCCGCCCCTGAGTCCGCGACCCATGGGACCTGCAGATTCCGGCAATCTGCATAAGATTTCGGCGCTTAGAAGGCAGGTCCTACCCAGGGTCCTGGGGTCGAGCCGGCCGGAAAACGCAGAAGGGCCGCCCCCACGGGCGGCCCTTCTTCGAACGGGGCTCGGGCCTCCCGGCCCGGGTGCCTACTCTTCCTCGGCGGGTGCTCCCTCGCCGAAGCCGAAGTCGGCGTCAGGCCCGAAGATCAGCGCCTCCGACTCGGAGTCCACGGTGATCTGCGCCGCGACATCGGCCAGGAGCCGGTCGCGATCGTAGAGCTCCGCGCCCTCGCCGGGGGTGATCTCGATGCGCCGGTAGGCGCGCAGCCCGGTGGAGGCCGGGATCAGCTTGCCGATGATCACGTTCTCCTTGAGGCCGTTGAGGCGGTCGATCTTGCCCTCGATGGCCGCGTCGGTGAGCACCTTCGTGGTCTCCTGGAAGGAGGCCGCGGAGAGGAAGCTCTCGGTCGCCAGCGACGCCTTGGTGATGCCGAGGATGACCGGCTCCCACTGAGCCGTCTCACCGCTCTTCTCCTCCTCGACGCGCCGGTTCTCACGCAGGATGCGCGCGCGATCGACCAGCTGGCCGGGCAGGAAGCGGGTGTCGCCGGCGTCGTCGACGCGGGCCTTCTTGAGCATCTGGCGCACGATCAGCTCGATGTGCTTGTCGTTGATCTCGACGCCCTGGGACTCGTACACGCGCAGCACCTCCGCCACGATGTAGAGCTCCGTGACGGTCGGGTCGTCCAGCCGCAGCAGGAGCAGCTCCGCCGGGTTGAGCGGGCCCTCCATGAGCGGCTGGCCGCGCTCGACGCGATCGCCCGAGCGAACCAGGACGATCGTCCGCCGCGGCAGCTGGTAGACCTCCTCGACGGGGCCTTCCTCGTCGCCGTTGGCAGGCGCGTCCGGGGTGACCGTGATGCGCGCACCGCGCTCCGTGTCCTCCCGCGAGACGACGCCCGAGACCTGCGCCAGCACCGCGGCGCCCTTCGGGTTGCGCGCCTCGAACAGCTCGACGACGCGCGGCAGACCGTGCGTGATGTCGGAGCCGGCGACGCCGCCCTCATGGAACGTCCGCATGGTGAGCTGGGTGCCCGGCTCGCCGATGGACTGGGCCGCGACGATGCCGACCGCGTCCCCGATCTCGCTCATCTCGCCGGTGGCGAGGCTGAAGCCGTAACAGCTGCGGCAGACGCCGACCTCGGACTCGCACTTGAGCACCGACCGCACGCGTAGGCGCAGGTCGGACTTCTCGTCGTACTCCTCCAGGAGGGCGGCGTAGACCTCGCCGTCGAGCGGGGTGTTGGCGGGCACCTTCTGACCGCCGATCTCGATCTCCTCGGCCAGCACGCGGCCGACGAGCGCCCGGTTCGGGCGAGCGCTGCGGTAGAGCAGCGCCTCGATCGACTGATCCGTTCCGCAGTCGTCCTCGCGGATGATCACGTCCTGCGACACGTCGACGAGCCGGCGGGTGAGGTAGCCGGAGTCGGCGGTGCGCAGAGCGGTGTCGGCCAGGCCCTTGCGCGCTCCGTGCGTCGAGATGAAGTACTCGAGCACCGAGAGGCCTTCCATGAAGTTGGCCTTGATCGGGCGCTCGATGATCTCGCCCTTCGGATTCGCCATCAGGCCACGCATGCCGGCCAGCTGGCGGATCTGCTTGAACGATCCGCGCGCGCCCGAGTGGGCCATCATGTAGATCGGGTTGAGCCGCCACATGCTGTCGCGCATCGCGACCTCGACCTCGTCGGTCGCGCGGCCCCACAGGATCACGACCTTCTCGTGACGCTCGGAGTCGGTGATGAGGCCGAACTGGTACTGGTCGCCGACTTCGGCGACCTCCTTCTCGATGCGCTCGAGGATGCCGCCCTTGGCGTCCGGCGTGACGATGTCGTTCTTCGAGATCGAGACGCCGGCCTGTGTGGCATAGCGGAAGCCGAGATCCTTGACGGCGTCCAGCACGGGCGCCACCTGGCTCGCTCCGTACACGTCGACGAGCCGCGAGACGTAATCGCTGATCTCGCTCTTGCGCATCGTCGTGTTGATCCACTCGTGGGCGGCGGCGTCGAACTCGTCGCCCATGGCCTCGAGCAGCGCCTCTTCGATCGCGTTGTTGAAGATCACGCGGCCCGGAGTGGTGACGAGCTTCTCGAGCGTCGACGGCCGGCGGTACCAGATCGTGTCCTGCAGACCGAGCTGGCCCTCCGAGACGGCCAGCGAGACGGAGTCGGCGGAGCCGAACAGCCGCAGCGGGACGTCCTTGCCCGGGACGATCGAGTCGAGGTCGTCGTCGAGCGTGTAGGTCAGGTAGTAGATGCCGATGACCAGATCCTGGGTCGGCGTCGCCAGCGGCTTGCCGTGTGCCGGCGAGAGGATGTTGTTGCTCGACAGCATGAGGATGCGCGCCTCGGCCTGTGCCTCCACCGAGAGCGGCAGGTGCACCGCCATCTGGTCGCCGTCGAAGTCGGCGTTGAAGGCGTGGCAGACGAGCGGATGCACCTGAATGGCCTTGCCCTCGACCAGGATCGGCTCGAAGGCCTGGATACCCAGGCGATGCAGCGTCGGTGCGCGGTTGAGCAGCACCGGATGCTCGGCGATGACCTCCTCGAGCACGTCCCAGACCTCGGGCACCATCGAGTCGACCATCTTCTTGGCCGCCTTGATGTTCTGCACCGCCTTGCGCTCGACCAGCCGGCTCATGATGAACGGCTTGAACAGCTCGAGCGCCATCAGCTTCGGCAGGCCGCACTGGTGCAGCTTGAGCGTCGGGCCCGACACGATCACGGAGCGGCCGGAGTAGTCGACGCGCTTGCCGAGGAGGTTCTGGCGGAAGCGGCCCTGCTTACCCTTGAGCATGTCGGACAGCGACTTGAGCGGGCGGTTGCCCGGGCCCGTCACCGCGCGGCCGCGGCGGCCGTTGTCGAACAGTGCGTCGACGGCCTCCTGGAGCATGCGCTTCTCGTTGTTGACGATGATCTCGGGCGCGCCCAGGTCGAGCAGCCGCTTGAGGCGGTTGTTGCGGTTGATCACGCGCCGGTAGAGGTCGTTCAGGTCGCTGGTCGCGAAGCGGCCGCCGTCCAGCTGCACCATCGGGCGCAGCTCCGGCGGGATCACGGGGATCGCGTCGAGCACCATCCAGTCCGGCTTGTTGTCGGACTCGCGGAAGGCGGAGACGACCTTGAGGCGCTTGATCGCACGCTGCTGGCGCTGGCCCTTGGACGTCTTGATCGTCTCGCGCAGGTCCAGCTCGAGGTTGTCAAGGTCCTCACGCCGCAGGAGCTCGCGGATCGCCTCGGCGCCCATACCGCCGCCGAAGTAGACCCCGAAGCCCCAGTCGGAGCCGAAGCGATCGTGCAGCTCCCGGAAGAGCCGCTCGTCGCCCACGACGTCCTTGGGCTTGATCTCCTTGAACAGCTCGAACGCCTGGCGCAGGGTCTCGACCCGCTCCTCGGTCGCCTCGTCGGCGTCCTTGCGGCGCGCCTGCGCGTCCAGGTACGCCTCGCGCACCTTGAGCGCCCAGGCCTCGAGCACCTTGACGTCGTCCTTGGACATGCGGCCGTCGGTCTTGAGGCAGAGGTCGTTGGCGAGGTCGCGCAGCTCGCCGCGCTCCTCCTCCGGGAGGTCGATCGCCGCACGCACGACGTCGGCCAGCAGGCCGCCGCCGAGACCGCGTGCGCGGTCGAGCTCCTTCTGCGTCTCGCCCTTCTGCTCGAGCACGCGCTCGATCAGGCCGTCGTCCTTCTTGGCGTCGAGCGCTTCGGCATCGCCGGCCAGGTAGAGCGCCAGGCGCTCGACGGCCTTCTTGCCGTTGGACTTCGCCGTGCCCTTGCCCTCGCGGGCGTCGGTCACGGCCTTCTCGTCGGCATCGAGCGCGGCCTTCGCCCAGGCGGCGACGGCGTCGAGCTCGCGGGCCGACAGCTGCCGGTCCTCGCGCACGGCCGCCGAGCGGACGAGCTCGCGCACCTTGCGCGTGTCCTCCCCGGCGATCCGCTTGGCGACGTCCTTGAGCACGCCGCTGGCGAGCTCGCGGGCCTCCTCGAGCTGCGGGAAGCCCTGATCGTCGGCCCAGGCCGCGAGCGTGCGGGCCCAGTACTCGTCGTCCTCGTCGAAGCCGTCGGTCGCGCCGGAGGCGAAGAACTCGCGCCGCCGGAGCAGGCGCTCCTCGACCTCGCCGAACTGCTCCTCGCGATCGATCGCGAGCTGCTCGACCTCGGCCTCGACCTTCTCGGACAGCTCGCCGAGATCGGCCATGCGCTTCTCGTCGTCCACCCACACGACGATGGACGCCGCGAAGTAGAGGACCTTCTCGAGCTCCTTCGGCGCGATGTCGAGCAGGTAGCCGATGCGGCTCGGGACGCCCTTGAAGAACCAGATGTGGGAAACGGGCGCGGCGAGGTCGATGTGACCCATGCGCTCACGGCGCACCTTCTGGCGGGTCACCTCGACGCCACAGCGCTCGCAGATGATGCCCTTGTAGCGGACGCGCTTGTACTTCCCGCAGTAGCACTCCCAGTCCTTGGTCGGACCGAAGATGCGCTCGCAGAAGAGGCCGTCCTTCTCGGGCTTGAGCGTGCGGTAATTGATCGTCTCGGGCTTCGTGACCTCACCGCTCGACCAGTCATGGATCTGCTTGGTGGAGGCGAGCCCGATCTTGATCGCATCGAAATTGTTGATGTCGATCACGTGCACCCCTTCGGGGTTGTGGTGGAAGAAAGCAGAGGGCGGCTCGGGAGCGCCGCCCTCGGGCGGCGCTCCTTCGCGCGCATCACGCCTGGATCTCGGGGGCGTCGGCGCCGAGCACGAGCTCGTCGACAGCCACGTCGTCCACGTCGTTCAGGACCTCGTCGGCGGGTACCTCGACGTCGGCCTCGTCGGCCGGCGCGCCCTCCTCGAGCTCCTGTGCCTCGGGCTCGCGCGGGGTTGCCCGCAGCGAGCCGGGGGAGATGTCGATGCCGAGTTCCTCGGCCGCGCGCAGGAGCTCGTCGTCCTCCTCGCGGATCTGGACCTCGCCGCCGCCCTCGGAGATGACGTTCACGTCGAGCGCGAGCGACTGCATCTCCTTGAGCAGCACCTTGAAC
>DASRQS010000123.1:0-30169 GCA_035696365.1 Gaiellales bacterium | reverse complement strand
TGCCCGGCGTCATCGGCGGGGAGCGGCTGCAGCCGGTCGAGACCGCAACCACCGTGCGGGGCGAGAACGGGCAGACGCTGCTCACCGATGGTCCCTTCGTCGACGCGAAGGAGCACCTGGGCGGCTTCCTACTGCTCGAGGCGGATGATCTCGATGCGGCACTCGAGGTCGCCGCGCGGGTCCCGGCCGCGCGCATGGGCGGGGCGGTCGAGGTGCGGCCATTGGCGGAAAGGTAGAGAGCTGCTCGAGCAGGTCTTCCCGCGACGAGTGGGGCCGCGTCCTCGCGAACCTGGTCGGCTTCCTCGGCGATTTCGACCTCGCCGAGGAAGCCGCTCAGGACGCGTTCGCGGTCGCCGCTGAGCGCTGGCCTCGCGACGGCACGCCGTCGAATCCGGGCGCCTGGCTGACGATCACGGCGCGCAACCGCGCGATCGACCGCCTGCGCCGCGAGCGGACGCTCGTCGAGAAGGCGCGCCTACTCGACGTACCCCAGGCCGTGGAGGACGAGATGGAGGAGCCGACGTTCCCCGACGAGCGGCTGGAGCTGATCTTCACCTGCTGCCATCCGGCGCTCGTGCTCGAGGCGCAGGTCGCGCTGACGTTGCGCGCGCTCGGCGGGCTGACCACGGAGGAGATCGCCCGCGCGTTCCTCGTTCCCGAGGAGACGATGAAGCGGCGGCTCTCGCGGGCGAAGCGCAAGATCAGGGATGCGGGCATCCCCTTCCGCGTTCCGGCCGACCATCTGCTGCCGGAGCGGCTGGCAGCCGTGCTCGCGGTCGCCTATCTGATCTTCAACGAGGGCTACGGCGGCCGCGTCGACCTGGCGGCCGAGGCGCTCCGGCTCGGCGCGGCGCTCGCCCAGCTGATGGCGGACGAGCCCGAGGTGCACGGCCTGATGGCACTGATGCTGCTCGACGACGCGCGCCGCGACGCCCGCTTCCAGGGCGGCGAGCTCGTGCTGCTCGCAGACCAGGACCGGTCGCGCTGGGATGCCGCCCGGATCGCCCGCGGCCGCGAGGCCCTTGATCGGGCCTTCGCACTGCAGGGCCACGGTGCGTACGTCATCCAGGCGGCGATCACGGCGCTCCACATGGAGGAGCCGCGCGACTGGTTGCAGATCGCCGCACTCTACGGCGAGCTCGTCGCGCTGACCGGCTCAGCCGTCGTGGAGCTGAACCGCGCGATCGCCGTGGCCGAGGCGGCGGGCACCGAAGCCGGGCTCGCCCTCGTCGATCGGCTCGACCTCGACGGCTACCAGTACTTCCACTCCACACGCGCCGACCTGCTGCGCCGCCTTGGCCGGAACGACGAGGCGCGGAGCGAGTACGGGCGCGCCCTCGAGCTCGCGCGCAGCGAGCCCGAGCGCCGCTTCCTGCAGCGGCGCGTCGCAGAAGCCAGCGCGTAGCTGTCCCCCTCCGCCCGTCCGTTCGTAGTCACGACGACACGAGTCGAAGGGAGAACAGGATGCGAGTTTTCGTCACGGGAGCGAGCGGCGCAATCGGCAGCCGGCTCGTCCCTCAGTTGATCGACGCAGGACATGAAGTGATCGGTACCCACCACTCGCCCGGGAGCGCCCAGCGCCTGCGGACGCTCGGCGCGAAGCCGGTGGCCGACCAGCCGAAGCCGTGCCCGGCCACCCGGGCTGGCCAGTCGCTCGGCTAGTGGGACGGGCATCTCGGTCTAGGCGGAGACCGAGATGCCCGTCAGCCAAGCCGCTTGCTAGTAGCGGTCGAGATACTGCTTGAACTCCCAGTCGTGGACCTGCTCGCGGTAGTCGGCCCATTCGCGGCGCTTCTCGCCGATGAAGGCGTCGTAGATGTGCTCGCCGAGCGCCGTTCTGAGCACCGAGTCGCCCTCGAGCGCCGTGAGCGCGTCCTCGAGGTTGTGCGGCAGGCCCGTGATGCCGAGCTTTGCCGACTCCTCGTCCGAGAGGTGGTAGATGTTGACGTTCACCGGCGCCGGGGGGCGCAGGCCGCGGCGGACGCCGTCGAGGCCCGCCTGCAGCAGGCACGCGAACGCCAGGTACGGGTTGGCCGTGGGATCGGGCGTGCGCAGCTCGGCGCGCGTCGAGTGACCGCGCTTGGCCGGGATGCGGATCGCCGCGGAGCGGTTGCCAGGCGACCACGCGATGTAGACCGGCGCCTCGTAGCCCGGGATCAGGCGCTTGTAGGAGTTGACCGTCGGATTGCAGATCGCGGTCAGTGCCGGCAGGTGCTCCAGCAGGCCTGCGATGTAGCCGTACGCAACGGCCGAGAGCTGCAGCTCGTCGCTGGGGTCGAAGAAGGCGTTCTGGCCTGCGCGGGAGAGCGACTGGTTGATGTGCATGCCCGAGCCGTTCTCGCCGTAGAGCGGCTTCGGCATGAACGTCGCGTGGATGCCGTTGCGCGCCGCGGCGTGCTTGACGACCCAGCGGAACGTGACCAGGTTGTCGGCGCAGGTGAGCGCGTCGGCATGGCGGAAGTCGATCTCGTGCTGCCCGACGGCCACCTCGTGATGCGAGGCTTCCAGGTCGAAGCCCATCGTCGTCAGCTGATCCTCGATGTCGCGGCGGGTGTCCTCCGCGAGGTCGTCGGGGTAGACGTCGAAGTAGGAGGCCTGGTCGTGCGGGTCGAGCGTCGGCCGGTTCTCCTCGCCGCGCTTGAAGAGGAAGAACTCCGCCTCGGGCCCGACCGACATGTCGAAGCCCTCGGCCTTGGCCTCGGCGAGCACCTTCTTGAGCTGCACGCGCGGGTCGCCCGCGAAGGGCGTGCCGTCGGGATCGGCGACGTCGCAGATGATGCGCGCCGTCTTGCCCGAGTCGCGCTCGCCCCAGGGCAGCACCTGGAACGTGTTCGGATCGGGATGGAAATACATGTCGGACTTCTCGATGCGCTTGAAGCCGCGGATCGAGGAGCCGTCGAACATCAGCTCGTTGTCGAGGGCCTTCTCGAGCTCCGCGGCGGGAATCGAGATGTTCTTCAACTGGCCGTACAGCTCGGTGAACTGCAGGCGGATGAACTTGACGTTGTTCTCGCGACAGCGCTCGATCAGCTCGCGCTTGTCCACTGATGTCCTCCTCGGAGCGTGAGAATGCGAGGCGGCAACGTACCTCGTTGCGACCTCGCCTGCACGTCCCCGCACCGGGACACGGCGCGCGCCGGCATCGCCGCTCGCCTCACACGAGTCTACTTCACGTCCCCGGACGGCGGCAACGGGTCGGAGACGGAGAGCACGCGTTCGACCTGGAACGCCCCGCCGTCGACGACGAGAACCGCGAGGCTGCGCGGCGTGATGCCGCCGGCCGGCGTCGCGGACCAGCGGCCGAGCAGCCCGTCGTGCGCGGGCAGGGCCTCGAGCGCCGACGCGACCTCGGAGCGCGCGCCGGTGCCGTTGCCCACGGCCGCGAGCACGGCCGCGGCGGCCTCGGCCGCGTACACGGCGACCGGCGGCGGCTGGCCGTGGAGGTCGGCGTAGGCGCTCGCGAAGCTGTGCGCGCTACCGCCGAGCTGCTCGGCCGGCACGAGCCTCGAGATCACGCGCACGCCCTCTCCCGCCCCGCCGGCGCCCTCGACGAATGCGAGCGTGTCGAAGGTCTCGGGCGCCACGACCGAGGGGCGCTGGGCATCGGGCAGCAGAGCGAGGGCGCGCAGGAAGTCGTTGGCCCAGGTGCCGGGCGCGCCCGCCAGGGCGATGACCTGGATCTGGGCGTCGCGCAGATCACTCGCGAGCTGCTGCGGCGACGCGCGCGATGCGTCCAACTCGAGCACGGGGCCGATGCCCAGGGCCGGCGCCGCTGCGATCAGAGCCGACTCGAACGCGGCTCCCGCACCGGCACGCTGGCTGATGACCGCGACGCTCGTCGCCTTGAGCTGGTTGGCGAGTTGTGCCGCCGCCGTCCCCTCGTCGGCGTCGCTGGGGGCGAGCCGGAGCGCGCCCCGCAGCGAGCCGGCGGCGTTGAGGGGAGAGACGAGCCACAGGCCCGCCGGCCGCAGCACCCGCAGCGCGCTCCTCGTGCAGTCGAGCTGGTAGGTGCCGATCACGGCGAGCGCGCCCGGATCGGCCGCAGCGCGCGCAGCGTTGGCCGCGCAGCGCGCCGGCTCCGTCACGATGGGCACCTTGCCCGCGTCGTCCAGGGCTCGCACGCGCACCCGCACCTGTCCGGCGACACCCCCGTGCTGTTCGACCACGAGCCGCACCGCGTCGACCATCGCACGACCCTCGTCGGCCGCCGGCCCCGTCAGCGGCGCCTGCACGTAGAGCGTCCGCATGGGCAGCGGCGCTGTCGTCGTCGCAGGCGGCGGCGCAGGCTGCGAGCTCGTGCCGCAGCCGGCCGCCAGCAGGCAGCCGAGCAGCGCCGCCGCGGCCGCGAGCCTACTGCTCGAGCGCACGGCCGACCCAGGCCAGCAAGGCCGCGACGGGCAGCAGGAAGAGCCCGCCGAACTGGAACTCGGCCACGCCGATGGCGGCGAGCAGTCCGGCGGCCAGGTAGCAATCCATCCGCCTGGCGCGCAGCAGCGGCAGCATCGTCAGGAACGCGGGCAGGCCGATCGCGACCGCATCGGCTCCCTGCATGATCGCCACGACGACGACGGCGAGTACGGCTGCCAGCACGGGGACGAGCGCGAGCAACGGTCGGTCCGTGACCTCCATCGCTCGGGATCATGCCCGAGGCGGGGAATGCCTCCCGGCACGCGAGGGGCTAGGCGCTGAGTGCGTCGAGCTGCCGGAGGAGCCCGTCGGTCTCGGCCAGAGCGGGCGCCGCCTCGAGCGCCTCGAAGATATTCCGGGCCCGCCGGAGCACGCCCGTCGCTTCGGCCGGTTGCCCGAGAGCGGTCAGACAGCGGCCTTGGCCCAGGAGGGCGAACGCGTGCTCGGGGGCGACCCCGAACCGTTGCCAGCGTTCCGCGCCCTCTGCGTAGGCCTCGGCGGCGGCCTCGTGGTCGCCGCGGGTCTCCGCGAGGGCGGCGCTCACCGTGACGCCCGCGTGGGCGGCGATGGGGTGGTGGAATTTGCAGGCGTCGACGAGGCGTTCGGCGAGGCTCCGGTCGCCGAGCGAGACGGCAGTGCGCACCATGGTCGGCAGGTAGATCGCGTAGTACTGGACATCCCGGGCCCCCGGCGTGGCGAGGATCGCGCCGAGTAGCGTCGCCGCCGCGGCGTCGTGTTCCAGCGCAGCGCGCGCGAGGGCGGCCGAGGCGAGTCCGATGACGGCATAATCGGGCGCACCTGCTCCTGCCGCGGTGGACTCGAGCCAGTCGAGCGAGGCGGCTACCTGCGGCGCATGGCCACGCAGCGAGAGGATGCGGGCCTGAACCGCGCGCGCATTCACCTGCGCCGTGATGTCGGCATTCTCGGAACGGTCGACGATCGCAGCTGCCACCGCGAGCGCCTCGTCGAACGAGCCATGGCCGAAGAGCGGGTCGAGGGTGCTACCGGTGATGTAGCTGACTGTCTCGGCGAGCCCGCGGTCTTGCGCGAAGGCGATGCCCGAGCGCATCACCTCGAGTGCAGCCACGGCGCCCTGGAATGCCCACAGGGTCTCTCCGAAGTTGGCGTACATCAGACCCGCCTCGCGGCCCTGCCCCGCCTCGGTGGCAAGAGCGATCGCGTCGCGGAAATCGTCGAGCCCTGCGGCGTCGCCCAGGTCGCAGCGCGCGAGGCCCCGATAGCCGAGCGTGCGCGCCGCGCGCGGCAAGCCGAGCTCGCCGGCGAGCGCGAGCGCCTGCTCCGCATGCCGGATGGCGGCCTCGCCCCTTCCCTGG
The DNA here is from genome assembly GCA_035696365.1 of Gaiellales bacterium. Classification (GTDB taxonomy): domain Bacteria; phylum Actinomycetota; class Thermoleophilia; order Gaiellales; family JALYLC01; genus JALYLC01. Next base: position 24,428 of record DASRQS010000123.1, on the reverse strand, counting down.
AGGACATCGGCTCGAGCCAACTCGGTGAGCGCACTCACGAGCTCGGAGCCGGCCGGTAGCGGCTCGAGGAGGGCCACGGCCTCTGCAGGCAGGTCCGCCCAGCGCGGGTCTCCGGTGCGGTACAGCACCTCCCCGAGGAAGCCCATCGCACGCGCGGCGGCCAGCACGTCGCCTCGCGCCCGGAACAATGCCACCGCTTCGTCCAGCGCCTCGGCGGCGTCGGCAAGGCGGCCGGCGTGGAACGCCGCCGCGCCGAAGCGGGCGAGCGCCACGGCCCGATCGGGATGTCCGGCCGGGACGAGCGCAAGCGCGTGCTCGGAGCTCGCGAGCGCGGCCGCGGTGTCGAGGCCGAGCGCCCGCTCTGCCGCGAGGCCGAGGAAGCGCAGCGCGGGCGCCTCGAGCCGGCTCGCGCGCTCGCTCTCCCCGGCGGCGCGGGCGAGCTCGAAGGCAGTCGCGTAGTGGTAGGCGAGCACGTCCGCCAGATCCTCGACGCGGCCGGGCACCTTCGACTCGATCCAGGCGGCTGCTGCGACGTGCCGGGACGCGCGCGAGGCGCGCGGGAGCTGGTTGTAGGCGACGTCCCGGGCGAGGATGTGCCCGAACGCATACTCAGCCTCTCCGGCCATCGACGACTGCCTCGCGGGCCGCACCAACTCCTTCCGCGACAGCTCGCGCAGCGTACCCGTCACTGTTTGCAGGTCACGCTCGCCCATCTGGGCGACGCCTCCGGCCCAGAACACCTTGCCGATCACGGCGGCGTCGGCCAGCAGCGACTTCGCCTCCGGCTCCAGCGTGTCGAGCCGCGCGGCGATCAGCGCCTGCACCGAGTCGGGGAACGGTACCTCCGCACCCGCCTTCAACTCCCAGCTGGAACCTGCCCTGACGAGCAGGTCGCGGTCCTTCAGCAACCGCACGAACTCCTCCGCGTAGAGCGGATTGCCATCGGCCCGGTCGAGGATCGGCCGTTGCACCTCGACCGGAAGCACGGTCGCGTCCAGCAGCGCCGAGACGAGCCGCGCGGTCTCCTCCTGCGACAGCGGAGCGAGGTTGAGCGCTGTCGCGTTCCGGAGCCCCCTGGCGTAATCGGGGTGGTGCTCGTAGAGCTCGGGCCGGGCAGTGGTGACCAGGAGCAGCGGCACGCCTTCGGCAACGTCGGCCAGGTGCTCCAGGAAGGCAAGCATGGCCGGGTCGGCCCAGTGCAGATCCTCGAACACCAAGACCGTGGGGCGCTCCTCGGCAACCTGTTCGAGGAACCTTCGCCAGGCCGTGAACAGCTCCTCGCGCTCCGCCGGCGAGGTCGCCTCGATCCCCAGCAGTGGCAGGAGGCGCTGGCGGAACCACTCACGTTCCGAACCTTCTGGAAGCACGCGATCCAGCTTCGCGCGCGCGACCTCCGGTGAGTCGGACTCCAGGATCCCCGTGTGCGCCTTGAGGATCTCCCCCAACGCCCAGAAGGTGATGCCCTCCCCGTAGGGCAGACAGCGCCCCTGCCGCCAGGTCACGAGATCAGGCCGCGTATCCACATACTCGCCCAGCTCGGCCACGATCCGGCTCTTGCCCAGCCCCGGCTCGCCGACCACCGTGACCAGCTGAACCGAGCTCGCCGCGACGGTCTTGTCGAAGACCCCCTTGAGAATCGCCAGGTCGATCTCACGGCCCACGAACGGACTGTCGTGGGTACGCGTCAGGTCGGTGCCGAAGCGCGCCCTGGGCGCTGTCGCATGGAACACCCTGACCGGATCCGCCTTGCCCTTCAGCATCGCGGCCTCCAGCTCCTGGTAGTCGAACACCAGCTCGGTCGCCTCGTAGGTCGCCTGGCCTACAGCCACACCCATCTCCGGCGCGACCGACTGGATGCGCGACGCCGTGTTGATCGCATCGCCGGTCAGGAAGCCCTCGCCCGAGGCCGGGGCCACGCCCAGGCGGACGAGTGCCTCTCCGGTGTTGATCCCGACACGCAGGCGCAGCGGCGCGCCGGCGACGCCCTCTAGCCGTTCGGCCTCCTCGACGATGCGAAGGCCCGCGCGGACTGCGCGCTCCGGGTCGTCCTCGTGCGCGGCCGGCACTCCGAATACGCCCACCACCGCATCGCCGATGAACTTCTCGACCACGCCGCCGTATGCCTCGATCTGCCTTCGCGCGGCATCGAAGTAGCGGGCCAGCATGCGATCGACGTCCTCGGGGTCCGCCACCGCGGACGAGGCAGTGAACCCGACGAGATCACAGAACAGCGAGGTGACGACCTTCCGCTCCTCGCGCGCCGGCGTACGGGCGTGGACGGTCAGGGGCGACGCGCAGAAGCCGCAGAACGCGAAGCCCTCGGGGTTCTCCATGCCGCAATCGGGGCAGGCGATCACGCGCCGAGTGTACGACGGCTCGCGCGTTCCGCGACGGCGGCCGTGAGCTGGGTGATGGCTCGCTACTGGCTTGCATGCCGGAGGCGGGAATCGAACCCGCACAGAGTTTCCCCCGCCGGATTTTGAGTCCGGTGCGTCTACCAATTCCGCCACTCCGGCGCAGGCCAGAGGGTAGCGGGAATCAACGCGGCGTTGGGGGCGCGCCGCCCGCGCTGACATCGCCGCCCTGGCGGCACGCGGCGGCCATCGTCGCGAGTCCGCCGAGCGCCTGGGCGACGTCGCTGGGGATCAGGAAGAGCCCGGCCGGCCTCGCAGGCCGCCACGAGACGCCGCTCACGGCTGAAGGCCTAGCCGGGCCGTCCCCGCCGCGGACTGGAGGACTCGGCCAGCTCGGCGAGCAAGGCCGCCGGATCGGCCACGCCGAGCAGGTCGGCGCCCGCTTCCCGCGCCCGCTGGGCGTCGGCCAGCGAGCGCATACCGCCCTGCGCCTTGACCACGCTGTCTGCGGGCAACTCGGCGCGCAGGGCCGCGATTGCCGCGGGCGTCGCGCCCTCCGGGCCGAGCCCCGTGGCGCACACGACGCCGTCGCACCCGGCCGAGATGACCAGGCGAGCGGCCAGGCGCCAGGCGGCGGGCTCCAGGTAGCACGTCTCGATCACGGCGCGCACGATGATGTGCCGTCCCGCAGGGGCAGCCGCGCCGGCCGCGGACACCGCCGCCGCGAGCTCATCGCGCGCGGCCGGGAAGTCGCCGTTGGCAAGCAGCGGCAGCGAGGCCACGACGTCGAGGACGTCGGCGCCGTCGGCGACCGCCTGGGCGCAGGTCTCGGCCGTGGCCCGCGCCCCCTCGGCGCCGAACGGCAGGCCGACGGCGGCGACGACGTGCAACGGCCCCCTGCCGAGCTGGGCGCGCGCCGTGGCCACGAGCGGCGGCAGTACCACGACCGCAGCACAGCACAGCTCGTGGGCCCGGGTCGCGAGCTCCTCCACGTCGGCGACCAGCGCAACCGGGCGGACGAGTGTTGCCTCGAGCGAGCGCGCGAGGTCCTGCACCGCCTTGCTCACAGCCCGAAGCGCTCCAGCAGGGCGTTGTCGCGCCTCCAGCCCCGGCGAACCTTCACCCTCAAGTCGAGGTAGATGGTTCCGCCGAGCAGTTCCTCGATGGCCGGCCGCGCCGCGCTCCCGATCGCCCGCACGGTGGCACCGTCCTTGCCGACGAGGATGCCTTGCTGGCTCGTCTCCTCGACGATCAGTGTGGCCTCGACCCGGCCGGCGTGCTTGCCGCGCGGCGGCTTGATCTCCTCGACCGTGACTGCGATGGCGTGCGGCACCTCCTCGCGCGTGCGCGAGAGCGCCTGCTCGCGGACGAGCTCGCCGATGCGGCGCTCCAGCGGCTGGTCGGAGTCAACACCGGGCTCGAAGTAGGGCGGCCCTTCGGGCAGCAGAGCGACCAGCTCGGCCTCCAGCTCAGGAATGCCGTCGCCGGTGCGCGCGCTCACGGGATGCAGCGCGACGTAGTCGGCCACCAGGTCGGACACGCCGGCGATGGCCTCGAGGATGGCGGGCGGCTTGAGGCGGTCGATCTTGTTGAGCGCGATCACGACGGGCGCGCCCGTGGCCGCGAGTTGCTCCGCGATGAAGCGATCGCCGCCTCCCGAGACCTCGCTCGCGTCGAGCACCAGCAGGACGGCGTCGACATCGCGCAGGCTGTCGTCGACCGAGCGCTGCATGCGGCGCGTGAGCGCGTCGAAGGGACGCTGGAATCCGGGCAGGTCGACCAGCACGATCTGGTAGTCGTCGCCGTGCACCACGCCGAGGGCGCGCTGGCGCGTGGTCTGCGGCTTGTCCGAGACGATCGCGACATGCGCTCCCGTGAGGGCGTTCGTGAGCGTGGACTTACCGACGTTGGGGCGTCCCGCCAGGCCGACGAACCCGCTGCGCATGCTCAGGCCCGCAGTTCGAAGGCCGCCGGGAGCAGCGCGGAGAGTGGCTCGGCCACGACCTCGCCGTCGCGCAGGTAGACGACCCGGAGATCGAGCCCGAACTCGGACAGGAACTGCCGGCAGGCACCGCAGGGCGAGCCGGTCCGAGCCGACTCGTGCGTGGCGACGCCGATCGCGCTGAAGCGGCGCACGCCCTCGCTCACCGCGCGCACGCAGGCGCTGCGCTCGGCGCAGATGGTGAGGCCAATCGACCCGTTCTCGACGTTGACGCCCTCGAAGGCGCGTCCGTCCTCGGCGATCAGCACGGCGCCCACGGGGAACTCGGAGTAGGGCGCATAGGCGCGCTCGCGTACCTCGCGGGCCCGTTCGTAGAGCGCGAGGTCGGCGGGCGTGGGTGAGCGATCGCTCATGCACTTCAGTCTGGCACACGGCCTCGGGCACTCCGGCACCATCTAGAGCGACGGCGCGGGCGGGAGCACGGGCAGCGGCGGTGGCTCCGGCGGCGGCGCCACCGGCGGCGCAACGACCGGCGGGGCACGCACCGGCGCGGGCGTCGCCGCCGGCGCACGTCTCGGCCGGGGCAGCGCCGAGGCGCGTCCGCCCCGCGCCGCACGGTGCCGGTGCGGGAGTGCGACGACCCGCCGCGGCGCAGACGCGCTGAGCGTCGGTCCCGCCACCGCGGGAGCCGGCGCTCCCGAGAACCCCGCCGCCAGCGTGACCACGGCGGCACCGAGCGCGGCCGCGAGGAGCAACGCGGTGCCGAGGCGCCGGCGGCGCCGGGGCGCCGGTGCGCTCGCCGGGGAAGGCGCGGGCGCGGGCGCCGACAGCGCAGCTGTCTCGCCGCCGTCCGGGCAGGCGACCCAGCCGGCGCCGAGATCGCGGACCGTCAGCGCCCGGCCGTCAGCGAGGTCCACTGCGGCGAGCGGCCCACGCGGCCGTGCGAGCTGCGCAGCGCGAGAGGCCCGGAGGCTTCCGCCGAGCGACACGGACGCGATCGGGCGCGGCACGGATTGCACGCAGCCACCCTAGGCGCGCAGCCTGTGACGGGACCGTGTCGCTGTGTGACGAGGCGCGCATTTCAGCGGAGCGCGGGCAGCGCGGCACTCAGCTCGTCCTGGCGGGCGAGCATGTGGCCGTCGTCGACCTCGTGATCCTCGCCCAGCAGGTGCAGGAGCCCGTGCACCACGAGCGTGCGCACCTCCTCGAGCGTCGCGACGCCCGCCTCGCCGGCCTGCCTGACCGCCTGCGCGTGGCAGATCACGACGTCGCCCAGCTGCCGCTCGAGCCCGTCCGGCAGCTCGTCGCGGGCGTCCAGCGGGAACGAGAGCACGTCGGTGACCTCGTCCAGACCGCGGTGCTCGGCGTTGAGTGCCTGCATCTCCCCCTCGCCGACGAAGGCGATGCCGAGCGCCCATGGGCCCTCCACCCCCTCGGCCTCCAGCAGCGCGAGCGCGAGCGCGCGCAGTGCATCTGGATCGACACCGGCCTCGGCGGCACCCTCGACGGTCAGGTCGAGGGGCCCGGGCGTCACCTCGCCGACCGCTCGCGCTGCTCGGAGCGCTCCTTGTAGGCGGACACGATGCGCTGCACCAGCTTGTGGCGCACGACGTCCTCGGAGCCGAAGTGCACGAACTCGATGCCCGGGATCCCGGGAAGCACCTCGGAGACGTCGGCCAGACCCGAGCGCTCGCCGCGCGCCAGGTCGTTCTGGGTGGGATCGCCCGTGACCACGATCTTCGAGCCGAAGCCGAGGCGCGTGAGGAACATTTGCATCTGCTCGGGCGTGGTGTTCTGGGCCTCGTCGAGGATGATGAAGGAGTCGTTCAGCGTGCGCCCGCGCATGAACGCGAGCGGCGCCACCTCGATCATGCCCTTCTCCATGTAGGCCGTCAGGCGATCGGCGTCGAGCATGTCGTAGAGCGCGTCGAAGAGCGGGCGCAGGTAGGGATCGACCTTGGCGAGCATGTCGCCCGGGAGGAAGCCGAGCCGCTCGCCCGCCTCGACGGCCGGTCGCGTGAGGATGATGCGGGCGACCTCGCGATCGACCAGCGCGGAGACCGCCAGCGCCATCGCGAGGTAGGTCTTGCCGGTACCGGCAGGACCGACCCCGAACGTCACGGTGGAGCCGCGGATCGCGTCGACGTAGCGCTTCTGGTTGAGCGTCTTCGGGGCGATGCGCTTGCCGCGGTGGCGCCAGACGACGTCGTGCAGGACGTCCACCGCGCGCCCATCGGCATCGAGCACGCCGACGATCGCGTCCACGGTCTGGCTGCCCACGGGCAGCCCCTGCTCGACGAGGCCCGTGAGCTCCTCCAGGAGCAGGCGAACCTGTGCCACGGCCGTGTCACTGCCCTCGGCGATGACCTCGTTGCCGCGCAGCGCGATGCGGGCGCCCGCGCGCTCGGCGACCGCCTCGAGCAGACGATCGCGATCCGCGCCCAGCTCCTGGGCCAGTGCGTTGTCAATCGGAAATGTGAGCGTTGCCACACCCTCATGGTACCCCGAGGGCTCCGCGTCGCCTCCCGCCGCTACTCCGCGAGACGGGCGCGCACGCGCTCCTGCACGCGCTTGCCGTCGGCCCGGCCGGCCGCGAGCGCCATGGCCTCGCGCATGACCTGGCCCATGTCACCCGGGCCCTTGGCGCCGACCTTCGCGACCGCGCTCTCCACGATCGTCTCGAGATCCTCGTCCCCGAGCTGCGCCGGCAGATAGGACTCGATCAGCTCGGCCTCGGACTCCTCGGCGGCCGCGCGGTCGGCGTGCCCCGCGTCGTGGAAGGCCTTGGCCGCCTCGCGCCGGCGCTTGAGCTCGCGACGCAGCACGGCCTGCACCTCGTCGTCGCTGAGCGGCCGCTGCGCGCTCTTCTCAGCGTCGCGCAGCGACGACAGGACGAGCCGAAGCGCGTCCCGGCGCTCGGCGTCGCCCGACTTCATGGCCGTCTTGACATCCCTGTCGATGCGATCGATCACGCGACCCTCCCCAGTGCGGCCCGCCCGCCCGCAGCCTCCAGCACGACCTCCACCAGATCGCCGACCCCGGCACCGGCGTGGGCAGACACCGCATACGCGGTGTAATCGGCACCGTAGCCGTGGAGCGTCCCGTCGGCGGACACGCGCTCGATCAGGACGTGGTCGCGCTGCCCCACGCGCCCGGCGCGGTGCGCGTGGCCGAGGCGGTCGGAGAGCGCGCGCAGGCGCTCCGCGCGACGGCGCTTGACGGCCGCCGGGACCGGGTCGGCGCCGGCCGTGCGGGTGCCCGGCCTCGGCGAGTAGGGAAAGACGTGCAGGCGCGAGAATCCGAGCTCCTCGACCGCCGCGAGCGTGCGGGCGAAGGCCGCGCCATCCTCGGCCGGGAAGCCCACGATCACATCGCCGGTGAGGTTCAGGTCCGGCACGTGCTCGCGGGCGCGCTCGACGCGGCGCAGGTAGGTCGCGAGGTCGTAGCGCCTGCGCATCGCCCGGAGCACGGCGTCGTCGCCCGACTGCAGCGGCACGTGCAGGTGCGGGCAGACGCGCGGGTGCGCGAGCGCCTCGCACAGCCGCGCGCTGAGGTGATTGACCTCGATCGACGAGAGGCGGACGCGCGCGACGCCCTCCACCTCCGCCAGCGCCGTGAGCACGTCGGCCAGCTTGGCGCCGCCTTCGGGGTCGCGGTAGAGACCGAGGTTGACGCCTGTGACGACCAGCTCGCGGTGACCCTGTGCCACGCGGCGGCGTGCCTCGTCGAGCACGGCGCGCAGCGGACGCGACCGGCTGGCGCCGCGCACGCGCGGGATCACGCAGAACGAGCAGCCGAACGTGCAGCCGTCCTGCACCTTCACGAAGGCGCGAGTGCGCTCGAGCCGGGGCGCGGGCCCGACGCAGCCGGTGGCGCCCAGCTCGCGCGCGATGCGCTCCGCGGCGTCCTCGGCGTTCTCGCGCACGACCGTGACGCGCCCGTCCGCGGTGGCGAACGCGTCGGTGCCGAGGCGCGTCGCGCAGCCCGTCACGTAGACCTGCTGCGCGCCCCGGCGGAGCGCGGCGCGCACCGCCTTGCGGGACTTGGCGACGGCCTCGTTGGTGACGCAGCACGTGTTGACGACGTGAATGGATCCGCCCTCGCTCGCCTCTTCGAGGCCGCCGGCCAGCAGCCGCTCGCGCACGCCCTGCGCGTCGGTGTGCGAGATCTTGCAGCCCAGGAACTCGACCGAGAAGCTCACGCGGCAGCCTCTCGCTCGAGCAGCAGTCCCTCCCAGCCATCCAGGGTGCGGCGGGTCGAGATGCGGTAGCCGGGCGGCTGCAAGGACTCGCCCTCCAGCAGGCCGGAGACGATCAGGCGCGGGGGCAGGTCGGGCCGCCAGGCCAGCTCTTCGAGCGGCGCCAGCTGCAGGTTCGCGAGCCACAGGCCAACGGCCTTCGGCAGCTCGTCGTAGAGCGCATCACACTGCCACACTTGAATGTCACAGTTATTGCGCTCCGCGTTCTCGCGCGCCACCTCGACGGCGGCCGGGTCGTCGTCACAGGCGAGCACCGGCGAGTGCCCGAGCCGCGCCGCGGCCAGCGCGAGCACTCCTGATCCACAGCCGAGATCGAGCAGCGGTCCGGGCCGCTGGGCGAGCAGCAGCTCGAGGCACAGGAGCGTCGTGGGGTGCGCGCCCGTGCCGAAGGCACGCCCGGGATCGATCACGACAGCAGGCAGGCCTGTCGGCGGCGTCTCCCAGGGCGGGCCGACCCACAGCCGCCCGCCCACGCTGCGGCCGGTGTGGAAGGCGCGCCAGCCGTCCTCCCAGCCGTCCGCGACGGGCTCCTCGCTCCACTCGCCGGCGACCTCGGGCAGGCTCGCCGGGCGCTCGGCGCAGTAGACGGCCAGCTCCAGCCCGCCGCCGGCGGCGCGGCGCTCCTCGACGCCCTCCGCGAACGTCGCCAGGACTGCGGCGCGCGCGACTTCCTCGGCCTCGTCGCCCCGCGCGCACGCGAGCACGAGCCGGATCACCCGAAGGCCCGCCGCAACCGCTCGCGGAGACCCCCGCGCGAGCGTTCGGGATGCTCGTAGTTCCGCTCGGCTTCGAGCTCCTTGAAGCGCTCGACGACGGTCCGCTGCTCCTCGTCCAGCGCGCGCGGGACGAGGACGTTGGCGATCAGGCGCAGATCGCCGCGCGAGCCGCCGCGCAGGCGCGGCATGCCGTGGCCCTTGAGCACGATCACCGTGCCGGGCTGGAGGCCCGCCTCGATCTCGACCTGCTCCTCTCCGTCCAGCGTCTCCACCGTGCGCGTGGCGCCGAGTGCGGCCTCGGAGAAGCGCAGATCGAGCTGGCCGACGAGATCGAGCCCGTCGCGCACGAAGCGCTCGTCGGGCCGCACGTGCACGCGCACGTAGAGGTCGCCGGCGGGCGCTCCCAGCTCGCCCGCATGGCCGCGTCCGGTGATGCGCACTGCCTGGCCGTCGTCGATTCCGGCCGGGATGTCCACGCCGAGGGCGCGCCGCATCGGGCGGCGGCCGCGGCCGCGGCAATCGGGGCACGGCTCCTCGGGGATCTTCCCGCGCCCCGCGCATCGGCGGCAGGGCGCCGTGCGCATGAGCTGGCCGAGCGGCGAGCGCACGACCTGCCGGATCGCGCCCGTGCCGTCGCACTCGCTGCAGGTGAGGATCTTCGCTCCCGGCGCGGCGCCGTCGCCCTCGCAGACCTCGCACGTGCTCACGAGCTCGAGATCGAGGTCGACGTGGACACCGGTCGCCGCGTCCGCGAGGTCGATGTCGACGGCCGTCTGCGCGTCGGCTCCGGCCTCGGGCCCCTGCGCTCCGGCGAAGCCACCGCCGAAGAGCGAGCCCAGCAGGTCGTCGAGGAACGACAGATCCATGAAGCGCTCGGTGTGGAACCCCTGGCCGGCGACCGCGTCGTGGCCATAGCGGTCGTAGCGGGCGCGGCGATCGTCGTCCGACAGCACCTCGTAGGCCTCGGCCACCTCGCGGAAGCGCTCCTCGGCGTCCGGCGCAGCGGAGACATCGGGATGCAGCTCCCGGGCCAGGCCACGGAAGGCCTTCTTGATCTCGCCATCGGTTGCCTCGGGGCTGACGCCGAGCAACTCGTAGTAATCCTGCTTCGACATGGGATCCGGAATTCTACTGCCTGCCCAAACTCTCGACCTATACTAGACAGTTAGAGGGGACACTCGGGGTCTGGCCCTTGATGTCTCGGTGCGGGACATCAAGGGTCAGACCCGAGTGTCCCGCCGTCAGTCGTAGATCTCCTCCACGAAGTCGGAGAGGGCCAGGGCTGCGCCGCGCACGGCTCGCATCGCGCCCACGTAGTCCATGCGCTGGGGACCGATCAGGGCGACCGTGCCGAGATTGCGGTTGCCGATGCCGTAATTCGCCGCCACGAGGGAGAGCGAGCGGAGCGCGGGCGCGACAGTGTCGTCGCCGACGCGGATCCAGCCGCGGTCCGAGTCGAGCACGTCGCGCAGGGCGGCCAGCAGTTGCAGGCGCTCCTCGAGCGCGCTCACGACCTCGCGCAGCGAGGCGAGCTCGCCGTCGCGCAGGTCGGCCAGTAGTCCCGCGGCGCCGCCGAGGTAGAGCGAGCCCTCGTCGACGAGCTGCGTGAAAACCGGCTCCAGACGCTCCAGCATGCCGCGCTCGGCCTGGCCGAGCGACGGATCGGAGAGGCGCTGGCGAAGCGTGCGCGCACCGAGCCGCAGGCCCACGATCGACTCGTTGATGTAGTCGCGCGCCCACTCCAGCAGGCCGGCGTCGACCGCCTGCTCGAAGACGAAGAGGCGCTTCGCCACGCCACCGGAGGCGGTGATCACGACCGCCATCACGAGCTGCGGCTGCAGCGGCACGAGCTCCACGTGGCGCACGACCGTCGTGTCCAGCGACGGTGCCGAGACTGCGGCCAGCAGATCCGTCGCCTGCGCCAGTGCCTCGGCAGTCATGCGCAGCGCCGAGTCGAGCTCGCCGCGCGCGCCGCTCAGATCGACTGCGAGGGGGCGCGCCTCGACGCCGCGGCGCTCGAGCACCGCCGTGTAGTAGCGATAGCCCTCCGTGGTGGGAACGCGTCCGGCCGAGGTGTGGGGATGCCCGAGCATCCCGAGGCCCTCGAGCTCCGACAGCTCGTGCCGCACGGTCGAGGGCGAGGCGACGATCGCGCCGCGCTCCACGAGCGTGCGGGAGCCGATCGGGACGCCGGCCTCGATGTAGGCCTCGACGACGCGCAGCAGCAGCGCTTCCTGGCGCGGGGAGAGTGGGGAGAGCGGGGGGTCGGGGGTCATGCGATCACACTCGAGACGACGTCGTTGGCGAGCAGGCGCCCGCGCGGCGTGAGCCGCAGGGTACCGCCCGCCGGCTCGATGAGACCGAGCCCCGCCATGCGCGCCAGCCCGTCCGGGTCGATCGCATGCTCCAGCCCTGCCGTCGAGAGCGGCACGTCGAGCCGCAGCCCGAGCAGCAGCCGCTCGCGTGCGCGCTCCTCGGGGCTGAGCTGCTCGAGCGAGCGCGGCGGTTCGTCCCCCCGCTCCAGCGCGTCGATGTAGCCGGCCAGCGAGGGGCGGTTCGTGCGACGCTCCAGCCCGAGCGTCGAGACGGCGCCGATGCCGATGCCGAGGTAGTCACGCCCCGTCCAGTAGGCCAGGTTGTGCTGCGCTCGACGGTCGTCGCGGCAGAAGTTGGCCGTCTCGTACCAGCGGTAGCCCGCCGCCTGCAGGCGCGCGATCACGTGCTCGTAGTGATCCTCGAGCAGCTCGGCCTGACGCGCGAGCTCGGCCCCGTGGCGGTGCGCGAAGCGCGTGCCCGGCTTGGCCTCGAGCTCGTAGCAGGAGAGATGCTCGGGGCTCAGGGCGAGCGCCTCGTCGAGGTCGCGGTCGAGCTCGGCGCGTCCCATGCCTGGTACACCGAAGAGCAGGTCCAGCGAGAGATTGCTCACGCCCGCGGCGCGCAGGCGGGCCGCGGCGGCGCGCACGGCGTCGGGCGTCGCCCTGCGCTCGAGGACGGCAAGTTGCGCCGCGCCGAACGACTGCGCGCCGAGCGACACGCGCACGCCGCGTCCCGCCAGCATTCCGGCGAGCTCGTCGTCGACCGTCTCGGGATTGGCCTCGACGGTCAGCTCGCCCGCGGACGGCAGGCCCGCCAGCAGCCGGTCGAGCAGCGCCGCGCCGAGCAGCGTGGGCGTGCCACCGCCGAGGAAGACCGTCTCCAGCTGCGGATCCAGGCGCTCGCGCTCCTGCTCCAGCTCGGCCAGCACGGCGTCCACGTAGCGCTCGCGCAGATCCGCGTGCCCCGTCACGGTCACGAAGTCGCAGTAGCCGCACCGGTGGGCGCAGAACGGCACGTGCACGTAGAGGTGGCGGATCAGCTCGGCCCGCCTCCGCGGCGCGTGAGCTGGGCGGCCGAGGCGCGCGCGGCCAGCGCGAGCGCCTCGTCGCGCGCGCTGCCGCGGGCCAGCTCGAGCGTGAGCGCCGCCATGAAGACGTCGCCCGCGCCGTAGGAGTCGACGATCGCGCCCGGAGGCGATACGGCCTCCCAGCGGCCCTCGCTGTCGTCGTCGGCAAGGTAGTGGCCGCCGTCGGCCCCCTCCGTCCAGACACACAGCCTCGGCCGCACCGGCAGATCGGCGAGCTCGTAACGCTCGCCGTGATCGCGCGCCGAGCCGGCGAGCACGTCCACCTGCACGCGGCTTGCCACGACGCTCGGGAGCCTGCGCGCCGTCACGACGAGCACCCGCGCGCGCCGTGCGGCGACGACAGTGCGAGGGTCGTTACCCGTGTAGAAGACGCCGTCGAATCCGGCCAGGTCGTCCCAGCCCAGCGGATCCTCGATCGTGGGGTGATCCGGCATCCCGTGCAGCAAGATCGTGCGCTCGCCGCCGGGCTCGACGACCGTCGTGACACGCGCCTGCGGATTCGACCTGCGCGCGATGCGCAGCTCGCAGCCGTCCTGCCGCAGCACGCGCTCCGAGGCCTCCCCCGCGGCGTCGTTGCCGAGCGCCGTGTAGAAGCGCGTCTCCGCACCCAGCGAGGGCAGCGCCCGCGCCGCCACGCCACCGCCGCCGGCAGGCTCCTCGAAGGTGTCGTGCAACTGGATGATGGCCCCGCGCTCGAGTGGCTCGTGCAGCCTCGCGTGCTCCACCCACTCGACATGGCCGATGACCGCGACGCGCGTCACGTCTACTTTGTCCGCGCGCCCTCGCCGTCGAGCGAGAGCACGGCGAGGAACGCCTCCTGGGGCACCTCGACCGTGCCGATGATCTTCATTCGCTTCTTGCCCTTCTTCTGCTTCTCGAGCAGCTTGCGCTTGCGCGTGACATCGCCGCCGTAGCACTTGGCGAGCACGTCCTTGCGCTTGGCCTTGACCGTCTCCCTCGCGATGATGCGGGAGCCGATCGAGGCCTGGATGGGCACGTCGAAGAACTGCCGCGGGATCACCTTGCGCAGCCGGTCGACCAGGCCCTTGCCGGCGGCATAGGCGCGGTCCCGGTGCACGATCAGGCTGAGCGCGTCCACCGGGTCACCGTTGAGCAGGATGTCGAGCTTGACGAGATTCGAGGCGCGGAAGCCCGACAGCTCGTAGTCGAACGAGGCATACCCGCGCGTCCGGCTCTTGAGCTGGTCGTAGAAGTCGAGCACGATCTCGGCCAGCGGCAGCTCGTAGATGATCTGCACGCGCGTCTGCGAGAGGTACTCCATGTGGTCGAACTCGCCGCGTCGATCCTGCGCCAGCTCCATCACGGTGCCGACGAACTCCTTGGGCACGATCAGGGAGGCCTTCACATAGGGCTCGCGTGTCTCCACGATGGCGTTCGCATCCGGCATCTGCGAGGGGTTGTGCACTTCGGCGAGGCCATGCGTCGTCTCGACCTCGTAGGCCACGTTCGGGGTCGTCACGAGCAGGTCGAGGTCGAACTCGCGCTCGAGCCGCTCGCGCACGACGTCCATGTGGAGCAGGCCGAGGAAGCCGCAGCGGAAGCCGAAGCCGAGCGCCTGGCTGGTCTCGGGCTCGTACACGAGCGAGGCGTCGTTGAGGCTCAGCTTCTCGAGTGCGTCGCGCAGGTCCTGATAGCCGTCGGCGTCAGTCGGGAAGAGGCCGGCGAACACCATCGGCTTGACATCGAGATAGCCGGGCAGCGGCTCGGTCGCCCCGCCGCGGACGTGCGTGAAGGTGTCGCCGACCCGCACCTCGGAGACGTCCTTGATGCCGGTGACGATGTAGCCGACCTCTCCCGCCTCGAGCCGGTCGATCGGCTTCATCGAGGGCGTCATCACGCCGATCTCCTCGAGTTGCATGCGCGTCGCGCTCTGCAGGCCGACGATCTCGTCGCCTGTCGCGATCGCCCCGTCGACCACGCGCACGAACGCGATCACGCCGCGGTACTGGTCGTAGAGGGAGTCGAACACGAGCGCGCGCGTGGGCGCCGAGGCGTCGCCTGCGGGCGGCGGGATACGGGCGCACACGGCGTCCAGGACTTCCGGCACGCCGATGCCGGTCTTGGCGGAGATGCGCAGCACCGAGTCCACGCCGCCGCCGAGGAAGTCGACGACCTGCTGGGCGACGCCGTCGGGGTCGGCCGCGGGCAGATCGATCTTGTTGAGCACGGGCACGATCTCGAGATCGTTGTCGATCGCGAGGTGGGCGTTGGCGAGCGTCTGTGCCTCGAGCCCCTGCGCCGCGTCGACGACGAGGATCGCGCCCTCGCAGGCTGCCAGCGAGCGCGAGACCTCGTAGCTGAAGTCGACGTGGCCGGGCGTGTCGATCAGGTTGAGCGCGTACAGCTCGCCCTCGTACGTCCACGGCACGCGCACGGCCTGGGCCTTGATCGTGATGCCGCGCTCGCGCTCGAGATCCATCGAGTCGAGCATCTGCTCGCGCATCTCGCGCTCCGAGACGGCGCCCGTGAGCTGCAGGATGCGATCGGCCAGCGTCGACTTGCCGTGGTCGATGTGCGCGACGATCGAGAAGTTGCGAATGCGGGACTGCTCCACACACCGCATCTTCGCAGGCCTTCAGGAGGAATCGACCGGTTCCGCCGTCCCTGGTACGCGCCGGCGCCGTACGAGCGCGAGCACGTCCTCGAGCTCCTCGATGCCCATCGCCCGCGCCGCGAGCATGTAGACACCGATCGCCGCTGTCAGCCCGGCGCCCAGGGTAAGCAGCTGGAACAGGACGAACTCGCCCAGGACCGCGTCGAGGCCGCGCCACACGGCGTAGGCCGCAGCCGTGGCCAGGATGCTGGCGACGGCGATGCGCACGAGGGCGCGCACGAGCTGGCGCTCGTCCAGGCGGCCCGCGACGGGACGCAGCTCGAAGTACAGCAGCACGACACCGAAGACGTTTGCGATGGAGGTCGCGAGCGGGATGCTCCAGACGCCGAGGTCGAGCCGGCTCGAGAGCAGCCAGTCGAGCGTCGCGTTCACCGTGAGGTTGGCGATCGCCACGTAGGTCGGCACCCAGGCGCGCTGCATGCTGAAGAAGGCGCGGTTGAGCAGCAGCATGGCGCCGTTGAACGCCAGGCCGAGCGAGAAGGCCGCGAGACAGGACGCGACGACGGCCGTCTCGTGCGGCGTGAAGCTGCCGTGCTCGTACAGCAGCCGCACGATCGGCGTCGCGAGCGCCGCGCAGATGGCGGCGCCCGGGACCAGGAGGAACGCGATCTGGCGCAGGCCCGAGGCGACCAGTGCCCGGAAGCCCGGGCCGTCGCGATCGGCCGCGCGCCGCGACAGCGCCGGGAAGAGCACCGCGGCGACGGCCACCGAGAACATGCCCTGCGGCAGCATGTAGATGCGGAAGGCCTTGTCGACGGCCGCCGGTCCGATGTCGTGGTCGACACGCGCCGCGAACCAGGTGTTGACCAGCAGGTTGAGGTTGATCAGCCCGAGGCCGAGCGTGACCGGCAGCATCAGCGCGAAGACCCGCTGCACCGCCTCGTCGCGCGGGTCGCAGAACCAGCTCAGGCGGCCGATCCGGCGCATCGCGGGATACGGGATCGCGAGCTGCACGGCCGTGCCGAGCAGGATGCCGATAGCGTACGAGTAGAGGCGCGCCTCGGTGGTGTGCAGGAACGGCAGCCCGAGCGCGAGCGTGCCGACGATCACGAGGTTCCAGGCCACGGGCGCGATGGCAGGCAGGAAGAACTCGTCCAGCGCGTTCAGGATCGCGGTCTGGAGCCCGTTCAGGCCGAGCATCACGACCGTCGGGAAGATCACGCGCGCGAGCCCGACGCCGAGCGAGCCGTGATAGCCGAACAGCCCGAGCAACTGGGGCGCCAACACCATCGCGATGCCCGTCACGGCCGAGAGCCCCGCGAACGAGAGCCACCAGACCGTCGAGGCCACGCGCCAGGCGCGCTCGCGCTCGCCCTTCGTCAGTAGCTCGTTGAAGATCGGCACGAAGGCCGCACCCAGCGCCGCGTCCGCCACGAGCGAGCGGATCAGGTTCGGGATCTGGTAGGCGACGGTGAAGGCGTTGATCGCCTCGCCCTGCACCGTGAAGATCCACGCCGCCGCGGCCTCCCTGAGCATGCCGACCAGGCGGCTCGCGCCGGTGGCGACAGCGAACAGCGCGGTCGAGACCGCCATGCGGCGCCGCTCGGGAGCCTCGGGGGCGGCCCCCGTGCGAGGCGGGCGGCTCACGGCTCCCCAGAATAGGGCCGCGGCCTCCCGGCGGTTGCGGTCTTCGCTCCTAGAGGATGCCGCTCAGGCCCGGAAGCGCGCCCGACTTGATGCGCGCGATCGAGACCTTGATGCGGCCGTCACGCACCGAGAGCGCCTCCTTGGAGCCCTTGGCCGTGTACCAGACGCGCAGTCGCGTCTCGGCCACGCGCGATCCGCCCTCGGTCGAGAACGGCGCCTTCAGGAGCTGCGCCTTGCTCACGGAGATGTAGAAGCGGATCTTGCCCTTGGCGCCCTTCGGCACGGGGAACTTGCCGCGCGTGCCGAGCACGAGCTTGGTGTCCCCCGGTAGCGGCGTGGCCGCGTACAGCCGGCGGCCCGTGCGCGTGCGAAGCTCGCCGCGCAAGGCGCAGGGTGTCTTCGTCGTGCAGGCCTTGGGCAGCGTGTACTGCACCTGGATGCGGAAGCTCTTGCCGCCCGGCCCCGTCTGCAGCTTCACGTCGCGCGGCCCGGGCGCCTTGGTGACGGGCGCCTCCGGCGCGAGCGTGTTCACGAAGACCGCGAAGAGGTTCGCGTCGCCGGACGCCGGGTCCTTCCAGGCGTAGTTCGCGGCCAGCAGGAGGTTGTCTCCGACGGCCATCCCGGCCAGTGCATAGGCGCCGCTCGGCGCCCCCTTGGGCACGCCGGCATCCTGCGCGAGGCCCCCGGCGCCCTTCGCGTCGCCGAGCGTCGCGCGGTAGGCCTTGCCGTCCCACCAGGCCACCCACAGGCGACCATCAGCGCGATAAGCCGCGGTCACGACGCGCCCGGCGCCCTGTCCCGTGCCCGCCAGGTTGGCGATCGTCGTCGGCGCGGCCTCGCCTGGCCACCACGAGACCACGGTGTCAGTAGGCCCTGCCGCCGGCGAGTCGCCGTAGACGAGCCGGCAGGTGGCCGCGCACGTGAGCGCGGAGCCGAAGCTGTTGTTGTTGGAGCTCTCGCTGCCGGGCGCGAGCGCCGGGGCGCCCATCGGCGCCGCCGTCGCGGGATCGAGCTGCTGCACGTACATGCCCGTCTTGCCCGTCGCGTTGGAGTACCAGGCGATCCAGAGGTGGCCGGCGCTGTCGAGCGCGAGCTTCGGCTGGTAGCCGCAGCAGCCGCCGAGCTGAGGTTGCAGGTTCTGGTCGGAGGCGCCCGGCGCGTGAGCGACCGACCCGTTGAACAGCAGAATGCCGACGGTCCCACTCGCTGCGATCCACGGGATCGTGCCCACGGGCTGTGTAGTCCAGGGGTCACCGCTGCTGCCGGACACGACGAACGGCGCCGCCCACGTCCCGTCGGCGTTGCGCTGCGTCGTCAGCAGCCCGATCAGCGGGTCGCTGGTGTTCGTGGAGTGAATGCCGGCGAACGCGAGCGCCAGACCGCCGCCCGGGACGGCGTAGAGGGCGTGCGTGAAGCCGAGCGACGCCCAGCCTTCCGCGGCCTTGGTCGTCACGGCGCCGCTCACGTCCTGCGTCGGGGAGGTCGCGAAGCTGACGGCGTCGATGTCGCTCGTGCTCGGGCTCGTCTGCTGGGTCCAGGCGACCACGGCGGTCGAGCCGGTCAGGCCGAGCGACGGCACCACGATGTTGGCGTTGAAGTCCGTGGAGACCTTCGTCCACGTCGTATCCGCGCCCGCCGCGGGGGATCCCACGGCCAGCGCCGCCAGCGTTGCGGCCAGCGCCGCGATCCGCACCCCACGCATCATCTTCGCCTCCTCGTGACATCCGCTCCCGACCTCAGAGCCTAGCCGCCGACCCTCCTGGAGGCATTGAAACTGTGCTCCGCGCCGCGTAGCTTCGGAGAAAGCATGCTCCATCGCCAAATCCGGGGTGCGCTCGTGGCCATCGCCGCGCTGTGCTCGCTCGCCGTCGCCTCGAGCGCGACAGCTGCCCCCTGGCAAGGACCCATCAGGATCTCCGGGCCGGTGGTGAATGCGTCCGCCGGCACGTCGATCGCGCTCGGCGTCTCGGGCGACGCGGCAGCCGCCTGGTCGGACGACGGCGCCGGAGGAGAGATCGTGCTCGTCCGCAAGCGTGCCGGTTCCGCGTGGTCGTCTCCGGACGTCCCCGCGGGGGCCGGTAACGGGCCCGTGTTCACCGGCGTGGACGGGCTGGGCAACATCACGGCGGCCTACTCCGCCGGCGACGTCACCACGCTTCTGAACTGGCCCGCGACCGCGACCGCGGCGGTCGCCACGCCGCTGGGCGTCCCGATGACGGTGACTGACCTCGCGGTCGACGCAAGCGGCGACGCCGTGATCGCGGGCCTGAGCGGGTCGCCGGCAGGGCTGACCGTCGGCTACCGCAGGGGCAGGGACGGCGAGTTCAGCCTCCACACGTACACCTCTGCCGAGCTCGGCTCCAACGCCACCTCGGCACGCGTCGCCATCGACGAGTCGCTCGGCGCAGCCGTGCTCTTCGTGTCGGGCCCGAAGCTGCTCGCCGCGACGCGAACGGCTGCCACCGACTGGCCGGCGACGCCAGAGACGGTCGAAGGCACATTGACGGTCAGCGGCGATCCGGCCGTGACCTTCGACTCCGCCGGAGCCCTCCTCGCCGCCTTCACCTACGAGACGGCCACGCCGGCCAAGGTGCTCCGCACGGCACGGCGGCAAGACGGAGGCAGCTGGCTCGAATCGGGCGATCTGACCTTGGCCACGCCGAATTCCTCGGCCGACTCCCTCAACCTGGAGGCGGGTCCGGCGGGCGAGGTGGCATTGGTCTGGAATCAGACGAGCGCATTCCAGCTCGAGCGTCAAGGCGCTGTCCGGCTCATCCATCACCGGCGTGTGGGGGCCGACCGAGGACGTCAGCTCAGCGGGGACAGCCACTCCCGTCGCCGTCATCGGCAATGACGGCAGCGTCGTCGCCGTCTGGGAGCGCCTCGTGGCGGGTGGCAGTCTCGAGGAGACCAGCCTGCGATCCGGGAGCGGATGGGGAGCCGCTCATCAAACTGAGCGGGTCCATCCCAACGCGACGATCCCTTCGCTGGCGACCGACCGTCGCGGCGATTTCGCGACCCTCGCCACGCCCTACAACGGCACGGGCCACCCGGTGCTCGTCTCGTGGTACGACTCGGCTCCACCTCTGCTCGAGGCCAGCCCGGTCGGGGACATGTTCGCCGGGAGACCCATCACCTTCACCGCCTTCGTGGTGGACGCGTGGTCGACGGCCGGAACGCCCGAGTGGGTGTTCGGCGACGGAGCGACGGGCTCGGGCCTGACCGTCACGCATACCTACGTGGCGCCCGGCACATACGCGGGCCACATGACCGTCACCGACGCAGCCGGCAATACCGCGACCGCCGACACGGGAGTGGTCGTCAGGCCCGCTGCACGGGTGAGGCTCGGCAACGCCAGGTTCGTCGCGAAGTGGAAGCAGAGCCGCGTAAGCGGAACGCTGCACGTCACCTGCACCGCTCCGATCGGCGGGACCTACGTCGTCAACGTCATGCGGGGTACCGCCCTCAAGCTGCACGTCTCGCCGCATCTCTCCCGCGACGGCACTGTCACCCGCGCGATCAGGCTTCCCGCCACGCTCGTGCCGGGCACCTATCGCGTCGCCCTGTTATCCACCTTCAAGGCCGTGCGGTCCGCCTCACTCGAAGCCAGGCTGGCGGCGCCCGCCGAGGGCGTCGCCGACAGCGCGTCGCTCAGCCGCACGCGCGCAGGCAAGGCCGCTCGGGCGCTGACCGCCGCTACGGCGCTCTGGGCCCGGTTCCACCTGGCGGCGGTCCCGGGGGCAAGGAGCTCGTCCTGACCTGGTACCAGACCGTGGGGGGCAGGCGCATCAAGCTGCGGGCATCCTCGAGGAACCCCACCACCACCATCCGTGACTCGATGGGCGCCCGCGGCCGGCACGGAACGATCACCGCAGTTCTCAGCCGCGCGCGCAGGGTGATCTCCCAGACGAGCGTCAGACTTCGCTAGAGGCCATGCGCAGCCCCGCAAAGCCGCTTCCTGCTACCGTCCTGTGCTCGTGGCGAATATCAAGCAACAGAAGAAGCGCATCAAGGTGGCGAGCCGGCAGCGGCTCGAGAACCTGCGCTACAAGACGACGATCAAGACCTACTTCCGCCGGCTCGAGACGGCGATCGACGGCGGCGACGCCTCGTTGATCGAGGGCGAGCACAAGCAGTTGCAGGTGCTGGTCGACCGCGCCGCTGCTCGCCGCGCACTGCATCCGAACACCGCATCGCGCAAGAAGTCGAAGGCCGCGCGCATGGTCGCCGCGGGACCGCGCGAGGCGGCCAAGCCGAAGCGGGCGCGCAAGGCCGCCACCGGCACGCGCAAGACCGCGGCTCGCTCGGGCGCCAAGAAGAAGTAGCTCGTGCGGCGGGAGGTCTCGCCCGGCATCGAGCTCGACGACGACCGCGAGCGCATCGACGTCGCCACGGTCCACGGCTACCTCAGCGAGCATGCGTACTGGGCCCTCGGGCGCACGTACGACACGATGCAGCACCTGATTCGCGACGCCGCCCGCGTCGTCGGCGTCTACGACGGGGAGCGCCAGATCGGCTTCTGCCGCGTGGCCTCCGATGACGCGACCTACGCCTGGCTGTTCGACGTCTACGTGCTGCCCGAGTACCGGGGTCGCGGCCTCGGCATGGAGCTCGTGCGCGAGGCGGTCGAGAACGGCCCGCACGCGCGCCTGCGCTGGATCCTGCACACGAAGGACAGGCACGGGCTGTACGCCCGCTTCGGCTTCGCAGCGCCCGGCGAGCGCTGCATGGAGCGGCCCCCAGGCGGCTGATAGACTCGGCCGGCGATGTGCGAGCACGGCGGCGCCTCTCCACGGAGAGGCGTTTTCTTTTTCCGTACGCGACAAGGCAGCAAGCATGGAGCGCTACGACCCGGCAGCGGTCGAGGCCAAGTGGCAGACGGTCTGGCAGGACGCCGAGGCCTTCATCACCCCCAACCCCGAGCCGGGGGAGGATGCCTCGCGCCTGTACTACGTGCTCGAGATGCTGCCGTACCCCTCGGGCGACCTGCACATGGGGCACGTCAAGAACTACACGATCGGCGACGCTCTCAGCCACCAGCGCCGGCGCCACGGCCAGCGCGTACTGCACCCGATGGGCTACGACGCATTCGGCCTGCCCGCCGAGAACGCGGCGATCCGGGAGGGCCGTCACCCGCGCGACGTCACGAACGAGAACATCGCAGCGATCCGCACGCAGATGAAGCGCATGGGCTGGTCGATCGACTGGTCGCGCGAGCTCTCCAGCGCCGAGCCCGAGTACTACCGCTGGACGCAGTGGATCTTCCTGCTGCTGTTCGAGCGGGGCCTGGCCTACAAGCGCGAGGCACCGGTCAACTGGTGCCCGGTCGACCAGACGGTGCTCGCCAACGAGCAGGTCATCGACGGCCATTGCGAGCGCTGCGGGTCGCTGGTCGAGAGCCGTGTCCTGTCCCAGTGGTACTTCAAGATCACCGACTACGCCCAGCGGTTGCTCGACGACATGGCGCTGCTGGAGGACTGGCCCGAGCGCGTGCTGGCGATGCAGCGCAACTGGATCGGCCGCTCCGAGGGCGCGGAGGTGCTCTTCCACCAGCGCGACCTGGACGAGACGATCCCGGTCTTCACGACCCGCGCGGACACGCTCTTCGGCGCCACGTTCTTCCTGCTGGCGCCCGAGCATCCGCTGATCCCTCGGTTGGTCGCGGGCAGCGAGCAGGAAGCCGCCGTCCTCGACTACGTGCGCCGTAACGCGGCGCACTCCGAGGAGGAGCGCGCGCAGGACAAGGAGAAGACCGGCGTCGACACGGGCCGGACTGTCACGAACCCGGTGACGGGCGAGGAGATCCCGATCTGGGTGGCCGACTATGTGCTGATGGGCTACGGCACCGGCGCCGTAATGGCCGTGCCTGCGCACGACGAGCGCGACTTCGGGTTCGCCCAGAAGCACGGGCTCCCGATCGTCCCCGTGATCGCACCCGCCGGCGGCGAGGTGCCGGACAGCGAGGCCTACACAGCGCACACCGCCGACGAGGTGATGATCAACTCGGGCGGCTTCACCGGGATGCCGGCCGACGAGGCCTACGCGGCGATCGTCGCCGAGCTGTCCGAGCGCGGCGTCGGCGAGTCGGCGATCCACTACCGCCTGCGTGACTGGCTGATCTCCCGGCAGCGGTACTGGGGCTGCCCGATCCCGATCGTCTCGTGCCCGTCGTGCGGCCTCGTGCCGGTGCCCGACGACCAGCTGCCCGTCGTCCTGCCGGAGATCGAGGACTACCGTCCGAGGGGCCAGTCGCCTCTGGCGACCGCGACCGATTGGGTCAACGTCCCGTGCCCGAGGTGCGGC
Source organism: Gaiellales bacterium (assembly GCA_035696365.1). Lineage (GTDB taxonomy): Bacteria > Actinomycetota > Thermoleophilia > Gaiellales > JALYLC01 > JALYLC01. The sequence goes on along the minus strand of DASRQS010000123.1, from coordinate 1,230 downwards.
GGGCCCGCAAAGCGCGAGACGGACACCATGGACACGTTCATGGACTCGTCCTGGTACTACATCCGCTACGTCGATCCGCAGGACTCCGAGGCCGCCTGGGAGCGGGAGGACGTCGACCGCTGGCTGCCGGTCGATCAGTACATCGGCGGCGTCGAGCACGCGATCCTGCACCTGCTCTACTCGCGCTTCTTCACGAAGGTCTTCTACGACGCCGGGCTGGTCGGCTTCAAGGAGCCCTTCAAGCGCCTGTTCACGCAGGGCATGATCTACAAGGACGGCGCGAAGATGTCCAAGTCGAAAGGCAACGTCGTCTCGCCCGACGAGCTGATCGCACGCTACGGCGCCGACGCGCTGCGGCTCTACGCGCTGTTCCTGGGCCCGCCCGAGGACGACGCCGAGTGGACCGACGGCGGGATCGCCGGCTGCTACCGCTTCCTGCAACGGCTGTGGACGCTGGCCGGCGGGCTGGCCGAGGAAGGCGTGCACGTGACCGCCTCCCCCGCCTCGCCCGAGGGCCTCGGCGAGCCCGGCCTGGCACTGGCTCGAAAGACGCATTGGGCGATCGACAAGTCCACGCGCGACTCGGCCGAGCGCTTCCACTTCAACACGGCCGTGGCCGCGGCGATGGAGCTGCTCAACGAGACGGTCTCGCTGCGCGCCTCGGCCGAGCCCCAGGTCGTCGGCTTCGCCGCCTCGACGCTGATCTCGCTGATCCAGCCGTACGCGCCGCACATCGCCGAGGAGCTGTGGGGGCGCTTCGGCGGCGAGACGCTGTGGCGCCAGCCGTGGCCCGTGGCTGACGAGGCCTTCCTGGCGCAGGACACGCTGGAGATCGCCGTCCAGGTCAACGGCAAGCTGCGCGGCCGCTTCAGCGCGCCCGCAGGCAGCTCGGACGACGAGCTGGTCGCGCTGGCCCGCGCGCTCCCAAACGTCGCGAGCCACCTGAACGGGCACGAGATCGTGCGCCAGATCGTCGTGCCGGGCAAGCTCGTCAACTTCGTCGTGCGCTAAGGGTCCGCCTCAAGAGGGCGCGGTCGGGGGCTCCCGCGAAGCCCCGCAAGCCGCTCGCCAACCCAGCATCCGGGTGAGTTTCGTGGCGTGCGAGTGGCTTGCGGGTCGCCGGAGTCCTGACGGTCGGGCGCCCACCCACGACAACAAAGCCCAGCGCGGCGCCCTGGCGTCGGACCGCAGGCGATTCGAGAACCCCGAACACCGCGCTGATTCTGTGAG
>DASRQS010000122.1:0-5097 GCA_035696365.1 Gaiellales bacterium | reverse complement strand
CTGGCCGCGGCGCTGGCCCGCGAGTTCTTCGACGTCGACCGGCTGTCGGCGTTCTTCGACGTGATCCACCAGGACCCGGTGCTCTCGCAGGTGAAGCTGATCGCCGAGCCGTGGGACGTCGGGCCGGGCGGCTATCAGGTCGGCAACTTCCCGGTGCTCTGGTCGGAGTGGAACGGCGTGTACCGCGACGCGATGCGCGACTACTGGCGCGGCGAGCCGAGCACGCTCGGCGAGTTCGCCGCCCGGCTCTCGGGCTCGAGCGATCTCTACGAGAGCGACGGCCGCGCGCCCGTCGCGTCAATCAATTTCGTGACTGCTCACGACGGCTTCACGATGCGCGACCTGGTGTCCTACAACGACAAGCACAACAAGGCCAACGGCGAGGACAACAACGACGGCGAGAAGGACAACCGCTCCTGGAACTCGGGCGTGGAAGGGCCGACGGACGACCCCGAGATCAACGTCCTGCGCGCCCGTCAGCAGCGCAACATGCTCGCCACGCTCTTGCTCAGCCAGGGCGTGCCGATGATCCTGCACGGCGACGAGCTGGGCCGGACGCAGGGTGGCAACAACAACGCCTACTGCCAGGACAACGAGACGTCCTGGATCGACTGGTCGTCGGTCGACGAGGACCTGCTCGAATTCGTCCAGTTGCTGACGAGGCTGCGCGCCGAGCACCCCGTCTTCCGCCGGCGGCGCTTCTTCACGGGTGAACGTGCGGCCAACGGGCTGCCGGACATCGGCTGGCTGCGCTACGACGGCACGCCGATGGGCGAGGACGACTGGGCGAGCCCCGGCGCGGACCCGCTGGCCGTCTTCCTCAACGGCCAGGGCATCGCCGAGCCCGGCCTGCGTGGCGAGGCGATCGTCGACGAATCCTTCCTGATCCTCTTCAACCCGACGCACGAAGCGGCGACGATCATGCTGCCGCCGTCGAGCTACGGCGAGACCTGGCAGATCGTGCTCGACACCACCGACGCGGACGCCGAGGGCGAGCGGAGCGCGGGATCGCAGCACGCGATCGGCGCCCGCTCGCTCGTCGTACTGAGACGTCCTCGCTGAATGAGCCGCACACGCTCAGTTCAGCGAGGACGTCTCGGCATGACTGACGAGCGCGCCCACGAGCGCGCTCTCACCGCCACCTACAGGTTGCAGTTGCACGCCGGGTTCGGCTTCGCGCAGGCGGCCGCGCTCGTGCCCTACCTCGAGCGCCTCGGCGTCTCGCACCTCTACCTCTCTCCGATCCTGCAGGCGGCGCCCGGCTCCCAGCACGGCTACGACGTCGTCGACCACGGCCGGGTGTCGGACGAGCTCGGCGGGCGTGCCGGGCTGACGGCGCTCGCGGAGGCCGCGCACTCCGGCGGGCTGGGTCTCGTCGTCGACGTGGTCCCCAATCACATGGCAGTGCCTGCGCCGGAGCAGCTCAACGCGCAGTTCTGGGAGCTGCTCCGGCTCGGGCGTCACGGGCCCGCGGCCCACTGGTTCGACATCGACTGGGATGCGGGCGGCGGTCGCATCGGGCTTCCGCTTCTGGGTGCGCCGCTGGACGAGCTGCTCGCCGCGGGCGAGATCGCGCTCGGCGCGCACGCGGGCGAGACCGTGGTGATCTACGCCGACCACCGCTTCCCCATCGCGCCCGGCAGCGAGACCTCCGATCTGGCCGAGCTGCTCGTCCGGCAGCACTACGAGCTCGCCTCGTGGCGCGACAAGGATCAGGTTCTCAACTACCGGCGCTTCTTCGACGTCGACACGCTGATTGCGATCCGCGTCGAGCTTGACGACGTCTTCGACGCCACGCACGCGGTGCTGCTCGACCTCCACGCGGAGGGCGTGATCGACGGCTTCCGCATCGACCACCCCGACGGCCTCGCCGATCCGCAGGCCTACCTCGAGCGCTTGCGCGACGCCACGGACGCAGGATGGGTCGTGGTGGAGAAGATCCTCGCGCCCGGCGAGCGGCTGCCGGCGGCCTGGCCGTGCGCCGGGACGACGGGCTACGACGCGACGCGCGTCATCCAGGCGGCCCTCGTTCCACCCGTCGGCAACGAGCTCGACGAGCGCTGGCGGGCGACGGGCGGGGAGGCCTCGCTCGAGCGCGTCGAGCTCGAGGCCAAGGGCCTCGTCGTGCGCAGGCTCTTCGAGCCTGAGGTGGCCAGGCTGGCGCGGGCGGCGGTCGCCGCCGAGCGCCAGCGGGGCGGCACGCTCGAGCAAGAGGTGGCCGAGGAGGCGCTGCGGGAGCTGCTGTCGCACGTTGCCGTGTATCGCGCCTACCTCCGGCCCGGGGAGCCGGCCGCGCCGGGCGAGCTCGAGCAAGTCGAGCGCATCGTCGCCCTGGCGCGGCACTCGCGGCCGGACCTGGCCGAGGCCTTCGACGTGCTCGAGCGCCTGCTCGGCGACACCACGAGCGCGGGTGCCGGCCGCGATCTCGTGGTCCGCTTCCAGCAGGTGTGCGGCCCGGTCATGGCCAAGGGCATCGAGGACACGACCTTCTACCGCTGGCATCGGCTGATCGCGCTCGACGAGGTGGGCGGCGACCCGCGTTCGCTCGACGACCCGGATGTCGAGCCGTTGCATGCCTGGGCGCGCGAGCAGGCCGAGCGCTTCCCGCTCGGCCTCACGACGCTCTCGACGCACGACACCAAGCGCAGCGAGGACGTCCGCGCGCGCCTGCTGGCCATCGCCGAGGACCTCGACGGTTGGGACGCCGCCTGGGACGCCGTGAAGGATCAGGCGAGCGAGCACCACGTCGACGAGCCGACGGCCTACCTGCTCTTCCAGACGCTGCTCGGCACCTGGCCGATCGAGCCTGACAGGCTGGTCGACTACATGGAGAAGGCGACCAACGAATCGAAGCAGTTCACGAGCTGGAACGACCCGGACGAGCGCTACGAGGTTCGCATCGCCGACTTCGCGGCGCGCTGCCTCGACGGCGATGTCGCGCAGACGTTCGGGCGGGTGCTCGAGGCGAACGAGCAGACCATCCGCGCCGTCACGCTCGGCGCCAAGCTGATCCAGCTCACGCTCCCGGGCGTGCCCGACGTCTACCAGGGCAACGAGACCCTGGCGCCGGCGCTCGTCGATCCCGACAACCGCAGGCCGGTCGACTACGCGGTGCGGACGGCCATGCTGAAGGAGCTCGATCCTGCGAGCACGCTGGATCTCCGCGCCGAGAAGCTGTGGGTGACGACGCGGGCGCTCCACCTGCGCCGCGAGCACCCGGCCCTGTTCGGCCCGGGCGCCGCCTACGAGGCGCTGCCGTCGACCTCGCCGTTCGCGCTCGGCTTCCTGCGCGGGCGGCGCGCGGCGACGGTCGTCACGCGCTGGCCGGGCATGCTCGCGCGCACCGGCTGGCGGGAGGCGCACGTGTGCCTGCCGCCGGGCTCCTGGGAGGACGTGCTGACCGGCGCTCGTCACGGGGTGGCCGGCGACGGGCCGATCGCCAGCGCCGACCTCTTCACGCAGCGGCCGGTCGCGCTGCTCCTGAGGAGCGGCGCGTGAGGCCACGCGTCTGGGCACCGTTCGCGGAGACGTCGGTGACGCTCGTGCTCGACGGCCAGCGCCACGCGATGCGGCAGTTCGGAAACGGCTGGTGGGGGGCCGACCTGGAGGCCGAGCCCGGCCTCCGCTACGCATTCGCGCTCGACTCTGGCGAACTGCTCGCCGATCCCCGGGCGCTCAGCCTTCCCGACGGTCCCGAAAGCAGCGCGCAGGTGGTCGACCTCGAGCAGGTACGAGCCTCGTCCACGGCCTGGGACGGCCGGGCGCTTCCCGGAAGCGTCATCTACGAATTGCACATCGGGACCTTCACGGACGAGGGCACGCTCGACTCGGCGATCGAGCGGCTCGACCACCTCGTCGGCCTCGGCGTCGACGTCGTCGAGGTCATGCCGCTCGCGAGCTTCCCGGGCCGCCATGGCTGGGGCTACGACGGGGTCGGGCTGTACGCCGTCCACGAGCCGTACGGAGGGCCGCTCGCCTTCCGGCGCTTTATCGATGCCTGTCACGCCAGGGGTCTCGCTGTCTGCCTCGACGTCGTCTACAACCATCTCGGACCGAGCGGCAACCACCTCGGCGAATTCGGTCCCTATTTCACCAGCAGATACGGCACGCCCTGGGGCCAGGCCGTCAATCTCGACGGAGCGGGAAGCGACGAGGTTCGCCGCTTCATCATCGACAACGCCCTGATGTGGCTGCGCGACTTCCACGTCGACGGCCTGCGCCTCGACGCCGTGCACGCGCTCCACGACGAGCGCGCCCTCACGTTGCTCGAGGAGCTGGCGGCCGAGGTCGCGGCTCTCTCGGCGCAGCTCGGCAGGCCGCTCTGGCTGATCGCCGAGTCGGATCGCAACGATCCGCGCACGGTGACTCCGCGCGCGGCGCGCGGGCTCGGATTGGACGCCCAGTGGGCCGACGACGTGCACCACGCCCTGCATGTCGCCCTGACCGGGGAGACGCACGGCTACTACGCCGACTTCGCCGCGCCGGGCGTGCTCGAGAAGGTGCTCGAGGGCGTCTTCTTCCACGACGGGACGTACTCGACTTTCCGGCAGCAGACGCACGGGCGTCCCCTTGATCGCGCGGCGCTGCCCGGCTGGCGCTTCGTCGCCTCGCTGCAGACCCACGACCAGGTCGGCAACCGAGCTCGGGGCGACCGCCTCTGCGCGAGCGTGGCCCCGGGCCTCCTGGCGTGCGGGGCGGCGCTCCTGCTCACGGCCGCCACGACGCCGATGCTCTTCATGGGCGAGGAGTGGGGCGCCTCCACGCCCTGGATGTACTTCACCGACCACACCGACCCGGCGATCGCCGACGCCGTGCGGCGCGGCCGGCGCGAGGAGTTCGCCCGCCACGGCTGGGCGCTCGACGACGTGCCCGACCCGCAGGCGCCCGAGACGTTCGAGCGCTCGCGGCTCGACTGGGACGAGCGCGGCCGCGAGCCGCACGCGCGCCTGCTGGCGTGGTACCGCGACCTCATCCGCCTCCGGCGCGAGCACCACGACCTGCGCGATCCGCGGCTCGATCACGTGCACGTCGACGACGACGCCGAGGCGGGCACGGTGGTCGTGCACCGCGGTGATCACCTCGTCGTCGTCAATCTCG
>DASRQS010000121.1:0-12771 GCA_035696365.1 Gaiellales bacterium | reverse complement strand
CTCGCGCGCGGCGACTACAACATCGCCGAGATCCACCTCGCCGACGCCATCGAGATGATGGTCGAGCGCTCGCGACCGTCACTCTCGGACGACCGCTCGCCCAAGGACCCGTACTGAGAGGTTGCACAGATCGGGGCCGGGCACGCACGTTGCGTGCCCGACCCCGATGTGTGCGCGTGCTGGCTACTCGCCCGGCTGGTCGCCGGAGTCGCCGCCGCCGGACTCTCCCGAATCGCCCGTGACGCCTGCCGGGGGCTCCGGCGCGGTATCGGGCACCGGTGCGACGACGGTCATCTCGACCTCGTCCGTGCCTTCCTTGCGGTCGATCACGATCGTCGAGCCGGGGGCGAGCTGGCGGCCGAGGACGAAGTCCGCGAGCGGATCCTCGATCAGTTGCTGGATGGCCCTGCGCAACGGCCGCGCGCCCATCGCCGGGTCGTACCCGCGATCTGCGAGCAGATCCGTGGCGCTGGCCGACAGCTCGATCGCGACCTCGTGCTCCACCATGCGCTCGCGCAAGCGGCGCATCATCATGTGCACGACGCTCGTGATCTCCTCGCGCGTCAGCTTGTGGAAGACGATGACCTCGTCGATGCGGTTGAGCAACTCGGGCCGGAACACCTTCTTGAGCTCGCCCATGATGCGGTTCTTCATCTCGTCGTACGAGAGACCGCCCTCGGGGTCGCCGGGCACGAAGCCGAGCGACTGGTTCTTGGTGATCTGGGCGGCGCCGATGTTCGACGTCATGATCACGATGGTGTTGCGGAAGTCGACCTTGCGGCCCTGCGCGTCGGTGAGCTTGCCGTCCTCGAGCACCTGCAGGAGGATGTTGAAGACGTCGGGGTGGGCCTTCTCGATCTCGTCCAGCAGCACCACCGAGTACGGCTTGCGGCGCACGGCCTCGGTGAGCTGGCCGCCCTCGTCGTAGCCGATGTAGCCCGGAGGCGAGCCGACCAGCCGCGAGACCGCGTGCTTCTCCATGTACTCGGACATGTCGACCTGGATGAGCGCGTCCTCGTCGCCGAACAGGAACTCGGCGAGCGTGCGGGCGAGCTCGGTCTTGCCGACGCCGGAGGGGCCGAGGAAGATGAACGAGCCGCTCGGGCGCTTCGGATCCTTGATGCCCGCGCGGGCACGGCGGATGGCCTTCGACACCGCGACGATCGCCTGGTGCTGGCCGATCACGCGCTTGTGCAGCTCCTCTTCCATGCGCACGAGCTTCTGCGACTCGGCCTCGGTGAGCTTGAAGACCGGGATGCCCGTCCACATCGAGACGATGTCGGCGATCTCCTCCTCACCGATCTCGGCCTGCTCGCCGTCGTCGGTGGTCTTCCAGTTCTCCTCGGCCTCGCGCTTCTTCTGCGTGAGCTTGCGCTCGGCGTCCCGCAGGGCGGCCGCGCGCTCGAAGTCCTGCTGCTCGATCGCGAGCTCCTTGTCGCGCCGCGTCGTCTCGATCTCTTCCTCGAGCTCCTTGTAGCGCGGCGGCGAACCCATCGTGCGGATGCGCATGCGCGACGCGGCCTCGTCGATCAGATCGATGGCCTTGTCGGGCAGGTGGCGATCCTGGATGTAGCGGCTCGAGAGCTGTGCCGCCGCCACCAGCGCCTCGTCTGTGATGCGGACGCGATGGTGGGCCTCGTAACGATCGCGCAGGCCGCGCAGGATCTGCACGGTGTCGTCGATCGAGGGCTCCTCGACGCGGATCTGCTGGAAGCGCCGCTCGAGCGCGGAGTCGCGCTCCAGGTACTTGCGGTACTCGTCCAGCGTCGTCGCGCCGATCGTCTGCAGCTCACCGCGCGCGAGCGCCGGCTTGAGGATGGAGGCCGCGTCGATCGCGCCCTCTGCCGCGCCCGCGCCGACGAGGTTGTGCAGCTCGTCGATGAACAGGATGATGTCGCCCCGCTGGGCGATCTCCTTCATGACCTTCTTGAGCCGCTCCTCGAACTCGCCGCGGTACTTCGAGCCCGCGACCAGGGCGGCCAGGTCGAGTGTGTAGATCTGCTTGTTGCGCAGAAGCTCGGGCACCTGGTTGGCGCTGATGCGCTGTGCAAGGCCCTCGACGACGGCGGTCTTGCCGACGCCGGGCTCGCCGATCAGCACCGGGTTGTTCTTGGTGCGGCGCGAGAGGATCTGCATCACGCGCTCGATCTCGTTCTGGCGCCCGACCACCGGGTCGAGCTTGCCCTCGGCTGCCAGCTTCGTCAGGTTGCGCCCGAACTGGTCGAGCAGCTTCGAGGACTTCTTGGCCTCGCCTGCGGCACCCGCCGCTGCGGGCTGGCTTCCACCGCCGCCGCTCGAGCCCGAGCGGCGCCCGGGGCCGGACAGCATGCGGATGATCTCGTTGCGGATCTTCTCGGCGTCGGCATCGAAATCGAGCAGGATGCGCGCCGCCACGCCCTCGTTCTCGCGAACGAGGCCGAGCAGGATGTGCTCGGTGCCGATGTAGTTGTGGCCAAGCGAAAGCGCCTCGCGCAATGCGAGCTCGAGGACCTTCTTCGCCCGCGGCGTGAACGGGATCTGGCCGGTCGTGACTTCGTCGCCTTGGCCGACGATGCGGGCCACCTGGGCACGCACTTCTTCGACCGTTATCTCAAGGGAATCTAGGACGCGCGCGGCGAGACCTTCCTCTTCGCGCAGCAGCCCGAGCAGGATGTGCTCGGTACCGATGTAGTTGTGCTTGAGCGCACGGGCCTCGTCCTGTGCGAGGACGACGACCTGGCGCGCTCTCTCTGTAAAACGTTCAAACATAAGGCTCTCCGCACGTTACCAGAGGCCCTTCGGCGTACCCCCGGCACCCCCCGGGGCCCCCTGTCGAACGGGCATCGGCACTGCCTGCCCGGTCCTTGAGACGCTTCTGAGGGGCTGTTAGTCAGGGACCGGCCAAGAGCCCGGCACGAGGTCGCGGTAGACGTAGCGCGGGCGAAAGCCGAGCTGCGCGTAAAGCGCCTGCGCTGCGGCGTTTTTCGTCTCGGCCTGCAAAATGGCGCGCCGTGCGCCGTTGCTCTCGCCCCAGGCGAACAGCCGCTCGCTGACGGCGCGCGCGAGGCCGCGCCGGCGGTGGTCTGGCGAGGTCCCGACGCAGGCGATGTAGAGCCAGTCGTCCTCGACGCGCGCGTAGCCGGTCGCGGCCGGCTCGCCGCCCACGCGGGCCAGCGCGAAGCGGCGCGGCGAGTCCCCGGAACCGAACACCCAGCGGGCGCCGGGATCCTGCTCGGGCGGCCAATGACGCTCGATCGCCTGGAAGACCCGCAGCCATTCCTCGTCCAGCCCGGGCGCCAGCGCGATGTCGTCGCCGACGGCGGGCTCCGGCGTCTCCGGCAGCGCGTCGGCCACCATCACGACCGCCTCGGTGTCGATCAGGTACCCGCGCTCACGCAGCAGGCGCTCGAAGGCCGGCGGGGAGAGCGGTGTGAGACGGAAGCCCGGCCGCAGCCCGCGGCTGCGGTACTCGCGCTCCGCGCGCGCGAGGAGGGCCTGGAGATCGCCGGCTCCGCCGTCGACGCGCGCCGAGTTGGCGCGCCGGGTGAAACCGTCGGTGAAGCGCAGCACCGCGCCGTGGAGCTCGACGCGCTCGCGTGGCGGCCAGGCGCGCTCGCACACGTCCTCCAGTGCGGCAACCTCGGACATCGGCGCAGGATACGCCTGCGAGGATGCCGGGCATGGCAGGCCTGACACGCGCGCAGCTGCTCGCCGGCGCCGGCGCCGTGGCGGTGCCGCGACGCGGGCGTGCGCCGGCGCCGCTGGCCGCGCTGGCGGCAGCGATGCGCGGCCCCGTCCTGCTGCCGGGCACGGCTGCCTATGCTCGCCTCCGCCCCGTCTACAACGGTCGTTACGACGGCGTGCACCCGGCGGCGATCGCGCAGCCGCTCGACCCGAAGGACCTGGCTGCGGCGCTGCGCGTAGCGCGCGCGCGCGAGCTCGCCGTGCGCGTGCGCGCGGGCGGCCACAGCTACATCGGCGCCTCCACCGTGGCCGGTGGCGTCGTGCTCGACCTGCGCCGCCTGCGGGGAATCCAGGTGCAGAGCGACGGCAGCGTGCTGGCCGGCGCCGGCCTGCGCCAGATCGAGCTGATCGCCGCGCTGGCGAAGCGCGGCCGGGCGGTCGTGCACGGCTCCTGCCCCACCGTCGGGGTTGCGGGGTTCACGCTCGGCGGCGGCTACGGATTCGATGCGCGCCGCTACGGACTGGCCTGCGACACGCTGCTCGCTGCGCACGTGGTCGACCTGCGCGTGCTGAAGCCCGCACTGGCCGACGCCGAGCTGCTCTACGGCCTGCGAGGAGCCGGAGCGAGCCTGGCGCCCGTCACCTCGCTGCAGCTGCGCACGCACCCGGTGGGAGCCGTGACGACGTTCTTCGCGAACTACCCGTGGTCGCGCGCTGCCGAGGTCGTGGCTGCCTTCACGGCCCGCTGCGCCTCGGCGCCCGCGCCGCTCGCGGCCATCTGCTCGCTCTCGACCGGATCCCACTCGGGGACGATCGAGGTCTTCGGGCAGTACCTCGGGACCGGAACCGCGGCGACCAGGGCGATCAAGGCGCTGCTGGTGCCCGGTGCGACGCTCTCGCTGAACGCGCACCCCTATCTCCAGGCGCAGCTGATCTTCGCCGGATGTCTCGGCAAGACGCTCGCGCAGTGCAGGCCGCAGAGCGAGGGCGGCACGCTCGGCCGCGACACCTTCGCCGCCGGCTCGGCCTACATCGCCCATGCGCTCGGGCCGGCCGACGCGCACAAGCTCGTAGGCGTCATCGATGCCCGCCAGGCCGCGGGCGGCTCCGGCGTCCTCCTGCTCGACGCGCAGGGCGGCGCGATCGACGACGCCCCGCCGGGGCAGACGTCCTTCATTCACCGCCACATGCGCTCGTCCGTACAGATCCTCAGCTATGCCAGCCTCGCGGGCATCGCGGCGGCTCAGGGCTTCGTCGGCACCGCGCGCGCCGCGCTGGCCCCCATGGGCAACGGCCAGGCCTACCAGAACTACCCCGACGCCAACCTGGCGTCGTGGCGCACGGCCTATTACGGCGGCAAGTACGCCGACCTCGTGTCGCTCAAGCACGAACGCGATCCCGACCGCCTGTTGCGGTTCCCGCAGGCGATCGGCTCCTAGCGGCGCTACAGGCCCCGGTCGCGCAAGGCGGGGAAGAGGATCACGTCGCGGATCGACGGCCTATCGCACACGAGCATCGCGAGGCGGTCGATTCCGAGACCCAGGCCCGCGGTGGGCGGCAGGCCGTAGCGCAGCGCCTCGATGTAGTCGGCATCGAGAGGCTGCGCATCCTCGTCCCCGGCCTCGCGCAGCGCGACCTGCTCCTGAAAGCGAAGGAGCTGCAGCTCGGGATCGTTCAGCTCGCTGTAGCCATTGGCGAATTCCATGCCGCAGCAGAAGGCCTCGTAGCGCTCGACCAGCGACGGGTCGCCGGCGAAGGGACGCGCCAGGGGCGAGAGCTCCGTCGGGTAGTCGACGAGGAACACCGGCTCGACGGTGGAGGGCTCGACGAAGTACGAGAGCGCGCGGTCGACGAGCTGCGGCCAGGTGGCATCGCCCTCTGCGGCCGCTGCGCCACGTTCCAGGAGCGCCGCGCGCAGCTCGGCCGGATCGCGCAGCGCGAGCACGTCGACGCCGCAGGCCTCGCGAATCGCCTCCGCCAGGGGCTTGCGCGGCCAGGGCGGCGCCATGTCGACCTCGCGGCCGTCGCGCGTGATCACGGTCGTGCCGAGAGCGCCGCGCACGCTGGCCGCCACGAACTCCTCCGTGCGCCGCATGCCATCGGTGTAGTCGGCATACGCCTCGTACCACTCCACCACGGTGAACTCGGGGTTGTGCTTGAACGAGACGCCCTCGTTGCGGAAATCCTTGCCGATCTCGTAGACGCGCTCCAGGCCGCCCACGATCAGCCGCTTGAGATACAGCTCCGTGGCCACGCGCAGGTAGAAGGGGCGGTCGAGCTCGTTGTGGTGCGTCGTGAACGGGCGTGCGCTCGCACCGCCGTAGAGCGGCTGCAGGATCGGCGTCTCGACCTCGATAAAGCCGGCGCCGTCGAGATACGCACGCCCAGCCGCAATCATTCGGGCGCGCCGTTGCACGTCCTCGCGCACCTCGGGGTTGACCATCAGGTCGACGTAGCGCTGGCGGTAGCGCGCCTCGACATCGGCCAGCCCATGGTGGAGGTCCGGGAGCGGATGCTCGCAGGGCGCCAGCAGCTGGAACTCCTCCAGCCGCAGCGTCAGCTCGCCGCGCCGGCTCGAGATGGCCTCGCCCGCGACGCCGATGACATCGCCGAGCTGCGTGTCGCAGATGGCCGCGAAGAGCTCCTCGCCGAGCTCGTCCGCGCTCGCCAGCAGCTGCAGCCGCCCGCTGCGGTCCTCGAGGTCGAGGAACGCCGCCTTGCCGTGCACTCGCCGCCCCATCGCCCGGCCGGCGAGCCGGTAGCGCACACCAGAGGATTCGCCGGTCGCGAGCTCGGCATGCGCCGCCCGCACCTCGGCGATCTCGGTGCGGTCGGCGAAACGGTGGGGAAGGTCGTCGAGCCGGCGGCTCGCGCTCACGCCGGGACGCTGATGTTGACGATCTTGAGCTTGAGCACGCCGGCAGGCACGCTCACCTCGATCGTCTCGCCTTTCTTGCGGCCCATCAGGGCGCGTCCCACGGGGGACTCGTTCGAGAGCCGGCCCGCCGACGGGTCGGCCTCGGCCGAGCCGACGATGCGATAGGTCGCGTCGCGCTTGCGGTCGATGTCCTTGACGGTCACCTGAAGCCCGACATCGACTGCGCCGGCGTCGGCCTCGGACGGATCGATGATGCGCGCCGAGCGCAGACGCTCCTCGAGCTTGGCGATCTGCTTCTCGAGCATCATCTGCTCGTTCTTCGCGTCGTCGAACTCCGAGTTCTCGCTGATGTCGCCGAATTCGCGGGCTACACGAATACGATCGGCAACCTCGCGCCGCTTGTCGGTCGAAAGGGACTGCAATTCCCGTTGCAGCTTCTCATAGCCCTCTTGAGTGAGCAGGACGTCTCGCTCCACGATGCCTCCATAAGGGCCCGGACGGCCAGCGGCCGCCGGAAAAACGTCGTCAGGGCGCGCAGACACAACGCGTGTCAACCGCGCCCGACTGCAGCGTACACTGGGTTGCACCGTGCAGTCGACCGCTCTCTCCACACGCCCCCGCGACCTCGCCTCGCCGTTCCAGATCGGCGACGTCGAGATCGGCTCGCGCGTCGTGCTGGCCCCCATGGCGGGCGTGTCTGTGCAGGCCTTCCGCCGGCAGGGGCGGCGCTTCGGCGCGGGACTCGTGTGCTCGGAGATGGTGTCGGCCTGCGGGCTCTCGTACGGCAACGCGCGCACGCTCGGCTACCTGCGCATCGCGCGCGACGAGCACCCGCTGGCTGTCCAGGTGTTCGGCTCGGATCCGGCGACCGTCGCCGAGGCCGCGCGGATGTGCGAGACGGCGGGCGCCGACATCATCGACATCAACTTCGGCTGCCCCGTACGCAAGGTCACCAAGACCGGCGCCGGCGCATCCGCGCTCGACAACCACGAGGTGGCGATCGCGGTCACGCGTGCCGTGGCAGAGGCCGTGCGCGTTCCGGTCACCGTGAAGCTGCGGGCCGGCGTGCGCAACGGCTCGCGCGACTGCCTGGTGCTCGGCCCCAAGCTGGCCGACGCCGGAGCGCAGGCCATCACGCTGCATCCGCGCTCCGCCCAGCAGATGTACACCGGTCAGGCCGACCACACGCTGACGACGGAGCTCGTCGAGCTCGTCGACGTGCCGGTCATGGCCTCCGGCGACATCACGACCCGTGAGCGCGCCCAGGCCGTGCTGGACTCGACCGGCGCGAGCGCCGTGATGGTCGCGCGCGGCGCGCAGGGCGATCCCTGGCTGCTGGCCGAGCTCGTCGACGGCGTGCGGCGCGAGCCGACCGACGCCGAGCTCGTCGGCGAACTCGTGCGCTTCGTGCGCGAGGTCGCCCGCGAGATGACGCCCGAGCGCGCGGTCGGCTGGCTGCGCAAGTTCTACGGCTGGTACCTGCGCGGCGGGCGCCTCGGCCCGGGCATGCGCGGCGCCCTGGCGCGGGCGAAGACGATCGGCGAGGTCGAGCGCCTGCTACTCGAGGCCTGCCCCGAGGCGCTCTCGCTCGTCCGGCAGAGCGGTCTCGACATCGAGGCGCTCGGCGCGATCGAGGACGACGAGCTGCTCGACCTGCCGATCTCGATCTACTCTGCGGGTTAGAGCACCGGGACAGAGGGCCGTCCTTCCGCTGGTCTGAACGCCCGGCATGGACGCGTCGAGCTCGACGCCCAAGCGGGCGGGCACTATCGCGTCTCGTTTGGCTTGCGCTCGCCGACGCCGCCTCACGAACAGGCGGACTGCCGCTCGTAGACGATGCGCAGGCCCTCGAGCGTGAGGTCGGGCACGTGCTCGTGCACGGTCTCGGCGTGCGGCACGATCAGGCCGGCCAGGCCGCCTGTCGCGAGCACGCGGGGGTCGCCGCCGAGCTCGGCGGCCATGCGCCGGACGATGCCGTCCACCTGCCCCGCGAAGCCGTAGACCACGCCGCTCTGCAGGGCGTGCACGGTGTTGCGCCCGATCACGGTCGGAGGGGCGACGAACTCGACGCGTGAGAGGCGCGCTGCACGGTCGAAGAGCGCTTCCATCGAGATCGCGATGCCAGGCGCGAGCACGCCCCCGACGTACTCGCCGCCCGCAGAGACGGCATCGAAGTTCGTCGACGTCCCGAAGTCGACCACGATGCAGGGACCGCCGACGCGCGCCAGTGCGGCCACCGCGTTGACGATCCGGTCTGGGCCGACCTCACGTGGGTTGTCCATCAGGATGGGCAGACCGCTGCGCACGCCAGGCCCGATCAGCAGCGTCTCGACCCCGAGCGCGCTCTCGCCCACGCCGGCCCACTCCGCCGCCAGCACCGGCACGGTCGAGGACACCACCAGCGCGGTCACCTCGCTCGTGTCGAGCTCGCGCAGGGCGAGCAGCCCGTCCAGTTGCACCGCGAGGTCGTCGGCCGTGCGCAACGGCAGCGTCGCGATGCGCCAGGACTGTGCGAGCTCTGCGCCGTGCCAGAGCCCGAGATGCGTCTGCGTGTTGCCGACGTCGACGGCGAGCAGCATCGAGCGCTACAGCGTCGGCGGCGCGAGCGGCGGCGTGCTCTCCGGCGGCCGCAGCTCCTCGATCGTGACGTCCTGCGTGGTGTGAATGTCGGTGCGCGGGATGATCCGCGTCGGGCGGTTCTTGTCCCACACCCAGACGTCTTCCATCGCGACGTGGATCATCGGGTACGACGGCTGGTGCTCGATCTTGAGGTCGAGCTGGTTGCAGAGGTAGGTCGCCTCTTGGGTGAGGACGCAGTAGCGGAACAGCCCGTAGACGTCCGCGTACTCCTTCTTCAGCCGGAGCTCGAGCTCGGCGTCGTATTCCTCGAGTTCGTCGATATTGGACACGTCTGGCCCTTCCCTCGCGTGGAGGTCATCGTAGTTGAACGCCGTCGAGACGCCGTACGGACTGGTCGCGCACGCCCTCCAGCAGCTCGCTCAGGGACCGCCCGCCGGGCAGGCTCAGAGCGGGGTCGAGCTCGACGAGGGGCTCGAGCGCGAAGCGCCGCTCGGCCAGCCGCGGATGCGGCACCGCGAGCCCCGGCTCGTCGGCGACCTCCGCGCCGGCCAGCAGGATGTCGAGATCGCAGGTGCGCGGCCCGAAGCGGACCGTCCGCACCCGTCCCAGCTCCTGCTCGACGGCCAGCAGCCCTGCGAGCACGTCTCGCAGCGGCAGATCCGTGACGATCCGCGCGGCCGCGTTGACGAACGGGGGCTGGTCGGTCACGCCGACCGGTGCGCTCTCGTAGGCCGAGGAGACCGCGCCCAGCTCGACACCAGGCAACCGCGCGATGCGGTCCAATGCGTCGCGCAGCGTCGCAACCGGATCGCCGAGATTGCCCCCCAGACCGATGTAGACCGCGCGCACGCGCGGTCACGCTACACGGCCTGGAGCTCCTCGAGGCACGCGATGGCGTCGGCGCGCGAGCGCACGCCCAGCTTGCGCAGGATCGACTTGATGTGCCAGCGCACCGTCTCGACCGAGAGATACAGCTCGGTGGCGATGCCGACGGTCGTGGCGCCGCCGGCGAGCATGCGCAAGATCTCGAGCTGGCGCGGCGTGAGGTGGTCGCGATCGGGCACCAGCGCCGCGATCTCGCGGCGGCGATCCTCGCGCCGGACCTCGTCGACCAGATGCATCGTGAGCAGGCGCGAGATCGGGGCCTCGCCGCGCAGCAGTCCATGCAGCGCGCGCTCGAGGCCCGACGGCGACTGGTCCTTCGAGAGGAAGCCGGCGGCTCCCGCACGCAGTGAGCGCAGGAAAGAGTCTCGATCCGAGCTGGAGCTGAGCACGACGACCTTGACGGCGGGGTGGGCCTCGATCATCTCCGCGATGCGCGGAATGCTGTCACCGTCGGCGAGCACCAGATCGAGCAACACGACGTCGGGCTGGAGCTCCGCGGTCATGCGCACCGCGTCGGAGCCGAGCGACGCGCTACCCAGGACTGCGAAGGCGCGATCCGCGAGCACGGAGACGAGACCCCGCCGATACAGGTCATTGTCCTCGGCGACCAAAATCGAAATGCGTCGCGAGGCGTCTTCCAACGCGCTCCTCCCTGGATCCATACACGCGAGTTTCACCCCTAGGAGGGTGGCCCGCAACCGCCAACTAGCCCATGGTCGTGGCCGGTCTATCCCCCCGATAGGGGATAGCTCTGGTCTGTCCCACGCACAGGAACGCTGGAACGGACCTCAGCCGCGAACGGAAGGCACCCGCACGCGGCTGACGGTCACCGCCACGTCGCCGAGCTCGAGCCCCAGCGGCGCCTCGGGCTTGTGCACTGTGATCGTGGCGCGCTCGAGCGGCAGCCGGGCGAGCAGCGTGTCGGCAACATGGGCTGCCAGGCGCTCGATCAGGTCGAAGCGCATGCTCGTCGCCACCTCGACGGCCATCCGGGCGGCATCGCCGTAGGAGACGGTGTCGCCGAGGCGGTCGGTCTCGCAGCCGAGGGACGAGCGCGGCACGAGCACGAGGTCGAGCACGAAGGGCTGGCCGTGCTCGCGCTCGTCCTCGTGGACGCCGTGGTGGGCGTGCACGGTGAGCCCGCGCACCTCGATCGTGAGCGGGTCCATCATGCAGCACCCTCCAGTGCCCGTTCGACCGCCAGGGCGTCGGCCGTGGCGCCGACGTCGTGCACGCGCAGAAGATGCGCGCCTCCGCGATAGCAGTAGAGCGCGGCCGCGACGGACGCCGCGACGCGATCGGCGGCGAACTCGCGGCCGCTGAGCGCCCCGAGGAAGCGCTTGCGCGAAACGCCGAGGAGCAGCGGGCCCAGCCGCGCGAGGCGCGGCAGGGCGCGCAGCAGCGCGAGGTTGTGCGCGAGCGTCTTGCCGAAGCCGATGCCCGGGTCGAGCGCGATGCGCTCGCGCGGAATGCCCCCGGCCACCGCGGCCTCGGCACGCTCGGCCAGGAACCTCTCGACCTCGGCGACGACATCGTCGTAGCGCGGGTCGTCCTGCATCGTGCGCGGCTCGCCGAGCATGTGCATCAGGCAGACGTCGGCGCCGCCCTCCGCGACGACGGAAGCCATCTCGGGGTCCGCGCGCAGCGCCGTCACGTCGTTCACGAGCACGGCGCCGGCCGCCAGCGCCGCCCGCGCCACGGCGGCCTTGCTGGTGTCGACCGAGACCAGGATGCCATCGGCCGTGAGCGCCTCGATCACGGGCAGGATGCGTGCCAGCTCGAGCTCCGCCGGCACCGGCTCGGCACCCGGGCGCGTCGACTCGCCGCCGACGTCCACGATGGCCGCGCCCTCGGCGGCCAGCCGGCGGCCGTGCGCGAGAGCGGACGCCAGATCGGCGTACTCGCCGCCGTCGGAGAACGAGTCGGGTGTGACGTTGAGCACGCCCACGAGAGCGCCGCGCACGTAGCGCTGCGAGAGCGGCGCCACCGAGGGAGAGCTACGCGCCGCCGGGCTGCGCGTCAGGCTCGCTCGGGAGACTCGGCAGCCCCGGGAGGATGCTGCGCTTCTCCTTGGCCTTCGGCTCCGCAACGGGCTCGGCCGGCGCGGCCGAGGGCGGCGGGAAGACCTCTTCCTCGGATGCGCCGTCGAGCAGCCGCAGGAACTGCGCACGGTCGATCGTCTCGCGCTCGAGCAGGATCTTGGCGAGGCGGTGCAGCGTCTCGGAGTGTGCAGCCAGCACCGTCTTGGCGCGCTGGTCGGCCTCCTCGACGATGCGCTGGATCTCGCCGTCGATCTCGCGTGCGACCTCTTCGGAGTAGTCCGGCTCCTGCGAGTACTCCCGGCCCAGGAAGGGCTGGTCGTGGTTGCGGCCGAACGCCCGCGGGCCGAGCTTCTCGCTCATGCCGAAGCGCATGATCATCGCCTTGGCGGTCGCGGTCACCTTCTCGAGGTCGTTGGCGGCGCCGGTGGTGCGCTCGTCGTACACGAGCTCCTCGGCGGCGCGCCCGCCCAGCGTCATCGCGAGCGTGTCGCGCAGCTGCGTGCGGGTCGTGAGATACGTGTCCTCGGTCGGCATCGAGATCGTGTAGCCGAGCGCCTGGCCGCGCGAGATCACGGAGATCTTGTGCACCGGGTCGCAGCCCTCGAGATAGTGGGCGACGAGCGCATGGCCCATCTCGTGGTAGGCCGTGACGAGCCGCTCCTTCTCGGACAGCAGGCGCGTCTTCTTCTCGGGGCCGGCGATCACGCGCATGATCCCCTCCTC
>DASRQS010000120.1:0-19359 GCA_035696365.1 Gaiellales bacterium | reverse complement strand
TGCATGCCGTCTTCGTCCGCTCGCCCTTTGCGCATGCGCGCATTCGGGCGATCGACGTCTCGGCCGCTCTGGAGCTACCCGGGACACAGGTCCTTACGGCGGCGGACGTTGATCTGGGCTCGTTCCAGCCTCCGCCGATTCCCGGGCTGGACCAGCAGATGGGGCGCCCGTTCCTGGCGCGCGACGTCGTCCGCTTCGTCGGCGACATCGTCGCCGTCGTCGTCACCGAGAGTCGAGCCGAAGGCGTCGATGCCGCCCAGCTCGTCGTCGTGGACTACGAGCCGTTGCCCGTTGCCGTCGGTCCCGAGCAAGCTCTCGCGGGCGGGGTGCTGCTCTTCCCCGAGGCCGGGACGAACGTCTGCATGAGTCACCCGGCGGAGCGCGACCCCGATCTCTTCGCCACATGCGAGGCCGTCGTGTCTGGACGGCTGGTGAGCCAGCGCATGGCGGCGTGCCCGCTCGAGGCCCGCGGCTCCGCCGCAGCCGTGGGAGACGACGGGCGGTTGACGCTCTGGCTTTCGACGCAAACGCCCCATCAGGACCGTGACGAACTGGCGAGGATCCTCGGCCTCGAATCGGCCGACGTTCGTGTGGTTGCGCCAGACGTCGGCGGCGGCTTTGGCGCCAAGCTCCTCAGTGTGGAGGAGATCCTCGTAGCCTGGCTCGCGCGCCGGCTCGAGCGTCCGGTGCGCTGGGCGGAGACGCGGAGCGAGAACATGATCGCGATGGCCCACGGCCGTGCCGCCGTACTCGAGTTCACGATCGGTGGCACCCGCGGCGGAGTCGTCGAGGCCTATCGGCTGCGCATCCTCCAGGACACCGGAGCCTATCCGCGTATCGGGGCAATCCTGCCGGGCTTCACCTCGTTGATGGCGAGCGGCGTGTACGCGATCCCGAAGATCGAGTCCGAGTTCACGAGCGTCGTCACCAACACGACGCCCGTCGGACCGTTCCGCGGCGCTGGCCGGCCGGAAGCAACGCAGGCGATCGAGCGGGCAATGGACCTGTTCGCGTTGGAGGTAGGGCTCGATCCCGTCGAAGTGCGCAGGCGCAATCTCTTTGCCTCCGACGCCTTTCCGCTGACCACGGCGTCGGGAGCGCAGTACGACTGCGGCGACTACGAGCGGGCGCTCGATCTCGCGCTCGAGGCGGCCGGCTACGAGGCGCTGCGAGAGGAGCAGCGGCAACGGCGCGAGGAGCGCGGCACGCTCGCACTGGGCATCGGCGTCAGCGTGTACGTGGAGATCACGAACGGCCTCGTCGAGCCCGAGTTCGGCGCGGTTGAGATCACGCCGGAAGGCGAGGCAATCCTGCGCACCGGCTCGTTCTCCCACGGTCAGGGCCACGAGACGACGTTCGCCATGATCGTCGCGGACAGGCTCGGCCTGCCGCTCGAGTCGGTGCGCGTCATCAAGGGCGACACCGACGAGGTGCGCCAGGGCGTGGGTACCTACGGCTCGAAGTCGACCCAGATCGGCGGTGTCGCGGCCCTACAGGCAGCACATGAGGTCGCCGAACGGGCCCGCGAGCTCGCCGCCGACCACCTCGAGGCGAGCGCCGGCGACGTCGTGCTCGACGCCGAAACGGGCGGCTTTCACGTTGTTGGCTCGCCCGCCCCGTCCGTGTCCTGGAAGGAGCTGGCCACGAGCCTCCAGCAGCAAGGACGGCTCGACGAGCTGCGCGCCGAGGAGGTCTTCAAGCCCGACGCTCCGACGTTCCCGTTCGGCGCGCACGTCGCGGTCGTCGAGGTCGACACCGAGACGGGCAATGTGGAGCTCCGCCAGCTCGTCGCGGTCGACGATGCGGGGACCATCATCAACCCCATCGTCGTCGAAGGCCAGGTGCATGGCGGTGTGGCGACAGGTGTGGCCCAGGCGCTGTACGAGGAGTTCCTCTACGACGAGGACGGAATGCCCCTGACGGCGACCTTCCTCGGCTATTCCTTCCCGTCCGCTGCCGAGCTGCCGTCGTTCGACGTCGTGTCGATGGAGACGCCGACGCCGATCAACGTGCTCGGGGCGAAGGGAATCGGTGAGTCCGGGACGATCGGTGCCACTCCTGCGGTTCAGAGTGCCGTGATCGATGCGCTCGCGCCGTTCGGTGTTCGCCACATCGACATGCCAGCGAACGGCGAGCGCGTGTGGCAGGCGCTGCAGCGGGCCGACTCCGGCGAATGAGCCCTGCCGCTCAGCTCTCCGAGGGCGCGCATCGGGCGCAGGCTGTGCCTGGCTCAGCGGCGGGCGCCGTTCATGTTCCAGCCTTCTGCCAATTCTGCGCGTCTGCGGCTGATACGAATCGTCGCGATGCGCGTACAACGGGACGACCTGCAGGCAAGCAATTTCCTGCTTGTCGACGTGAGAGCCGACGCGGGGACAGAAGCCGGAGGCGGTAAAGCGTGACGTCCTCTGGGGCGGCTCGTGGTTCAAACCGTTGCGGCATGCTCGGCCGTGCACGCCGGTCTCCTGCCGCAGGTGGCGGCGCGGCCTGGCCTTGTGATCGTCGCGAGCACCGCCTGTCAATTCCCCGCCGGGCGCAGGACGCCGGGGACGCGCCCGAGCAATCGGCGGGTCGAAGCCCCATCCTCTCGTTCGCCACATGTCGTGAGCGCACACAACCCGCCGACGTGATTCGGCCGAAGGGAGCAGTCATGAGTAAGCCCATGATCACTGGAGTCGATTTCGTCGCGGTCCCGACCGATGACTTCGATGCCAGCGTCCGCTTCTATGCCGAGGTGCTGGGCTTGCCCTGCATTGCGCGCTACGGCGAGATGCCCGGGGCGGAGTTCCAGGCGGGCAACCTCACGCTCGCGGTCATGCAGAACGACGCCTTCGGCCAGGCGTTTTCTCCGAACAGCATGCCGATCGCCCTGCACGTCGAGGACGTCGCGGCCGCACGCACGCAACTCGAGGCCGTAGGCGTCGAGTTCACAACCGAGACGTTCGACTCCGGCGTCTGCCTCCAGGCGATCTTCAAGGACCCGGCGGGCAACCCGCTCGACCTCCACCACCGCTACGCACCCAAGCCTAGGCTGGACGCATAATGCGGCGCGGATCGTCCGGGTCTCAACTCTGGCGCCCGCTTTCGATGTCGCCGACGGCCGTCACGCATCTGCGCGTGCTCGAGCGCAGCGGCATCGTCTGCGCCGCCAAGACCCGCCGGAAGCCCACCTACCAGCCCGAGGAGGCAGCCTTACTCGCTGCCGAGCAGAGCTTCCATCGCAGCCGAGCGAGTTCGGATCCTGGGGCGCTTCACGACGTGTTCCCCGGAGTTCTCCTTGCTAGACCGCTTTTCGCTTGGAGATCCGCGGAGAGCCGACGCGGGGATTCGAACCCCGGACCCCTTCATTACGAGTTCGATTCCGGGTGTTCGGTGAGATTCGGAGAGTACCCCGCACCGCGCTCGTAGAGCCGTTTGGGCCTCAGCCTGTTTCGGTGAGGTTCGGCTGGCGTGCTGCCACTTGCGTTGCCACCCGCGTGCCTCTCGGGCAGCGCAGGTAGGCGGCGGCCTCGCGCGCGCAGCTAAAGCGAGGCCGCGGCGTCCTTGAGCTCGGCCACGAGCGGTGCGAGTTGCTCGGCGAGCTCGCCGATGTCGATCTGAACGAGCGCGTGCAGGTCCACGCCAGTCACGAGGGGCAGGACGGCAGCAGGGCGCTGGCCGCTCACAATGGCGCTCCGGGTCCGTACATGACGGGGGCTGTCGTCGGCGGCGTCGTCGATACAGCGACTACGACCTGGCGAGGCTTCTGGACGCCGGGTTCCGGTCACGCCACACGCCCGCTGTTCAGGCTGTGCGGAGTGCGTCGGCCGTCGCCGTCTCGACGAGGCCGGAGACCGCCCGCGCGAGGTCTCCGTCGGAGGTGACGAGGATGTCCGCCTGTAGCTTCGTCAGCACCACGTATGCGGCGTCGTACGTCGTCTCCCACCCCAGTTGGTCTGCGACCTTCCATGCCTGCCGCTGGAGCACCTTGTCGCCGAGGAAGCGAACCTTCAGCGAGTTGATCTGCGTCACCCGCTCGATCCCCTCGGCGGCCGAGATCTCCTCCCGGCGGGCCGCCTCGTATAGCGCCGCCAGCGTCTGCGAGCGAACGAGCGTCGGCGCGACGAGCTTGTGGTCAGCGGCGACGTCGATCTCGCCAGCGGCAATCCGGAGCAGCCTCTCGCAGTCGACGACGAACCGCGTCACGCCGCAGACGCTACATGGCTCCGCCGAGTCGTACGAGAGCTCGACGTACGTCGTCGGCTTCGATCATCGCTTTTCCGCTTAGCTCAGCGGAATGCTGGGAGAGCCGACGCGGGGATTCTCCGACCCCGACTCTCCTGGGAGTGGCGGGCTGCGCGCGTGTAGGGCGCTGACGCTGATGTCGATGACGTAGCGACGCTCACCTGTTAGCTGCGTGCCAAGCTCGCCGAGCTGCGGCGGGAGCTTGTCTCCCGTCTGGGATGACCGGCCTGGGACGATGCCGCCGCTTCGTGCGCGTCGATGAGAGGTCAATCGTCCATGGC
Organism: Gaiellales bacterium; assembly: GCA_035696365.1. Taxonomy (GTDB): domain Bacteria; phylum Actinomycetota; class Thermoleophilia; order Gaiellales; family JALYLC01; genus JALYLC01. The sequence goes on along the minus strand of DASRQS010000120.1, from coordinate 14,857 downwards.
CGAACCCGACGGCCGTGAAGGTGCGTAGCGGCCTGGCTAGAACTCGACCCACGCGGTGTCAATCGAGAAAGGCCCGGCCGGCACCCGTGGTCTTGGGGCCGGCCGCGCCCTGGCTTACGCGACAGCGAGCGCGCGCGAAAGGCGCGTGGCGGCTTTCTCGAGCTTGGCCAGCGCTGCCTGCTCCTGCTTGAGGTTCTCCTGCAGCAGAGCGACGGCATCGGACTCATCCATGGCCTGCGCCATCGTGATCAGGCCGGTGTAGGCCGCGATCTCGTAGTGCTCGGCGCGGGAGCCGGCGCCGGTGAGGAAGAGGTCGCCCACCTCGGGGGAGGGACTCTCTTCTTTCATGTCTTCTCGACGTAGAGCAGATCGCCGAGTTCATGCAAGAACAACTCACGGGGATCGCTCATCTTGGTCGCCATGGCTCTCCTTCTTACGGGTTTGACGGGGTGGCGCGCCAGTGCGATACCGCGGGCCGCAGACTTTGCGGCGTCCGGTAGGTGCACCGTCTCGCCGATTCGGTCTCGGTGCTCTCCCTGCAGCTTCGTCGTGAGTCTCGCAGGCTGATTAGGTGTCCAAGTCGTGCCAGACGGCTTCGATGTTGTTGCCGTCCGGATCGAGCACGAAGGCTCCGTAGTAGCCGGCGCTGTAGACGTTGCGGGGGCCAGGCGCGCCGATGTCGCGTCCGCCGTTGGCGAGTGCCGCCGCATGGAAGGCATGGACGGACTCGCGGTCGTCGGCGAGGAATGCGATGTGGGCGCCGGTCGTCACGGTGTCCTGTCCGGGGGCGGGCGCGGGGGAGTGGACGGCAAATTGCGTGCCCTGGCTGCGTCCGAAGCCGATCTCCTCGCCGTCGGCAGGGTCGCTCTCGGGGGGCCGTGCAGCCCATCCGAGGGGAGCGAGGCGGCGGTGGAGAACGCGCGGCTGCGCTCGAGATCGGCAACACGGATGTCGATGTGGTCGATGTTGCCGCTCACCCGCGGCTGACCATTCGACCTCGAGGCTGCCGGCGATGCATTCGAGACGGCGGACGACGGTGTGCGGCTCCGTCGAGTCGTTCGTGTCGGGCAGGTAGCGCCGCTCGACTCCGAACGCATCCTGCGGTCGCAACGTCGCCTGCCCGCCGCGCCGTGTATCGAGGATCGCTCCGAACACGCTCGGCCCGTCGAACTCGGGGGCGCACAGCCAGTCGATCGCGCCGTCGCGCGCGACGAGCGCCAGTGTCCGGCCGTCGCCGATCGCCGCGTAGCTGCGAAGCGCGACATAGCCATCGATGCGAGCCGCCTCGGGAGCGCTCTCCTTCACTCAGCGCGCGCCACGGGAGAGCGCCAGAAGACCGGCCGCGGTAGCGGCACCGGCGCTCGCGAGTGCGCGTCGGTGGGCGCTGAACCAGGCTTGCACGCTGTGCGCGTGCGCACGGTTGTCGAAGCCGCCGTGCACGCCGAGGTCGCCGGGCAGCGGATGCCCGAGATTGTCGGTCCGGTTGGGATCGGCTGGCTCGGGTGTCTGCTGACTCTCGAAGCCGGTGCGTGCAAGGTAGTGGTCGAGCAGGCCGGGCATGAGCCGCTGCCCGACGATCGCGCCGACCGTTGAGCCCCCGACCCAGTATTCGCGACGCGGGTGCTCGGCTGCGCGCACGATGGCGCGCGCCGCGACCTCGGGCTGGAAGATCGGCGGCACCGGCTGCGGGTTGTGGGCAAGGCGTGAGCGCACCTGGTCGAACTGCGGCGTGTTGATCGCTGGCAGGTGCACGAGCGTGACTTTGACCTTGCTGCGCTCGTGCAGCAGTTCGCAGCGCAGCGAGCTCGTGAAGCCGAGCATCGCGTGCTTGGCCCCGCAGTAGGCGGCCTGCAGTGGGATCGCGCGGTAGCAGAGCGCCGAGCCCACGTTCACGATGACGCCGCGATCCCGCAGTCGCATGTAGCGCAGCGCGGCCAGCATCCCGTAGACGCAGCCCAGATAGGTGACGTCGGTCGTCCGGCGTACCTCATCTGCCGCGTACTGCTCGACGGGCGAGAAGACGGACGCCATCGCGCAGTTGACCCACACGTCGATCGGGCCGAGCTCGTCCTCCGTGCACTTCGCTGCCGCATCCACCTGATCGGCGAAGGCCACGTCGGCCGGACACGCGAGTGCACGGCCGGTCCCGGCGGCATCGACCTCTGCAACGGCTGCGGCGAGGCTTTCCGCGGAGCGCGCGACGAGCGCGACGTCGTAACCCTCCCTGGCGAACGCGAGCGCCGTCGCACGGCCGACGCCGAGCGAAGCTCCCGTGATCACGACGACGCCGGTACTCATCCCGGCGCCGTACCCCTGGGTACTGGGGGCGAAACTAGGGCGGGATTATTCGCGCCGGCGAACGGGTACGAGCCGCGCATGACAAGCAAGACAGATCCCAGAACGACCTATCCGGGTTATGCCGCGTTGACAGGTGCCTTCTTGGCGGGGACGGGAGCCGCGCTCGCGGGGCTCTCGCGCAGGGATCGGCTTCCGGCACGCTTCACCGTCGGGGACGTCACGCTGCTCGGCGTTGCCACCTACCAGCTGAGCCGAACGCTCTCGCGCGACCGCGTCACGGCGTTTCTGCGCGAGCCCTTCGCCAAGCAGGGAGATTCGGTCGGGCGCGGAGAGGTCGAGAGCGAGGCCGAGGGCGAGGGGCTGAGGCGCGCCGTCGGCGAGCTGCTCATCTGCCCGTTCTGCATGACGCAGTGGGTAGGCGCGGCGTTCCTCGTCGGACTCTGCGCAGCGCCGCGGCCGACGCGCTTTGCCGCCAGCCTCTTCGCACTGCGCACGGTGGCCGAGAGTGTCAACATCGCCCACGAGGCTGCGGTGGCCCGGGTCGACCGCATGCAGAACACCGCCAAGGTCGCTCACCGGCGCGTGGCCGCCGCGTAGAGCCATGGCCGCCGCCGCCGAGAGCCTCGAGCCTTACCGTGACCTCTCCGGTAGCGGCCGAGACTACGACCCTTGGGTGCGGAGGGGCGTCCTGCTCCTGCTCGGGCTGCTGGTGCTCGCCGCACTGCTCAACCGCTTCGGCCAGCGCCCCACCACCTCGAGCGGTGCGTCGCCATCGGCCGCGCTCGAGGTGCAGTCGCCGGAGAACCTTCGCGGGGGCCTAATCTTTCAGGCGCGCTTCACCATCACCGCGCGGGAACGTCTGGCCAAGCCGACGCTGATCCTGCAGCGTGGTTGGTTCGAGTCGATGTCGGTCAATTCGATCGTCCCCGACGCCGCGCAGCAAGACGCGCGCGACGGCCGCGTGCGCCTGACCTATCCGCCGCTCGCCGCCGGCTCCTCACGCGTCGTCTGGATCTACTTCCAGGTCAACCCGACGAACCTCGGGAAGCGCTCCCAGGACGTCGTGCTCGCCGACGGCAGCCGCCGACTCGCTGCCGTCCACCGCTCCGTCACGGTCTGGCCGTAGCGCCCATGGATCTCGTCGTCCGCGCCGTCGTCATCTTCCTCTTCGTGTTCGTGCTCACGCGCGTGCTCGGGCGGCGCGAGCTCTCGAGCCTCGAGCCGTTCGACATCATCCTGCTCGTCGTGATCGGCGACCTCGTGCAGCAGGGCATCACGCAAAGCGACGACTCGGTGACCGGCACGCTGATCGTGCTCTCGACCATCGGCCTGCTGACCGTCGCCGTGTCGTACGCAAACTTCCGCGTGCCGCGTCTGCGCCCGCTGCTCGAGGGCGAGCCGCTCGTGCTGATCGATGACGGCCGCGTGATCGAGCGCCACCTGACGCGCGAACGCATCACGACCGACGACCTCACCGCTCAGGCGCGACTGCAGAGCTTCGCCTCGCTCGACGATGTGCGCTGGGCGGTGCTCGAAAGAAGCGGCCAGATCAGCTTCATCCCGAAAGAGTCGTGACGCAGCGCGGTGGCGTGACGGAGGCGCTCGTCGTGCTCGACGTGATCACCACGTTCGAGCACGAGGACGGCGATCCGCTGCTCGAGTCGGTGAGGGGCTCCGTACCTGTGCTTGCGCGCGCGCTCGCGCACGCGCGCGAACGCATTGCGGTGATCTACGTCAACGACGCTGACGGCGACTGGGACGGCGACGCGCCCGGCCATATCGCGCGTGCGCTCGCGGGGAAGGGCGGCGACGTCCTACGCGACGTCATGCCGCAGCCCGGCGACCGCGTCCTCTTCAAGCCGGACTACTCCGCCTTCGACGGGACGGCGCTCGCACACCTTCTCGGCGACCTCGGGGTTACGCGTGTGGTGCTCGCAGGCGCTGCCACCGAGATGTGCGTCGCCCAGACAGGCATCGCAGCCCGGGCACGTGGATGCCAGGTTACGGTGCTCCGAGACGCGTGCGCGACGATCGACCTGGAGAACGAGCAGATCTCGCTCGCGTACCTCGAGCACGTGACGGGCAGCGTCGTCCGCGACACGGACGACTGGATCCTCCGCGGCTGATCGCGGCCATCGTCGTTTGGAGTGCGCGTCGAGCGGGCACGGCTTTTCGCAGCGGTCCGTCCGAGCCAAGGGAGCGTGTGGTATGCCGAAGAAGAGCGCGCACGTGAAGAACGAGAAGCAGTACGAGGCGTTGAAGGACAAGGGAATGTCCAAGGAACGGGCGGCGAAGATCGCTAACTCGCCGAGCGCCTCCAAGCACGGCGGTGAGAAGTCGGGCTCCGGCGGGGACTCCCACCAGGGCGGCACGACCGCTCAGAAGGAGGCCGCCGGACGCAAGGGCGGCAAGGCATCTCACAAGAAGAAGTGAAGCCCGGCTCGCGGCCCAGTATTTTGGCCCCTCGTTCGTTGGAATCACCTTCGCGGAGCGGCCCACCCAGAACCTGTTAGAAAGGCCCGTGGTAAAGACCGCTCCAACCCTCTCCTGGGCCCGCCGCTGGCGGCCCTCTCCTGTTTGCGTCAGGCAATCGGCGCGTTACTGCCAGCCTCTGTGCGAAAGCCATGAAGAGCGCAGATCCCGACAATGCGTCCATGGCAGCGCGCCTGAACGAGTACGCGGCCCTGCTCGAGCTATCCGGCGCGAGTCACTACAGCGTGCGCGCCTACAGCCGCGCCGCCGAGATCGTGCGGGCCGCGCCCGTGCCCATCGCGGAACTCGTGCGCGAGGGGCGAGTGCAAGAGCTGAAGGGCATCGGCCCCGCGATCGAGGGGCGTCTGCGCGAGCTCGCCGAGATCGGCGACATCGCCGAGATGGTCGAGCTACGGCGCTCCAAGCCGCTCGAGCTGGCGGCACTCGGTCGGCTGCTCGGGCTGGGTGCGAAGCGCGCGACCGAGATCGGGACTGCGCTCGGCATCGTGACAGTCGCAGAGTTCCGCGCGGCCGCCAACGAGGGGCGGCTGCGCGAGGTGCCGGGCGTCGGCCCGAGGACAGAGGCGAGGATTCTCGCGGCGCTGGCGAATGAGCGACCGGCCGCACCGCGGCTGCTCCTGCCGCGGGCGCGTACGCTCACCGAGAGCGTCGCCGACGCCCTCGGTGGGGTTGTCGCGGGCGACGCACGGCGCTGGCTGGACACGCCGGCTCGACTCGCGGTCGTGGTCGCGTCCGATGACCCGGCCGAAGTGCGGGAGCGGTTCGCGCGACTGCCTGAGATCGTGGCGCTGCTCGACCCGGACACCGGCATCACACCGGAGGGGGCCATCTTCGAGCTTGTCGTCGCGCCGAAGGTTCAGCAGGGGACGGCGCTCGTCCGGGCGACCGGGCCGGCCGAGCACGTCTCCGCGCTCGGAGATCTACCGGACGCACCCGACGAGTCGCGGCTCTACCGGGCGTTCGGCCTTGGCCTCCCCCCGCCAGAGATCCGGAGCGGCCGGCTCGAGCGCGTCCCACCGCCGCTCGTCGAGACCGGCGAGATTCGCGGTGATCTGCATGCGCACACCAATTGGTCCGACGGCAAGGCATCGGTGTTCGAGATGGGGGAGGCGGCGCGGGAACGAGGCTACGACTACCTCGCGATCTGCGACCACACGCCCCACGTTACGGTCGTGCAAGGTCTCGACGCCAACGCGCTCCGCCGGCAGGGAGAGGAGATCGCCGCCGCCAACGAGGAGCTCGAACCGTTCCGGATCTTGCGCGGCGTCGAGTGCGACATCCGCCCGGACGGTTCGCTCGACTTGGCGGACGATGTGCTGAGCGAGCTCGAGTGGGTACAACTCTCGCTGCATCACGGGCAACGCGCGCCGCGCGCCGAGCTGACGGCGCGTGTCCTCGAGGCCATGCGTCATCCCGCCGTTCGTTGCCTGAGTCACCCGACGGGCCGGTTGATCGGTCACCGGCCAGAGAACGCACTCGACCTCGAGCGCACGATCGAAGTAGCTCTGGAATTGCGCGTAGCCCTTGAAGTGAACGGGCTTGCCAATCGCCTCGATCTCTCGGGCGACCACGTGCGCGTCGCAGTCGCCGCGGGTGTACGGATTGTCTGCTCAACGGACGCCCACTCCGTTCGTGGGCTCGAAAACATGGAATACGCCGTGCATACCGCCCGGCGCGGCCGCGCTCATCCTACGGACGTCCTCAATACCAGGCCGCTCACCGAGGTGCTGGCACGTCGACCGCCTGCCTGAGGCGTCCCCTTACTGCGACTTCGCCGTGTCGCGCCCTGCCGGATGCGGATCCCCGACGTCGAGCTCGTCACCCTGCTCACGGTGCCGGGGGCGGATGTCGCGATCTTCAGGATGATCGTCGCCGATGTCGAGCTTCTCGCGCTCGCGGGCCTTCACATCGTCCTCGTTCACGAGCGGTTCTTTGTCGGGTGTCTGGGAATCAGCCATGCGCGCCTGGTGCCCGCGTGCCCGAAAATCTAACCTGAGCTTCCGCATCGTGGGCAGGTTGCAAACCCGCGAGATGGCGTACCGCGGGCGATGAGCACATATAAAGAAGAAAGCGGCGCTGTGGCGCCCGACAAGATCGACGAGAAGCGGCAGGAGGCTGGCCAGCCCGAGCAGGGGGTGCGTACCGAGAAATCCAGGGAACTCTCGAGCCCGCAGTTCACGGAAGACGCCGATGCCGCGGACTGAGGACGACGCGGCCGATACCGGCCTCTTACCGGAGCGCGCCCAGCTGGTGGCTGGTCACTGCGCCTCGAACGCGAGGTGCGCCAGCGCCTTGTTCTCGCATCGCCGCCTCGCGTCGCGAGAATTGAGCATCGGGATGCCCGATTCCACGAGCGCCTCATCCAGGCACGTCATGTGCGCAGCCCCAATGCGGAACCGCGGCAGGCAGACGTCGAAGGCCGAGAGGTCGAGCGACCTCACCGCGCCGAAGTCGTGCGCCTCGGTGACCGACAGCCCCTCGTCGCGCAGGAGGTCGGCCAGGACCGGATTCCACGAGATCATCTCGATGGATCCCAGCACAGCAGCACGTTCACCGAGTCAGCCATGCCACCACATTCCACCGGTAGCCCCGACAAAACCACACGGCACGCACCGGCCATCGCACACACGTTTCAGCCCGATCGATCGTGGAGAGCACTCCCCGGAGAGCAAGTCTGCAGGCGTCACGCGCGGCTGAATGGAGCGTCATGACCGACCGCATCGCCGACCCGTGGGGGTCGCGCACGCCGTATGCCCCGGCGGACGAAGGCGCCGCGAGTGGGCCCTGGCCGGTCCGCGTCGACCAGCTGCTCGAGGGTGATCTCACCGATGCGGATGTCGACCATTGGGCTCAGAGTGCTGCAGTGCTGCATTCCAACGGCGACGGGCTCGACATCGCCGTGAAGGACGGGCGCATCGTCGGAGTGCGCGGGAGGGCCGTCGATCGCGTCAATCACGGTCGCGTCGACCCGAAGGATCTGTACGGCTGGCAGGCCAACAACTCCGGTGATCGTCTCACCCGTCCGCTGGTGCGCGAGCGCGGCGAGCTCGTGGAGAGCGACTGGGACACGGCGATGGGGCGCATCGTCGAGTGCTCGCAGGAGCTGCGCGCGGACGCGGGCGGCTGGGGGCGCTTCGGGTTCCACACGAGCGGCCAGCTCTTCCTCGAGGAGTACTACACGCTCGCCGTGATCGGCAAGGCGGGCCTCGGCACGCCGCACATGGACGGCAATACGCGGCTCTGTACCGCCACCGCGGCGGCGGCCCTCAAGGCGAGCTTCGGCACTGACGGGCAGCCGGGCTCCTACCGCGACGTCGACCACTGCGACGCGATCGCGCTGTGGGGTCACAACGTCGCTGAGACGCAGACCGTCCTCTGGATGCGCATGCTCGATCGCCGTCGCGGCGCCGACCCGCCGCGGATGCTGGCCGTGGATCCGCGGCCGACGCCCGTGGCGCGCGAGGCCGACATGCATCTCGCACTCCGCAACGGCACGAACCAGGCGCTCATGAACGCGCTCCTTCGCGAGGTCATCGAGCGCGGCTGGTACGACGATGCCTACGTGCAGGCGCACACAATCGGGTTCGATCGGCTCGAGCGCGTGGTCGCGGGCTACGATGTCCGGCGGGCGGCCGAGATCTGCGGCGTCGCTGCGCGGCAGATCGAGGAGGCCGCGGAGCTGCTGGGGACCTCTCAGCGTCTGCTCTCGACGGTGCTGCAGGGCTTCTACCAGTCCAATCAGGCCACGGCCTCCTCGTGCCAGGTCAACAACCTGCACCTCCTGCGCGGGATGATCGGGCGCCCGGGCGCCGGCATCTATCAGATGAACGGTCAGCCGACGGCCCAGAACACCCGCGAGACGGGCGCCGACGGCGACCTCCCGGGTCTCCGGAACTGGGAAAACAAGGAGCACATCCGCGAGCTCGCCGAGCTCTGGAACGTCGACGAGATCGTCATCCCGCACTGGTCGCCGCCCACGCATGCGATGCAGATCTTCCGCTACGCCGAGCAGGGCTCGATCAAGCTCCTGTGGATCACCGCGACGAACCCGGCGGTCTCGCTCCCCGAGCTCGCGCGCGTGCGGCGAATCCTCGACAAGGACGACCTCATGGTCGTCGTCCAGGACATGTTCCTCACGGAGACCGCCCGCCTCGCGGACGTCGTATTGCCCGCGGCGGGCTGGGGCGAGAAGCTGGGCACGTTCACGAACGTCGACCGCACCGTGCACATCTCGGAGCGCGCCGTCGACCCGCCAGGCGAGGCGCGCAGCGACCTCGACATTTTCCTCGAGTACGCGAGGCGCATGGACTTCCGCGACCGCGACGGCGCGCCGCTGATCAAGTGGCAGGACGCCGAATCCGCGTTCGAGGCCTGGAAGGCCTGTTCCGCAGGACGGCCGTGCGACTACACAGGCATGACCTACGACCTCCTGCGCGGCGGCAGCGGGATCCAGTGGCCGTGCACCGCCGCCGCGCCGGACGGCACCGAGCGACTCTATGTCGACGGGCACTTCAACACCGACCCCGACTACTGCGAGACGTTCGGCCATGACCTCACGACGGGAGCCGCGCTGGGCGAGGAGTCCTACCGCGCCCAGGAGCCGCACGGCCGCGCATTCCTGCACGCCGCCGAGTACGAGCCGTTCCCCGAGACCCCAGACAACGAGTACCCACTGCTGCTCACCACCGGGCGCACGCTCTACCACTTCCACACGCGCACCAAGACCGGCCGCGCGCCGCAACTCCAGGCGGCGGCTCCCGGCGTGTGGGTCGAGCTGAGTCCGGACGACGCGCGGGCGCTGTCAGTCGGCGAGGGCGACGTCGTCTCCGTGCGGTCGCGGCACGGCGAGATGCAAGGAGCGGTTCGCGTCTCGAACATCCGCAAAGGCGTCGTGTTCGTCCCATTTCACTACGGAGACTGGGATCGGACGGACGTTGACGGGCCGCGGGCGGCCAACGAGCTGACACGGACGAGCTGGGATCCCGTCTCCAAGCAACCTCAGTTCAAGGTCGCAGCCGTCCGCGTCCGCAAGCTCCGGGATGGTGGCGGAGCGGAGGCGCCCGCGCCGAGGAACACCGCATCGGCGCCGGCCGCAGGGAAGGGCTGACATGCACCTCGCGCACTACCTCGCGCTCCTGCGTCGCTCTCAGACACAGCTGGGCGAGGCGTTTCGCACCGTGGCGCGCGGCCACGCCGACGAGCACGACGTGAAAGGGATGTGCGAGAAGCTCGCCGCCCAGTGCGATCGCCACGCCGACCAGCTCAAGCCCTTTGCCGACCGCTACGGCGAGAACGCCGGAGGCGAGCCCAAGCGGCTCCACGGCGAGATCTTCGGCGGCCCGCGCGACGGATCACTGGGCTTGCTGCGCGACCTGCACGACCTCTACCTCATGGCCTGCGAGTGCGACATCGCGTGGACGGTCGTCGGCCAAGCCGCACAGGGGGCGCGCGATCCGGAGTTGCTGACAACGGTGCAGAGATGCGAAGGAGAGACGGCAATGCAGATCAGGTGGGCGCGCGGTCGCATGAAGGAGGCCGCCCCGCAAGCACTGGTGGTGTCGCCGTGAGTGCGTCGCCTGACATTCACGAGCACGACCCCGCGCCCGAAGTGCTCACGCGCATCACATTGCGCCCGATCGCCAATCCGCTGCCACTCGGTTTCCTCGCCCTGGCCGGCGGGACACTGTTGCTGAGCGGCCTCCAACTCGGCTGGGTGGAGCCGACGGAGAGCCACACACTCGGGCTGATCGTCATCGCCTTCGTCGTGCCGCTCCAGTTCCTGACCGCCACCTTCGGCTTCCTGGCGCGTGATGTCGTCGCCGGCACCGGCATGGCGATCCTCAGCGGCACCTGGCTCTCGATCGGGCTCGTGACGCTCACGGGCGCGCCCGGCTCGACCAGCGACGCGCTGGGACTCCTGCTGATCCTTGCCGCCGTCGCCATGCTCGTTCCGTCCGCTGCGGCGTCCGGGAAGCTGGTCGCCGCGGCCGTTCTCGCCACCACCGCCCTCCGTTTCGCGGTCACCGGGCTCTACCAGCTGACACGGAGCGGATCGTGGAAGACGACCGCGGGCATTGTCGGCCTGGCGCTCTGCGCGCTGGCCGTCTACACCGCACTCGCGATGGCGCTCGAGGAGAGCAACCGGCGCACGATCCTCCCGCTCCGACGGCGGAACACGGGCGCCGCCGCGGTCACCGCCGACCTCGGGCGACAAGTACGCGACATCGAGCACGAGGCTGGCGTGCGCGCACAGCTCTAACGGGACTTGTGAGCCGATCGGCAAACCGTGTCCGGCGTGTGGATCGGCCGTTGGTGCTGGAACTACGACTCGTGGCGCCACGGCGTCTTCACTCGGAGTTAGATTTAAGCCGGAGCGTCTGGAGGCGGGCGCCCCGCCTCCTGCTTCTGCGCTCGCCCGGAGTCTTGACGCTTCCTCGATATCCGCGGTCGCATCCTCGCTCGGACCCCGATGGCCCACGGCGGCCGAGGCCGGCGCTTCTTCCGGCTCGCTCGTATCGTCCGAGTCGCTGGCAGGAGGCTGTGACGTTCTTTCGGGTGCGGCATCGCCGGGCGCTCTGGCTGGGTGCTGATTGCTCATGAGGGACTGTGCCCGTTCCTCGGGGAACGAATCGACTTGCTCGGATCACCACGAGGGGCGGTCATCGGCGGCATCGGTGCCGACAGCGACGTTCAGTAGTCGTCGGCAAGCCTTCTCGAGGGAACGGAGAAGAGCTCGCCGGCAAGACCGCCGAGGGGGGGATGACCCTCGTCCCCGCTAGCGGCGGATGGGAGGGCTCGTAGTGGAGACGCTGGGCGAGAAGCCCCCATACGACGGCCGGAGCAGTCCTCGGTCGCGCACATCGTCGTCGGTGGAGCATTGCAACTTCCGGTTCCAGCGCGGTTCCAAACTACGGATATAGGGTTCCACCCGGTTCCAAACTGCCGCAGATCGAGAAGCAGATCGTCGTTCATGCAGATGATTCGTCGCGCTCGCCGAATGTACTTACTGCGTGCAAAAAGAGCGCTTTCCGTATGCTATGAGGCAAAGCCGACGCGGGGATTCGAACCCCGGACCCCTTCATTACGAGCTTGATTCTGAGGCTTCGGCGACGTTCGGAGGGTGAGCGCTCGGTCGGCGCTCAGGCCTCCGGGATCTCGCGGCCGAAAGCCTCCAAAAGTAATTGCGTCGGGTTCGGGGCCGCCGCGAGTGGCAGTGTTCAGGGTGTCGATTGCGGCCATCTGGCCGCTCCGAATTGATCCCTCAAGGCCCGCTACGGCCGGGCTTTTCGTGTTGCCGATGCGCGGCCGGAGCAAGGTAATCCTGCTTACCCGCCCGCCCGCGCCCTCGCTCGAAGCTGGCTGGGCTGCGGTGGCGGTGAAGTCGACCCCTCAGACGGGTTCGTCGCGTGCAACTCGCGTCTGCGTCCACCTGCTCCAGGCTTAGGAACTGGCGTGTTGGGGAGGTTGGCGCATGAGCAAGCATCTTCGAGTGTGTTGGGAGCATGTCCAGCGTGATCCGGTGTTCATGCGCCGCGTCAACGGCTGGTTGACGATGTTCTGGGTCGCGATGATCCCCGTCTCGCTCGCAACCGGCTGGGTCAAGAGCGTGACGTACGTCTCGGCGCTTTCGCTGTGGGCGCTGGTCGCGGGTCACTGGTCGGCCTGGCAGGCCGCTCGAGTGGAGGAGTACGAAGTGGACGCCGACGTCCCCGGGGACGTGGTCGAGCGCGTCGTGCAAGAGACGGAGATCACTCGGACGCATCCGAAGGCGCGTTCGAAGGCCCCTTCGAAGACGCGTTCGAAGGCGCGCCGGGCGCGAACTGGGCCCGTCGCTAAGCAGCCCCGCGCTCGCTGAGTCGCCCCGGCTGGACTCTTGGCCGGCCGGCCCTATGGCTGAGGCGCGTAGACGGGAGGCCTGCCGCGCTCCAGGTGCGCGTGGTCAAATTCACACGTGCTTCTCAGGTTCGACACACCGACCTCTTACAGCCTTCTTGCAGAGTGGGATCACATCAACCCACCGTCACGAGGCTCATCATGCTTTCTCGAAGGCTCACCACATACATCGCCATCGGCACCTCGGCCATCGTGGTCGCGGCCGGTGCCTACGGGATCGCGGGCACAAGCTCCAGTAGCAGCCAAGCCGTAGCCAGCACACCACCGACAGCCATTGCCAGCTCCACATCGACGGCGAAATTGGGATCCAACGCTCGGTCTGGGCCGGCCGCAGGGGGAACGCTCGGGACGGTCAGCAGCGTGTCCAAGTCCAGCTTGATACTGACGACATCAGCGGGTCAGAGCGTGACCGTCGACAAGGCGGCCTCCCCGAGTTACCGCAAGGGCACGAGCTCGACAACGGCGAGCGCCGTTACGAAGGGCGAACGGGTGCTCGTCCTCGGGACGACCAGCGGCACGAGCATCACGGCCACCCAGGTCATCGTGCAAACGACCGGCAGCGCATCTGCGACTTCCTCGCCGGCCAAGGTAATCCCCTTCCAGCGCGGCGCACCCACAACGTCGAAGACGGTCGGTCAGATCCCGCCGAACTACACCCAGGGGTCCGGCACGATCGTCGCCGGGACGACAGCGAACAAGGCCACCGAGGCCGCACTAGCCGCCTACCCAGGGGGCGTCATCGACCGCGTCGTGAAGCTCAGCAACGGTCAGTACGAAGTCCACAACATCGGCGTCAACTGGCCGCACCACATCTTCGTCAACCAAACCTTCAAAGTCATCGGAGCCAACTAGTGAGAGACGGGTTCGCACCCCGTATCTCATCGTTGCTCCCTTTCCGTCCCCCGCTCGACCGTAGGGCAGGCGCTGGGCAAAACTAAGGCTGCGCTCGAGCCATGGTCGTCGCGATGGGGATGGGTGGAACGAGCGGCCGGCTGGGACGATTACGCCGACCGACTTAACCGTGAGCGTGACCTCGCGGAACGACACGCCGCGATACGGAGAATGAACGATGAGCACGCCCGCGTAGGCCACGCGGCGATGATTCTCGCGAGCCAGAAGCTCGCGAGCTTCGATGCCGAGGCGATCCGCGAACTACGGTTTTCGGATGCCATCCGCTTGATCGAGGTGGGCGCAAAGATCGAGCGGCTTGCCCGCGGCGAATCAACCGAGCGAGTCGGAATGCGCGAGGCGATGGCATGGGTCGATGGCTTCCTCGGAGTTGCGCTCGCGCATCTGCCGCTTGACGGCCAGGAGGCATTCCTGGTCGACGTTGATGCTCGCTTGGGCATCGGGAGCGGCTCTGGCGGGTGAGGCAGGGGAATGGCCTTGGCAACGATCAGTGATCGGCGCGAGGCCGCCGCGATCCTGCGCCGGATCGTGGCGACGCTTCCCGAGCCGACGCCCGCCCGGGTTGCTTTTCTCCTCGGTCAGGCTAGTGCGCTTGATTACCGCAGCGAGCGAGGTGGCCGTAGGCCAAAGGAGTAGAGCCTCGCTGGCCGAGACGGAGCGCGCGCATCAACCGCAGCAAGGCGGAGTTCTCCCCGGGGGTCAGGCGAATCGTCGGACAGCGGACTCGTTGCCTAAGGGATCGGCCCATCTTTTCTAGACAGCGGGGCGTTCATCGCGCGGGCGGCGCGCGTTCCGGTCGACGAGTCCTGTCTGGTACGCGAGTACGACTGCTTGGACGCGGTCTCGAAGGTTGAGCTTCTGGAGTATGTGTGTGATGTGTGTCTTGACGGTTGTGTCGCTGATGTAGAGCTCGCGTCCGATCTCGATGTTCGAGAGGCCGCCGGCGATCAGGCGAAAGACGTCGAGTTCGCGCTCCGTCAGCTCGTCGAAGCCTTTTGGACGGGCGACGTGTGGGATGCGCGTGAACTGTTTGATTACGCGTTTCGTGATAGCAGGAGAGAGCAGTGCCTCTCCATCGGCAACGGTTCGGACGGCTGCGAGCAGTTGTTCGGGGGGGTCGTCCTTCAGCACGAATCCGCTGGCGCCGGCGCGGAGTGCCTCGTAGACGTACTCGTCGAGGTCGAAGGTGGTGAGGATGAGGACGCGTGTGGTGCATTCGTCGTGCAGGAGTCGGCGTGTGGCCTGGAGCCCGTCGAGCTCGGGC
>DASRQS010000119.1:0-39375 GCA_035696365.1 Gaiellales bacterium | reverse complement strand
CGGCACTTTGAGCTAGACTCGGCCATTCGCTGACGCGCGCGCGGCATATCCTCGATGAGGAGGAGTACCGACTTACGTGCCTATACCTTGCGGCTCGCCAACGCCAACTGGAGCTTCATGATCCGCCTCGCGGCGATCATTCTGCTAGCGCTGGTTCCCGCCAGTGCCAGCGCCAACCCCAGTCCCAGCGACCTGCGCGGCTTCGACAAGGCCACCACCAACTTGGAGCGAGCGCTTAAGGCAGCCGAAGCCTGTGGCAACCACTGCTCCAGCACGGTGGCGCTCCGTGCATACAACGCGCTGCATGCCTACGAGATCGTGGCCTCACGTGTTTCTACACACCAGGGCTGCCGAGCGACCTACCCGGCGCAGAAGGGACGGGCGGCTGAGACTGCGATGCACGCGTGGGCGCTCGACCTTTCGCGCGCCAATGATGTCCGGGCGGTCCTTGCGTATCGACGCTACGCGACAGCCATCGGCGTGCAAATAACGACGTGCTGGCAGCGAGTCAGCGACCCGGGCGGGAACCTGCTACCCGCCTAAGCGAATCCCCCAAACACGCGAGTGGCTGCATCGCCTAGCTCGACAAGCTGGGGGGCGCTGGTTCGAGCCCAGCATCGTCCAGGAGCCAGAACCCGGGATCTGAAGCTCGTGTTGCCACGCGACGTCGTCGGGCTCCTCGCATCAGCGCGCCCTAGCGCAGGCCATGCCGGCGGGGAGCTATGTCACCCTGATGGCCCGCTCCGGGCACGACTCCTCCGCGAGGATGGCGCCGTCCTCGTCCTCCGGCGCGACCGTGCCGTCGCCGACCACCACCGCGAAGCCGAGCTCGTCGTTTGCGAACACCGCCGGGCAGATCGCCGAGCATTGCGCGTGTCCGACACACATGGAACGGTCGACGACGGCCTTCATCGGCCTCCTCTCGGGACATCCCACTCGACGTTCAACGCGGTGGCCGCGTACCAGCCGGGATCCGGGCCCGGGGCAAGGCGGAAATCGGGGACGCGGCGAAGGAACTCCTCGACCGCGACGCGCATCTCGAGCCGCGCGAGATTGGACCCGACGCAGCGATGCGGACCGATCCCGAACGCGACGTGCCGGCCGTCACGGCGGTCGAGGTGGAACTCGTCCGCATCGGGGAAGACCGCCGGGTCGCGGTTCGCAGAGCCGAAGAGCAGCAGGATGCGCTCACCCTCGGCGATTGGACAGCCGGCGACCTCCGTGTCGCGCGTGACCGTGCGCGCGAGCGCGGTCACGGGCGTGTAGAGGCGCAGCGACTGCTCGACCAGGTTGTGCACGAGCGAGGGATCGGCGTTGACGGCTGCGCGGTGCTCCGGCTCGATGGCGAGGTGGCGAAGTGTCGCGCGGATCCCGAACGCCGTATTCTCGAGTCCGGCAATCAACAGAAAGAAGCAGAGATCGCGGATCTCGTCCTCGGTGTACGGCCGGCCGTTGACGTCGCCCTGCAGGAGCAGAGAGATGAGATCGTCGCGCCCTGGGTGGGCTCGGCGATCGAGGATCTGCGCATCCAGGAAGCCGTAGAGCGAGTGCGAGGCCTCCACGATCTCCTCATGCGAGCTGCCGTCCACGCGGCCGTACATGAGCGTGTCCGTCCACTCCCAGAACTGCGTGCTGCGCTCGATGCCGAGCAGCCGCGTGATGAGCAGCAGCGGCAGCGGCTTACACAGCGTCTCGTAGAGATCGGCCTGCCCCATGTCGGCCACGCGGTCGACGAGGCCGCGAGCGAGCTCCCGTACGTCGTCCTCCATCCCCGCGACTGCCGCGGGCGCGAAGCGAGGCAGCAGCAGCCGCCGATACTCGGCGTGCTCGGGCGCGTCGGCCTCCATCGGCAGCAGTGGCCTGCCGTGACCGACCTCGGGCACCATCACACCCGGGCCGGAGGCGAACCGCTCGGTATCGCGCCCGACCTCGTAGACGTCCTCGTAGCGGCTCGCGACCCAGAAGCCGCCCCACGCGTCCGACCGGAACACCGGACACCGCTCGCGCAACTCGCCGTACACCTCCGCGCAGTGCGCCCGCATGTCGTGGTCGTTGTGATCGAACGCCGCCGCACGCGCCTCGGAACTCATGTGACCTCCGCGTGGCTCGCCAGATCCCGGGATTCAAGCACGAGCTCCGAGAGCCCCGCAGCATCTCGCCGCTCATTCTGGTGACGACCATTGGACCAGTCATCGCCGGTTGCGGATCCTCGAGCGGGTCAGCGCCGGAGAAGCAGGCGCCGACCATCGCGAAGCCGTCTACGCGTCCACCAGCGCCATCGACCACGGCCACTATCGACATCGTCGCGCGCCGAATCGGTTTGCGAACCTGGTCGGGTAGCCAAGATCTAGGCTTGGCTCTGTGAACGACACCGTCCCCAGCATCAGCTCTCAGGCGGCGCGGAACGCGCGCCGTTCCGCGCACCGCGCTCGAATCGGAAGGCGCCGCGAATGGCTGCTCGCAATCGCCGGGTGCTTCTTCGCACTCGCGATGGTCGCAGCCGTCGCTCACGCCTGGCCATCGCACGAAACGGCGTCGTTCGTCACCAGAGGAGCAGCGACGGCATCCTTGCCTTCGGCGATCGCGATGACGCCCGTTGCCCACGGTGGCCAGGCGCTCGGCACGGTCCTACCGTCGCAGAACACAGCGGCTGGGAATTTGGCGGGAGTCGTCATCGTGATCGACCCAGGCCACAACCCCGGCAACAGTCGGCATCCGTCCGAGATCGATCGCCCGGTGCCGTTCGGTGAAGGCCTGAAGCCTTGCGACACAACCGGCACAGCCACGAACGACGGGTACGCCGAGGCGGTCTACACCCTGGACGTCGCGGACCGCGTCGCCGCCCTGCTGCGCAAGGCGGGCGCCAAGGTCTCCCTCACCCATACGGCGACGTCGCCGGCCTGGGGGCCGTGCATCACGGAGCGGGCGGCACTCGGCAACCGGCTCCACGCGGCGGCCGCGGTCTCGATTCACGCCGACGGCGGGCCGGCGAGCGGCCGCGGCTTCTCGACGATCATCCCCGCGAGCCCGATCCCCGCGGTCGGCCTGACGAGTGCGATGGTCGCAGCCGACCTCGCGCTCGCGCTCGATGTCCGCAAGACCTATGCATCCGCCACCGGCATGCCGTACTCCTCCTACCTCGGATCGCGAGCCGTCTACCGATCGAACGCCTACGGAGGAACCAACCTCTCGCACGTGCCAAAGATCTTCATCGAAACAGGCAATATGCGCAACGGAGCCGACGCCACCTTGCTCCAGTCCGCAGCGTTCAGGCAGCGCGCAGCACGCGGGATCGCGAACGGCATCGCCCTCTTCGTGAGCCGGCGCTAGATGATGTCGGGCACCCAGAGGTGTCCCGGGTAGCCGGCCGTACGCTGCCGCCGTGGTCGACCGCCGTCTCCTCGTGCTGGTGTGCGGCGTCGTGCTCGTCGAGACGCTTTTCTTCGCGGCGCTGACTCCTCTGCTTCCCGAACTCGCCCGCGAGTTCGGGCTCTCCAAGACCGGCGTGGGAGTCCTCAGCGGCGCCTACGCCGCCGGCGGCACGCTCGGCGCAGTGTGCGGCGCGTGGCTGGCGACGCGAGCCGGGCTGCGCGCGACGACCATCGTCGGCATGCTCGTGCTGGCGGTGTGCTGCGCCGGGTTCGGACTGGCCGGGCACATATGGCTGCTCGACAGCCTGCGCTTCGCCCAAGGAGCCGGCGCCGCGATCGCGTGGACGGGCGGCCTCGCATGGCTCGCCGCGGAAGCGCCGCCCGAGCGTCGCGGTGCCCTGCTCGGCATCGCGCTCGGCGCCGCCGTCACGGGCGCTCTTCTGGGCCCTCTGGTCGGGGGCGCCGCGCACCTCACGGGCCGTCCAATCGCATTCGCGGGCGTCGCCGCGCTCGGTGTCGTGCTGGCGGCCTGGGCGGCGCGCATGCCGGCGCCGCGGCGGGCGATCCGCCAGCCGCTCCGCCTGATCGCGTCGTCGCTGCGCAGTTCGAGCGTCCTCTCCGGCTTCTGGCTGATCGCCCTGCCCTCGCTGCTGTTCGGATGCCTGACGGTGCTGGGGCCGCTCAGCCTCGACGCCGTCGGCGTCGGCGCCGTCGGCATGACGGTCTTCTGGGTGGTCAGCGCCGCGTGCGGCGCCGTGCAGAGCCCGCTGCTCGGCCGCTGGTCGGATCGCCGCGGACGCCTCGAGCCCGTTCGTGCCGGCCTCATCGCCTCGATCGCCGTGTCGCTCGCCATCCCGCTCGTCGACACCCGGGCGATTCTGATCGCGCTCGTCCTCGCGGCCTCGATCTTCTACAACAGCTTCTGGGTCCCGGGCGGCGCGCTGCTCACCGAGGCCGCCGAGGCGCACGGGCTCGAGCATGGCTTCTCGTTCGCGCTGTTCAACCTCGCCTGGGCGCCCTCGGGCGCGATCGGCGCGGTCGCGGGAGGTGCGCTCGCGGACGCGCTCGGGAATGGCAGCTCGTACCTGCTGCTCGCGGCGATTTGTGCGGCGACGCTGCTGGTGGTCACGGCCCGCCGTGTGGCGATCACCCCTTGAGATGGATGTCCTCAAGGCCGGGCTATACCGCGCCGGTACGCTGAGCGGTGAAGTCAACTGGACGCACCTTCCTCGCAGCCGGCCGGGACCCGATGACGGCACGCGCGACCGGGCTCATCCCGCCACCCGGCGTGCCGCCTCGGAGAACTCGGCGACCGCCTCCGGGTTCAGCTCGACACCGAGGCCGGGCAGCTCCGGCACGCCGAGCTTGCCGTCGCGATAGACGAGCTCGTCCTTCACGAGCTCCCTGCGCAGGCGCGTCTCGCAGAGCTCGGCCGGCAGGAACTCGAAGAAGGGCATCTCGGGCGTGACCATCGCGAGATGCGCGGCCACGGCCACGGAGATGCCCGTCTTCCAGGCATGTGGTACGACGATCAGGTCGCGGTCCCGCGCCATCTGCACGACACGGCGTGCCTCGGTGAGGCCGCCGACGCGCCCGATGTCGGGCTGCACGACGTGCACGCAGGCACCCTCGATGAGCGCCGCGAACTCGTGGCGCGTCGTCAGCCACTCGCCCTGAGCGATGCGAACCGGCGAGCGCCGCGTCAGCTCCGCGTAGCCGGCCAGATCGTCGACCCAGAGCGGCGTCTCGAGGAAGTAGATGTCGAGCTCCGCCAGGCCCTCGGTCACGCGCAAGGCGCGCTCGACGCTGTCGAAGGCGTACTGGACGTCCACCATCAGCGTCATCTCGGCACCGGCTGCCTCGCGGGCGGCATGCGCCACCTCGAGCACCCACTCATCGGGCCCGTGCAGGCCCTTGTGCGCATACGGGCCGTCGAACGTCGCTTCCAGCTTGGCCGCCTGGAAGCCGAGGTCGCGAGCCTTGGTAGCCCAGCCCGTCATCGACGCCAGGTAGGCGTCGAACGACGTGACCTCGGGTTGCAGCGAGGCGTACGGCGTCAGGCTCTCGCGCGCCTGCTCGCCGAGGAGACGCCACGTCGGCACCCCCGCGGCCTTGCCCGCGATGTCCCACAGCGCGATGTCGATCGCTCCGATCGCGTTGACGAGGGCGCCGCGGCGTCCGCTCATCGCCGTGCGTACATAGAGGTCGTCCCAGATCGCCTCGGGATCGCCCGGGTCGCGACCGAGCAGCAGGGAGCGCAGCCCCTGGTCCATCGTGTGCGTGCCGGGCGCGTCGATGCAGGCACGGGCGATCCAGGCGTTGAGGTCGGTCTCGCCGATGCCGACGATCCCCTCGTCGGTCTCGATCTCGACGACGATCGTGTCCTGCGCCGAGCTCGTCGCCGCGACGTCATAGCCGGGATCGAGCAGCACGTGGGTGCGAACGTCGGTGATGCGCATCGGCAAGCCCTCCCCTGCCACGGTGCTCTTGCCGTGGCCGAGCCGATCGTACTCCGCGCACTCGGATGGGATCACCCTCGCTGCCGCGCGTCGATGGAGGCGTGCGCAGCGGCCTGTTCGCGCGCAACCGTGATCTGGGACTACCGCTCGCTCGAGAGCTTCGGCGGTCGGCCGCTGGCCGAGCTCGCGGACAGGTACGACCTCGTCGTGATCGATTATCCGAACATCGGCGAGGCCGTCGAGGCGGAATGCCAGACGTTCCAGAACTCCGCCCACGTCATCTCGATCGGCATCTTCTTCACCCTCATGATCAGCTCACTCGCCGCGACCCTCCCGCAGACGATTGAGCGCGGGACTCGAGGCGCACGGCGGCGCTCGTTCTTCCCGCGCCTGATCGAGCGGCCGTTCCGGCGAGGGCTGCATGAGGCATTCGCGTTCGATGCGAGCGACGATCCGTCAGCCGGCGTCGTGCTCGCCGGCGAATGACAGCACGCGCGGAGCTCGTCACGGCCGCTCGACAGCGCGAGCTGCAACTGACCGCAGTTTGACGCTGACCTGACCCTGAGCAGGCCCCTCACAGCCAGGTGGGCGGAGGCGTCGAGCAGCTTGTGGGAACAACGCGGGCCGCCGGCCCGTGCACGTCGCGCCGCCGCCCGCGCGAACGGTCAGCCCACCCCGCGGACGAGATCGTGCTGCATCGCCCACAGTGCGGCGGCTGCGCGAGTCGAGACGCCGATCTTGGAGTAGATGTGCTGAATGTGGTGATCGGCGGTCTTGGGCGAGATGACGAGACGGTCGGCGATCTGGCGCGTCGTGAGTCCGCGCGCCGCGAGATCGAGTACGTCGACCTCACGACGGGACAGCCCGCCCGGCTGTTGCAAGCGCTTTCGCGCCGGCGCCTCCGGCTCGCCGTGCCCGGCCGCCACGAGGACGGCGTGGGTCGCGCGGGGTTCGAGCACGCCCCGTGATTCGAGCTCACGAAGCTCAGCCGCGGCATCTGCGGACGAGAACGGCGCGCGATCTGCTCGCTCGGTCGTCAGGCCCACGTAGATCTCCGTCGCGGTCAGAAGGCATGCTCCGGGATCCCCGGTATCGGCCCGCACGCGCTTGTGGTAGCCCGAGCCGTCGCACTTCTCGTGGTGCGCGCACGCGACCGGGTTCAAGACGGCGAGAGCCGGCGAGCGGCGCAGCATCTGCTCGGTCAGCATCGGGTGAAGCTCGACGCGATCGAACTCCGTCCGCGTGAGCGAGCCGGGCTTGTCCCAGATGGAGTTGGGGACCGCGGTGGCGCCGAAGTCGTGCACGAGCGCCGCCCGGCGCAGGGTGGTGGTGGCGTCGTCGCTGAGCCCGAGCACCCGCGCTGCGTCCTCGGCAAGCTGCGCGCAGCGACGGCTGTGCCCGCCCATGAACGGGGACTTCAGGTCGATGAAGTCGGACGCAACCGTCAGAGCGTTTTCGAGGTCGTCGCCGTCCAGCACGCGGCGAGGCTCCGGCTCGAGATCCAGAACGGCATCCCATGGCTCGAGCTCGCGCAGTCGATCGAGCCACTCGCTGCCGTGCGCGACGAACACATCGGCGAGCACCGGGTCGTAGGTGCGGTCCCGGCGCTCACGGGCGGCCTCGAGGGCGTGGTCCGGCGAGAAAAGGCGACCGATGGCCTCCATGTCATGGCTGAGGTGCACGATGCGCATCGCGAGCGGAATCTCCTCGCCGCTCGCATGGGCGGGATAGCCGTTGCCGTTCCAGCGCTCGAACGTGAAGCGCAGCGCTTCACGTACCCCGGGACCGAAGTCGAGCCGCTGCACGAGCATGTCGGCCACTTCGCACCCGGACGAGAAGTTGTAGACGGCCCACTCGCGCGCCGTCTCCTGGATCATCTTGACGATCGCGTCCTGCTCCTCCGGGCTGCGGCCGGCCGTCGCGAACGCCATCACGTCGCGCATGACCTCGGTCGGATTCGCCGCGTCGTGGACCAGCGTCTGCGCGCGAATCGCGATCTCGTCGCCGAACACGGTGGCGACCTCGTGGGCGTGGCCGGTGCAGCCGACGTAGCGGAGCAACGCCACCCAGTAGGCGTCCTCCCGCACATCGTCGTCGAATCCCGCGGCATCGGAGATCCACGTCGCGAGGAGGCACGACCGCAGCTGCGACTCGAGCGGCTGGCCGAACGCATTGTCCTGCGCGAGCGCCAGCGTGGCGACGAATTCGCCCAGGCGGAGGGGCGCGCTCAAGATGGGGAGTCCTCCCGATGTATTGACAGGGGCAGCGGGGCAGCATGTCTACCACACGACGAGCATCGCTGCCAGTCGCACCCTGCGGCAGGCGACGCTGCTCAAGGGAGGGAGTGTGTTGAACTCGGCAACCTCGAACCTCGGCGACCCGATCAAGGTCGGAGTCATCGCAGAGCAGACGGGCCCACTCTCGTTCGTGGGTCTCGCCAATGCCAACGTGGTCAGGATGGTCATCGGCGATATCAACGCGAAGGGCGGCCTGCTTGGGCGGCCCCTGGAGCTGCATCTCGAGGACGGCGCCACGGACGACGTCGTCGCCGCCGCCGCCGCGGCGAAGCTGGTCGAGCAGGACCAGGTCGATGTCATCTTCGGTGGCATCTACAGCTCCACGAGGCAGGCCATCAAGGGCCCGGCCGTGGTGGAGGGGAAGACGCTCTACATCTACCCCGAGCAGTACGAGGGCCAGGAGTCCGATCCGCTCATCTTCTGCACCGGCCCCGGGCCCGCGCAGCAGGTAGACCCGCTCATCCCGTGGCTGATGCGCGAGACCGGAGCCAGGTCCTTCTACCTGCCCTCGGCCGACTACATCTGGCCCCACGTGCTGAACGCGCGTGTCCGGGATGTCGTCACGGCCAACGGCGGGACGATCGTCGGCGAGGAGTACTTCCCGCTCGACCACGCCGATTACCACGCGACAGTCGAGCGGATCGGCGAGAGCGGCGCGGACGTGGTGTTCAACACGATCGTGCCTCCCGGCGTCACGCCGTTCTTCGAGCAACTCTACGACTCGGGCTTCGCGAATCGCGGCGGGCAGCTCGTGTGCACGTACTTCGACGAGAACTTCCTGAACATGGTGCCGGCCGCCCAGGTGGAAGGGTTGTACGGCTGCCTCGACTACTACCAGGCCGTCAGCGACCCGTTCAGCCAGAAGCTGCTCGCGCAGTACGACGCCCTCTATCCCGGCGACGCGCAGTTCACCGGTGGCAGTGGGTGCTCGGGCCTCTACCGCGGGCTGCGGCTGTGGGCGACCGCCGTGGAGGAGGCGGGCTCGCTCGAGCAGGCGGACGTGATCGCGGCATTGGACCGCGCGCAGATCGCCGAGTGCCCGGGCGGCCCGGCGGCGATGGTGCCTGGTCAACACCACGCGCGGATGAACATGTACATCGCGCAGGCGCGCAACGGTCGTTTCGAGGTCGTCGAGAACCTCGGGGCAATCGAGCCCCAGGAGCGCCAGGTCGGCACGCAGGTCACCGCCGCCCGCGTCTGAGATCAACGCAAACCGCACGACGAAACGCAAGGGAGAACAAGATGCTGCTCGCGACGACACAGGTCGAGGATTTCGACCGCTTCATGGACATCTTCTCGACCAAGGGCGCCGAGAAGCGCAAGGAGCACGGGTGCAAGGGTGCGGCGATCTTCCGCGATCCGTCCGAAGAGGATCGCGTGTGGGTGGTCTTCGACTGGAACCAGCAGGGCTGGCAGAGCTTCGTGTCCGACCCGGCCGTTCCGCCGATCATGAAGGACGCTGGACACAAGTCGAAGCCGCAGGCCGCGCAGTTCGCCGGCGAGTGCGACGCCTGACACCCGCGCGGGCGTGATCGTCCGCGCGACCGCTTGACGTACCCGATGACCCGGGCGATGACGCCCGGGTCATCGGCTGGTCGCTGCCGCGACTGCCGACGCAGCCAGTGAGGCCGGAGCCGAGCCCGCGGCCTCACCTGAGCCGAGCTCATCGACCGAAGAGCCGCGCCAGAGACAGGCAAGCTCCTACACGAGCCGATGCTGTGTCGCCCAGCGGGTCAACTCGTGGCGGGTCGAAAGCTGCAGCTTGCGCAGGACACTCGAGACGTGGCTCTCCACAGTCTTGACCGAGAGGTGCAGACGCGCGGCGATCTCCTTGTACATGTAGCCGCGCGCGATCAACTGGAGCACCTCGCGCTCGCGGGGCGTCAGCTCGTCCAGCTCGGCGCTGCTGGTGAGACGGTCGCCGGCGCGGAACGCGTCGAGGACGAAGCCCGCGAGCCGCGGCGAGAAAACCGCATCGCCCTGGGCCACGCGGCCGATGGCCGCCGTCAGCTCTTCGGCGGCGATCGTCTTCGTCACGTAGCCGCGAGCGCCGGCACGGATGACGGCGATGACGTCCTCCGCCGCGTCCGAGACGGACAACGCGAGGAACTTCACTCCGGGGCGCTCGGGCGCGACGGCGTTGATGATCGCGTCTCCCTTCCCGTCGGGGAGGTGAACGTCGAGCAGGACGACGTGTGGGTCGAGTTGCTTGATCAGCGGCACGGCGTCGGCGACCGTCCCTGCTTCGCCGACGACTTCGACCGTGTCGCCGAGCTCGGAGCGGACCCCTGCGAGGAAGAGGCCGTGATCGTCGACCAGGACGACGCGCCATTTCATCGCGGCAACCTCAGCTCGACCTCGGTGCCGGCGCCAGGTGCGCTCGTGACGACCGCGCTGCCGCCCGCGCGCTCGACCCGGCCCATGATCGAGTCGCGGATCCCCCGCCGGTCTTCCGGCACTGCCGCCGGATCGAACCCGGCGCCGCGATCACGCACGAAGACGGCAATCTCGTCCTCCACCACGTCGACATAGACGTCGATCTCCTCGACGCCGGCGAACTTGGCGGCGTTCGTCATCGCCTCGCGTGCGGCGAGCACGATCGCGTTCTCCGGCGGCGCATCCCCCGCGCTCGCGAGCTCGATGCGGACCCCGTGGAGCTCCTCCACGTCTGCAGCGGCAGCCGAGAGCGCCGCTACGAGGGATGAGCCGTCGTCGCCGAGCGGCCGCGCGGCGTAGAGCCAGCCGCGCAGCTCCCGCTCCTGGCGCCGCGCGAGCGTGGCGACGCGACGCGGCTCGCCCGCGTGCCGCTGGATCAGCGCCAGCGTCTGCAGCACCGAGTCGTGGACGCGCGCAGCGACGTCGGCGCGCTCGTCCGTGCGGATGCGCGCGGAACGCTCGGCATCGCGCTCCAGCGCGAGGCGCCAGAGCCACGGCCCGCAGACGAGCACGAGCGCGCCCGCCACGGCGCCCGGGGCCAGCAGCCGCGTGGGCGCGCTTCCGCTCTGCAGCAGCAGAATCGTGCCGAAGCCCGCGAGCGCGATGCCGCCGTACGAGAGCGGCGCGTCGGGCCGGAAGCTTCCACCCTGACGCAACGCGAGCGCCAGGCCGGCCGCGACGAGCACGATTCCCGCCACGCCGCGGTCGGAGACGCCGAGGGCACCGAGCAAGAGCGAGCCGGCAACCACGAGCAGGAGGATCGCCCAGCGCGGGCGATCGGCCGCCGACCAAGCCCAGAGCGCCAGGTAGAGCACGATCCCGGCTCCGCCCGCGAGCGCGAGCAACGCGAAGATGAGCCGGACGAGTGTGACGTCCACGCCGAGGGCCTGCGCGATTCCCGCGCAGACCCCGGCGAGGGCACGCCCGTCAGCACTCGTCGTGAAGGAGCGCAGCGCCATGCGTGCTCACTGTACGGCGCGCGTGACGCGCACCTGGCCGACGCCGACGTGCGTGTCGAGGACGAGCACGTGCTTGCCGGTCTGGACGATCGACGTCTTGGCATGGCGTCCGCCGTCCGACCTGCCGAGGATGTTGACCTCCCCGAGCTGGGCATCTCCCCGCACCTGCAGGGCGACGTCCTGCGGAACGATGACGCGGAGGCTGCCGATGTCCACGCGAGCGTTGACATGGGTCTGGCGGCTCGTGAAGCGGACGCCGCGCAGGTCGAGCGTCATTTCGCCGATTCCGAGCTTGTACGTGTGGCGGAGGTCCTGCGTGCCGGCGACGACGTAGCTCCGGTCGCCGACGCCATTGCCGAGCTGGACGTTGAACGTGGCTGCGACGACGGCGGCACCCACGAGCAGGAGCGCGAGCAGCGTGCCCAGCGTGATCGCGATGCGCTTGACGACGCGTCGGATGCGGCGCGAGTCTTCGCTCGCGAGCGCTGCGCCGTCCGCCGTCGCTGCATTGCTGTGGCGGGTGATCCAGAGGATGGCTGCGCCCGAGATGAGGAGCAGGATCCAGGCGTCGCCGTGTGGCCAGAGCGTCGCCCGCGAGAGCAGCGTCACGAGTGCGACGGCGACGAGCCCCAGACCGATGAGCGGCCAGGGCCGCTCGCGACGGTTGCGCAGGGCAGCCGTGGCGAAGGAATCCTCCTGCCCCTCGTCGGGCATGACGAGCGCCGCCGCCAGGTAGATGATGACCCCTGCGCCGCCGAGCAGCGTGAGGACGACGAAGCCGACGCGGTAGACGGCCGGGTGGATGTCGAAATAGCGCGCGAGGCCGCCGCAGACGCCGGCGAGCTTCCGATCTGAGCGACTGCGCTCCAGGCGTTTCGTCGCTCCATTACCGAGTGCGTGAGTGCTGGTTTCTGTCATGGGTGTACCGTGCCGCGCCGACGCCGATTCCGGTATCGGGAATGACCCTGACCTGACCCTGAGTTGGCCCCCAGGGCCAGGTGGACGGAGGCGTCGAGCAGCCGGTGGAATCAACGCGTGCCGTGTACGGTAGGCGTCAGCAAACGACGTCTGCGCCGGCCCTACTATGCACGTGTGGCGTGGCCGTTCTCTCGATCCCAGTCAGGCCCTCCAACACCGGACTATGAGCGGGTCTGGATCGCGTTCCAGATTGACCGGGGCGCGCGGTACGACCGCGTGGGTTTCTCCCAACAGAACATGGATGCGTTCGCGACCTGGCTCCCCATGCTCGTCGCGGACGCGATGCTCTGCAACTTCGGAGAGCAGCCGGAAGACGCTCTCGCGCTGCTGAACGACGTCTCAGCTTTCGCGGATGCGAAGCTCGAGCAGATCACGCGGGCGACGAGCAGCCAGGACGCACGCGACCCGCTCCGGCTCGCCACTCGGGCGCGAGACTGGACACCCACCGAGTTCTCGAACGACTCGTTCCAGGTGCATTGCGAAGTCGATCTCTTGGAGGAGCAGGAGCGGATCAAAGTCGTCACGCCATTTACGCCAGCAGAAGCAGCAACGCCCGAAGCCTGCCGCGAGCTGATCTGGATCACCTGGGACTGGGTCGCCGATGGCAGCGGCCTTCAACCTGGCCGCGCAGCCATGGGCGCCCGGCACTTGCGAATGTTCGCCTCCGTCATCGAAGGTGCAGGCGTGCTCCCGAGCGAGCACGACCGAGGCTACGCGCCCCTCGTCGTGATGGAGCAGGCCGAGGAGATCGCGGAAGCCGCCTGGCCAGCCGAATGACAGGCTGGATGAGGCGCATCGAGACGGCGGCATCTCGCGCGCCAATAGGCGCAGGCGCACCTGTGCGCTGATCACCCGGACTGGTCGGCACCGTGCGGTGAGAGCACCGCCGATCGGTGGGCGTGCGTCCCGCACCCACTCAATCGTCGCGGCCGCCCGAGCGAGAGTTGTCGCTTCCTGTGTTGTCGCTCCCGTGGCCATCCGACACCTGTGTGTCACGCTGGCTGTGCTCGTCGCTCGCGGCCTTCTCCGGCGTCCGCGCCGGCACGATCACGCGAGGCTTCACGCGCGGCAGGGGCGGCGTCGGTGCGGATTGTGGTACGGGCGCCGGCACGTTCGTCGCCGGCGTTGCCGGCGACTGCGCTACGGGATCGGCCGGCGACGTGGTGGTCGCGGGCTGCGTCGTCGCGGCCTGGATCATCACTGCCCGGCCCCCGTGCGCGCCGGGCGCCGGAGCCTGGTGCGCAGAGGACGAGTCGACCGCCCGGGCGGCGATCGTCGCTGCATGCGGCGCCAACGCGTCACCTGCCGAAAGTGGCTCCGAGGCGAGTCCGATCGGCTGCTGCGTGAGGAGGGTCGTCGTAATCGTCAACCCCGTTGTGAGGCCAATCCCGAGCGGCGCGATGACGAGCCAAGTGAATATGCGCCGCAGGCTCATGCAATCAGGCTAACCGTGCGTTGGTAAAGGCTCGGCAAAGTGGTAGCTCGATCGTCGCCATGGCGCCGCCTTCAGGCTGTCGCATGAGCGTCACCTCACCGCCCCAGCGGCGGGCGAGCGCGCGCGCAATCGGCAGCCCGAGGCCGCTGCCTTTGGGACCGGCGGCGCTCGCGCTGCCTCGCCGGAAGCGCTGGAACACGTGCACTTCCTCACCGGGCTGGAGACCGGCTCCTTCGTCGCGCACCTGGATCGACCCCCCGCGGCAGGAAACGGTGACGGTCGTGTTCGCGGGCGAGTAGTGCAGCGCGTTCTCGAGCAAGGCGTCGATCGCGAGATCGAGGTCGGCGCGCGAGCAGGCGACCTGATCGCCTGGCGATTCGGCGTCGAGTGTGAGGGTGATCGACCGGGCTTGGGCGTAGCGGCTCCAGCGGGCATGCGCGGCCTCCGCCGCCTCGACCGTGTCGACCGTGTCCGGCTGCATCTCCCGCTCGCCGGCGCTGCTGAGGATGAGGAGCTCATCGATCGTACGGGCGAGCCGGTCGATCTCGAGGGTGCCCTGACGAATCTCGGCCTCGGCCGCTTCGGAGACGCCCGCGGCCTGCGCTTCCTCGATCCTCAACCGAAGTCCGGCCAGCGGGGTGCGCAACTGGTGCGAGGCGTCGGCGACAAACTGCTTCTGCGCCTCGAGCGCCAGCGAGAGTCGGTCCGTCATGTCATTGAAGGAGCGCGCCAGCGATTGCTGTTCGCTGCTTCCCTCCACTCTGGCCCGGACTTCGAGATCGCCAACTGCAATCTGCTCGGCGGATTCCCGCAGGTGCTTCATCGGGCCGGTGATCGCGCGGGCGATGATCGTGCCGACGACCAGCCCGATCAGGAGCACCGCGACGCCGATTCCCGCTAGGTTGAGCACCACGCGGCGCACGGCGCGGTCCGTTGCCGCGACGCTCTGGGTCACGCGCACGGCCCCGGTGATGCGACCCCGCTGTAAGAGCGGCGCAGTGGTCGCGAGGATGTGCGCATTGAGCGTCTTGCTGTTCCGCGTCAACTGGGCGGCGCGACCCGCCAGTGCCTGGGCGATCTCGGGCCGGTCGAACGGCTGGTTGGGAGGCTCGGCGCCTGCGCTGTCGGCGAGCACTCGCGCGTTCGCATCGACCACGACCACCCGCCCGCGCACGAGTTTCGCGACTCGGCGCACGAGCGCCTGGAGAGTCGGCCGCTCCTTGCTTGCGAGCAGATCGGAAGCCGTCGCCGCGAGCACATCGGCCTGACTGCGCGCCTGAGACTGCACTTCGGCGTGGACGCGCCGGTTCAGGCTGATCACCAGCGGCACCTCGAAGGCGAGGATCGCGAGCACGAGCAGGTAGCCCGCACCCAGCAGCAAGCGCGTCCGGAGGCTCAAGGCGCGGTTTCTTCGGGGGCAGCGAGCCGGAAGCCGATGCCACGCACCGTGTGCAGGTAGCGCGGCTGCGATGGGTCATCGCCGAGCTTGCGCCGAAGCGTGCTGATGTGCACATCGAGCGTCTTCATCGAGCCGAACCAGTTGGCGTCCCACACATCGGACATCAGGTCCTCGCGGCGAACCACGCTTCCTGCTTCCCGCACGAGCCTGGCGAGCAGGTCGAATTCCTTGAGCGTCAACGGAATTGGCGACCCGCCCAGGCTCGCGCGCCTGCTGCGCTCGTCGACCTCGAGGTCACCGACCTGGACGGGTCCGCGGGGCCCGTCGGCCGGACCGGCAGCCCGCCGCAGGATTGCGCGCATGCGCGCGAGCAGCTCCGCGCTGCTGAACGGCTTGACCACGTAGTCGTCGGCGCCGAGCTCGAGGCCGACGATCTTGTCGAGCTCGGTGCCGCGCGCCGTGAGCATGATCAGCGGAACGCTCGAGTCGCGCCGGATCTCCCGGCACACGTCCCGGCCGTCCCCGTCGGGCAACGTGAGGTCGAGGATCACGAAGTCGAACTGCTGCCGGCGTGCGGCCTGTAGTGCGCCGGTGACCGTGCTGACGACCGTCGGCACGAAGCCGTCCCGCCGCAGAGCCTGGGCCAGAGGCTCCGCCACGGAGCCTTCGTCCTCGACCAGCAGGACGTGTAAGGGCTGGTTGAGATCCGCCACGTCGCTCTCTCCTCGAGACCCGATCGCGCCGGCGGGCCGGGTTTGCAGATTTTGCTCGCTGCTGTAGCGCGCTTCGCGATCTCTTTACCAAGTGTAGGTCAAGCTGGTGAAGAGATCAGGAAAAACGATTCAAGGAGCAGAACAGATGTTGAAGCGATCGATTGCGATCACGATGGCCATCGGCACACTGGCCGTCGGCGGCGGCGCCGCATCCGCGTTCGCCGACGGTGGCGCCGGCGCGCCGGGCAACACGACGACGGGCACGACGAGTACGGACACGACCACGACGACCAGCACCACCCCCGCGAGCCCGGTTGCCGTCACTCCCCCCGTGCAGGGCGACGACGTCGCTGACGAGCAGGGCGCCGCGGACGACGTGATGCAGGCAGCCAACGGCGTCCAGGGCGAGGCCGTCGCCCAGACCGCCGATGACAACGCCGGCGATCAGCAGGACGCGAGCGACCTGAGCGAGGAGTCGGACGACGACGGCCACGGTCACCACGGCGGAAACAGCCACGGCGATGGCGGCAATAGCGGCACCGACAATGGCGGCAATGCTCAGGACGGCAGCGGCTCGGGCACCCCGAGTGGCGACGAGTAGGCATCATGATTCGCATTCGCAACGGTCGCGCAGGTCGCCTCGTGTTCATCGTGGCGACCACGGCCTCGCTGCTCGCACTCGCCTCCACGGTGGGAGCGTCGAACGCGACACTGCGCACGAGCGTGAACTCGTGGTCGCGCACGATCGGCGTGGACGCGCACTCCGTCGCACTGGCGGCTCAGAACCGGCATCCCCGTCGGATGACCTCCAGCGCAGTGCGCTTCCGCACCGACGCGCTCCATGCGCGCGCTGCGGTTGCGCATCAGCGGCCCTCGACCGCAGCCGGCAAGCGAGCGCAGAAGCTGGCACTCGCCGCGTTCACCGACTACGCGGCAGCCGCGCAGGGTTGGGCGGCGACCGGACGCGCTCGCCTACGCGGTGACCGCGTCGCCGCCGGCAGGCAGGCAGGCGCGGCGGCAACCTCGGCACGCGCCGGAAACAGGCTGCTCATCGCGGCAGGCAAGATCCTCCACTAGGCGGAGGTTCGATGAGTGAGTTCATCCGGGTCTCCTGCACGCCGGGCACTGGGTCCGAGCATGCAGGCAGACCCGGATGAAGGTTCGATGGAGCGAGTCGGCCCGGCGACGCGCCGGATCGCACGAGTGTCACATCAAGCGTCATCACATTCGACGGTGCCGGCAATCAAGACCGCTGGCCAGCGCATTGCATTCGCTTGTCCCACGTCTTTCGCGGAGCAGACGTTGGCCTCGACCGACGAGAAGGGGTTGATCCCGTGAACGGCATGCAGAGCCCAGACATTGTCAAGCGCGCTGCTGATCGTGCCGTGGGTGCAGCAGAACACGCAGCGAACGGGCGTCACCTCAGCCTGCGTCGTCGATTGCGGCTTCTGGGACTGCTGTGTGTCATCTTGCTCGCGCTGGCGCTTCCGGCAGGCGGGGCTGCAGCCGAGATCGTTGATCGCGAAGCCGCGTCTCCCGCGCTCCGGATCGACGACCACGGCGTGGCGCTCGTGACCTACTCGGTGCAAGGAAGCCCACACCACGTGCTCTATTGGGGGGCGATCGACGCAGCTCCGGCGTTCCACCGCGACTACTCGGGAGGCTGGAGAAGTAAGGTCGCCGACTACCAACGCTTTCGCAACAACTGCAGGCCGTACACCGGGCCGCCGCTCGCCTTGATGATCGCCGCCTGCGATGCGCGTGACGGCTCGTACTGGGCGCTTCAGCAATGGCAACGCCTGTGGCCGAATTACGGCGGCAGTAGCGCGGCCGCCGAGCTCTACATCTCACACTGGCGCGGCGACATCGGCACGCTGTTCATCCAGACAGACCACAGTTATCGCGGAAGGTTCCAGCACCTCTGGGGAAGCTTCCGCTACCACGGCCAAGCGGTCTTCGGCACACACCAGACTCTGCAGGGTGCGCCTACGGACAAGCAAGGCCGCAACATCTACGTGGACTATCTCGATGGCGGCGCATGGCGACGGGTGAACAGCTTCTTGACTCACCCGTTCACTGCCGGCTTCTGCTACACGTTTGCGAATCACCCGGCCGCCTCGCCGGCCTGGAACGGCGTCGGCACCGGCGACGCCTACCGCGCCACCGCCATCGGCCCCGGGGTCTCGCCGCTCGTGCAGACCCACTTCGCGCCGCCAGGTCGCTACACGGCCAGGACCGATGCGTTCGCGAACGCGCAGCAGAGCGCGCTGCTCGGCGGCGATCCGCGGTGCCGTATCGACTAGCGTCGAACCCGATCTCGAATCGGGATCTGCTAGCTCGTGCCGCGCTCGGGAGCGCTGGACGCGCGTGGCGCCTATTCACCTTTCCCGGGTGACGTGCTCGGCCCGCCCGGCGCGTACGGTCGTCGTCATGATCCGCATCAGAATGAGCGGACGAGCAGCGTCTGCCCCGACCGTGCATGGCTGACGCGACTGCAGAGTTCTTCGCCGAGCTCGGACAGCGAGGACACGAGCCGTTGCTCCAGAAGCTGACGTGCACCCTCCGTTTCGACGTAACGGGTGAACGGAGAGAGCACTGGCTCGTCACCGTCAGGAAAGGCGAAGTAGCCGTCTCGCGCAGCAAGGCGAAGGCCGATTGCTCGGTGCTGGCGGACCGGGGCGTCATGAACGCCGTCACCAAAGGCGAGGTGAACGCGCTCGCGGCCACACTGCGCGGCACGGTGATCGTCGAAGGCGACCTCGCGCTGCTGGTGGGGTTCCAGCGGCTCTTCCCTGGGCCTCCAAGTGCGAAGGCGACGCCGATGGCCGCCGGGCAGGCGAAGGGGCGGTCGTGAGCGATGTCGTCAAGATCCTGGACGGCAATACCTTCGTGGTGAGCGACGCGCAGGGAGACATCGAGGCAACGCGGACCGACCCGTCCGGTCTGTTCTCCTATGACACGCGATTCATCTCGAGGTGGGTACTGACGATTGACGACCAGCGGCTGACGGCTCTCTCGGTCGATGATCTGCACTACTGGGAGACGCGATTCTTCCTCGTACCTGCGACGGGGACGATGTACGTCGATGCGAATCTCTCAGTCATACGCCAGCGCTCTGTCGGCGGAGGTTTTCGCGAGGAGATCACGATCCTCAACCACGACGTGAGCCCGATCGATCTGATCGTCCGCATCGAAGCGGACTCGGATTTCGCCGACCTCTTCGAGGTGAAGGACGCGCTCGAGAAGAAGGGCAGCTACTCGAGACGAGTCGAGCGCGCTCGGCTGGTGCTCGGATATGAACGTGAGACGTTCAGACGCGAGACGTACATCTCGGCGACGGCCCCAGCCCAGTTCGATGAGAGCGGCCTGACCTTCAAGGCTCATATCGAGTCACACCGCGAGTGGTCGACCAGCATCGACGTCGTCGCCGCGGGCCTGTTCGGAAGTCTCGGCAAGCCGACGCCGATGACCAAGCGCTCGGCAACGGACATGCAGAAGAATCTCGATCGCTGGCTGGCCCGAGCGCCCCGGCTCGAATGCGACTCGGACGCACTGAGGGCGACCTACCGGCGGTGCCTCATCGATCTTGCAGCGCTGCGCTTCTCGCCGCCCGTAGCCGGTGGCAAGAATCTTCCGGCGGCCGGCCTGCCCTGGTTCATGACGATGTTCGGACGCGACAGCATTTTTACCAGCCTGCAGGCATTGCCGTTCACCTCGGAGCTGGCCTTGGCTACCTTGCGCGCGCTCGGGGAGTGGCAGGGGACGCGCACGGACGACTTCCGTGACGAGGATCCCGGGCGGATCATGCACGAGATGCGGTACGGCGAGATGACGGCGTTCGAGGAGCGGCCCCACTCGCCCTACTACGGCGGGGCGGACACGACACCTTTGTACGTCGTCCTGCTCGACGAATATGAGCGCTGGACCGGTGACACGAGGCTCGTGCGCGACCTCGAGTTCGAGGCTCGCGCAGCGCTCGCCTGGATCGATGAATACGCAGATCTGATGGGCAATGGCTATATCTGGTATCAGCGGCGAAACGAGCAGACAGGCCTCGAGAACCAGTGCTGGAAGGACTCCCCGGACTCGATCTCCTACCGCGATGGCCGCCTGCCCGGCTTCCCGCGGGCGACCGCCGAGCAGCAGGGATACGCCTACGACGCCAAGGTGCGCGGTGCCCGGCTGGCACGCGAGGTCTGGAAGGACGCCGCCTTCGCCGACCGGCTCGAGCGTGAGGCAGCCGAGCTCAAGCGGCGCTTCAACCGCGACTACTGGGTCCAGGAGGACGAGTACTTTGCGCTTGCGCTCGACACTGAGGGCGGGCAGGTCGATGCCCTCGCATCGAACAACGGCCACTTGCTCTGGAGCGGGATCGTCGACAAATCGAAGGCGAAGGCCGTCGTGCGCCACCTGCTCGGGCCGCGTCTCTTCTCCGGCTGGGGCGTGCGCACGCTTGCGGAAGGCGAGGCACGCTACAACCCCATCGGCTATCACGTGGGCAGCGTCTGGCCATTCGACAACTCGTTCATCGCCTGGGGACTGCGGCGCTACGGCTTCAATGAAGAGGCCGCTCGGATCGCCGCGGGCAACCTGGACGCGGCCGAGTTCTTCGGCGGCCGTCTGCCCGAAGCGTTTGGCGGCTACGAACGAAGCAAGACGAACTACCCGGTGGAGTACCCCACGGCATGCAGCCCACAGGCCTGGTCGACCGGCGCGCCGCTGCTCTTCCTCCGCACCATGCTCGGCCTCGAGCCGATGGGCGACCACCTCATCGTCGACCCGGCGATCCCGGCGGGCATCGGGCAGATCGAGCTCCTCGACATCCGCGGCCGCTGGGGACGCGTCGACGCGTTCGGGCGTGAGCGCGTTCCGATGAAGAGGCGCACGTAAGAGCAGTACCACTCCACCCATCGTGGAAACGATCGCGAGACACGCGAATCATCTGGTGGGTGTGATGGTCGCGTATGCGCCGACCGAGGTACAGCTGCACCGGTGATCGGCGGGCCACCGGACGAACGCTGCGGCTAGATTCCGCCGCGCGGCACCGGCCCGGCGACGACTCGCCCTCCGTGCACCGTGAGCGTCCGAGGCGGGTGCGAAGCGACCGCCTCGGCCACGCTTTCCGCTGCGATCGCCACGAGGTCGGCTCGCATGCCCGGACCAGTCGTCCTCCGGGGCATCCCGGCTCCCGGGAGATGACTAGGCTGAGAACTAGCTGATGAGGATCGGAGCCGCAGACCGCCCCAAGCCGCTTCGCATGGCGCAGGATTGCCCGGCCGAGCAGGGCGACACGCCGGTTCGGCGCCGGTGGCTGGTGCTCGGAGTGCTGGTCGCGACGGTCGTAGCGTGTCCGCAGGCCGTCGCGCGCGTCACGGTCGAGCAGACGGCGCAGGCGGCAGCCTCCGTCCGCGGCACGCTCTCGGCGGCGTCGAGATCCGGGGGCTTGACGGTCGACCAGCGCTATCGCTACCGCCGTTCGCTGCGTCAGGCCATGAGAGCGGTACGAACGCTCGAGGCGACGGCCCAGACACGCCGCCGCGATGAGCTCGGATCCCAGCTCGTCATGCTGGCCCAGCTCGCCTCGAGAAGGGCGCTGACGCCTGCTCGCATGCGGCCGTTGTTTCGCCAGCTCGACGCGAACCGGGTCTGGTTCGCGGCGGCTGGACCGCCCAAGCCCCTGGCCAGGGTCAGCATCCCCGGCGACCCTCTGGTCTACGCCTACTACCCCAGCCACGGCCTTCAGCTCCAGCCACTCTTCAACTGGTCCAAGGTCAATGGCTACTGGTTCGCCAAGGACTACGGTGCCATGCAGGAGCTGATCGACCGGCTCGCGCCGATCGCGGTGCCTCAGCCGGGCGGGTGGGTCTCATGGGAGTACGGATTCGATTACCCGGGGTCTCGCGCTCCCTGGCTCAGCGGCATGGCCCAGGCAGTGGCGATCCAAGCGCTCGCGCGCGCCTGGCAGGCGACCGGGAGCCACGCGGATCTCGCGCTCGCACGCCGGGCGCTGCCCGGCCTGGATCGACCGCTCGCGGCCGGTGGGCTGCTGGGCCATTCGCGGGATGGCCGCTGGTGGCCGCTTTACGCCGAAAACCCGTCGCTGCGAGTCCTCAACGGCGACCTGCAAGTGGTGATCTCCCTCTATGACTACGCCGCCATCACGGGAGACGACGAGGCACGGGCCTGGGCCGAGAACGGCGCGCACGCGGCGGCCGCCCTGCTGCCGAAGTACGACACCGGTGCCTGGTCGCTCTACGAGGGGTCGCGAGAAACCACGCTCGGCTACCACGATTTCATGACACTGCAGCTGCGTCAGCTCGCGCTCAAGACCGGCAATCTCGATTTCCGCACATACGCCAATCGGTTTGCCCAGTATCGAGTCACAGCCCCGGTCATCGCTGCCACGATGGGAGCGACCGCCACTGTCTATCCCTCCGTGCCCGACGGGCGGCACGGCAGCGCGGGTGTGCGTGCACATCTCGACAAGGTCTCGAGTCTGAGGCTCGTCGTGGTCAACGCGCGCGGGTCGATCGTCGCGAAGCAGCAGCTCGGCATGCAACGCCGTGGATTCGTGACGGCACGCTGGAACGGGTTCACGGGTCGCCGGCCCGCCGCTCCCGGTGTGTACCAGTTCTGGCTGCGCGCGACCGACCTGGCCGGCAACCGCTCCCCGCAGACGTTCGTGGGGGCCGCGGACGTCGAGCGCGACACCGAGCCTCCCGAGGTGCGCCGCCTGCGTATCGACCATGTGGACGGACGTGTCCGGTTGCGCTGGCGGTTGAAGGACAACGCGTCAGCGCATTTCACCATCGAGATCTCGGCCGCAGGCCAAAGCGTGACGCTTCATCACGTCCCGCGGCTCGGACGGCGCACCCTCGCATTGCCCGCGGCAGGCAACGAATTCACCGCAGCAATCACCATCACCGACGCCAGTGGCAACGAGGCCTGGCGAACTCGGCGCGCATCCTAGCCGCGCGCTCCGGAATCTCAACCTTACGGACGCACCTTCGAGCGCGCTCCCTCCTTTGTGAGGCTTCAGCGGATTTGAGCTGAGCCGCAGCGCGAAGGTCTGGCGAGCATGCCTATGGTGGCGGTCATGCCCCTTTCCCACCGTCTGCTCGCCACCTGCCTCCTTGTGAGCATCACGCTCATCGCCGTTTCCGCGGGGGCGTCCGCGCACGCTCGTGCGAAGCGCGCCCCGTGCTCCGTCACCGCGGAGGGCTGGAAAGGCCACGTGACCGGAAGGAAGCTAAAGCCCACGCACCCGGAGGTCGAGCGGCACGTGATCCTGCTCGTCAACCGCTTCCGCCGTCAGCATGGGCTGCGCCCGCTGAAGCTCGATCCGGGCCTGCGCTACGCGGCTCGCGCGCGCGGCATCATCGACACGAGCCGGACCGCTCGGCTCGCGCTGTATTCCCCGAGTCAGTGCACCGCGGAGAATGTCGTACGGAAGCACGGGCTGAGCAGAGCGGCCGGCATCGTGCGCCGCTGGCGCAGCGAGCGCACGTCGCGGAAGGTGCTGCTGCTGCCGTGGGCCCGGCACATCGGTGTGGGCGTCCGTGTTGGCACGTTCAAGGGCGAGCGGGCCACGACCGCCACGGCAGAACTCAGCGCGGCGCATCCGAGGCCTGCGCAGGTCGAGCCGAAGCCAGCACCGCAGCAGCGCCCACCCGCGTCCGCTCCCGCGCCTGCGCCGCCCCCGCCCAGCGGGCCGGTGGTCGGGGTGCCTTACACCTGTAACGGCCCCGTCTACGGCCTGCGTGTGGTCGGCACCGGGTCGGACGCACGCGCGCTCGTCAACCTCGCGGCCGGGTGCACCGGCACGCTGAGCCTCGACATTCACGTGACCAGCGGCGGCGGCGACGGCGTCAAGGTGCAACCGGGCGCGCACGACCTCACGATCGGCCCGAGCCGGATTGTCTGCGACCGCCTGACCGACACCTCGTTCCACCAGGACGGGGTGCAGGTGCAG
The DNA here is from genome assembly GCA_035696365.1 of Gaiellales bacterium. Classification (GTDB taxonomy): domain Bacteria; phylum Actinomycetota; class Thermoleophilia; order Gaiellales; family JALYLC01; genus JALYLC01. Next base: position 15,356 of record DASRQS010000119.1, on the reverse strand, counting down.
GGCGGTACGAACGTCACCTTCAGCGGGCTGAGCGTCGTCTGCCCGTACGTGACCGGGCAGGGCGCGGCGGGGTTCTACATCGACGGCAAGGACTTCAGCGGGATCAGCAACGTCGTCTGCGATGGCTGCAACCTGCTGCACCTGCACTACGGCGCGATGTTCACCGGGCCGGCGCCCGGCAGCGGAGTGCGCAATTCGATCATCCACCAGGGCGCCCTGACCGGTGGCTACTACGCGAAGCTGGGCGATCCCACCGGGTCGGTGGACACGAACAACAAGCTCGCGCCGGCCTGCGACGGCGCCGCAGTGCCCTGCTGAGAGCCCGCCTCAGCCCAGGGCGCGATGTTCAAGTCGCCACGTCAAACAGGGTCTGCAGCCGCGGGTTTCGTCGCTCGCACCACCAACCCCGGAACGGGGTCGCCGGCTTCCAGCCGCAGTTCGGCCTGCACGATCGCCGGCCGCAAATTCGCGTCCGCGAGCACGCGATGGAGATACCGGGTGGTATGGCGGTAGCGCCCGTTCGCGCTGATGGAGTACGCCGCCTGGGATCCGGCAACGAGCAATTCCTCGACCGTGAAGATGAGCCGTCCGCCGGGACGCAGTGCCGTCGCGGCAGCCGCAACGACGCCATCGAGCGATCCGAAATAGACGAGGGTGTCGGCCGACACGATCACGTCGAACGCCTCCGTGAACTCGCCCACATAGGCGGTCAATTCCGCTTGGACGAGTTCGTCGTAGACATTCCTTTCGCGGGCGTGAGCGAGCATGCGCGCGGAGAGGTCGACTCCCACCAGCCGGCGCGCGTACGGGGCGACGAGCGGTCCGCAGAGACCCGTGCCGCACCCGGCATCGAGCACTTCGAGACATTCCGACGCGGATGGCTCCGAGTCCGCCAACATCTCCGCGACCAGCGCCGGCGCGCGATACAATAGCTTGGCGAGCTTGGAATCGAAGCTGGCGGCGAAGTTGTCGAATGTCGTCTCGACGAACGCGTCGGAAGCGCGTGCCGGGACATCGCGCCCGGTGCAGGCCGCGAGCATGTGCCGCGCAATGGGATCGTCCGGCTCCTCCCTCAGCCATTCCTCGAAGACTCCCACCGCCTTGTCGAGTTCGCCGAGCGTGGAGTGCGCGAGTGCCAGCAGCCTCCGAGCCTCGGGATCCTTCGGTCTCAGCGTGATGGCCTTGGAGAAGCAGACCGCCGCCTCGTGCGACCGCTTCTGGCCATTCAACAGAATGCCCAGGTTGTTGTACGCGTCCAGGTGCTCGGGATTCAGGCGAATCGCGGTGCGATATGCCGATTCCGCTTCGGCTGTCTCGCCTTGCGCTCTCAGCACGACTCCGAGATTGTTGTGGGCATTGGCGTGATTCGGATCGAACGCAATTGCGCGTCGATAGGCCGCGACCGCTTCGTCCAGGTCGAGCCGATCCTGCAAGACGATGCCCAGGTTGCTGTGCCAATCCGCGCGCTCGGGCTCGAGCTCGAGACTCCTCTCGATCAGCGCGACTGCCTCATCGCTCCTGGCCTGCTGGTGCGCGAGCACGCCTGAGAAGTGCAGCGCGTCGGCCCGGTCCGGCGCCACCGCGAGGATGCTTCGATAGATCTCTGCAGCAGCCCCCCACTGCTCGTTCTGTTGCAGCAGGATGGCGAGCGATACCGCTTCGTCCACGCTGAGCGTGCGATCCTCTGTCGGCCACTGCTGCATGCCGGTCGCGACGAATCTCTCTCCGCCGCCTGGATTCAGCCTTCCTTGTTGCCCTTGATGTCGTACTTGAAGTGAAGGCCGGCATCGAGCGATCCGTCGGCCTTCTGCGGCCTGTACGCGAGATCGACCTTGGCGAACGTCAGGCTCACGCTCTCGGCATGAACTCCATCGCTACTCTCGCCGTGGGACACGCTCGTGATGATGACGTCGTTCATCTTGATCACGAGGAACTCCTGCTGGCCCTTGCCTGCCTTGCGATGGGTGATCGTCGCTTCCTTCAAGTGCACGCCGGTCGCGCAGGACTGCATCAGCACGGGGGACGCCTTGTCGATGTTGTGGGTGAAAGAAAGGTCGCGGAAGCTCGCCTTCCCGGCACCGCCTCCGCTTCCGCCCCGCATCTCGCCGGCGTTCGAGACGCCCCAGGACCAGCTCAGTACCTCGATCTCGTCCTTGTGCTGGTCGTCGAGCGACTCGCCCTTGATGTCGCCGATCTTCGCGAAAATGTCCGATGCCACGACGAACCTCCTGGAACCTGCAGCAACTCGCGCGAGCGTTTCAGCCTGGGGCCTGTCAAGCAAATCTGCGCGCACGCACGAAGTCAACCCCTCACTTCAGCGATCGTCATGTCCGCGCGGTAGGAAACGAATGGCAGTGGCCGGCCGGCGGCGCTACCCCGCCCGCTGCAGCGCCTCCGCCAGGGCTCGGCCGACCAGCACGCGCACAAGCTGGCGCTTGTACTCCTCGGAGCCGTTGGCATCCTGGGCCGCGCCGCACGCTTCCGCCGCCGCGCCGGCCACCTCGGCCGCTGGAGCCCCGCCGAGCAGGAGCGCCTCCGCGGCGGCGGCTCTGACAGCCACCGGCCCGACCGAGCCGACGGCGATCCGGACGTCCGCCGGGCTTCTGTCCGCAAGGCGTACCCACACGGCGACCGTCGCCGCGGGTCGCTCGCGGAAGGCCAGCTTGCGGTGCGCGATGGCCTCTCCGGGCCCCGTCTCGGGAATGCGGAGCGAGACGAGCAGATCGCCCTCGGCCAGTGCGGTCTCGTAGGGACCGCGCATGAAGTCGCCGATCGGCAGCGCGTGCGGCTCGGCGCCGCCCCTCCGCACCACGGCCTCCGCTCCCGCCGCCAGCAGGAACGTCCCCGGGTCGGAGTGCGGGTCGCCGAAGCACAGGTTGCCGCCCAGCGTGCCCGCCGTGCGGACGCGGATGTTGGCCACCGACCGCTCCATCTCCGCGAGCGCCGGCAGGCGATCGTGCACGAGCGGCGAGCGTTCGATCTCGCGGTGCGTCACCGCGGCGCCGATCTCGAGCCAGCCTCGCTCGCTGCGGATCCCGGTCAGTTCCGCGATCCCGCGCACGTCGATCAGATGGTCGTAGGCGCTGAAGCCGAGCTTGAGCAGCAGCAGCAACTCCGTCCCGCCCGCGACCAGGATCCCGTCGTCTCCGAAGCGCCCCAGCAGCTCGCTCGCCTCCTCGAGCGACGAGGGGCGGTGCAGCTCGAAGGCCGGAAGCGTCACGCAGGCACCTTCGTCTGCGAGAGCACCTGGAGCGCCGCGTCGACACCCGCTCCGATGTCGACTCGTGCGCCGTGATCGGCGAGACCGCGACCGAACGCGGCCAGCGCCACGACCGGGTTGAGGGAGCGCGCGGCGGGGCCCATGTGGCCAAGCCGCACGAGCTTCTCCTTGATCTCCCCGTAGCCGGGCGAGAGCATCACGCCGTACTGCTCGCGCACGTGCGCCAGCAGCGCGAGTGTGCCGATCGCCTCCGGCATGCGCACCGCGGTCACGCAATTCGTGCAGATCTCCTCGCTGCGCGCCCACAGGTCGAGGCCCATCGCGCGCACGCCCGCGCGCGTCGCGCGCGCGGCGCGCGTGTGCAGCGCGACGAACTCGTCGATCCCGTATTCGAGCGCCTCGTCGCAGGCTGCGCTGACGCCGTTGACGTCGGAGACCGACGGCGTATACGGGAAGGCGGTGCGCCCGCCGTCGATCCAGGTGTCCTTCCAGTCGAGCAGCGAGAGGAACGAACCGCGCGGCGCCGACGGATTGGCGCGGATGCGCTCCCAGGCATCGTCGCTGACCGCGACGAGTGACATTCCGGGAGGGCCGGCGAGGCACTTCTGCGGGCCGGCGACGCAGATGTCGAGGCCCCAGTCGTCGGGCCGCAGCGTGTCGCAGCCGAGCGACGAGACGACGTCCGCGATCACGAGCGCGCCGTGGCGCTTGGCGATCGGGCCGATCTCGGAAACCGGATTGATGGTGCCCGAGGGCGTCTCCGAGTGGACGACCGCGAGCAGTTCCGCCTCGGGGTGCGCGGCGAACGCACGCTCGACCATCTCCGGCTCGACCTGCGCGTCGTAGGGCGCCTCGACCTCGACGAGGTTCGCGCCGTACTCGGCAAGCCAGAGGCCGAACCACTTGCCGTAGACGCCGGAGACGCAGTTGATCGCCGTCATGCCGGGGCGTGTGACGGCGCGCGCGGCCGCTTCCAGGCCGAGCACCGCCTCGCCCTGCATCAGCACGATGTCGCTCGAGGTCTGGAAGAGCGCGGCGACCTTCGTCTCCAGGCTGCGGAAGCGCTCGAGGAAGACCGGGTCGTAGTCGTAGAGCATGGGCGAGCCGAGCGCGGCGAGCACACGGGGCGACGAGGCCGTCGGGCCGGCGGTAAGAGTGAAGTCGGGGTCTCGCATGGGTCTTGCCTTCCCTTCCGGGGCTAGCGCGCGCCCCTGACGTACGGCTGCGCCAGCGCGGGCGGCAGGTAGTCGCCTCGCGCGAACAGGATGAGGGACAGGATCACCGCGACGAACGGGATCATGTTGATGACGTCCGTCGAGATGTCGACGCCTGCGATCTGCAGAGCGGTCGCCAACTGCAGCGACATGCCGAAGATGAACGCGCCGATCAGCACCCACAGCGGCCGGCCGCGCGCGAGCATGCAGATCACGATCGCGATGTAGCCCTGGCCCTGGGTCATGAAGGGCACGAAGATGCCGGCGCCGGCGATCGCCAGGTACCCGCCGCCGAGCCCGGCGAGCGCGCCCGTGGCCATGACCGCCAGGCTGCGCGTTCCGACCACGCTCACGCCCGCAGCGTCGAGCGCCTGCGGCTTCTGCCCGGCCGCCCGCAGGTTCAGGCCAGGCCTCGTGCGGCGCAGCAGCCAGGCCGTGAATGCGATCAGGCCGAAGCCGAGGTAGACGACGAGCGGCTGCCGGAAGAGGCTCTCACCGAGAATCGGGATGCTGTCCAGCCCCGGGATGGAGACGGTCGGCGCTGCCGGCAGGCGCGGGTAGGACGTCCCGAACTGCGCCCCCTGGAGGACGCTCGTCGCGCCTTCTGCGGCCAGCGTGATCGCGATGCCCACGACGATCTGGTCGAGCAGGAAGCGTACGCAGAAGACGACCATGATCAGCGACACGAGCACTCCGCCGCCGATCGCCGCCAGGTAGCCGAGCCAGTCCTGGCCGCCGTAGTAGGCGCCGACGAAGCCCGCATAGGCGCCGGTCAGCATCATCCCCTCGAGCCCGATATTGAGCACGCCGGAGGCCTCGGAGATCTGCTCGCCGAGCGCCGTGAACATGAGCGGCACGCCTGCCAGCAGGCCGCCCGCGACGAGCGACGTGAGAAACGTCTGGGTGAAGATCGAGGCGACGGGGAGCGCGATCACTTGGGCCTCTTCAGGCGGAGCCCGTCGCGGAGTCCCTGCGTCACGTAGCTGCGCCCCATCTCGCGGCGCCGGCCGAGGTACTCGATGAAGACCATGAAGAGCAGCGTCAGGCCGACGATGACGAGCAGGAAGTCGACGGGCAGGCCGGAGTTCTGGGCCGCGAAGTCGCCGCCGATCGAGAGCACCGAGTAGAAGAGAATGAACGGGACGACCGCGAGCGCGTTGAGGCGCGCGAGGAAGACGAACGGGATCACGGCGTCGCCGTAGGCGGGGTTGTAGTCGGCGCGGACGTAGCCCAAGATGCCGAGGATCTCGATCGCCGCCGCGAACCCGATCAGGGCGCCGCTGCACATGAACGCGCTGAGGATTACGCGCTTCGGATCGAGGCCGACGTGCACCGCCGCCCGGGGGTTCGCGCCCAGCACCTGAAGTTTGAGTCCGAACGAGGTGCGTGTGGTGGCGTAGTGCACGATCAGCACGAGTACGGCCGCGATCACGACGCCCACGTGCGTGCGCGTGCCCGGGAGCGTGGGCAGCAGCTGATCGAGGTTGAGCGGCAGAGTCTCGGGCACGTTGGACGAGAAGTCCTGGAACGGGCCCTTGACCAGGATGGCAGCGAGGCTGATGCCGATGAACGTCATCATCAGCGTCGTGATGATCTCGTTCGTCTGATACCAGGCCTTGAGGATCGCGGGAATCAGCGTCCACACTGCGCCGGTGATCCCGGCCACGAGGAACAGCACGATCAGTGTGAGCGTGGCCGAGAGATGCCGCTCGAGATGTGGCCCGAGGCCGGCCACCATTGCGGCCGAGAGCAGGAACTGCCCCTGGTAGCCGAGATTCCAGATGTTCGCGCGGAAGACGACGATCAGGCCGAGCGCGATCGGGGTGAGCGTGGCGGCTCGCATGAGGCTGTCCTGCCAGGCCGAGAGCTCGATACCGCCGCGCCAGATGTCGAGGTAGAAGGAGAAGGGGTTGTGCCCGAGTGCCGCGACCAGGATCCCGCCGGCGGCTAGTGCCAGGACGAGCGGCAGGACCGATCGGATGAGCAGGTCGACGATGCCCGTGAGGGGCCTTGTCGCTCGGACATTCTCGGGGGCGTCCTCGACTTCAGCCGCGAGATCGCTCACGCGGCCTTGCTCCCGACCATCAGCTCGCCGATGCGCTCGGCGGCGCCCGGGCCGTTCTCGAACGTGCCGACGAGTCGGCCCTGGTACAGCACAGCGATGCGGTCGCAGAGCCCGAGCAGTTCCTCGAGATCGGTCGAGATGACGAGCGATGCGACGCCGCCGGCCGCCAGCTCCTGGATCCGCTCCCGCACTGCGAGTGTGGTGCGGATGTCGAGCCCGTAGGTGGGCTTGTTGAAGACGACGACCTTCGGGTCGGAGGAGAGCTCGCGCGCGAGCAGCACCTTCTGGATGTTGCCGCCCGAGAGCGTGCCCGCGCGTGTCGCAACGCTCGGGGTGCGGACGTCGAACTCCGCCACGAGCTGGCGTGCCTCGCGCTCGATCTGCCCGCGCTGGATGCGGCCGCGCTTCCAGAAGGGCCGCTGGCCGATGCGCTTGAGCACGAGGTTGAGCCCGACGCCCAGCGAGCCCACGATGCCCTCACCGAGGCGGTCGTCGGTGACGTAGCGCAAGCCGAGCTTCTGCCGGGCGCGCACGTCGAGCTTGCCGATCGGCGCTCCGAAGAGCCGGACGTCGCCGGCCGTCGTCCGCCGCTGCCCGGCCACGACCTCGGCGAGCTCGCGCTGGCCGTTGCCGTCCACCCCGGCCACGCCAAGGATCTCGCCCTGGTGCAGCACGAGGGAGACGCCGTCGATTCCCGGGGAGATCCCGTCACCCCGCGCGGCGACGCCCTCGAGCTCGAGCAGGACGTCGTCGGAGACGTGCGCCGCCCGCCGCCGCTCGGGCAGAGCACCTTCGAGCTCGGCGACGGGGGCGGCGCCTCCGGCCTCCTCGCCGAACATGATGCGGACGATCTCTGCCTGCAGCTCCTCGGGCGTGCGCGACCGCAAGTCGTGCTCGCCCAAGCTGCCGACGACGCGGCCCTGCTTGAGGATCGTCACGCGATCGCCGATCGACGTCGCCTCGTGCAGCTTGTGCGTGATGAAAACGATTGCCACGCCCGCCAGCTTGAGCCGGACGAGCACCTTCTGAAGTTCCGTGACGCCCTCCGGCGTCAGCATCGACGTCGGCTCGTCGAGGATGAGCACGTTCGAGCCGCGCCAGAGCGCCTTGATGATCTCGACCTGCTGCTGCTCGCCGAGCGACAGGTCGCCCGTCCGCGCGCGCGGGTCGACCGTCACTCCGAGCGTCGCGGCGAGCTCGGCGAGCCGCGCTTCGCCGGCGCCGGTATCCAGCCGCACGCCGCTCCCTTCTCCGAGTAGCAGGTTCTCCAGCACGCTCAGCGCTGGGACGAGCGTCGAGTGCTGGTAGACCATTCCCACGCCGAGCTCGAGCGCGCTGCGCGGTGAGTCGATCCGGACGTCGCGGCCGGCGACGCGGATGCTGCCCGCGTCGGGCTGCGTCATCCCCGAGAGCACGCTCATCAGCGTGGACTTGCCGGCCCCGTTCTCGCCGAGTAGGCAGTGCACCTGGCCTGCCTGGATCGCGAGGTGGATGTCGTCGTTCGCGACGACGCCCGGGAACGCCTTCGTGATGCCGATCAGCTCGACGGCGGGGACGCTTGCCCCCGCCGTCGAGTCCATCTCTTGCCGGTCGGGCTTCACAGAACCGATCGGCTACTTCATCAGTGCCGTGACCGACTTCTTGTCGGGCGTCAGCGGCACCTTGATCGAGCCGGAGATGATTCCCTTGCGGGTCTTCTGGATCAGCTTCCAGACGGACCCGGGGATGTACTTCGTCTGCAGCAGCGAAACGCCGTTGTTGAGACCGAGTGTGTAGACATGCGTGCCGTACTTGCCGGCATTGACGTCGGCCACGGCCGCCTTGAACACCTTGCTGAAGTCCCAGAGCACCGACGAGAGCACGGCGCCCTTCTTGTCGATCGGCGTCGGGTTCCCGATCACGTCGATGAACCAGACCTTCTTGGAGGAGGTCTCGACGGCCTGGATGTAGCCGAGCGTCGCGCCGTCGCCCATGCCGAACACGACGTCGGCGCCGGCGGCGATCGTGGCCTGCATCACGCGCTTGCCGCCTGCCGCGTCGTCATAGGACGCCTGGCCAACCTGGGAGAAGGCGAACTTGATGTCCGGGTTGACGCTGCGCGCGCCCGCCACGAACCCGCCCGCCTGCTTGAACCAGTTGGTGTCGGCCGCGGAGATGACGATGCCGAGCTTGTTCGTCGTCGTCTTCTTGGCGGCCAGCACCCCGGCGAGGTACGCGCCGTCCTGGCTGGAGGTCTCGATGTCGGACATGTAGTTCTTGATCAGGTTCTTCGGGTTGTCGTAGCTGATCATCGGCACCTTCGTCTGCACAGCGACGCGCGGGGCGATGGTGTTGTAGCCGCTGGCCTGGGCGATGACGAACTGATTGCCGCTGCGCGCGAGCCGCTCGAGGACGGCCTGAGTGTTGTCGTAGCCGATGCCGTCGTTGACCGTCAGGCTCGCGCCGTTCACCTTGGCGACGTTGTGGGCCGCCGCGACGCCCTGCTGGTTCCAGCCGTAGTCGTTGGCCTTCGCGGGGGTTGCGATTGCGATCTTGGAGACCGCCGACTTGCTCGCGAACGCACCTGTGGTCACGCTCGCCGTCACGCCGATCACGAGTAGCGCGATGCCCGCACTGAGTGTCTTCCGTCTCACCGTTGCTGTCCCTCCTCTGAGGATTTCGGTACGCACATGCCTGGTTGAGCGCCTGGAGATGATCACCTCATATGACTCCCGCCGGAGCGAGGCGATAGCCGCTGAATGCAGCTGCGTCATGTGCGACGAAGATGCGGGCTTCGTGGGTACGTGCAAGCTTCTGGATCCGCCGCAGCGATCTGACGGCCGCGGTCGGGTCGAGATGGAAGCCCGAGGGGATCATCCGCTCCAGGCTCTCCTGGGCGTAGGCCGCGTCGAACGCGAACAGCAGCGCCTCGCCCGAGGGCGGCTCGATCAGGAGCGAGTAATGCCCGGCCGAATGGCCCGGCGTCTCGAACAGGTGGAGGCCGGCGGCAAGCTCGACGTCGCCTTCGAGCAGCTCGAAGTCGGCGCCCGGATGGTCGAAGGTCTGGTCGGAGTAGGCGTAGCGCTCGAACGTCTCGGGCACCTTCGCCTGGCGCAGTTCGCTCTTGGACACGACCGTTTTGGCGCCGGGGAAATGCCGGTTGCCGCCCACGTGGTCGAAATGCAGGTGCGAGTTGACGACGAACGTCACGTCGCCGGGCGCGAACCCGCACAGGGCGAGCTGCCGGACGATTCCCTGGCCCTCGCTCTGCAGCGGCTGCTCCTTGGGGAAGACGCGGCGGACGTGCTCGAGGTCGTAGCCGGTGTCGAACAGGAAGAGCCCGTCGTCGTGCTCCACCAGCACCGAGTAGACGGGGAAGCGCAGGCGCACGCCGCAGTCGACGTTCCACAGGAGCTGTGACCTGTCGATCATCATCGTGCCGCCGTCGAGGAGGAAGACTCTCATTCGAAGAGCACGTTGACGTTCTTGGTCTGGGTGTACGAGTACAGCTCCTCGGTGTCTTCCTCGCGCCCGAGGCCGCTCTCCTTGAAACCGCCGAAGGGCGTGCCCAGGAAGTGGCGCCCGCTGTCGTTGACCCACACGAAGCCGGCCTCGACGTCGCGCGCGAAGGCGTGCGCGCGGCGCAGGTCGCGCGTGTAGATACTCGCCGTCAGCCCGAAGCGGGTGTCGTTGGCGATCGCGAGGGCTTCCGGCTCGTCCCGGAACGGCATGACCGCGAGCACCGGCCCGAAGATCTCCTCCTGCGCCAGCCGCATCCCGGGATCGACGCCGTCGAACAACGCGGGCCGGATGAAGAAGCCGTTGGCGAGCTCGGCCTCGCCGGGGCGCGTCCCTCCGGCGACCAGGGTCGCGCCCTCGGCCTGGCCGAGCTTGACGTAGCGCCTGACCTTGTCGAGCTGCGCCTGGCTCACGAGCGCGCCGACCTGGGTCGCCTCGTCCTCCGGCAGCCCGACGCGCAGGCCGTCGATGCGCTCGGCGAGCGCGCCCACGAACGACTCGTGGATGTCGGAGTGCACGATCAGCCGCGAGGTCGAACCGCACGACTGGCCCGAGAAGCTGAAGTTCATCCCGCGTACGACGCCCTCGAGGGCGTCGTCGAGGTCGGCGTCGGGGAAGATCACGATCGGATTCTTGCCGCCGCACTCGAGCGTCACGGTCTTCACGGCCACGCCCGCTGCGCGCGCCTGGATCGCGCGGCCCGTCTCGGCCAGCCCGATGAAGGCGACGCGCGGCACGCCGGGATGCGTGACGATCGCGTCGCCCGCCTCGGCGCCGTAGCCGGTGACCACGTTGATCACTCCGGGCGGGAAGATGCGCGCCAGGTCATCGGCCAGCGCCAGCGCCGAGAGCGAGGTCTGCTCGGAGGGCTTGAGCACGACCGTGTTGCCCGCGACGAGCGGCGCGGCGATCTTCATCGTCGCGAACAGGATCGGATGGTTGAAGGGGACGATGCGGCCGACGACTCCGAACGGCTCGCGCAGCGTGTAGTTGAGCCGGCCGTGCGCGACCGGGATCGTCTCTCCGCGCAACTGGAGCGCGAGGCCCGCGAAGTAGCGCAGCTCGGCCATGCCGATCGCGACGTCGATGCGCATGTCGCGCATCGGGCTGCCGTTGTCGGCGGCGTCGAGCAGCGCGAGCTCCTCCTGACGCCGGCCGAGCGCCTCGACGAGCTCCAGCAGCAGCGCGGCGCGCCGGGTCGCCGGCGTCGCGCGCCAGGCGGGGAAGGCGGCTCGGGCGGCCTCGACGGCCGCCGCCACGTCGGCGGCCCCGCAGCGCGGGAAGCGTCCGATCAGCTCTCCGGTCGCCGGGTTGTGCGCCTCGATCGTCTCGCCAGAGGCCGCGAGCCGGCGTTCGCCGCCGATCAGCACGGGGGACGTCTCCACCGCTGGGCTCGTGCGCAGCTCAGACACGCCGTTCTCCCACGTGCGCGCCCGCGCTGACGAGGATCTGCTCCAGCTCACCCGCGGTCGCGTGGCGGTTGTTGTTGTGATGCAGCGGGCTGTCGAGCGCCACTCGGAGCACGCTCGCAAGGTCCTCCTCCGCGAGGTCGCCGGGACGCAGGGAAGGCTCGAAGAGGATGCGCTCGTAGAGCGGCAGGATGCGCTCGCTCTCCGCGAGCGCGCGCGCACTCAGGGCCTCGCGGTTGAACGTCGCCACCCACGGCAGGAGCACGCCGTTCGCGCGGCCGTGCGGAGCCCGCAGGCGCGTGGCCGACGAGAGCGCGTGCACGAGGCCGAGCCCGGAGCTGCCGCAGGCGAGGTTCGCCATCGCGCTGGCCTCGAGCAACCGCTGCAGGTCATCGTCGGCTCGCTGCTGGAGCACGCGCGGGAGCGTCTCGTGCAGCTGGTCGGCCGCCGCCGTTGCGAGCGCATCGGTGAACATGCTCGCGCCGCGCACCGAGAGCGCCTCGACCGCGTGACTCAGGGCGTCGAGCGCAGCTTCGACGAGCGGCCCTCGCGGCAGCGTCCGTAGGAGCAGCCCGTCCAGGATCGCGACGCGCGGCTCGTAGCCGTGGCCGCGGATGACGACGATGCTCTCCTGCCCGGGGTCGTGCAGGACGAGCGCGTTCGAGACCTCGCTGCCAGAGCCGGCGGTCGTGGGAAGCGCGATCGAAGGAGCGGGCGAGAGCGGCGCCTTGTCCCAGCCGGCGTAGCTCGTGATCGGCGAGTGATTGCGCAGCAGGAGCGCGACGGCCTTCGAGAGCGCGAGCGCGCTGCCGCCGCCGATGCCGACCACGGCATCGCACCCCTCCGCGCGCGCCCCCTCCGCTGCCTCCTCGACGTGCGCGACGAGCGGATCGGGGCGCACGAGCGGGAGCACGACGAGGCGGTCCGCCGGGATCCCGGCGAGCACGCCCTCGAGCAGCCCGGCGTTCGCGACGCCCTCGTCGCAGACCACGGCGATCCGGCGAGCGCCCAGCGCGTCCAGCTCCGGGCCGAGCCGCTCGGCCGCCCCGAGGCCGGCGACGATGCGCGTGGGCGCCGAGAACGCACGGACGGCGCTCACGCCTCGGCCTCCGCGGGCAGGTAGAGCGCCCTGGCGTTCCCGCCCAGCACGCGGTCGATGTCCGCCTCCCCCAGGCCGCTCAGTTGCACCTTCAACTGCTCCACGGCCGGGTGGTGGAAGGGCGCGTCCGAGCCGTACAGCACGCGCTCGGCGCCGACCCGCTCGACCGCCTCGCGGATCTTGGTGTGCATCGGCATGCCCGAGGTCTCGAGGTACACGTTCGGGCGCCGGCACGCGATGTCGATCGAGGCGTTGATGTAGACCACGTTGCCGTGCCCCATGTGACCGAAGACGACCTTTGTCTCGGGGAAGTTCGCGGCCACCTCCTCGATCGACCACGGCAGCGTGAAGATCGGGTGGCCGGTGTGGAAGAGCACGGGCAGGCCCCGTTCACCGGCCAGCGCCATGAAGGGATGCACGGACGGGTCGTTGGGGTGGTAGGAGTCGAGCAGCGGATGGAACTTGATGCCGCGAAAGCGCGGATGCTCGAGGAAGGCGTGCGCCTCGCCGATCGCCTCGGGCCTGTTCGGGTTGGCCCAGTAGAGCGCCCACACCCCGGGCACGTCCTCGGCGATGTGCCGCACGAGCTCGTTGTCGGGCGAGAAGAGCAGCACCTGGTCGATGCCCGTCTCCTGCATGAGCGCGACGAGGCCCTCCCGATCCAGGGACACGTTGAAGAGCGGGAAGTCCCCGACGTGCATGTGCGAGTCGAAGATCACTGCGTCCCCCTGCGAGCCTTGATCGCGTCCCTCCTGAGATGCTAGGGTCAACTCCGAACTGTCAACACTCGACAGTCATCGTCGTCTTATACCCGGTGGGGAAAGTGATTGCAATGCCCGACGAGAGCGAGCAGCGGGACGGCGCTGCCGGGCGAGCCGGAATCGAGAACCTCACGCTCTGGCAGCGAGTGCACGAGCACCTGCGCCAGGAGATCCTCGACAACCGCCTGCCCCCCGGCAGCGAGCTCAACGAGGTCGCGCTCTCGCAAGCGCTCGGCGTCTCGCGCGGCCCGGTGCGCGAGGCGATCGGCCGCCTGGCCTCCGAGGGCCTCGTGACCGTGCGCCCGCGGCGCGGCGCCGTCGTCACGGCGCTGTCCGCGCACGAGTTCCTGGCCGCCTACCAGGTGCGCGAGGCGCTCGAGACGCTCGCCATCAAGCTCGCCGTGCCGCGGCTCGGGCCCGACGAGCTCGCGCGGCTGCAAACGCTCGTCGACGAGATGGTCGTCCTCGCGGACGCCGAGGACGTGGAGGGCTTCTTCCGCGCGAACGCCGCCTTCCACGCCACCTTCGTCGAGGCGTCCGGCAACGCGATGCTGCAGGAGACGATGAGCCGGCTGCTCGGCCAGATGGGCCGCTACCAGATGCGCTCGGTCGCGCTGCGCGGCTCGCTGAGGCGCTCGACCGTCGAGCACAAGGCGATCCTGCGCGCGGTGCGCGCCGGCGATGCGGACAAGGCGGTGCGGCTGCTCGGCGAGCACATCCGCATCCCGCAGCGCCGGCTCGAATCTGCGACCGGCGAGGAGGTCGTCGTCCGCGATGCCAGCTGACGCGAGAGGACTCCAGTTCGGGGTCAACCTGAACAACCGGGAGCCGCTGATCGCCCCGGACTACAGCCTGAAGATGCTGCTCGACCTCTCGACGGCGGTGGAGGAGCACGGCTTCGACTCCGTGTGGGTCGGCGACAGCCTCTTCTCGAAGCCGCGCTGGGAGCCGATCTCACTCCTGTCGGCGATCTCCCAGCGCACCTCGCGCGTGAAGCTCGGCACTGCCTGCATGGTTTCCTCGACGCGCAACCCGCTCTACCTCGCGCTCGAGTGGGCCACGCTGGACGCGATCTCGGGCGGCCGCACGATCCTCGGCACCGGCATGGGCAAACCCGAGGAGGGCGTGCGCCGCGAGTTCGAGGCGCTCGGCCTGGACTACAAGAAGCGCGCGGCGATCTTCGACGAGGGCCTCGAGGCGATCCGCCAGCTCTGGACGAAGGGCAGCGTCACCCTCCACGGCGAGCACTTCACCTACGACGACGTGTCGTTCTACTCGGGCACCGAGCTGGGGCCGCTGATGCCGGTGCAGGCGCCGCCGCCGATCTGGGTGGTCTCCAATCCGCGCCTCAAGGGCGACGCCCCGCCAGACGTCATGGAGCGCCGCCTGCGCGCCGCCTGCCGCCGCATCGTCACCTGGGGCGACGGCTGGATGACGTGCTGCCGCGCGCAGCACCCGGAGGAGCTCGTCGAGCAGCTGGCGCTGATCCGCGCCCACGCCGACGAGGTGCGGGCCGACTTCGAGCGCCTCGTGATCTCCTACCAGGTGACCATGAACATCGGTGAGTCGGAGGAAGCGGCGCGCACCGATTTCGACAGCTACATCTCGCAGTACTACCCTGAGCTCTCCAAGGCGATGGATCTCTCGAACTGGGGGCCGGTCGGTACGCCCGATCAGATCGCGACCTGGTTGCGCACGTTCGCCGACGCCGGCGTGGATCACTTCATCTGCCGGTTCGGAGCGCTCGACCAGTTCGGTCAGGTCGAGCGGTTCGCGAAGGAAGTGCTGCCTCAGTTCACACACGAGCGAGTGGGGTGACCCGAATGCCGACCGACAAGCTGCGGGAGGACGCGACCCTCGTCGTCGACGTCTGCATGTCCGTCGAGGAGAACGACGTCGTCACGATCATCTGCGACGACGAGCACCGCGAGCAGGCCCAAGCGGTGGCCGAGGTCTGCCTCGAGCGCGGCGCCTGGCCCGTAGTGATGAACAACGAGACGCAGGTGCGGCGCGGTCGCGCGGACGTGCGCTTCCCCATGGCGCCGCCGCGCAACCTGCACCAGGCGATGGTGGCCTCCGACGAGGTCATC
>DASRQS010000118.1:0-26917 GCA_035696365.1 Gaiellales bacterium | reverse complement strand
TCGAGTCGAACCTGCGTCTGGTCGTGTCGATCGCGAAGAACTATCGCGGTCAGGGGCTGGGCTTCCTGGATCTGATCCAGGAGGGCATCCTGGGCCTGATCCGCGCGGTCGAGAAGTTCGACTGGCGCCGTGACCTGAAGTTCTCCACCTACGCGACCTGGTGGATCCGTCAGGCCGTGGCCCGCGCGCTGGCCGACAAGAGCCGCACCATCCGCCTGCCCGTGCACGTGGTCGAGCGGCTGCAGAAGGTCAACCGCGCCGAGCGCACGCTCATGCTGCGCCTGGCCCGCGAGCCCTCCAACGAGGAGATCGCGGACGAGGCGAAGCTGCCGCTCTACCAGGTGCTCGAAGTCCGCTCGGCGGCGCGCTCGCCGATCTCCCTCGAGGAGCCGGTGGGAGACGAAGGCGAGTCCTCGTTCTCCGACTTCCTGGCCGACACCGACGCGATCGATCCGAGCGACGCGGTTGCCGACCGCCTGCGGCACGAGACGCTGCAGCTCGGTCTCGAGACGTTGCACGAGCGCAACCGCCGCGTGCTGGAGCTGCGCTACGGCCTCGACGGCCGCGACCCGCGCACGCTGGACGAGATCGGACGCGAGTTCGGTCTCACGCGCGAGCGCATCCGCCAGATCGAAGTCGAGGCACTGCGCGACCTCGCCCAGATGGGCGATCTGCAGGGCCTCCGCGCGCTGATTTCCTAGCGCCCGAACGCATCGTCCCGGCAGGAGCGCGGCACCGCGCGTTTCCTGCCGGGACGAGCTGCTTTTCCGATGCAACCTGAGGCAATCCTCGAATCCGCGCTGTACGTGACCGATCTGGTCGCGGCGGAGGCCTTCTACGCCGGCGTCCTCGGGCTCGAGCGTATCTCGAGGGTCGAGGGCCGCCACGTCTTCTTCCGCTGCGGATGCGGCGTGCTGCTGCTGTTCGACGCGGAGGCGACGCGCGAGCCGCCGGCCCCCGGCGCGAAGCTGCCGGTCCCGCCCCACGGCACGGCCGGCGCGGGACACCTCTGCTTCGCGGCAAGCGCCGGGGAGATCACCCGCTGGAAAGCGGAGCTCGAGGCGAAGGGCGTCGCAATCGAAGCCGACTTCGCCTGGCCCGGCGGCGGCCGCTCCATCTACTTCCGCGACCCGTCCGGCAACTCGCTGGAGTTCGCGGAGCCCCGCATCTGGGGACTCTAGAACGACTTAGCGGGGGGCCTCGCGGCCCGTGACCTTCTTGTAGACCTTGCGGGCCATCCACAGGTCGAAGAGCACGAACAGCGGGATGAACGGGGCGAGCTCCAGCATGGTCACCAGCGGCGACGTCGAGTTCTTGCCGCGTGAGGTCACGAGCACGACGACGACCAGGAAGACCCCCATGATCGCGCCCTTGCGCGCCGAGCGCTTGAGCGACGGGATGGCGGGCTCGCGGCGGCCCGAGCGCTGGGCGCGCGCTGCGGGCGCATCCTCGCGGGGCGGCTTGCGGCCGGTCGGCGGGGCGCCGACTGCGTCGGTGCTCGGGCCGTGCACGCGCAGCTTGCGGCGGCGCTTCTCCTGCTTGCGGGTCGGCATTGCTCAGCCCTCCAGGGCCCACACGCCCTCGATGATGACGTGCTTGATACCTTCGCTGCCCAGCCGGTAGGCGAGGTAGCGCCAGTCTGGCACGTCCAGGAGCGCGATGTCGGCGCGCTGGCCGACCCGCAGCCGGCCTGCCCGCTCGCCGATGCCCAGCACGTGCGCGGCATTGGCGGTGACGGCGACGAGCGCCTCGCGCGGAGAGAGATGCATCTGCGTGCAGGCGAGGTGCATCACGGCGGGCAGCGAGTCGCACGGGCTCGATCCGGGATTGAAGTCGGTCGCGAGCGCCAGCAGGCCACCGGCGTCCACGAGTGCCCGCGCGGGTGGCAGCGGGCGCCCGAGCGTCAGCGCGGCCGTCGGCAGCGCCACGCCCACCACGTCGGAGGCGGCGAGCTTGACCACGCCCTCGGTGCCGGTCGCCTCGAGATGGTCGATAGAGCGCGCGCCGAGCTCGATGGCCAGGTCGAGCGCGCCGATCTCGGCGAACTGATCGCCATGCAGGCGCAGTGCGAGACCGTGCTCGCGCGCGGCCTCGAGGTAACGCCGTGACTGCTCCACGTCGAACGCGCCGCGCTCGCAGAAGACGTCGGCGGCCTCCGCCAGCCCCCACTCCGCGACCTCCGGGAGGAGCTCGTCGATGCAGGTCTGGATGTAGGCGTCAGCGCTGTCGGCCTCCTCGGGGATTGCGTGCGCCGCGAGGCAGGTGGCGACGATGTGGGCTGCCGACTCGTAGCTGGCCTCCTGGATCGCCCGCAGCATCAGCTGCTCGCTCTCGGGGTCGAGGCCGTAGCCCGACTTGATCTCGACCGTCGTCGCACCGTGCTCGAGCATCGCGGCGAGGTGCCGCCGCGTGCTCTCGACAAGCTCTGGCTGCGAGGCCTGTCGCGTCGCGCGCACCGTCGAGAGGATGCCGCCGCCGCTTGCGTGGATCTCCTCGTAGGAGGCACCACGGACGCGCTGCTCGAACTCGTCCACGCGGTCGCCCGCGTAACAGGTGTGGGTGTGGCAGTCGATCAGGCCCGGTACCGCGACCAGGCCGGGCGCGTCGATGATCACGGCGCCGTCGTCGAGCTCCAGGCGGTCACGGATCTCCCAGCCATGGCCGACCGCGACGATCTCGCCGCCGTAGGCCGCGATCCACATGTCGCCTTCGTGGACCTCGATGTTGCCGAGTTCCGCGCCCCGCAGCGGCTGGCCGGTCTCACCACCGGGCGTCGCAACCTGGGCCAGGCGGCAGACGACGAGGTCTGCCGAGATACGCTCTTCCGTGCTCACTGGGCGCGTAGCATAGGCGCGGATGGCGCCTCATCCCGCCGCTCGCGTCCGCACGCTCGCGGAGCTGCACGACGCGATCGCGGGCTGCCGCATGTGCCCGCGCATGACGCCGCCACCGATCCTCTGGGCGCAGGAAGGCCACCGTGCGCTGATCTTCGGGCAGGCGCCCGGCATCACCGAGCCCGAGCACGGCCTCCCGTTCGCAGGGGCCGCCGGGCGCAAGCTGATCACCTGGCTCGCGCCGCTCGGCATCAGCTCCCACGAGGAGATGCTCGAGCGCTTCGCCTTCGGCGCCGTGGCGAAGTGCTACCCCGGCCGCCTGCCGGGGGGACGCGGCGACCGCACCCCAGATCGGAGCGAGCGCGAGAACTGCAACCCCTGGACGGATGCGCTCGTGCGGCTGCTCGATCCCGCGGTCGTGGTGCCGGTCGGGCGCCTCGCGATCGACGACTGGCTCGGCCCCGCCCCGCTGTCGGAGGTCGTGGGCCGGCGCTTCGAGCGCGAGGGCCGCGTGATCGTGCCGCTTCCGCACCCCTCGGGCGCTAGCGCCTGGACCAATAGCGCCGCCAATCGCGAGCTCGTGGCGCAGGCCGTCGCACAGCTGCGCGACACGCTCCTCTGACGAGCCGCTACGAAGGCGTCACTGGCGCCGAACGTAGCGTCTCCGGCCGTGGAGCGAGGCCAGGCGACCGTGGAGACCGCAGCCCTCTGGGGCCTCGTCGCGCTGCTCCTGCTGGTCATCGCCGCCCTGCTCGGCCCCGGGCTCGCGGACACCATCGTGCGCGCCCTCGGCCGGCAGATGCCGCACGCCCCGAGCGCCTCCCGCTCGACGCCGGACGAGCGGGCATTGCGCAACCCGCGGCTGCGAGCATTGATCGACCGCGCCCTCCCCCGCCTCGTGCTCGAACGCGACTCGACGCGCGACGACGACGAGGTGCCGGTCTGGACGAGCTGTCGCCGGCCGCTGTGTGCCCGCGCGGGGACGGCGGCGCCCGTGCTCCACGTCCATGTCGTGCAGACGCGGCGCGGGCCTGTGGTCGAGCTCTGGACGTACTACCCCGACTCGCAGACGAGCCACCTGCCGGTGCCCGCTCTGCGCGGCTACCACCACGACGACTGGGAGGGCCTCCTGGTCGCATTCGCCCCCGACGGCTCGCTGCGCGGCGCCCGCGCCTCGGCGCACAGTGGCTTCAACGGCACGGCGCCCTGGTGGGAGCAGGCCGCGGACGACTGGGCGCCCTACGCGGGGGTCGTCTACCGCGCGAGCGGATCGCACGCACTCGGCTTCCACAAGGACGGCCTCGACCTCGCTGGCGACGCCTGGAACGGCGACCTCGCCACGGTCGAGCCGGGTGCGTTCCGGCTCGTGGCGGCCGACCGCCTGGCGCTGCGGGGTCTCAGCTTCGATCCCGAGGTCGCACCGCCCTGGGACAAGGCCGCCTGGCGCAACCCGGGCACGCGCCACACGAGCGCGGCCGGCGCCGGACCCAGCCGGATCGCCAAGGCCGCGCGCGTGTGGGCGCAGGCGTACGCGCTGGGTGCCTGGTGAAGCACACCCAGCGCGCACGTGGACGGGCTGGACTAGCGGTGCGTGCGGACGCGCAGCATGACCTGGGCCGCGCTGCTGGTCGCGCGCAAGGCCGACGTCGCCGCCGTGGCCGACGGCGGGGCGAACGGCACGCTCTGCTGGCAGATCGTGCCGACCGGGGGAAGCGTCAGCGTCTCGATCTGCGCCACGACCGCGGGGTCGATGCAGTCCGGCGAGCCGTTCAGGTAGGCGGTGTGACCGTCGCCGACCATCGTCAGGAAGCGAACGTTGCCGAGCTGCGTCGCGAGGCGCTTGGCGCCGCGGTACGGGGTGGCCGGATCGTAGGTCGTGGCGATCTCGAGCACCGTCGGGGCCTTCTTCGAGGCCTTGAACGGGCCGTAGAACGCATCCTTGGCGTGGATCGGCCAGATGGCGTAGTTGATCTCCGGATAGCCGGTGTTCCAGTACGTGTAGTTGAACACGCCCCAGGCGTTGTCACCGGCGTCGAGGAACGTCTGGACGTTGTGGTCGTACTTCTGCTCGATCGCGGTGATCGTGAAGTAGCGATCACCGCCCGGATCGAAGGTGCCGTCCTCGTTGTTGGCCCAGAACGAATCCGCGAGATCGCGGACTCCGGTGCCGTCGCCGGCTGCGGCGGCGGACAGCGCCTGCGCCAGGATGGGCCAGAGCTGCTTGGCGTACATTCCCAGAGCCGTTGCGCCGAGGATGTCGTCGCCGTTGACCGCTGCGCGGCCGTCCGGCACCGCGATCGGGAACAGGTTGGCGTGGTCGACGAGTGCGTCGTAGGACGCCTGCGCGTCGTAGCCGTGCTGCGGATCGACTGGGCCGAAGTTGCAGAGCGACTGGAGCCCGGTGCAGGCCGCGAAGAACCGCCCGATCGCCCGCTCGAAGCCGGCCGACTGCTCGCGCAGGTCGGCCGAGGGCGTATTGATGTAGCTGTTGGCGTCGACGGGGCCGTCCAGCACCATCGCGCGGTAGTTCTTCGGGAAGAGGCTCGCGTAGGTCGCGCCCAGGAACGTGCCGTAGGAGAAGCCGAAGTAGTTCAGCTTCTTGTCGCCCATGGCCGCGCGAATGCCGTCCATGTCACGGGCGACGTTGGCGGTCGAGACGTACGGCAGGATGTCCTTGTTGAGGTTGACGCACTGCTTGACGTAGGCACGGTCCTTGGCCAGCAGTGCCTTCACGTCGAGGTTCTCCGGGGTGATGAAGGGCTTTGAGTAGAGGCCCTGCGTCTCCTGGTTCACCTTGCAGTCGATCGAGGGCGAGCTCTGGCCCACGCCGCGGGGATCGAAGGCGACGAGGTCGAAGTGATCGTTGACCGGCCCGAACAGCTCGGTGCCGATGGCCTGCGTCGTGTCGACGGCCGTGCCACCCGGGCCGCCGTAGTTGATGAACAGCGCGCCGAGGCGGGCACCCGTTGCAGGCAGCCGCGTGACAGCGATGCTGACGTCCCCGGCTCCGGGGCTGCCGTAGTCCTTCGGAGCCTTGAACGTCGCGCACTGCCAGCCTGCGGCGGCCGCAGCCTTGTCCGCGCAGGTTCCCCAGCTCAGCCCGCTCGGCGGATGATGCTTTCCCGCCATGGCAGGAACGGCCAGTGCGAGCAGCGCGAACACCGCTCCCGCTGCGACCAGTGCTCGTGGAAACAGACGGCGACCTGTCATGTGCCCTCCTTCGACTCCGAGACACCCCACCGGTGCCTGTGCAACACCACTCCGAACGCGCTATGCACCCTATACACCAGGCAGTCGCGATTCTGGGCTGTCATCCCCAGGACACCCAGCGCGCAAACAACCGAAGAGTGATGCACTCCACCGAAGCCGATTGGTCTCCGCACAAGTCGCGAAACGAATCACCGGGCATCGTGGGGGCGCCGCCTGCACGCGGCGCCCCCACGCCCGGGCGTTATGCAGACTCGTTGACGAAGCGCCCCATGAGGGCGTACTTCTCGGGATTGCGCGCGCGGATCGAGTACGCGTATGCCAGCGTGGCCAGCGGCACCGCGACGCCGATGATGCCGAGCCACGAGACGGGCACCGAGTACGTCCCGGAGCCCACCCTGAACAGCTCCTTGACGTAGAGCGAGTTACCGAAGGCCACGAACGTCTCGTAGTGGTAGAAGAGCGCGAGCACGGCGATCTGGCCTGCGAAGCCGAGCCAGGCACAGATCGTCGTCTTCCAGGACTGCTCGCTGGGATGCTCGCGCCGGAAGTAGAAGAACACCGACAGCGCGGTCAGCGCCTGCACGAGCACGATCCAGATCACGCCCTGGGGAGAGAGCCAGAAGTAGGCATCCAGCCCGGTGTGGTTCGTGATCCGGAAGAGCAGGAACAGCACGACAGCCGCGCAGCCCCATGTCAGGACTGCGGTGTAGGGCGACTTGTGCACGGGATGCGTCTTGCCGAGGTAGCGCGGCAACAGGCCCTCGCGACCCATCGCGTACATGTAGCGCAGGCCTGCGTTCGTGAGCGCGGCGGCACACGCGAGCGACCCTGTGATGATGAGGTAGCTCAGCGCATCGCGCCAGAACTCGCCGGCGGCTGCCGAGACCGGACCGAGGACGAAGTTGTTGTAGTCGGCCGGCACGGTCTTGCCGTTGATGACCGCGGTACTGCCCGTGTTCGCGATCTTCGTCCAGTCGACGTTCGTGCCATAGGCCGAGACGATCGCCCAGGACATGATCGTGTAGAGCGTACCGACGGCAACGCACGAGAAGATCAGCGCGACCGGGATCACCTTGACCGGATCCTTGGCCTCCTCGGCATAGTTCGGCGCCGCCTCGAATCCCACCCACGACCAGAAGGCGAAGAACACCGCCACGCCGGGCGCAACGCCCGAGTTGAGGCCGTTCCAGGGCAAGATCGGCCCGATTGCCACGTTGTGCGCGTGCACGAAGAAGAAGATCGAGGAGATGCCGATGATGACGATCTCGCTGATCAGCGCGACCCCGAGCACGCGCGCCGAGATCTCGACGTCGAAGTAGGCCAGGCAGACGACGAGCCCGACGCCGATCAACGCGAGCCAGAGCCAGTTGACGTGCCAGCCGTACTGCAGGAGCTTGGCCTGCGCGAACGACGAGAAGCCGCCCAGCAGGGCGACCCCGAAGATGGCGTAGCCGATCATCAGCGCGTAGCCGGCCATCAGCCCCCAGGACTGGCCCAGCCCGTGGCTGACGTAGGTGTACATGCCGCCGGCGGCGCGCACCTTCTTGGCCATCTCGGCGTACGCGATCGAGAAGATCGTGAGCACGATGGTGGCGAAGAAGAACGTGGCCGGCCCGTTGCTGCCCGAGCCGTAGGGCATCGTGAACGGCGTGTTGTAGATGAAGACGGCGAGCGGGGCCGAGCCCGTCACGCAGAGGAACAGGATGCTGTACAGCCCGACAGCGTTCCCCTTGAGTTTGTCGACGTCGTCACGTGTGGTGACGTCGACGTCGCTTGCGCTCATAGACCACCCTCCTGCTCGATATGCACGCGCGGCTCCCTCCGGGCACCCCTGTCCCGAGTCGCGCAATAGTGAGGCTTGCGGACCGCGTTGTCCAGTCTCGGGCCTTATGCACGGAATGCAGCGACGCTCGCAAGCGTTGTCATTCACCGTGGGTGCTCGTGCGCCCGCCGTATCCTCTGACTGTTTGACAAGCACTCCGGCACCTCGAAGCACCTTCCGGCGCCTGCTCGGCTTTGCCGCGGCGCATCGAAGGCTGCTCGCGTGGTCGATCCTCCTGGCGCTCGCCGCTCAGGGCTTCGCGCTGGCCATCCCGAGCCTCACCGGCCGGGCCATCGACGGCTCCATCCGCCCGCATGACCGCTCGAGCCTGTGGATGTGGGTATGGCTGATCATCGGGGCCGGCGCGATCAGCGGCGGCCTGATGGTCGCACGGCGGCTGATCGCCGGCCGTCTCTCGCTGAACGTCGAGTTCGACCTGCGCCAGTCGCTCTATACGCACCTGCAGGGCATGTCCTTCGGCTTCTACGACAAGCACCAGACGGGCCAGCTGCTCTCGCGCGCCACGAGCGATGTCAGCGCCGTACGCATCTTCCTCGGCTACGGGCTCGTGTTCATCACGCAGTACGGCGCGTCGCTCGTGGCCGCCTCGGTCCTGCTCGTGATCACCAGCTGGCAGCTGGCGCTCATCACGTTCGTGCTGCTACCGCCGATCGCCATCGTCGCGACGCGCTACTCGCGCCGCTCCCACCCCATCCTGCGCGACATCCAGCAGCGCATCGCCGACGTCACGACACAGGCCGAGGAGTCCATCGTCGGCGTGCGCGTCGTCAAGGCCTTCGCGCAGGAGGACGCCGAGGCGGACCGCTTCGCCGAGCGCACGGAGCGCGTCTTCGAGCGCGAGCTCGACTCGGCGCGCATCCAGGCCCGCTACAGCCCGCTGCTCGACCTGCTACCGCAGCTCGCCTTCGCCGTGATCATCCTCGCCGGCGGCCTGCTCGTGATCGACGGCCACCTCTCGCTGGGTGGCTTCATCACCTACAACCTCTATCTCGCGATCCTGATCTGGCCGCTGCGCATGATCGGCATGTGGATCGGGCAGTACCAGCGCGCCGTGGCCTCCGGCGAGCGCATCTTCCAGGTGCTCGACGAGCGCTCGGACATCACCGATCCGCCCGCTCCGCGCGAGCTTCCCGCCGGCCGAGGCGACCTGCGCTTCGAGGGCGTGACCTTCGGCTACGAGGCCGACCGCCCCGTGCTGCACGAGCTCGACCTGGCCGTCGAGGCCGGCACGACGATCGCCGTCATCGGGCGGACCGGCTCAGGGAAGACGACGCTGGCTTCGCTCGTCCCGCGCTACTACGACCCGCAGGCGGGCCGTGTCGTGCTGGACGGCGTCGACGTGCGCGATCTGCGCCTGGCCGACCTGCGCGGGGCCATCGCGACGGTCGCGGAGGACACCTTCCTGTTCTCGACGACGATCGCAGCCAACATCGCCTACGGCTCCCCCGGTGCGACGCGCGCGGAGGTCGTCGAGGCAGCCCGACGGGCGCAGGCGCACGAGTTCATCGAGGCGCTGCCCCAGGGCTACGACACGCTGGTAGGCGAGCGCGGTCTCACGCTCTCGGGCGGTCAGCGCCAGCGGCTCTCGATCGCGCGCGCCCTGCTGGTCGACCCGCGCGTTCTCATCCTGGACGACGCCACCGCCTCGGTCGACGCCTCCACCGAGGCGCGCATCCGGCAGGCGCTCGAGACGGTCATGGAGGGCCGCACGACGATCATCGTCGCGCACCGCCTCTCGACGATCGCCCTGGCCGACGAGATCGTCGTGCTGGAGGACGGCCGCGTGGCCGCGCGCGGCGACCACGAGCAGCTCGTCGACACGAACGCCGTCTATGCGGAGATCTGGCGGCACGGCCTCGTCGACCGCACCTTCGTCTCGCTCGACGAGGACGCGCCCGCGGAGGCGGTCTCATGAGCGCGCGCGCCCGTATGCGCCCCATGGGAGCGCTCGCCCCCGAAGGAACGAAGTTCTCGTGGCGTCGCACCTTCCACCGCCTGCGCCGGCTGTTCACGCTCGTGCGGCCCTACCGCGCCAAGGCGATCCTCTCGGCCATCGCGCTGCTCGCCGGCACGGGGCTCGGGCTGCTGTCGCCGCTCGCATCCAAGTTCGCGATCGACCACGGCATCGTTCGCGGCGACCGCAACGCGCTGATCTTCTGGACGCTCGCGTTCGTGGCCGCCGCGCTGCTCGGCTGGGTCGCCGCGGTCGCCCAGACGTATCTCTCGGCCTGGGTCGGGCAGCGCGTGCTCGCCGACCTGCGACGCGATCTCTTCTCGCACATCCAGACGCTGGAGCTCGGGTACTTCGAGCGCAATCGCGCCGGCTGGCTGATCTCGCGCCTCACCAACGACGTCGACGCGCTCGAGGAGCTCGTGACCGACGGCCTCTACTCGAGCGTCCAGAACACGCTCCTGCTGTTCGGCACGGCCGGCATGCTGCTCTACCTCGACTGGCGCCTCGCGCTCGCGACGCTCACGGTGTTCCCGCTGATGGCGCTCTCGACGACGCTCTTCCGCGTCCACTCCGCGCGCGCCTACCGGCGCATGCGGGAGCGGCTGGCCGATGTCACGGCGACGCTCGCCGAAGATCTCGCGGGCGCTCGCATCGTGCAGTCGTTCAGGCGCGAGCGCGGCAATGCCGAGGCCTTCGGCGACATCAGCGACGACTATCGGCAGGCGAATTACCGCACCGTCAAGCTGAACGCCTGGTACTTCCCGTTCGTCGGGCTGCTCGGCTCGGCCGCCACTGCCATCGTGCTCGCCTACGGCGGCATCCTCTACTTCGACAACGCGATCACGATCGGCACGCTGTTCGCCTTCATGCTCTTCCTGGCGAACTTCTTCGATCCGATCCAGGCGCTCTCCCAGCTCTTCAACACCTTCCTGGCCGCCAGTGCGGCGCTCGACAAGATCTTCGACGTGATGGACACCCAGCCCGAGCTGCGGGACGCCCCCGGCGCGATCCCGCTCCCGCAGATCCAGGGCGCGGTCGAGCTGAACGACGTGCACTTCCAGTACGGCGAGGGCGCCGAGGTGCTGCACGGCATCGATCTCAGCGTGACGGCGGGCCAGACCGTCGCGCTCGTCGGTCACACCGGCGCCGGCAAGTCGACGCTCGTGAAGCTGCTCGCGCGCTTCTACGACCCCAACAAGGGTTCAATCAGCATCGACGGCCACGACCTGCGCGACATTCAGGTGCGCTCGCTGCGCGACCAGCTCGGCGTCGTGCCGCAGGAGGGCTTCCTGTTCGCGGCCTCGATCCGCGACAACATCGCCTTCGGCAGGCCCGACGCGACGTTCGAGGACGTCCGTGCCGCGGCCCGCGCGGTCGGGGCGGAGGCGTTCATCGAGGCGCTGCCCGAGGGTTACGAGACCTCGGTCGCCGAGCGCGGCGCCGCGCTCTCCATCGGCCAGCGCCAGCTGATCGCGTTCGCACGTGCGCTGCTCGCCGATCCACGCCTGCTGATCCTCGACGAGGCCACCTCCAGCGTCGACATCGCGAGCGAGGCCGTGATCGAGGAAGCGCTCGCGCGCCTGCTCGCCGGTCGCACGGCGTTCGTGGTCGCGCACCGCCTCTCGACTATCCGCCGCGCCGATCTGATCGTGGTGCTCGAGAACGGGCAGGTGATCGAGCAGGGCACGCACGACGAGCTCATGGCCATGGGGGGCCGCTACTGCGCGCTCTACGACGACTGGGCCGAACCGGCGGCCTGATGACGTTCTCAGAGGGCCGTCATCTATACTCCGGGCTGTCTGTGCGGGATCGTCTAAAGGTAGGACGGCGGGTTCTGGCCCCGTTAATCTAGGTTCGACTCCTAGTCCCGCAGCCTCGTGAATCCCCTGGAATCCCGCGCTTTCAGCCATCCCCTCGTCGAGCCGCTCGACGATTGGGTGCTGGTCCAGCCGACCATGGAGGAGGAGGCGGTCGGCCGCATCGTCCTCCCCGCGAATATGACTGAGACGCGCCTCGAGCGCTCCATCGTGCTGGCCGTCGGATCCGCGGTGGGAGACCTCCAGCCCGGTGACGTGGTGCTCGTGGTCTCGGCCAAGACCGTGGATCTGCGCGACGGCTCCAAGCTCGTGCGGCGGCAGCACGCCGTCGCCCGCGTCCGCGACGCCTGACCGTTGGTCGCCCCGGCGGGCGCGGCGTAGTCAGTTGACCGTGAAGGCCCGCGTCATGCCGAAGGCCGCATGGATCGTGCACACGAGCTGGTAGCTGCCGCTCGGCAGATTCGTGACGGTGAACGTCCCGGCATTGCCCGCCCCGAAGGTCGCCGTGCCGCACAGGTCATTGCCCGTCCCGTCACGCAGCGTGAGGTTGTGCACGTCGGCGCCCACGGGATACGTGCCGCGGAACTGGAGCGTCGCCGCCGCTGAGACCGAGGCCGCGGAGAGCGCGATCGCGTAGTCGCTCAGCGTTCCGGTGACGGTGGCGCCGGGGGCGTCGCCCGCGACGGTGCAGCCGACCGAAGACGTCGGTGGTGGCGGCGCCGGGGGCTGTCCGCCGGCGGGCGGCGGCACGCTCGTGGGCGGCGAGGTCGACGGCGGCGCGGAGGGATCCGTGGGAGCCGGAGGCTGGACACCGCCGGCGTCGTCGCCGCCCGGCGGAGGCGGCAGATGCAGGCGATGGATGCGCACATCGCCGCCGGCGCCGACCGCGACTGCAGTCACGACGAGCGCCGCCGCGATGCCGGCGGAGATCGCGAGCCGTCCCATCCCTCCCGACTACGCGCGTCCCGGGCCGGCGGTTTCGCTGGCCGGGAAGCCGTCGATCAGGCGGCGTCGATGGCCTCGAACAGGCTGTCCAGCTCCTCCGGGGACCCTACGCTGATGCGCACCGAGGCCGGATCGCCGAAGGGTCCGAGCGGCCGCACGATCACGCCCTGTCGCTCGAGCCGCGAGGCGAACGCGGCTCCGTCGCCCACCTCGACGCAGACGAAGTTGGCAACGGCCGGGAGCGGCGCGAACCCCCGCTCCCGCAGCCCGGCGGTCAGCCGCTCCCTGCCGGCGCGCGTCAGCTCCCGCCGCCGCGCGACCTCATCGGCAGCTCCGAGGCTCGCGAGGGCGGCGTCGAGCGCCGACTGCGTCACGTCGAAGGCGTTCTTGACCTTCAGGCACGCGGCCGCGACATCGGGCGGGCAGAGGCCGTAGCCGACGCGGAAGCCCGCCAGGCCGTAGATCTTCGAGAAGGTGCGCAGCACGACGCAGCGCCGGCCCCGCGCCAGGAACTCGGTGGCGCCATCCGGGTACTCCGGGTCGTCGACGTACTCGAAGTAGGCCTCGTCGAGCACGGGCAGGACGTGCTCCGGCAGGCCGTCCAGGAAGCGCTCCAGCGCAGCGCGCGTGACCATGCCGCCGGTCGGGTTGTTGGGGTTCGTGACGTACACGAGCTTCGTGCGCTCCCCCACGCTCGCAGCCAGCGCAGCGAGGTCGTAGCTCGAGCCCGCGAGCGGGGCGCGCACGGCCACCGCTCCCATCTTGGCCGTGTTGATGGGGTACACAGGGAACGAGGGCCAGCAGAACGCGACCTCGTCACCGGGCTCGAGCAGGGCGAGGGACAGGTAGTTGAGGACGGCGTCCGCGCCGTTTCCGACCACGACCTGCCCGAACGCCACGCCATGGCGCTCGGCCAGAGCCGTGCGCAGCGAATACGCACCCCCGTCGGGATAGCGGTTGCCCGCGCGCGCGGCGTTCATGATCGCCTCCAAGGCCGCCGGCACCGGCCCCCAGGGGCCTTCGTTGGAGGCGAGCTTTACGACCGGCCCGGTGAGGCCGAGCTCGCGCTGGACGATCTCGACCGGGCGGCCCGGCTCGTAGGGCACCAGGCCCTCGAGCTCGGGCCTGAACGGAGCCGTCACCCGGCGATCTCGGCCAAGCCGCCGGCCAGCGCCTCGGCGAGCTCGTCGACCTGCGAGCGGTCGGTGATGAGCGGCGGCGAGATGGCGAGGCACGGGTTGGCACGCACGTCGGTGCGCACGATCACGCCGCGCGTCCGCGTGGCGGCGCGCACGCGATCGACGAGCGCCGCGTCGACCAGCTCGAGCGAGCGGAAGAAGCCGCAGCCGCGCGCCTCGACGGCGATCGGCGAGGACGCCGCGACGTCGTTGAGCACGCTCTCCAGGTAGGGCTCGACCTCGAGCACGTTGGCCAGCGCCCCGACGCGCTCCATGATCGCCAGGTTGGCGAGCGCGACCGCGCAGGAGACGGGATGCCCGCCGAAGGTGTAGCCGTGGGCGTAGAGCCCCTCGCTCTCGAGCAGGGGGGCGGCGACGGCCTCCGTGAAGATCACGCCGCCGAGCGGCGCGTAGCCCGAGGTGACGCCCTTCGCGAACGTGATCAGGTCGGGCGTGAAGCCGAGCCGCTCAGAGCCGAACCAGTGCCCAAGCCGGCCGAACGCGCAGATGACCTCGTCGCAGCACAGCAGCACACCGTGGCGGTCGCAGATCTCACGCACGCGCTGGGCATAGCCGGGTGGCGGCACGAGTGTGCCGCCGGCGTTCTGGACGGGCTCGACGATGACCATGCAGACGTTCTCGGGGCCCTCCGCCAGGATCGCCTGCTCGATCGCGTCCGCAGCGGCCAGCGGGTCGTCGCCCGCGCCCTGCCGGGGATCCGTGTTGAGCACGTGGCGCGTGTCGGGCACGAGCGGCTCGAAGGGTGCCTTGGCCGCCGGGATGCCGGTGATCGAGAGCGCTCCGAGCGAACACCCGTGGTAGGAGCCGTGACGCGAGATCACGATCCGGCGCGAGCTCTCGCCGCGCGCGTTGAAATGCTGCCGCGCCAGCTTCCAGGCCGACTCCACCGACTCCGAGCCGCCCGAGGTGAAGAAGATGCGCGCCATCTGCGGCGGCGCCAGCGCAAGCACCCGCTCGGTCAGCGCGAGCGTGGCCGGGTTCGTCGCAGCCCAGTTCGGGTAGAAGGCGAGGCGCTCCATCTGCGCGGCCGCGGCTGCGCCGATCTCGGTTCCGTGCGAGTAGCCGATCTGCGTCGTGAAGAGGCCGGACATCGCGTCCAGCAGGCGCGTGCCACCGGCCTCGACGACGTACGGCCCGTCCCCTCCGACGAGCACGGGCGGCGCCTCGCGCTCGACGTCCGACATCTTCGTCCACGACAGCCACTCGTGCCGGGCCGCGCGCTCGATGTCGAGTGCTCCCAGCGGGCTTTCGACCTGGCTCATGCGCGTCCTTTCAGCTGGCCCCGCCGGTGAGACGGGCCCAGGTACGACTGACAAGCTCCCAGACGCGCTCAGGCTATCGGCTCGACCGCCTCGGCGTACCCACCGAGACGGCGTATCCTGCAGGCGATAGGACCCAAGCGGAGGGCGGTATGAGCACTACGATGCCCACGCAGACGGCGGACGCCACCGAAGTCCGCACGCTGCGCAACTACATCGGCGGCGCGTTCGTCGAGGCCGACACGAACGAGCATCTCGATGTCAACGAGCCGGCGACGGGCGCGCTGCTCGCGCGCGTTCCCCTCTCCTCGGCCGCCGACCTGGACGCCGCGGTGCGGGCGGCGCAGGAGGCCTTCCCCGCCTGGCGGCGCACGCCCACGATCGAGCGCGCGCGGCGCATGTTCACGCTGCGCCAGGCGCTGCTCGAGAACCAGGAGCAGATCGCCCGCCTGATCACCCAGGACATGGGCAAGACGCTGCCGGATGCATTCGCCGAGGTCGGCCGCGCGATCGAGATGGTCGAGTGCGCCTCCGCGGTGCCGACAACCATGCAGGGCCGCAACCTCGAGAACGTCGCGACCAACGTCGACTGCGAGACCTACCGGCAGCCCATCGGCGTGTTCGGCGCGATCTGCCCGTTCAACTTCCCGGCCATGGTCCCCATGTGGTTCCTGCCCTTCGCCGTGGCCTGCGGCAACACTTTCGTGCTCAAGCCGTCCGAGCAGGTGCCGCTCGCCCAGGAGGCGATCTTCAAGCTCATCCACGACCTCGAGCTGCTGCCGCCCGGTGTCATCAACCTCGTCAACGGCGGCCGCGAGGTCGTCGAGGGCATCTGCGACCACCCGGGCATCGCCGGCGTCTCGTTCGTCGGGTCGGCCACGGTCGCCAAGCTCGTCTACGAGCGCTCGGCGCGCGCTGGCAAGCGCGTGCAGGCCCTCGGCGGCGCCAAGAACCACATGGTCGTGATGCCCGACGCGGTCGTCGACAAGACGGTCGAGGGCATCATCTCCTCGTCCTTCGGCGCGGCCGGGCAGCGCTGCATGGCCGGATCCGTGCTCGTGACCGTCGGCGCGGCCCACGACCGCGTCGTGCCCGCGCTGATCGAGGCGGCCGAGCAGCTGCGCGTCGGCAACGGCCTCGAGAAGGGCGTCGGCGTCGGCCCGCTCGTGTCCAGCGAGCGTCGCGACATCGTGCGCTCCTGGATCGACAAGGGCGCCGCCGAGGGCGCGAGCATCGTGCTCGACGGCCGCGAGGAAAGCGGCGACAACGAGGCCGGCGCCTTCGTTGGGCCGACCATCATGGACGACGTGACACCCGACATGGAGGTCGCGCGCGAGGAGATCTTCGGGCCCGTGCTCTCGGTCGTGAAGGTCGACACGCTGGAGGAGGCCATCGCGGTCGTCAACGGCTCACGCTACGGCAACGGCTCCTCGATCTTCACCGAGTCGGGCGCCGTCGCGCGCCGCTACCGGCACGACTGCGACGCGGGCATGATCGGCGTCAACGTCGGTGTCGCGGCCCCGGTGGCGTTCTTCCCGTTCTCCGGCTGGAAGGACTCCTTCCTCGGTGATCTGCACGCCCACGGTGGCGATGCGATCGACTTCTACACGCGCAAGACGACCGTCACGACGCGCTGGTACTCCGACGGCGAGACGGGCAAGTTCTTCGTCGAGTGATCCCGCGAGCGCGATTCGATAGAATGCTGCTTGCCCCGAGTACGTGCCGCGTTCGTCTAGGGGCCTAGGACGCTGGCCTCTCACGCCGGTAACACGGGTTCGAATCCCGTACGCGGTACCTCGCACGGCCCCCGCTCGCGCGGGGGCCGTTTGCGTTTCACGGCCGCGGCGATGCAGCCCGGGGACTGGCCGGA
Source organism: Gaiellales bacterium (assembly GCA_035696365.1). GTDB lineage: Bacteria > Actinomycetota > Thermoleophilia > Gaiellales > JALYLC01 > JALYLC01. The sequence goes on along the minus strand of DASRQS010000118.1, from coordinate 9,986 downwards.
GGTCGCCGCGATCTACGCCGAGGGCATCGCGACGGGCGTCGCCACCTTCGAGACGTCCGTGCCGGCCTACGAGGCCTGGGACGCCGCGCACCTGCCCGATCACCGCCTCGTCGCGCGCGCCGGCGGCCGCCTGCTCGGCTGGGTGGCGCTGAGCCCCTATTCGGGGCGCGCGGTCTACCGCGGCGTGGCCGAGGAGACGATCTACATCGCCGAGGAGGCCCGCGGCCAGGGCGTCGGCGGCGGCCTGCTGCGCGCACTCGTCGAGAGCGCCGAAGGCGCCGGCATCTGGACGCTGCAGGCCGGCATCTTCCCCGAGAACGAGGCCAGCGTCGCGCTGCACGAGCGCTGCGGCTTTCGCGTCGTGGGCAGGCGCGAGCGCATCGGGCGGCTGGCCGGCAGCTGGCGCGACGTGGTGCTGATGGAGCGTCGCAGCGGAGTCGTCGAATGAGCGATCACGCGCGAGCGGGACATCAAGGGCCAGACCCCGAGTGTCCCGTGATCGGCATCGATCACGTGCAGGTCGCCGCCCCTGCCGGCTGCGAGGAGGCGGCGCGCGCCTTCTATGGCGGTCTGCTCGGCCTCCCGGAGCTCGAGAAGCCGGCCGCGCTGGTGGCGCGCGGAGGGTGCTGGTTCACCTGCGGAGAGCAACAACTGCACGTCGGGGTGAGCGAGCAGTTCAGCCCGGCGGCGAAGGCGCATCCGGCGCTCCGGCTGCGCAACACCGGAGCGCTCGAGGCCATGGTCGCCCGGCTGGAGGCGGCCGGCTGCGCCGCGCGCCGCGATGTCGACCTGCCCGGGATCACCCGTGTCTTCGTCGATGACCCGTTCGGCAACCGCATCGAGCTCGTCGCGCCCACGAGCTAGGCCTCGCGGCTTTCGCGTATCGTCCCGCGGCATGCAGGATCAGGATCTCGCCCAGGCCACGCGCGTCGCGCCCGGCTCCAAGGTGAATCTCAAGGACCACCCGCCCGACGCTCGCCTCGGCCTCCGCGACGAGAAGACGGCGCGCGAGCGCACAGCCAAGCGCGCCGAGCGCATGGCAGAGCTCGCGGCCATGCTGATGGCCGAGCACCAGCGCGCCGTGCTCGTCGTGCTGCAGGGCATGGACGCCTCGGGCAAGGACGGCACCATCAAGCACTGCCTGGGCGGCCTCAACCCCATGAGCGTGCGCGTGGCCGGCTTCAAGGCGCCGAACTCCGCCGAGCTCGCCCACGACTTCCTCTGGCGCGTCCATCAGGTGGTCCCGCAGCGCGGCGAGATCGGCATCTTCAACCGTTCGCACTATGAGGACGTGCTCGTCGTGCGCGTCGAGAACCTCGTCCCCAAACAGGTCTGGAAGCAGCGCTACGGGTCCATCAACAACTTCGAGCAGCACCTCGCGAACGAGGGCACGACGGTCGTGAAGCTCTTCCTCCACATCTCCGAGGAAGAGCAGGCGAAGCGCTTCCGCGCGCGCATCGCGGATCCCGCCAAGAACTGGAAGTTCTCTCCGGACGACCTCGCCAAGCGCGCGAATTGGAACGAGTACATGACGGCCTACCGCGCGGTGCTCGAGCGCACCTCCACGAGCACCGCGCCCTGGCACATCGTGCCGGCCGACCACAAATGGGTGCGCGATGCGGTCGTCGCCGAAGTCCTGACGCAGACGCTCGAGGGGCTTGACCTGAAGTGGCCCGAGCTCGCGCCTGAGATCAAGGCCCTCGTCATCACCTGAGGGTTCCGAAAACGACGCTGGGGCCGGGCTTTCGCCCGGCCCCCTGCGTCCGTCGCGGCTTGTCGGCGGAGCGCTGGTCGCGCTCGCTGCCGGGATTACTTCTTGAAGTGACCGTGCTTCTTGAAGCCGTAGAGATCGCCGCAGGCGACCACGTCGGCCGGCGTCGCGGTTGCGCTCGGAGCTGCGTGGACGTCCAGCGAGAAGCCCTTGGTCACGACCGTGATGGTCGAGGTGGAGGCGATCTTCATGCTGGCCTTGCCGTCCGGGCCGGCGGTCACGTCGCCGAGGCTGACGGCGACCGAGCCAGGCGCGGCACACGTGCCGGCATGCAAGTGGACGGCGTGAGCGCCCGGTTTCAGGCCGCTGAGGCTGATCCACACGCTCACGTCACTGCCCTTCTGGAAGAGCTCCGCGCGGCCGTGCGCGCCGCTCGAGCCCTTGAGCCAAGTGAAGGCGGCGGACTTGTCGGCCTTCGGGGGCTTCACGCTCAGATCGCCGCACGAGATGACCGGCGTGGTACTGGCGGACGGGCCGGCGTGCACGTCGACGTAGAAGCCGTTGGCGACGAAGTTCGCCGCGGCGTCCGTCGGCACGGTCGTGACGAGCTTGGCGACACCATGCTCATCGGCGTACAGGTCGGGGAACGTCACTACCGAGGCCCCCTGCACGAGGCACGAGCCGGAATGCAGATGCGTTGCGTAGAAGGCGCCGGGAGTCAGGCCCGAGACGCGCACCGCAACGCTCAGTGCGCCGGTGCGCTGCGTGAGCTCGGCGAAGCCCTTGGCCTTCTGACCGGCGGCCGGCGCGAGGCGGACGACGGTGGTGTTGCCAGACGTGCCCTTGCCCGGATGACCGTGATGAGCCGGATGGCTCGTGTGCGCAGCGGCGGCTGCCGGGAGCGCCGCAGCACATGCCACGGCTGCGAGCGCGACTACGAAACGACTGTTTCTCATGCGTGCCCCTCCCTGGGGAAACGACTGGTACGGACGCGAACGGACAACGCGGACTGACGTACTCACTCGTTGTAGGTCAGGGGTTTGGGCAGCGCGTTGGGAGGGTGTAAGGAAGCTGTACGGACTGCTCAGATCTGCTATCTCGAGCGGGCCAACCTAGAGATATCTGGTGCGCCGGAGCCAATTGAGCGCGAACCAGCCCCAGATCGGCGGCAGGTAGAACGTTGCGATGCGGTACAGGAGCACCGCGGCGAAGGCTGCGGGCTGCCCCATCCCGGAGGACGCCAGCCCGACGACCAGGCCTCCCTCGACGATCCCGATCCCTCCCGCGATCGGGATCAGGGACGAGAAGAGCGAGGTGCTCAGGTTGATCACCATGAGATCGGCGATCGACAGCGAAAATCCGAGCCCGCGCGCGAAGAGCCCGAGAGCGGTCGCGAACAGCACCTCGGTCGCGACGTTGCCGAGCGTCAGCTGGCCGAGCTTGTTCAAGTCGCGCAGCGCGGCGCAGGTGCTGCGCACCTGTGGCCACCACCGGCTCCAGTGCTCCCGGAACGCGGCCCGCGCCTTGCCGACGTAGCCGAGCAGCGCTGCGCCGATCGCGACGACGGCCAGGATGCCGAGCAGCAGGAAGAAGATGTGCGTCGCACCCGATGCCTTGGGCGTGCCGATGTGCAGGTTCGGCGTGGCTCCGGAGAACGTCACCAGCGCGACGAGCAGGCCGCCTGCACCACGTTGCCGGCGAGGCTGTTGATCGTGCTGGAGGTGACGGCCGCGGCCGGGGGCACGCCCTGGCGCTGGAAGAAGCGCACGTTGACGGCCATGCCCGCGAGGCTGGTCGGCACGGCGAGGTTCATGTAGCTGGTGGCCAGCTGGACGAGGTAGACGGGGCCGAGCGGCAGCTCGGCGGGAACGGAGCCGCGCAGCGCGATCGCCTGGGTGACGCGCGGAAGCTGGGCGACGACGAAGCCCGCAGCGATCCAGCCCCACGAGGCCCCGCGCAGCGCCCGCTCGAACTCGCTGAAGTTGACGCCACCCACGAACGACAGGACGGCAGCGCCCGCAAACACGAACAGCGCGACCTGGAGCAGCGACTCCCAGGTGACGCGCCGCAGCTTTGCGAGCTCGGGTGGCTCTACCCCCGCGGCCCTTGCTGCAGCATGGCGCAGCTCGTCGACGTCGATCCCGGCCGCCTTGAGCGCCCGCCGCAGCGGCTGGCCGAAGGCCGCCAGCTGCACGTACGGCAGCAGGGCTGCAACCTGCTCGCGCCCGCTCGCCTCCATCGCGACGGCCACCGCGCGCTCGGTTCCGGCTGCGCTCGCCGTGGTCGCCAGCAGCTGTCCGCTGTCCGTCAGGCGCCGGTCCTGGTCGGGTGCGACCGTGCCACCACCGAGATCCACCAGCGCCACCTCCCCCGCTCCCCTGTCGACTCGCAGCGAGGCCGGTCCGATGTGACCGTGGGCGATGTTCGCCTCTCCGAGCCGCTCGACCGTCGACCAGCTCTCCCGCAGCTCGGCGTCCTCCAGGCCGCCGGCGGTGAGCGACTCGAGGGATTCGCCGGACACGCCCAGGACCAGGAGCGAGTCGCCGCGGGCCGTCGCGCCGGCCGTCACGACCGCGGCGGTGGGCGCGCCGCGTTGCGCGCGAGCAGCGTCAGGAGCGCCTCGCGCTCGGCACCCCGGGAGCGGTTGAGACCTCCGACCGACGACCCGCCGTCGCGGTACCAGATCCGGCGCCAGAGGCGCTCGAGCCGCTGGTTGTCATCGGCGTCGCGACCGTAGACCTTGATCGTGAGCGCTCCGCCGCCGGGCTCGCGCCCGTGCACCAGGAAGACGCCGGCGGTCTGTCGCTCCGCCGGCGCGAGATCCGTCGCGTCGACGCCGAGATCCTCGAGCGCGGCGGCGACGTCGGCGATCGTCGGCAGGTTGGCGGAGGTGCCGAGCGCAAGGGGGACGGCCGCGCCGCCGGCCAGCCCGACGAGCAGGGCGGCCACGGTGCCGCCGACGGTCGTCTGGCCATTCAGCACCGCGCCTGCAGCGCCGATGGCGAGCACGCGGCGCCCCACCGCCGCGAGCGGCCGGGTCAGGTGCGCGTTGACGACGGAGATCACCGCCGCCGCCATGGCAAGCCGGATACCGGGGAACTGCAGGCGCGCCGACAGCCCCGCAACCTCCTGGCCACCGGGCCAGTCCCCGGTCGCTATGCGCGCGGCCAGCAGGCCGAGCAGCGCCGCGAGCACGACCGCCAGCAGGGCCTCCAGCAGGATCCGCAGCCTGCCCGACACGACCGACGCGATCAGCACGAGCACGACCCACGCGCCGAGCAGTCCGATCAGACTCGCCCAGACCGGGTTCAGCCACGCCGGGAACGCCTGCAGGAAGCGCAGGAACGAGCGCTCGAGCGGGCCCGGCGGCTGCGCCGCGATCACGCCCGCCAGCGCCAGCAGCGAGGCGACGAGGCCGATGAAGTCGGTCGCCCGCCGCACGCGGGGCTGGTCCCGGGGCGCGGCATAGAAGCCGCGTTTGAGGCGCAGCAGGCCGCGAGGGCGGTTCGGCCTCCCGTGTTCCCCGGAAGACTCCATACGAGGGCGCGAGTCTAGAACCGCCATGGGGCACCCGGTATGGTCGGCCCATGGTCACACGCCTCGTCGCGCTCGTGAGAGCCAACCTCGGGCGGCTGATCGCAGTTGTGCTGGTCGTCGGCGTGTTCGCCTTCGTGCTGCCGCGCGTGGCCGACTACGGCCAGGTCTGGGACGCCATCGCGAGTCTGAGCACGCTCGGCGTTATCTCGCTCATAGCGGCATCGATCGTCAACCTCCTGACCTTCGCCCCGCCCTGGATGGCGGCGCTCCCGGGCCTCTCCTTCTGGCATGCGCTCGTGATGTCACAGGCCTCCACGGCTGCTGCCAGCGTGCTACCGGGCGGCGACGCCGTGGGCATCGCGCTGTCGTACTCGATGCTTCGCCGCTGGGGCTTCACGCCCGAGGAGGTGGCCGTGGGCTCCGCCGCGACCACGGTTTGGAACGCCTTCGCCAACGTCGTCTTCGCGGTCGCGGCCGTGGCGCTGCTGGCGATCGCCGGGGAATCCCATCCCCTGCTGACGACCGCGGCCGTGATCGGGAGCGCCGCCGTCGCCGTGGCCATCGCGCTCTTCGCGGTCGCCCTCTACGACGACAGCAACGCGCGCCTCGTCGGGCAGCTGGCCGGGCGCCTCTGGAACCGCGTCGCGCGTCTGATCCGGCGCCCGTCGGTGAGCGGCTGGGACGAGCGCCTCGTGGACTTCCGGCGCGAGGCCGTCGGGCTCCTGCGCCGCCGCTGGCACGCCCTGACCGTCGCCACGCTGGCCGGTCATCTCACGGTCTTCCTCGTGCTGCTGGTGGCGCTGCGCGCCGTGGGCGTGCCGAACAACGACGTGAGCTTCTCAGAGGCGTTCGCGGCCTGGGCTCTGATCAGGATCATCACCACGGTCCCCATCACCCCGGGCGGCATCGGCGTCGTGGAGCTCGGGCTCACGGGCGCGCTCATCTCGTTCGGCGGCCAGCGCGCGCCGGTCGTGGCGGCGGTGCTGCTCTACCGCGTGCTCACGTACGTGCCGCCCATCGCCATCGGCGGCGTCTGCCTGATGGTCTGGCGGCGGCTCGGCGTCTTGAAAACCGAGCCCGAGCCGGAAAGCGGATGAAGGGGCTCGAACCCTCGACCTTCGCCATGGCAAGGCGACGCTCTAGCCAACTGAGCTACATCCGCGGAGGTGTCCCAGCATAGCGCAGGCGGTCGTGGCACCATCACGTCGTCCGGCCCGTGCCGGCGCACCGACGGAGGCCCCCCCATGCAAGCCATCTACGACATCTTCAGCCGGCTCGGACTCGACCGCGCCGCCCTCGCAGACGGCGATCTCGAGGTCCGCACGCCCATCACGGGTGACCTGCTCGCGCGCGTGAGCCGCAACAGCGAGGCCGAGACCGATGCAGCGGTCGCGCGGGCGGCCGGGGCCTTCGAGACCTGGCGCGACGTCCCCGCGCCTCGGCGCGGCGAGCTCGTGCGCCTGCTCGGCGAGGAGCTGCGGCGCGAGAAGGACGCCCTCGGCGCGCTGGTCACGCTGGAGACCGGCAAGATCGCGCAGGAGGGCCTGGGCGAGGTGCAGGAGATGATCGACGTCTGCGACCTCGCCGTCGGCCTCTCGCGGCAGCTCTTCGGCCGCACGATCGCCTCCGAGCGCCCGGGGCACCGCATGCTCGAGACCTGGCATCCGCTCGGGCCGATCGCCGTGATCACGGCCTTCAACTTCCCCGTCGCGGTGTGGAGCTGGAACTCCGCGCTGGCGCTCGTGTGCGGCGATCCCGTGGTCTGGAAGCCGAGCGAGCGCACGCCGCTCACCGCGCTCGCCTGCCAGGCGCTCTTCCGTCGCGCGGCCGAGGCCTTCGGCGATGCACCGGAGGGCCTGCTCGAGGTCGTGATCGGCGGCGCCGACCGCGCCCGCCAGCTGGCCGAGGACACGCGCCTGCCGCTCGTGTCGGCGACCGGTTCCACCGTCATGGGCAAGGCGCTCTCTCCGCTCATCGCGGCCAGGCTCGGCCGCTCGCTGCTCGAGCTCGGCGGCAACAACGGCATGGTCGTCGCGCCGAGCGCAGACCTCGACCTGGCCGTGCGCGCCGTGGTGTTCAGCGCCGTCGGCACCGCGGGCCAGCGCTGCACCAGCCTGCGTCGCCTGATCGTGCACGAGAGCATCGCGGACGAACTCGTCGATCGCCTCGAGCGCGCCTACGCCAGCGTGCCCGTGGGCGATCCGCGCGAGAGCGGCACGCTCTGCGGCCCGCTCATCTCCGAGGACGCCTTCCGCCGCCAGCAGGCCGCGCTCGAGCGCGCGCGCAGGGACGGCGGGAACGTCAGCGGCGGGGAGCGCGTGCTGGACGACGAGCACCCCGGCGCCTTCTACGTGCGCCCCGCGGTGGTGCGCATGCCCGAGCAGACCGAGATCGTCGCCGAAGAGACCTTCGCCCCCATCCTCTACGCGCTGACCTACGACAACCTGGACGAGGCCGTCGCCCTGCACAACGAGGTGCCGCAGGGGCTCTCGTCGTGCATCTTCACGACCGACCTGCGCGAGGCCGAGGTCTTCCTGGCGGCAGCCGGCAGCGACTGCGGCATCGCCAACGTCAACATCGGCCCGAGCGGCGCCGAGATCGGCGGGGCGTTCGGCGGCGAGAAGGACACCGGCGGGGGGCGCGAGTCCGGCTCGGACGCCTGGAAGGCCTACATGCGGCGCCAGACGGCCACGATCAACGGCTCGAGCGAGCTCCCGCTGGCCCAAGGCATCGTCTTCGACGTCGGCTGACGCGGGACGTTTCGGGGAACGGGACACTCGGGGTCGGACCCCGAGTGTCCCGCAGCGGGACATCAAGGGCCAGACCCCGAGTGTCCCAGACCCCGAGTGTCCCGCAGCGGGACCTCAAGGGCCAGACCCCGAGTGTCCCGTCGTCAGTCGAGCCAGTGCGTGAAGCCGGCGGCGCTGCGCTCGGGCTGCGGCGGAAAGGGCTCGCCCGGCCAGCCGAGGTGCACGACGCCGATCAGCCGCACCTTCTTCGGGACTCCCAGGATCTTGCCGACCACGGGCCGGGAGAGCACCCCGGGCGTGCGCCAGAAGCTCGCCAGCCCGCGCCCGCGCGCTGCCAGCATCAGGTTCTCGATCGCGCAGGCCGTCGCGGCGTAGTCCTCTTCGGCCACCTGGGCATCGGGATCCTGCTTGACGCCGACGACGATCGCGGTGTGGGAGCGCAGCAGCTTGCGATCGCCCGTCGCCTCGGTCAGCGCCGTGAGCGTGTCGCGACCCACGACCCAGAAGCGCCAGGGCTCGGTCTCGTGATGATTGGGGGCGAGTACCGCGAGGTCGAGCAACTCGCTCACGAGCTCCCGGTCCACGGGGTCGTCCGTGTACGCCTTGAGCGTTCGGCGCGAGCGAATGGCCTCGTCGACGTTCATCGCCGGAGGCCAGGTCAGCGGTCGAGCTTCTCGCGCTGCTTCGGGTCCAGCCGGCGCAGCTGGCCCAGCAGGAGCGCGACGTGCTGCTTGCGCTCGTCGAGGATGCGCGCGACCGTCTCGCGGGCCTCCTCGTCCGTGAGCGTGAACGTCTGCTGCTCGTAGCGATTGATCGCGAGCAGCTCGTCGGCGATGTCCGTCCGCAGCGCTTCGAGGTCGGACGCCAGCTCGGTCAGTCGCATGCGAACATCCTAATCGTCAGACCAGCGTCAGCTGACCGTCGTCGGCGACCTGCGCATTCCAGTCGCGCCAGCGCTGGTCGATCACGCCGGGATCGTCGCCGCGGTCCTCGAGACGCACGTGCCCGCCGTGCTCGGCCTCGACGCGGTACTGGTACCACGAGATCTCCCAGGCCACCGTGACGATGGCGTCGGGGCGGTTGCCGGAGAGGACGACGACCGACGCGCGCGGCACGCCCAGGCTCTTCGCGATGCTCGCGACCGTGCGCCTGTAGGCGCTCGCGTTGAACGCGTCGACACCGCGCTCGAGCGCCCGCGCGGCCGGCACGGGCAGGGAGCGATCGGGCTCGGGCTCGGGCTCCTCCGTGTCGGCGGTGCTGCGGCGGCGGCGCAGCCAGCCGCGCTTCTCCCCGCCCTCGGACGAATCCTCCTCGACCGGCGGCGGCGCCGGGGCGCCGACCCGCAGCCAGCCGCGCGCCGTGGCCTCGGAGAGGCAGAGCGTGCACACCGAGACGCGCTTGACGCCGTTGGTGAACTCCTCGACCTGTTCGCCCAAGAGCAGCGTGCGCCCGCAGACACCACACTGGCGCGTGATGCCGATCTTGGCGATCTGGGTCACGCCTTGGCCGCTTCGCGCTCCCGTTGCAGGTCGGCGATGAGGCGCTGCGAGACATGCGCCGGCACTTCCTCGTAGCGTGCCAGCGTCATCGCGTAGTCGCCCCGCCCGCCCGTCAGCGAGGTCAGGTCGGGAGCGTAGGTGAGCATCTCGGACATCGGCACCTCGGCGCGGATCACGGTGTTCGTCCCCACAGGGTCCATGCCCAGCGGGCGCCCGCGGCGCGAGTTGAGATCGCCGATCACATCGCCGACGGTTTCGGAGGGCGAGGTGATCTCGACGGCCATGATGGGTTCGAGGAGCACGGGGTCAGCCTCAGAGTAGGCCTTCTTGAAGGCCATCGAGCCCGCGATCCTGAATGCCATCTCCGAGGAGTCGACGGAGTGGTAGGAGCCGTCGACCAGCGTGACGCGCACGCCGATCACCGGATAGCCCGCCAGGTCGCCGGCATGCATGGTCTCCTGGATGCCCTTGTCGACCGCCGGCCGGAAG
>DASRQS010000117.1:0-7839 GCA_035696365.1 Gaiellales bacterium | reverse complement strand
GGACGCCGGGGCTCTTGACGAGCAGGTCGGCACCCTCGAGAAGCCCTGGGTCGTCGCGGCCGGGCATGGCTTCGACGCCCGCGGGTGCCTCCCCAGCATCCGGCCTGCGATCGGCGAGCACGACATGCACATGCGGCGCGCAGCGCCGCAGCGCCGCAGCCGCGGCGATGCCCGAGCGCACGGCGCCGAGCACGACGGCGCGCTGCGCCCCGGCGAGCACGGCACCCATCAGGTGTACTGGTTGAAGCGCAGGTAGGCGAGCACGAAGGCGGAGCCCGCGAGCAGCGCGGCGACAATCCAGAAGCGCACGATGATCGTCGTCTCCGACCACGCCTTCATCTCGAAATGGTGGTGGATCGGGGCCATCAGGAAGATGCGCCTCCCGTAGCGCCGGAACGACACGACCTGGATGATGACCGAGAGCGCCTCGACGACGAAGACCCCGGCAATGATCGGCAGCAGCAGCTCGGTCTTCGTGAGCACCGCCAGCGCTCCCAGCGCGCCGCCGAGGCCGAGCGAGCCCGTATCGCCCATGAACACCTGAGCCGGGAAGCTGTTGTACCAGAGGAAACCGATGCAGCAGCCGAGCATGGCGGCGGCGAAGACGGCCAGGTCGAGGCGCGCCGAGTCGCCGCGCGGGCCGACGTAGAGACAGGGGAATGAGCCGTCCGCGCAGGGGGTGCGCGAGAGCTGCCAGCCGATCGTCGCCAGCGCCGTGTAGGCCAGGAAGGCGATCGCGCTCGTGCCCGCGGCGAGTCCGTCGAGCCCATCGGTGAGGTTGACGGCGCTGGTCGAGCCGGCGAGCACGAGGAAGACGACGATGTACCAGCCCCAGCCGAGGTCGATGTGCTGGTCGAGCAGCGGCAGGTAGAGGCGCGTGGAGAGCCCCTCGTGGTGCGCGACGTAGCCGAGCACGGCCGAGACGGGCACCAGCAGCAGGAGCTTGTAGCGCCCGGAGAGGCCGAGCGAGCGCTTGTTGGAGATCTTGGCGTAGTCGTCGGCGAAGCCGATCGCCGCGCAGGCCACCGTCACGCCCAGCACGGTCAGGGCCTGGGAGCTGCGTTCGGTGAAGATCAGGAAGGAGATCGCGGCCATCGTCAGGATCAACAGGCCGCCCATGGTGGGCGTGCCCTGCTTGACGCGGTGGCCGGCAGGGCCCTCCTCGCGGATGTTCTGGCCCAGCGAGCGCTCGCGCAGGAACGCGATGAACGCCCCGCCGCACAGCACCGTGAGGAACGTGGCCAGCACGCCTGCACCCAGTACATGGGTCACAGCGCAACCTCGGCGAGCCGCTCGACGGCGGCCGAGCGCGAGCCCTTGAGCAGGACGAAGTCGCCCGGGCGGAGCACGCGCGGGAGCATCTCGGAGGCTGCTTCGAGCGTCGGCGCCCAGTGCCACTCGCAGCCCTCGGCCGCCGAGTCGTAGGCGGCCGCCGGCTCCCCCACCCCGATCACCACGTCGATCCCGATGGAGGCACAGGAGCGCCCGATCGTGGCGTGCCAGCTCGCCGCATCGGGTCCCATTTCGGCCATGTGGCCGAGCACCGCGACCGTGCGGGCGCCCTGGGCGCGCTCCACGAGCGCGGTCAGCGCACTCGCCACGGAGACCGGGTTGGCGTTGTAGGCGTCGTTGATCAGCACCCCGCCCCCGTGCCGCTCGAGCTCCTGTCCGCGCAGCGGCGAGAGCTCGATCGCCGCGGCGCCCTCGGCGAGGCCGGCCAGCGGCAGGCCCGCACGCATGTAGGCGGCCGTCGCCGCAGCCAGGTTCGCCGCGTGATGGGTGGGGCGCAGCGGCACGATCAGCTCGCAGCGCTCCCCCAGGACATCCAGGACGGCGCGCGTCCCGCCCTCCGCGGGCTCCCAGGAGAGGCAGCGCACGTCCCCGCCGGGATCGCCGAACGCCGTCGTGCGCAGGTCGTCGCGCAGGTAGGGCGCCAGCAGCGGCTCGCCCGCCGGCAGCACCGCGTCGCCTCCGGCCGCGAGAGCCGCAAGCAGCGAGCCCTCCTCGCGCGCCACACCCTCGAGATCGCCCAGGAACTCCAGGTGCTCGGGCGCGATGTTCGTGACCACGCCGATCTCGGGCTCGGCGATCGCGGCCAGATCTGCCAGCTCGCCGATCTCGCTGGTGCCCAGCTCGCAGATGCAGAGCGCGTGCCCTGGTTCGAGCCTGAACAGCGTCAGCGGCAGGCCGAGGCGGTTGTTGTGGTTGCGGTGGGTGGCGAGTGTCGGCACGTGCGGGGCGCAGAGCGCGGCGAGCATGTCCTTGGTGGACGTCTTGCCATTCGATCCGGCGATGCCGATCACCTTCCCGCCCCACGCCCGTCGCACCTGGCGGGCGATGGCGCCGAGCGCAGTGAGCGGCTCGTCGGCCTCGAGCACGCAGACCCCCTCGAGCGCACGTGACCGTCCCGTCCGGCACAGCACGGCGGCCACACCGGCCGCGCGCACGTCGTCCAGATAGTCGTGCCCGTCGCTGCGCGCGCCCTCGAGCGCGCAGAAGAGCGCGCCCGGGCCTGCGGCCCGCGAGTCGCTGACGACCGCCTCGATGACCGTCGCCGGATCGCCGCTGAGCAGGTGCGTTCCCTCGAGCTCGCCCGCCGCGAGCGGGATCACTCGCCGCCCCCGAGCAGCTGGAGGGCCACGCTGCGGTCGTCGAACGGCTCGACCACGCCGCCGATGTCCTGCCCCTGCTCGTGTCCCTTGCCGAGGATCAGCACGAGGTCGCCTGGCTCGGCATCCTCCAGCGCTCGCGCGATCGCCCGCCTGCGGTCGTGCTCGACCAGGGCGTCGGCGGCGCGCTGCAGGCCCGCCAGGATCTGGCCGGCGATCAGCTCGTTCGACTCCGAGCGCGGGTTGTCGCTCGTGACGTAGAGGCGGTCGGCCCCCGTCTCGGCCGCCGCGCCCATCATGGGGCGCTTGGCCTGGTCGCGGTCGCCGCCCGCGCCGAACACGCAGAGCAGCCGGCCGCTCGCCAGCGGCCGCGCCGAGGCCAGCACCGCCGCGATGCCCGCCGGCGTGTGCGCGTAGTCCACGATCACGCCGAAGCCGGCGCCTCCCTCGACGGGCTCGAAACGGCCAGGTGGCGCGCCCGTGGCCGCCACCGCGTGCTCGATCGCGCCCAGCGGCACCTCCATCAGCAACGCCAGCGTGACTGCGCAGAGCACGTTGTCGACGTTGAAGCGGCCGCGCAGTCGCGGCTCGAGCGAGAGTGCGCCCTGCGGCGTGCGCACGAACAGCTCCGTGCGGTCGGGCCGAAGCTCGAAGGCCTCGCAGTGCACATCGGCCGTCACCGTCTCGACGCCGAAGCGCAGCTCGGCCCCGAGACGCGCGCCGTAGGCGTCGTCGGCGTTGACGGCGCGCGGGAAGCGGCCGTCGAAGAGCGAGGCCTTGGCGGCGAAGTAGTCCTCGAGGTCGCGATGGAAATCCAGGTGGTCCTGCGAGAGGTTGGTGAAGCCGACGGCCGCGAACTGCGTCGCCACGAGCCGCCGCTGGACGATCGCGATCGACGAGGCCTCCATGACGCAGGCCTCGTCGCCGGCGTCGATCATCGAGCGCAGGGCACGCTGCAGGTCGGGCGCCTCGGGCGTCGTCAGGCCTGCGGCCTCGCGCCGGCCGCCGATGCGGCGCTCGACGGTGCCGAGCAGCCCGCAGGGCCGCTGCGCGGCGTCCAGGATGGCTGCCAGCAGCAGCGTTGTGGTCGTCTTGCCGTTCGTGCCCGTCACGCCGACGACGCCGAGCTCGCCGCTCGGGTGCTCGTAGAGCGTGTCGGCCAGCAAGGCCATGCCGGCGCGCGCGTCGTCGCACACGATCTGCGGCACGTCGAGCGCGGGCAGCTCTCGCTCCACGAGCAGCGCGACCGCCCCGTTCGCGACCGCGGCCGGGGCGAAGTCGTGGCCGTCGACAGTGGCCCCGGGAAGGCAGCAGAACAGCGAGCCGGGGCCGCAGCGCTCCGAGCGATAGGCGATATCGACCACGTCGACGTCTGAGACGATCACTCGCGAGGCGACGCCCGCGTCCATGCACAGCGCGGCGAGCTTCACGGGGGGTGAAGTCTAGTGGAGTTGTCCCGGACGGTCGGGCTTCACCCGGAGCACCTGCAGGATCCCCTGGGCGATGCTCTTGAAGGCCGGGGCCGCGACGAAGCCGCCCTCGAGGTCGTACGGGTTCTTGGATTTCGGCTCGTCGACCATCACGAGCGCAACGAAGCGCGGGTGCTTGGCGGGCGCGAAGCCGACGAAGGAGGTCTGGTACTCGCAGTGCCCCTTGTAGGGGTCGCAATACGTCCCGTGCTTGGCGTCGTACTTGGGAGTCGTGCCGGTCTTGCCGGCCACGGTGTAGCCCGGGATCTTGGCGAGCGTCCCGGTGCCGTAGTCGACGACGCCGGTCAGCATCCCGCGCAGCTCGCGAGCGACATGCGGTGTGACGAGCCGGCGCGTCTTCCAGTTCGTGATGGGCTTCGAGCCGATGGCGGCCGTCACGTGCGGCTGGATCCACACGCCGTCGTTGGCGACCGAGGCGTACAGCGCGGCCATCTGCAGCGGCGTGACGGCGATGCCCTCGCCGATCGGCACGTTGAGGATGCCGGTGCCGTACCACTTGTCATCGGCCAGAGGATGTCCAGGCTGCTCGCCGGGCAGGTCGACGCCGGTGACCTTGTCGAAGCCGATGTCCTTGATCCACTTCTGCAGCCGGGTTTGCCCCAGCCGCTGCTCGGCGATCGTGATCGTGCCGACGTTCGAGGAGTGCGCAAGGATCTCACGCGCCGTCCAGTGCTCGACCGGATGCGGATGGGCGTCCTGGATCGTGCGCACGAAGTGCGGGTTCTCGAAGGTCTTGGTATACGCGTCGTGCACCAGGAAGGGCGTGCTCGGCAGGATGGCGCCTTCCTGCAGGGCCGCCATGAAGGTCACGAGCTTGAACGTCGAGCCGGGCTCGTAGAGGTCGGTGATGGCACGCAGGCGCCACTCCTCGAGGTTGCCCGCGCGGTAGCCCGCCGGCGGCACGCCTGGCGCCGAAGCCATGGCCAGGATTCCGCCCGTGTGCGTGTCGAGCACGACGGCCGTGACGGCCTTTGCATGCCACTGGGCACGGGTCTTGGCGATCGCCTGCTGGACGAGCCGCTGGATACGGACGTCGAGCGTGAGCTGCACCTGCTTGCCCGGCACGGGCTCGCGCACGTGCAGGACGCGCGCCCACTGGGCATCGCCGGTCGGCCGGGCGTTCGCCTTGGAGACGGAGGCGAGCCCGTCGCGGGCGCTCAGCACGTTGTTGCGGGAGAGCTCGACGCCCGAGAGGCCATCGCCGTTGACGCCCACGACCTGTGCGGCCAGGCCGCCGTTGGGGTAGATGCGCCGCGGCTCCTGCTGCGGCTCGATGGCGCGCGACGTGACGAGCGGGCCGAGCGTCGCGTCGGCCTGGATGCGCGTCCACGTCCGTTGGTCCACGCGGCGCGCGACGAACACGTAGTGCGCGCTCCCGCCCATCCGGTGCTCGATCTCGGCGGGCGTGATGTGGGTGTAGCCGGCGAGCGCCTGCGCGAACGCAGTGCGGTCGGAGATGCGGGCGGGCCAGACGCCGACGGTGACCGCGCGGAACGAGAGCGCGAGCGTCTGGCCGGTGCGGTCCACGATCGGGCCGCGCGGCGCCCACAGCGGAACGCTGATGCGCTGCTGCGACTCGGCGGCGCGCGCCAACGCCCCGCCGTCGAGCACCTGCACCTGCACCGTCCGCAGCGCAAGTGCCGCGATCCCGACGCAGACGCAGGTCAGCATCAGGCGGATGCGCCTGTCCGATCTCCGCGGGACCGAGGGGCCGCGCGGACGGCGCCCCTTGGCCGAGCTACCGGCCAAGCGAGCCCGTGGAGACGACGTCGACCGGGGCCAGCACGAGGCCCTGCTTGAGTGCCTGCTGGGCCAGCACGCCCGGCGCGAGCCGGCCGCCCAGCTGGCCGACGAGCTCGCTATTGGCACTGATCATCTGATCGCGCTTGGACTGCAGGTCGCCGCGCTCGCTGTTGAGGCGGAGTACGGACACCTGCAGGGTGACGATGCCGATCAGCACGGCCGCGCAGGCCATGATCAGCAACGCCGAGGTGACGCCCACGCGGGCCGGAGCCCGCCTGACCGGGCGCGTGCGGGTCGAGTTCCGCGGTGCGGCGACGGCACTCACGCGATCATCTCCCGCTCCACGACGCGCAGTCGCGCCGAGGCGGAGCGCGGGTTGGCGGCGACCTCGTCGGCGCCGGGGCGCACGGCCTTGCTCGTCACGAGCCGGAACTCGGGCGTGCGGCCGCAGCCGCAGACGGGCAGGTCGGGCGGGCAGATGCAGCCCTTCGCGGCCTTCACGAAGCGCTGCTTGACCATACGGTCCTCGAGCGAGTGGAAGGCGATCACGGCCAGCCGTCCACCGGGCTCGCACAGCTGAAGGGCGCTCTCGAGGCCGTCCTCGAGCTGGCCGAGCTCATCGTTGACCGCGATCCTCAGCGCCTGGAAGACGTGCTTGGCGGGATGGCCGTGCCCGAAGCGGGAGGGCGTCGGAATCGCTCGCTTGATGGTCGCGACGAGCTGCAGCGTGCTCTCGAACGGCTCGTGGGCCCGCTCGCGCACGATCGCGCGGGCGATCTGGCGCGAGAAGCGCTCCTCGCCATAGCGATGGAAGATCTGCGCGAGCTCGCGCTCGTCCCACTCGTTGACGAGCTCGGCGGCGGTCACCTCCTCGCTGGGATCCATGCGCATGTCGAGCGGGGCGTCGTGCATGTAGCTGAAGCCGCGCGCAGGCGCGTCGACCTGCATCGACGACATCCCGAGATCCATCAGCACGGCGCCCGCCCGGGCGCCCTCGTCGAGCAGGCGGCGCAGGCAGGTCGCGAACGCGCCGTGCATCGGGCGCACCTGCACGCCCGTTCCGACCGTGGCGCGGAGCGCGTCGACGAAGGGCTGCGTGGTCGGGTCGCGATCGATCGCGACCAGCTGGCCACTGCCGTCGAGATCGCGGGCGAGCAGACGGGAGTGACCGCCCGCACCGAAGGTGCAGTCGACGATCAGCTCGCCCGGGTGAACGTCGAGCAGCGCGCCCACCTCGTGCGCGAGCACGGGGATGTGCGCGTCAGGGCTTGGGCTGGGCAAGACGTTCGGCAACACTCTCCGCGCTCCCTTCGACCTCGGCGAGCTGGCGGCGCCAGGCTTCGCGGTCCCAGATCTCGAGCCGGTCCTGCAGACCGGCGATGACGATGTCCTTGCCAAGTTGCGCGTGCGCCAGGAGCGGCGCCGGCAGTGCGACGCGGCCCTGCTTGTCGAGCTCGCCGGGCTGCGCGCCGCCGAAGAGGTAGCGCTGCATCAGGCGGCCCTCACGCGAGAAGCCGTCGAGGCGGGCGTTCTGCTCGCTGACGTAGTCGTCCCAAGCGGCGCGCGGCCAGACAGCGACGCAACCGTCGAAGCCCCGAGCACAGACGACGCCCTCGGCAAACGACTCGCGCAGGCGCGCCGGCAGCGTAACGCGGTTCTTGTCGTCCAACCGTTGCTCGAACTCGCCAAGGAGCACACAAGACCCCCGTCCGCGCCGGAATTGGCGCCCGACCTCCCAATGCGCACCACTTTACCCCACCATCCCCCACAATGCAACACCAAGATGCGATGTTCGCCCCACCTCTCGGCCCGCCCGTAAGCTGACGCGGTGCCGGTCGTCGAGAGGGCGGGTGTGCGGGTCGAATACGCCGATGACGGCAGTGGCCGGCCGGTCGTCCTGGTCCACAGCTCCGTCAGCGGCAACCGGCAGTGGCGCGTGCTCACCGAGGAGCTGCGCGACCGCTTTCGGGTGCTCGCCGTGAACCTCTACGGCTACG
>DASRQS010000116.1:0-43717 GCA_035696365.1 Gaiellales bacterium | reverse complement strand
TCCTCGGCTTCACGCACGACCTCTCGATCCACGGCGTCGGCCTGCTGCTCGAGGGCGCGACGCCGGCGCTCGGGACGCGCGGCGGTCTCGAGGTGAGGGATGCGCTGGGCGTACTGCTGCCCCGCTCGACCGTGCGCGTCGTGCACACGAGCGAGACCAAGCAGGAGGGCGTGGCGCGCGTCGGCCTCGCCTTCGACGACCCCGAGCGCGTCGCCGGCGCCACCGAGCGCCTGCTCGCCCTCCTGGCCTGAAGCTCAGCAGGCGCAGGCGGCCAGCCGCGCCGAGAGCGCGAGCACGCTCGCGCGCAGCTCCTGCGGCGAGCGGATCTCGAAGCCGCACTCGAGGCGGGCGAGCACACCGGCCATCCAGTCGAGCGAGTCGACGCGCATGCGCAGGAGCGTCCGGTCGCCCTCGGGTGCGAGCTCGGCGAGCGTCCGGGGCAGGCGCTGGGCCGCCTCCTCCAGCGGCAGGTCGAGCACGACCGCCACCTCCCAGGTCCAGGGCACGCGGGCGAGCGACAGGCTGACGTGCGCGACCGCGTCGAAGCCCTCGCCCGGAGCGCTCGCTGTCTCACGCGCCACGACGACGCTGCTCATGCGGTCGACGCGGAACGTGCGCAGGTCCTCGCGGCCGTGGTCGTAGGCGGCGAGGTACCAGCGACGCGCGTGCACGACGAGGCCGTGGGGGCTCACGTCGCGCCGGCTGGCCGCGCCCGAGAACGCTCGATAGCCGAAGCGCACGCGCCTTCGGCGGCGGATCGCGTCGGCGAGTGTGAGCGCGACCGCACCGCCGACGGGCGAACTTCCCGGCGCGGCGGTGAAGCCGAGTGTCTGCTCGAGCGCCTCCACCTGGCTGCGCAGCGGCGCGGGGAGCACCCGCAGGATCTTCGCCAGGGCGCCGTCGCCCGGCTCGGTCTCGCGCTCGAGCGCGAGACCCCGCGCGCCGATCAGCCCCAGTACGACGGCGACCGCCTCGTCGTCGGTCAGCATCAGGGGCGGCAGGCGGTAGCCCGGGCGCACGCGGTAGCCGCCGCCCACGCCGCGCTGGCCCTCGACCGGGATGTCGAGCGCCTGGAGCGCGGCGATGTAGCGCCGCACCGTGCGGGCATCGATGCCGAGGCGCTGCGCGATCTCGCGCCCGGTCGTCAGCGGCTGTGCCTGGAGCAGTTCCAGGAGCTCGAGCAGCCGCGAGGTCGGGGTGAGCATGCCGGGCAGTCAAGCAGACATAGAGGGCTTGAATCGCCCTCTATTGCCCGTAGCCTCTTAGGGACACGACGCGAAGGGGAGCGGCGATGCACGACGTGATGCACAGGATGGGAACGGCGCACGATTTCGATTTCTTGTTCGGCCGCTGGCACGTGCTCAACCGGTGCCTGCCCAGGCGGCTGGCGGGCTCGGGCGAGTGGGAGGAGTTCCCGGCCGAGGCCGTCGCCCGGCCGCTGCCCGGCGGCCTCGGGAACCAGGACGAGTTCCGCACCGACCACGACGGCGGCATGCTCGGCATGTCGTTCCGCTTCTTCGACCCGAAGACCCGTCTGTGGTCGATCTACTGGGCCGACAGCCGCCGGCCGGGGCTGCTCGATCCGCCCGTGGTCGGCTCCTTCGCCGACGGCATCGGGCTCTTCGAGGGCGCGGACGTCTTCCAGGGAACGTCGATCCTCGTGCGCTTCGCATGGTCGGAGATCGACACGCCCGGGCCGCGCTGGGAGCAGGCGTTCTCGGCCGACGGCGGGCAGACCTGGGAGACGAACTGGATCATGGAGTTCACGCGCGTGGAGGACGGCCGATGAGCCCGCTCGACACGGCCGGCGCGGTCCGGCCCGGCTACCAGCACGTGTCCAAGCTCGTCGCTCCGGGAGCGACGCTCGCGGTCTCCGGCGGCCTGCTCAAGTGGTACGACATCGCGACGCCGGACAGGCCGATCGCGGACGACCTGGTCGCGCTGGCGCGTGCGACCGTGGAGGGCGCGGGCGCCGTGTCGTCGCCGGGCGAGCTCGGCTTCGTGATCCTGCACCGCTGCGGCGACAGCTTCTATTTCCTGCTGATCTCGACGTGGCGCAACGAGAACGAGCTGTGGGAGACGGTCTGGGCCAAGCCGGGGCAGCACGAGCCGGACTTCATGGCCTGGCCGCTCGACAACGGGCACCACCCGACGTTCTGCGTCTGGGAGCTGCGCGCGGTCTGCCACGAGCAGGCGGCCTGGAGCCGCTTCCTGCGCTCGCCGCGCCGCGCCGGGGACATGGACGCCTACCTTGCCGACCGCTACGAAGGCCCTGCCTGAGAGGCAGAATCAGCGTGCCGGCGGGCGAGCGCGGCGAGTGCGTCGAGCGGATCGCGCCCGTCGCGCGCCAGCAGTACGAGCGCGTGGAAGAGCAGGTCGGCGACCTCGCCGACCTGCTCGTCGGACCCGGGCTCCGCCAGCAGCACCTCGGTCGCCTCCTCGCCCACCTTGCGCGCGGCGTGCTCGCGCGGGCCGTTGAGCAGGCGCGCGACGTAGGAGTCGCCCGGATCGGCCTCGCGGCGTGCCGCGATCGTGCGCGCGAGCACCGCCGGGAAGCTGCGCCGCTCGCCCCAGCACGTGTCGGTGCCGGTATGGCAGGCCGGGCCGTGCGGCACGACCTGCAGCAACAGCGCGTCGGCGTCGCAGTCGGCGACGGCGCTCACGACCTCGAGGGTGTGGCCGCTGGTCGCGCCCTTCTCCCACAGCTCGCCGCGCGAGCGGCTCCAGAACCAGGCGCGGCCCGTCACGAGCGTGCGCTCGACGGCCTCGCGGTTGCCCCAGGCCAGCATCAGGACGTCGCCCGTGGCCGCGTCCTGGCAGATGCAGGCGACGAGCCCGTCGCTGTCGTAGGCGAGCGCCGCGGGGTCGATGCTCATCGCATCGGGAGGCCGCGCTCGCGGCACGCCTCCTTCACCTCCTCGACCGTGTGGGTGCCGTCATGGAAGATCGAGGCCGCCAGCGCCGCCTCGGCGCCGGACTCCAGCGCGTCGGCCAGGTGCGCGGGGCGCCCGGCGCCGCCGGAGGCGACGACCGGAACGTTCACGGTCGAGCAGATCGTCTGCACGAGCTCGAGGTCGTAGCCGTCCTGGACGCCGTCGGAATCCATGGACGTCACGAGCAGCTCGCCCGCGCCCAGCTCGACCGCCAGTGCGCCCCAGGCCACGGCGTCCCAGTCGGACGGCTTGCGGCCGCCGTCCACGTAGGCGCGCCAGCCACCGCCCGGCTCGCGCCGGGCGTCGATCGCGCACACGATGCATTGCGAGCCGAAGCGGTCGGCGGCCTCCCCGATCAGGCTCGGCCGCGCGAGTGCGCCGGTGTTGAGCGAGACCTTGTCCGCGCCCGCCAGCAGCAGGTCGCGCACGCGACCCACTCGGTTGATGCCCCCGCCGACGGTGAGCGGGATGTCGATCCGCTCGGCGGCGCGCTCCACGGCGCGGCAGAGCGCGCCCGGATCCTCGCCCGAGGCGGTGATGTTCAGCCACACGATCTCGTCGGCGCCCTGCTCGGCATAGCGCAGCGCCGCCTCGACTGGCTCACCGCAGTCGCGCAGGTTGACGAAGTTGACGCCCTTGACGACACGGCCGTCGGACACGTCGAGGCACGGGATGATGCGCTTACGCAGCATCGCCCGCCCAGCGCATGACGGCGCGCAGGAACTCGGCGCCGTCAGCGCCCGAGCGCTCGGGATGGAACTGCGCGCCGGCGATGCGGCCCTCGCCGACCAGGCTCGCGAAGGCGCCGCCCTCCACGGGCGTGGAGGCGAGTAGGCACTGTGGCGCAGCGTCCTGGACGGCGTAGCTGTGGGCGAAGTAGCACGGCGCCGGAAAGGCGGCGCAGAGCGGGTGCGCGGTCGCGGGCTCGACGTCGTTCCAGCCCATGTGCGGCAGCCGGCGCGCGCCCGTGAGCTGCGTTGCGCTTCCGGGCAGCAGGCCGAGGCCGGCCGTGTCGCCCTCCTCGCTGCGCGCGAACAGGAGTTGCATGCCCACGCAGACGCCGAACAGGTGGGCGCCGCCGCGCAGCGCGGTGAGGATCGCATCGACGAGACCGCGCTCGCGCAGGGCCTCCATCGCGGCCGCGGCCTGGCCGACGCCCGGGATGACGACGAGCTCGGCGCCCGCGAGCTGCCCCGGGTCGTCGGTGACCGCGACGCCGGCGCCGGCGCGCTCGAACGCAGCCCGCAGCGAGCGCAGGTTGCCGGCCCCGTAGTCGACCATCGTCGCGATCACAGGACGCCCTTCGTGCTCGCGATCCCGCTGCGCGCGGCGTCGGGCTCGACCGCTTCCCGCAGTGCGAGCGCGACCGCCTTGAAGGCCGCCTCGGTGACGTGATGCGCGTCGTCGCCCGTGGCGTTCACGTGCAGGCCGAGCCGGCCGCGACGCGCGAAGCTGTCGAAGAAGTGCGGCACGAGCGCGGAGGGCAGCCGGCCGATCATGGGCGCCGCGAGTGCGAGATCGAGCTGGGCGATCCCCCGGCCCGAGAGGTCGACGGTCGCCTCGGCCAGCGCCTCGTCGAGCGGTGCGCGCGCCGACCCGAAGCGGCGCACGCCGGCGCGGTCGCCGAGCGCCAGGTCGAGCGCCTCGCCGAGGGCGATCGCGCAGTCCTCGACCGTGTGGTGCTCGTCCACCCAGAGATCGCCCGTACAGCGCAGCTCCAGGTCGGTCAGCGACCAGAACGCGAAGCTCGTGAGCATGTGGTCGAGGAAGCCGAGGCCGGTCGCGACGCGGGCGCGCCCGCCGCCCAGAAGGCCGAGGCGCACGTCGATACGGGTCTCGCGCGTCGCGCGCCGTACCTCGCCGATGCGATCACCGCGCACGCCGTCGCTGCTCTCCGGCGCCTCGCCGCCCGCCAGCTCGGCCAGGGCGCGCAGGAGGCGTTCGTTGGCGGAGCGGTGCGAGACGGTGGCCCGGAAGCAATCGGCCAGCAGTGGCTCCTGGGTGAATGTGCGCACCGCGCAGCCGCGCTCGACGAGGCGGTCGAACACGTCGGGCACGGGCGAGCGGGCGAGTACGAAGTTGCCGGCATGGGCGAGCACCTCAACGCCGGCGCGGCGCATCCGGGCAGCCAGCCAGCCGCGCTCCTCGATGATGGCTCCGCAGCGCTCGTGCAGCTCCGCGACCTCGTGGCAGGCCAGCTCTGCCACGGCGGCCG
Organism: Gaiellales bacterium; assembly: GCA_035696365.1. GTDB lineage: Bacteria > Actinomycetota > Thermoleophilia > Gaiellales > JALYLC01 > JALYLC01. Next base: position 38,569 of record DASRQS010000116.1, on the reverse strand, counting down.
ACCAGGAGGAGACGGAGCCGGGCGGGCGCAGCGCGTCGAGCGCCTCGGCCAGCGCCGGCTGGGCGAGGCCGTAGCCGACGCGGGCGGCGCCGAGCGCGAAGCCCTTCGAGAACGTGCGCGTCACCACCAGGTTCTCGTGCTCCGCGACCAGGCCGGAGAGATCCTCGCCGCCCAGCTCCAGGTAGGCCTGGTCGAGCACGACGATGCCGGGGCACGTTGCGCAGATGCGCGCGACGAGGGCGGCGTCGAGCTGCTCGCCTGTGGGGTTGTTCGGGCTGCAGAGCCATACCAGGCGCACACCGGCGGCCTCGCGCACGAGCTCGTCGCGCGCGAGCGAGAGCCCGTCGACCGGATCGAGGGCCAGCACCTCGGCGCCCGCGTTGCGGCTCGCCACGGTGTAGAGCTGGTACGTCGGCTTTGCAACGAGCGCGCGATCGCCGCGCCCCAGCGCGAGCTGCGCGCACAGCGCCAGCACCTCGTCGCAGCCGGCGCCGACCACGACCTGGTTCGCAGCGACGCCCGCGTAGCCGGCGATCGCGCGCTTGAGCCGCAGGTAGGACGCGTCCGGGTAGTCGTTGGGCGGGATCGCGGCCAGCCGCGCGATCGCCTCCGGGTACCAGGCCGGCGCGTCGGCCGGCGTGTTCATGTCGAAGCGGTCGACCGGCCCGTCCGGGATGCCCTCCTGCCAGCGGTAGGGGCTCGCGCGCGCAAGCTCGGGCCGGATGCGGGTGCGCAGATCCTCGACGCTCATGCGATCAGGTGCTCGATCGGGAGGACGAGGATCGACGACGCGCCCGCGGCGCGCAGCGGGCCGAGCAGGCGCACGACCTCGGCCGCGTCCACGACCGCGTGCACGGCGTGCATGTCGCCGCGCGCGAGCGGCAGCACGGTCGGCGCGTCGAGGCCGGGCAGGAGCGCGAGCACCTCCGCGAGACTCTCGTCGCGCGCGTTCAGCATCACGTAGCGCTTGGGCCGCGCCGCGAGCACGGAGTCGATCAGGAGGCGCAACTCCTCCGTCAGCGCGTGCTGCTGCGGCGAGAGGTCGCGGCGCGCGATCAGGACGGCCTGCGACTCGAGCAGCGTCTCGAGCTCCACCAGGCCGTTCTGGCGCAGCGTGTCGCCGCTCGAGACGAGGTCGACGATCGCGTCGGCGGCGTGCAGCCGCGGGGCGAGCTCCACCGATCCACCGAGCGTGACGACGCTCGCGTCGACACCGGCGCTCTCGAGCCTTGCTGCGACCGTGCGGGGGTAGGACGTCGCGATGCGCCCGCCGCCGAGATCGGCCAGCGACCTGATGGCGGCTCCGTCGGGGACGGCCAGGGCCAGCCGGCAGCGGCCGAAGCCGAGCTCGAGCAGGGGCTCGACGTCGGCGCCCGTCTCGACGATCTGGTTCTGGCCCGCGATGCCGAGGTCGACGTCGCCGGCGGCCGTCCACACCGGGATGTCGTCGGAGCGCGCCAGCAGCAGATCGAGATCGAGGTCGTGGGCGTGGGCGTGCAGTGTGCGCCCCGTGGTCTCGAACTGGATGCCGGCGTCGCTCAGCAGCCGCGTCGCGGGCTCGGCGAGCCGGCCCTTGGAAGGCAGGGCGAGCCGCAGCAGGCCGCGGCGGGTCACTTGCGCCTCCGCGCCAGCCGGTCGAGCACGAGGCGGTAGCCGCCCTCGCCGTGGCGCAGCCAGTGGGCGACGCGCGTGACCGTCGTGGTCGAGCCGCCCACCCGCTCGGCCACCTCGGCGTACGGCACGCCGCGATCGACCAGGCGGGCCGCCGCCAGGCGGTGGGCCATGGCCTGGATCTCGGCCAGCGTGCAAAGGTCGCGCAGGAAGGCCGCGCGCTCATCGTCGGTGCGCAGCAGGCCGAACGCGCGCAGCAGGTCGTCGACGGATTCGTCGTGCCATTCCGGCCGGCTAGGCGGCCGGCCCTGGAGATTCGAGTTCATCGGTGTGCCATGTTAGCATGGTGTCATGGCGCTGGAGGTGATTCCCGCGGTCGATCTCTCCGGCGGTCGCGTGGTGCGGCTGCTGCAGGGCGACTACGGCCGCGTGACCGGCTTCGACGAGACGCCGGACGAGGCCGCCGACCGCTTCGCGCTGGCGGGCGCCGGCTGGCTGCACGTGATCGACCTCGACGCCGCCCGCGACGGCGAGCGCAGCCCCGAGCACGCCGCCGTGCTCGCGCGGCTGGCTCGCCGGCGCGGGACGCGCGTGCAGGTCGGCGGCGGCTTCCGCTCGGCAGGGCAGGTCGAGGACGCCCTGGCGTCGGGCGTCCAGCGCGTGCTGATCGGCACGCTGGCCGCGCGCGACCCCGATGCCGTGGCGGCGCTCGCCGCCGAGCACGGGCCGCGCATCTGCGTCTGCGCGGATGCCCTCGAGGGCACCGTGCGTATCGCGGGCTGGCGCGAGGACGCGGGCGAGTCTCCCAGCGCCTTCGTGGAGCGCTTCACGGCGCGCGGCGTGGGGGCCTTCCTGGTCACGGCGATCGAGCGCGACGGCACGCTCGCCGGCCCCGATCTGCAGCTGCTGGCCGCCGTGCGAGCCGTCACGGACGCCGTCCTGCTCGCGGCCGGCGGCTTCGCGGCGCTGGAGCACATTGCCGCGGCGCGCGACGTCGGCTGCGATGGCGCGGTGGTCGGCCGGGCCCTCTACGACGGCTCGCTCAACCTGCGAGAGGCATTAACTCTCGCCCGCCAACAGGCGTAAGGGCTCCCTGGAGGGGCCACGCGGGTAGAATGGCCCAACCGTCCCGCCGGCTCATTGGCCGCCTCGCCCTGCCGAGGTCGCCGGCGACCGGCGTTTGCTTTCGATGACGATCGACCGCGTCATCCGCCGCCGTATCCTCCTCGGCCTTCTCCTCGCCGCGTCCTTTGGGCTGCTCACGGCGTGGTACCGCGAGGTCGACAACGGCCCCCTGCATCGTGCGCAGGGCTCCGTCGCGGACGCCGCGGTGCCGGTCTCGGCTGCGGTGCAGCGCGTGGCGAGGCCGTTCCGCGACCTCTGGGAGTGGAGCCGGGGACTGGCCAACGCGCGCGACGAGGCGCAGCGGCTGCAGAAGGTCAACCAGCAGCAGAAGGTCGAGATCGCGCGCCTGCAGCAGCAGAACGCGGACAGGACCGACTACCGCACGCTGCTCGCGTTCACCAGGAATCCGCGCTTCTCGGGGCTCCTGACGGCGTTCGTCCCGCGCGGCGCCGATGTGATCGAGCGGCCGGTTGAGCCAGACGCCGTGCGCGTGCTGATCGACGCGGGCAAGGCCGAGGGCGTTGCCGCGAACGACGCCGTCATCGTGGGCATCGAGCCCGACCGCGCGGCGCTGGTCGGCATCATCGCGCGCGTCAACGTCCACAGCTCCGTGGTGACGCTGCTCACGAGCCCGGACTTCGCCGTCGGCGCGTCGGTGCCCGCGCGCCAGGCCAACGGCATCGTGCGGCCCAGCAGCAATCAGGGCTCGCTCGAGCTGGACGACGTGCAGAAGCGCTACCCCGTGCAGGTCGGCGACGTCGTCTCCACGAGCGGCTGGCAGGATCAGACGCTCGGAGTCAGGTCGCGCCTGCCGGCCGGCCTCCCGATCGGCCTCGCCACGCAGGTCAACGATCCGGGCGACGCGCTCGTCAAGGTGATCCAGGTGACGCCGCTCGTGGATCTCGACGCGTTCTCGCACGTGCTCGTGCTGACCGCGCGCGCGGGAGCCACCAGGTGAGCGTCGGCCGCATCATCGGCATCGCCGTGGTGTTCGTCGTGGCCCTGCCGCTCGCGGTGCTGCTGCAGCTTTCGGTCGCCTCCGACCTCTCGCTGGTTGCGGGGGCTCCCGATTTCGTGCTGATCGTCGTGGCCGGCCTTGCGCTGGCGCGCGGGCCCGAGCTCGGCTGCCTGGCCGGCTTCGCCGCCGGCCTCTCACTGGACGTGCTGGCCGAGCACGCGCTCGGCCGCGACGCGCTTGTCTATTGCGTCGCGGGCTATTGCCTCGGCCTCGCGGGCGAGAAGCTGCGACCGCCCGCACCGGTGCGCAGCCTGTTGCTGATCGCGCTCGCGACCGCGCTCGTGCGCATCGCCGAGGGCGGTACCGCGTTCCTGCTCGGGAGCGACGGCGCGCTCGGGCACGCGTTCGGCGTCAAGCTGATCGCGGCGCCGGCGGCCAGCGTGCTGTTCGCCATCCCGCTGCTCGCGCTGCTGCGCCGGGTGCTCGGCGTCAAGGCACCGCCACGGCGGCAGTTCCCGGTGCCCGATGCGGTGCCGGAGGAGGCGGATGTCCCAGCCCTCGTCTGAGCCTGGCTTCCCGCCCCGCCCGCACGGGCGCCTCCGGCTGCGCCTCGGCACGCTGGGCGTCGCCGTCGTCGTGCTCTTCATGCTGCTCGTGCTGCGGCTATGGGCCCTGCAAGTGCTCAACACGCGCACGTTCGTGGCGCAGGCGGCGAGCAACCACGAGAAGCAGGTCGTCGTGCGCGCCCCGCGCGGCGAGATCCTCGACCGCAACGGCCGCGTGCTGGTGCGCAACCGCGTGGCCTACGAGCTCGACCTCGACCCGGGCGCGGTACGCGACACGGCCCGCCGGCATCAGCTGCTGCTGCGCGTGTCGAAGATGCTCGATCTGCCCCCGCGGCCGCTCTGGGAGCGGGTCGACCGGCAGCTGCGCATGGATCCCGTCGCCCCCGTGACGCTCGCGACCGACATCGACGTGAAGCTCAAGTGGTACCTGCAGGAGAACCCGACGATCTTCCACGGGCTCTCGGTGGCGCAGGTGCCCCTGCGCTTCTACCCGTACCGGACGCTCGGCGCGCACATCTACGGGCAGCTCTCCGAGATCGGCCCCACGCAGCTGCAGGACCCGCGCTTCCACGACTACCACCGCGGTGACGTGATCGGCCAGAGCGGCGTCGAGCGGCGCTACGACGCCTTCCTGCGCGGCACGGACGGCATCGACGCCGTGACGGTGGACGCCTTCGGGCAGCCGACCGGCGCCGTGCGGCACGTCAAGGCGCCCGTGCCGGGGCGCAACGTGCGCCTGACGATCGACCTCGACACCCAGCGGGCCGCCGAGCAGGCGCTCGCGAGGGGCGTGCGGAGCGCCGCCTCCGGGGGCGCCGACGCGGGCGCGATCGTCGCGCTGGATCCGAAGACGGGCGCGATTCGCGCGCTCGCCTCGTATCCCACCTTCGACCCCAACTGGTTCATCTCGTATCGCAAGCCGAAGTTCAAGCGGCAGCTGACGCGCATCACGCGCCAGGGCGGGACGCCCGCGCACTACCCGCTGCTCGACCGCGCCATCGCGGGCCGCTACCCGGCCGCCTCCACGTTCAAGCCGTTCGTGGCCATCGCCGCCGTCAAGGAGCGGCAGATCAGGACCGACGAGCTGCTGCCCTGCACGCCGCTCGCCTTCTACTACCACAAGCGGTTCCACAACTGGGACCAGACGTTCAACGGGCACATCAATCTGACGGAGGCGCTCGAGCGCTCCTGCGACACCTACTTCTACCGCCTCGGCGACGACATCTTCCGCGAGGGCGGGAAGCAGGGGCATCCGCTGCAGAACTGGGCCGCCAAGTTCGGCTTCGGCAAGCAAACCGGCATCGACATCGTGGGCGAGGACCAGGGCCTGCTGCCCGACCCCGCCTGGAAGACCAAGTTCTACAAGCAGAACTTCTCGAATCCCGACTCGCCCAACTACGACCCCAACTGGCTGTTCGACTCGAGCTGGAACGCGGCCGATGAGCTCAACCTCTCGATCGGCCAGGGCAACCTCAACGTCACGCCGCTCCAGTTGGGGGTGGGCTATGCGGCCATCGCCAACGGCGGCACGGTGGTCACGCCGCACGTCGTCAGTGCCGTGCAGGCCCCCGGTGAGCCGACGCGCATCCAGCCCGCACCTGCCAAGGGGCACATCAACATCGGTGGCCAGCTGCTGAGCTCCGTGCGCACCGGCCTGTTGCGGGCGACGCATCAGCCCTCGGGCACGGCCACCAACGTGTTCGGGCAATTCGCGGTTCCCGTGGCCGGCAAGACCGGCACTGCACAGCGCGCCGGCGAGCCCGACTACGCGCTCTTCGCCTCGTATGCCCCGGTGCCGAATCCGAGTCTCGTGACCGTCGTCGTGATCGAGCGCGGCGGGCACGGCGGCGTCGTGGGAGCGCTGACCGCGCTCGACTTCTACTCCAAGGTGTTCAAGACGCCGAAGCCGAATCTGACCACCGTCGTGGACCAGTCCACCTGATGTCGAGCATCCTGATTCCCGGCGAGCGAGTGCGCGCGCGCGAGCTCCGGCGTACGCGGCGGGTGGGCCTGCTCGGCCGCGTGCGGCGGCTCGACTGGCTGATGCTGTGCGCACTCGCCGGGGTCGCCGCGCTCGGCCTCGACGTGATCGGCACCGGCGCCGGAGGCCACGCCTTCGTGGTCAAGCAGGAGATCTACCTGGCGCTCGGCGCGGCCGCGCTGTGCGTCCTGTCGTTCGTCGACGTGGAGCGCTTCCGGCGTTTCGAATGGCCCCTCTACATCGGCACGATAGCGCTCGTCGCCGCCGTCTTCGCGCTCGGCTTCTCGACACGCGGATCGCGCCGCTGGATCCAGTTCCCGTTCTTCCAGTTCCAGGCCTCCGAGCTCGGCAAGCTCACCCTGCTGCTGGCGCTGGCGGCCCTGATCGCTCGCAACGCAGGGCGCATCGGGACGCTCAAGTTCGTGCTCCTGTGCATCGCCTACGCAGCACTTCCCACCGCTCTCGTCTTCATCGAGCCCGACTTCGGCACGGCCCTCGTCTACCTCGCCTCGCTGCTCTGCGTGCTCTTCGTCGCAGGCGTCCGACTACGGCACCTCGCGCTGCTCGGCGGCCTCGCCGCACTGCTCGCGGTGGCGGTGCTGTGGGCGCTCCCGGCGGGCGGCGTGCAGGTGCTCAAGCCCTACCAGGTGGATCGCCTCACCTCCTTCCTGCACCCCGAGCGCAACACGCTGGCGGAGGGCTACAACCAGTCGCAGGCGAAGATCGCGGTCGGCTCGGGCGGGCTCGTGGGGCGGGGCAAGTCGGGCGCCACGCAGACGCTCAACGACTTCCTGCCCGAACGCCGCACCGACTTCGTGTTCGCCGTCCTGGGCGAGGAGCGCGGCTTCGTCGGGGCCATGCTGCTGCTCGGCCTGTACCTCGTCGTGCTGTGGCGCGTACTGCGCGCGATCGCCGTCGCGCGCTCGCTCTACGCACGCCTGATCTGTGCCGGCGTGTTCGGCTGGTTACTGGCGTCGGTCTTCATCAGCGTCGGCATGACCATCGGGATCGCGCCCGTCACGGGCATTCCGCTGCCGCTGCTCTCGGCCGGCGGCTCGAGCACGATCACCGTGCTGGCGGCGATCGGCGTGGTGCAGGGGATCCAACTGCGCGCCCGCCTGCCCCAGCGCCTGCTGCCGGAGCGGCGGCAGGAGCCGCGAGAGGAGTCTCCCGTCGGGGCGCTCGGGCCATCCTCGCTATTGTGAGGTCCTGATGACGATCCTCCATGCCGTGCCCGCTGCCGCGGCACGCCTCGAGCGTGCGCGGCGCGCACCGGCGGGAGCGACCCTGAACGACGCGGACGCGCGTCCTCACAACCACTTGCCTCCCGCGCCGCGCGCGTTTTTCCGCGTGCGCGCCGCAGCGGGGTACGGAGTCCCCAATGACCCACGTCAAGCGCATGCTGATCAGCGCCGACCCCCAAGAAGTACGGGTCGCGATTGTCGAAGGCGGCAAGCTTTCTGAGGCGTACATCGAGCGGCGCGGCCGCCGATCGATCGTCGGCAACATCTACAAGGGACGGGTCGACGCCGTCCTCCCGGGCATGGAAGCGGCCTTCGTCGACATCGGCCTGCCCAAGAACGGCTTCCTCTACGTCGCCGAGATCGTCCTCCCCGAGCTGGACGATCGCGAGCGGCGCTCCAAGCGCATCCAGGAGCTGATCCAGTCCGGCCAGGACGTCCTCGTCCAGGTCACGAAGGATCCGATGGGCTCGAAGGGCGCGCGCCTGACCATGGACGTCTCGCTCGCGGGCCGCTTCATGGTGCTGGCGCCCGGGGGCGACGGCGTCGGTGTCTCCAAGAAGCTCGAGGGCGGCGAGCGCGACCGGCTGCGCGACCTGCTGCGCAAGATGAAGACGCACGAGGACGCCGGTCTGATCGCCCGCACCGCCGCCCAGGGCGCATCGCTGGACGAGCTCGAGCGCGACGTGCGGCTGCTCGAGAAGCTCTGGTCGGTGAGCCGCGGCCACGCCCAGCGCGCGGAGGCGCCCGCGCTCGTGTACTCCGAGCCGGATCTCTCGTTGCAGATGGTGCGCGACGACTTCCGTGCCGACGTGGCCGAACTCGTGATCGACGACGAGCGCCAGTATCACCGCATCCTCGCCTACGTGCGGCGCACCTCGCCGGAGCTGGCGGAGCGCGTCAAGCTCTACAAGGGCAAGCGCCCGCTCTTCCAGCGCTACGAGATCGAGCAGGGCATCCGCTCCACGCTCTCGCGCCGTGTGCCGCTGCCCTCCGGCGGCTCGCTCGTGTTCGACTACGGCGAGGCCTTCACGGTCGTAGACGTCAACACAGGGCGCTTCACGGGCACGACCAAGAAGCTCGAGGACACGATCCTCAAGAACAACCTCGAGGCCGCAGTCGAGGTCGTCCGCCAGCTGCGGCTGCGCGACATCGGCGGCATCATCGTCGTCGACTTCATCGACATGGCGAGCCAGAAGAACCGCGACGCCGTGCTCGAGGTGCTGCAGCGCGAGCTGAAGAAGGACCGCAGCAAGGTCTACGTCGTCGAGATCTCGCCGCTCGGCCTGGTCGAGATGACGCGCAAGAACGTGGCCGACGGCGTGCGCGAGATCATGACCTGCGAGTGCCCGGTCTGCGAGGGCACGGGGCGCGTGCTCTCCGACGAGTCGCTCGCGATCGACATGCTGCGCAACCTGCGCCGCGTCGCGCGCGAGTCCAAGAGCGAGGCCTTCCGGGTCGAGCTCGAGGACGGCGTCGCGCGAGCCCTGATCGGCGCCGGCGGGAGCGGGCTGGACGAGCTGGAGCACGAGACCGGGCGCGCGTTCGACGTCGTCGGTCGGCTCGACGTGCCGCGCGAGCACTTCGCGATCCTGGCCGAGGGCACGCTGGACGAGATCGGCGCGCAGGCCCCGCCCTGCTCGCCCGGCGACGAGCTCAAGCTCCCGATCCTCGAGCCGCACCGCTTCGCCGAGGCGGACGCGGTCTCCCGCCTGAGCGCCGGTTACGAGGTGCAGGTCATCGGCGGGCTGCCCTACGTGGGCACGACGCAGCGCCTGCGCATCGAGCGCGCGACCCGCTTCGCGGCCCAGGCCGCGCTGCTCGACGTCGAGCCTGCGCGCCCCGTGGCGCCGAGCGCCCCGCGGCCGGTCACCGCGGACAGCGACGGCGAGGTCGTGGACAAGGTTTCCGACATCCTCGAGCCGGAGCGCCGGGTGGGCGAGCGGCTGGATGTCGAGGGTCGCGTGCGGCGCCAGAAGCGGCGCACGTCCGCCGAGCAGCGCCGCGAGCGCGGCAAGGGCGGCGGCGCGAGCGGCAGCGGAGGGGGAGGCGGGCGCGGCCCGAAGACGCCGGCCGCCGAGGCCGACGGCGAGGCCGTCGTGGACGGCGATGCGCCCGAGACGCACGGCACCGAGGACAGCGAGGCAGCGGCGAAGCGCCGCCGCCGTCGCGGAGGCCGCGGTCGCCGCGGTCGCGGCGGCAGCGGGGGCGGGGGCAACGGCGCCCGCACGCCCGGCGAGAACGGCGCCGGCGAGGTCGCGGCCAACGGCGCCCCGGCCGAGCCGGTCACAGCAGCGGCGGGCGTGAGCGAGCGTCCGCCGAGAGAGCCCGGAGCAGCCCGTCCGCGTCAGCAGCAGCGCCGTCGCCGCAGCAGCGGCAGTGGCGGGGCAAACGGCGCGACGGGAGAGGCACCAGCAGACCGCGAGCCCGCACCGGCCGCGACGCCCGCACCAGAGCCGCCGGCGCCGGCGGCCAAGAGCGCCCCAACGAAGCGCGACGAAGCAGTAGTGAGCGAAGACGAGCGCCGCAAGGGCCTCATCTCGCGCATCCTGAAGCGCTGACGCAGAGACGCCGAGCGGGACACGTGGGGTCTGACCCTTGGTGTCCCGCTGTGCGGGAGCGGGACACGTGGGGTCTGACCCTTGATGTCCCGCGGCCGTGTCGAGCCTGACCGCGGCCGTGTCGCCGCACGCGGCGCTCGTGCCTCGGTTTCGAGGCATCCTCGCTATGCTTCCCTCCGGCCGCCGCTGCGTGGCCGCGTTTCCCTCTAGCCAATCGATCGAAGGCCCTCAGTGTTTGCCGTCATCTCGCTCGGCGGAAAGCAGTACCGCGTCCAGAAGGGCGAGTACCTGACCGTGGACCGCCTCGCGCACGAGCCGGGCGCGACGTTCTCGCCCACCGTGCTGCTCGCGACGTCGGGTGAGGACGTGCTGATCGATGCCGACGCGCTCGCCAAGGTCACGGTGACTGCGCGCGTCGACGAGCACATGCTCGGGACCAAGATCCGCGTCTTCCAGTACAAGCCCAAGAAGAGCACGAAGAAGGCGCGCGGTCACCGCAGCCGCCTCTCGCGCATCACGATCGAGGACATCGCGCTCGGCTCCGCGCCGAAGAAGGCGGCCGCGAAGCCGGCGCAGAAGGCCGAGGCCGCGGCCGAGACGAAGCCCGCTGCCGCAACCGAAACGAAGCCCGCTGCAGCGAAGAAGCCCGCGGCGGCCAGGAAGCCTGCGGCCAAGAAGCCCGCGGCGGAGAAGAAGCCCGCAGCGGAGAAGCCCGCGCCCGCGGAAGAGCAGGAGGCGTAAGGAATGGCACATAAGAAGGGCCTCGGCTCCTCCAAGAACGGCCGCGACTCCAATGCCAAGCGGCTCGGCGTGAAGGTCTTCGCCGGCCAGGTCGTGCCGGCCGGCTCCATCATCGTTCGCCAGAAGGGCACGGAGTTCCATCCGGGCCCGGGCGCGGCGCTCGGCCGCGATCACACGGTGTTCGCGCTCGTCAGCGGCACGGTCGGCTTCGGCCGGCGCCGTGGCAAGCGCGTCGTGACCGTCGCCGCGGCCGAGGACTAGTCGTCACAGCCGCGTGAGCGGCGAAGGGGACTTCTACGATCGGGCGTCCGTCGTCGTACAGGCCGGGCGCGGGGGTGACGGCTGCGTCTCGTTCCGCCGCGAGAAGTTCGTGCCGAAGGGCGGCCCGGACGGGGGTGACGGCGGCGACGGCGGCGATGTGGTGCTGCTTGCCGACCCGGACATGCGCGACCTCTCGGCCTTCCGCTTCCGCCGCCATCTGCGCGGCCAGCGTGGCGTGCACGGCCAGGGCAAGGGCATGACCGGAGGGCGCGGCGAGGACGCGATCGTGCACGTTCCGCTCGGCACCCAGGTCTTCGACTCGAGCGGCGATGTGCCGATCGCCGACCTCGCGCACGCCAAGGCCCGCGTCGTGCTCGCCCGCGGCGGCCGCGGCGGGCGCGGCAACCGGCGCTTCACGACGGCGGTGCGCCAGGCGCCGCGCACGGCCGAGGTGGGGGAGGAAGGCGAGTCGGCCGAGCTCGAGCTGCGCCTCAAGATGGTCTGCGATGCGGCGCTGCTCGGCTTCCCGAACGCCGGCAAGTCCTCGCTCCTTCGCCGCATCTCGAACGCCACGCCCAAGGTCGCGGACTATCCGTTCACGACGCTGGCGCCGCACCTCGGCACCGTCGAGTTGGACGGGCAGCGCCAGCTGACCGTCGCCGACGTCCCGGGACTGCTGGAGGGCGCCTCCGACGGCGTTGGCCTCGGGCATGCGTTCCTCGCGCATCTCGAGCGCGCGCACGCGCTCGTGCACGTTGTCGCGATCGACCCCGAGGCGGGTGACCCGCTGGACGACTGCCGCCGGCGCTACGCCGCGATCCACGCCGAGCTCGCCGCGCACGGCGGCGGCCTCGCGGAGCGACCGCAGATCGTCGTGCTCAACAAACTCGACCTGATCGACGAGGCCGAGGGCGAGGCATTGGTGCAAGCGTTCGCCGACGCGGTATCGCGCAAACAGTTGCCGCCCGATGCGGTCGTCGCCCGCGACGAGCACGCCACGCCCTTCGTGCTCGGTCTCTCCTGCGCCACGGGCGCCGGCGTCGCGAACCTCCGTGGGGCGCTCGAGCGCGTGCTCGGGGATGCGCAGGTCGCCGAGCCGGCGGAAGCGGGCGAGGAAGAGCTGGCCGACTACCTGCTCTACCGGCCGCGCGCGCGCCAGCGGCTCTTCCGCCTCGTCCGCGACGACGGCATCGTGCGGATCTCCGGCCGCGAAATGGTCTCGCTCGTCGACAAGCTCGATCTCTCGACACCCGCGGGCGTGCGCGCGCTCTCGATCGAGCTCGGGCGGCTGGGCGTGATCGACGCGCTCCGCCATGCAGGCGTGAAGCCCGGCCACGACGTGGCGATCGGCGACGAGCGCTTCGAGTTCTCGCTGCCTCCCGAGGAGGCCGTCATCTATGCAGACAGCGGCGGGGACGAGGCGGACGACGAATGGTGAGCACCGACACTCCGCGCGTGGGTGTGCTCGGATCGCTCTGCAACCCCGTGCACCTTGGACATCTGCTGCTCTGCCAGGAAGCGACCTGGCAACTCGGCCTCTCGCGCGTCGTGGTCGTGCCCACGGGGATGCCGCCGCATCGCCCGGCGCCCGCGGAGTCCGCCGCGATGCGCCTGCGGCTCGCCCAGGCCGCGGCCATCGGCAATCCCGCGCTGACCGTCTCGCGCGTCGAGATCGAGCGCCCGGGACCCTCGTTCATGGTCGACACGCTGCGCGAGCTGCAGCAGCGCTACCCGGGCAACGGCCTCGTCCTGCTGCTGGGGTCCGACCAGTTCGCCGCGCTCTCGACCTGGCACAAGCCCGAGCTCGTGCCCCGGCTCGCGCGCATCGCGGTGGCGCGCCGCCCGGGCGTCTCGCTCGACGTGCTCGCCGATGCCGACGTCGACCGCATCGAGATGCCGCAGGTCGACATCTCCTCCTCGATGATCCGCGAGCGCGTCGCCGCGGGCCGTCCGATCCGCCATCTCGTGCCTGATTCCGTGCGCGAGCTGATCGAGGCGGAAGGGCTCTATCGGTAACGCGTGGTATCGTGGTTGCAGTGATGAACGCGACTGGAGCCGGCTGCTGAGCCGCGGGCACGAGCTTGCGGATCGCATCGCCGCGATCTGCTCCGAGAAGCTGGCACAGGACCTTGTCATCCTCGACATGGAGGACGTGGTCGGGTATACGGATGCGTTCGTGGTCTGCTCGGGCCAGAATCCGCGCCACGTCCAGGCCATCGCCGAAGAGGTCGAGCTCACCCTCAAGCACGATGAGGGCCTGCTGCCGAAGGGCGGCGAGGGCCGGCGCGAGGGCGATTGGATCCTGCTCGACTACCTCGACTGCGTCCTGCACGTGTTCACGCCCGAGGCGCGCACGTTCTATCGCCTCGAGCAGCTGTGGGGCCAGGTCCCACAGCGCCAGGTCGTCTGACCGGGACTCCGGCGGCCGCTTGGTAGACTCGGGCCTCCGCGGGGCCGTAGCTCAGCTGGGAGAGCGCAGCGCTGGCAGCGCTGAGGTCATGGGTTCGATCCCCATCGGCTCCATCTCCGCGGAGTGACTGCAGAGCAGGTTCGCGCTCGGCCGCGCATCATTGCCCCTCGGTCGCTTCCGCGGTACGCTGGTCGGGCTCGCCGCTCGGCGGGCGGTCCGGGCGACGCTGCCTCAGCCTCAGATGAGGCTGAGGCTTTTTTGTTGGGGGGGCGGATGACGCAGGCAGCGCACAGCGAAGATCTGCCCGGCCTGATCGATCTCCACATCGGCTGCCGGCTCGAGTACGCGGCGGAGAGTGAGACGCACGCCATCGCACTCGTGGAGCCGCACTCATCGGTGCAGGGCACGATCGCCGCCGAGCGCTGGGATCCCCAGCCGCCCCCCGTGCGCTTCCGCGATCTCTATGGCAACGTCTGCAGGCGCATCGAGCTCGGTCCGGAGATGGCGTCCTTCTCCTACGACGCGACGGTTCGCATCTCCCCTGAGCCGGAGGCCATGCCCGGCGCCGAGGAGGAGCAACATCGAATCGAGGATCTTCCACCGGAGCTCCTGCATTGGCTGCTGCCCAGCCGGCTGTGCGAGTCGGACATGCTGGCCGACACGGCCTGGGAGCTGTTCGGGGAGACGCCGCGCGGCGCCGGGCGGCTCGCGGCGCTCTGCGACTGGATCCACGAGAACGTCGAGTACGGCGTCGAGAGCCTCCCGACGACGCCGGTCACCGAGATCCTCGAGCGCAGGGGCGGCGTGTGCCGCGACTTCGCGCACCTCGGGACATCCTTCTCACGGGCCCTCGGCATTCCCGCGCGCTACGTGTGCGGCTACCTGCCCGACATTGGCATTCCCGGCCCGTATCCGCTGATGGACTTCCATGCGTGGTTCGAGGTGTGGCTGGGCGAGCGCTGGTGGACGTACGACGCGCGTTACAACGAGCCGCGCATCGGCCGGGTGCCGATCGGGCATGGGCGTGATGCCGTCGATGTCGCTCTGGTGACGACCTACGGCGACGCTACCCTCGAGCGGATGACCGTCTGGGCGGACGCGGTGAGCGACGAGCCGGCGACCACGGGCGCGGGAGTCTCGCATGGTCGTTGACACGCTCGGCGACCTGATCGCGACGCTCGGCAGCATCGATCACGACGAGATCGACTGGCAGAACATCCGCCAGGCTACGGTCCTCATCCAGCAGACGTTCCGCTACGACTATCCAGGGCCCATCACGGATCTCCGCCAGCGCCTCATGGTCGTGCCGCCCGACTACCACGGCCACCAGCGGCTGACGACGCACAAGCTGCGCGTCTCGGGCTGCAATCTCGAGAGCGAGCGCTCCTACGACAGCTTCGGGAACGTCGTGCTCGACCTCACGCTCGCGGAGGTCGACGGCCACGTCGAGTTCGAGACGTGGGCTCTGGTCGAGTGCCAGGTCCCCATCGACTGCAGCGACAGCGCGGACGACGTTGGCCTGGACCGCCGCTTCGGCGAGCCGTCGCGTCTCACGCAGCCAGACGCCCAGTTGCGCGCCGTGGCCGCCGAGCTGCGCGCGTCGGGAGCGGCGGGACTCGATCTGGCCGCTCGTATCTCGAGCCGCGTGCATGATCACTTCGTCTACGAGTGGGGCATCACGACCGTCGAGACAACCGCTGCAGAGGCCTGGGACGCCGCGCGCGGCGTCTGCCAGGACTACGCCCACTGCATGGTCGCGCTCTGCAGGCTGTGCGATCTGCCCGCTCGCTACGTGTCCGGCCATCTGCTCGGTGACGGCGGCACGCACGCCTGGGTCGAGGTGCTCATGCCGGACTCCGGCGGGATGGTGAGCGCGGTGCCCTTCGACCCGACTCACGATCTCCGGGCCGGCCCGCGCTATGTCACGGTCGCCGTCGGCCGCGACTACGGCGATGTCGCGCCCACGTCCGGCACGTTCGAGGGGCCGTTCCCGGGTGAGCTGACGACGCACAAACGCGCCGCCGTCGTGCGCGTCGAGTACCTGCAGCCGCAGCGCAGGCGGCGCGTCAGCCGGAGCTGAGCAGGCGATGCGCGCCGCCTCGCTCGACCATCTCGTGCTCACGGTCGCGGATCTCGATGTGACCGTCGCGTTCTACGAGCTGCTCGGCATGCGGGCCGAGACGTTCGGCGAGGGTCGGCTGGCGCTGCGCTTCGGGCAGCAGAAGATCAACCTCCACCGGGCCGGCGCGGAGTTCGAGCCCCGTGCGCTACGGCCCGTCCCCGGCTCCGCCGACCTCTGCTTCTTGGTCGACGACCCACTCGACGAGGTGATGCGGGTGCTCACCCAGGCGGGGGTCGCGATCGAGCTCGGCCCGGTCGAGCGCGAGGGCGCCGCCGGCGCGCTCGAGTCGGTCTACCTGCGCGATCCCGACGGCAACCTGATCGAGCTGTCTAGGCCTCGCGGCCCTGCATGAACGGCGCAAGATCCTTCGACGTGGCGGCTCCGTCGAGGCAGCCGAACGTCCCGTGCTCGCGCACGTCCTTGGCAGCGCGCAGGAACGCCCCGAGCGCCGTGCGCACGAAGCCGGTTCCGATGCTGATGCGGCGGACGCCTGCGGCGGACAGCAACTCGACGCTGGGACCGCCCGGCAGCGCCAGGACGTTGACGGGCTTGGAGAGCGCGGCACAGACGGTCCGGATGTCCTCGATGTCGAGCAGACCCGGGGCGTAGAGCACGTCCGCGCCGGCCTTGTCGAAGGCCTGCAGCCGCGCGATCGTGTCGTCGAGATCGCCCCGGCCGTGGAGGTAGTTCTCGGCGCGCGCGGTCAGCGTGAAGTCGAACGGCAGCGCGGCGGCGGCCTCGACACCTGCCGCGATACGCTCGACGGCCTGGGAGAGCGGGTAGATCGGCTCACCGGGCGCAGAGGTGGAGTCCTCGATCGAGCACCCGACCAGGCCGGCGGCGGCCGCCCCGCGGATCGTCTCGGCGACGCTCTCGGGGTCGTGGCCGAAGCCGTTCTCGAGGTCGCCGTTGACCGGTAGGTCGGTGGCTCCGGCGATCAGGGCGGAATGCTCGAGCGCCTCCTCCCGCGAAACCGCGCCCTCGCCGTCGCGCCGCCCGAGGCTGGAGGCCAGCCCGCCGCTCGTGGTGGCGAGCGCCTCGTAGCCGAGGCCCGCAAGCACGCGCGCCGTGCCGATGTCCCACGGGTTCGGCATGACGAAGGCCCCCGGACCCTCATGCAGGCGTCGGAATGCGATGGCTTTCTCCTTGATGCTCACCGCCCGAGCCTAGCGGTTTCGGCGTCCGCGACCGGGGCATCAGGCGAGTGCAAGATCGCACTCTCCAAGGAGGTCGTGACATGCCCCCGGCCGGCGTCAAGAAGGGCACCAAGCGTGCCCGCCAGTACGAGCACATCAAGGAGTCGCTCGAGGAACAGGGTCGATCCGAGGACACCGCAGAGGAGATTGCCGCGCGCACCGTCAACAAGGAGCGTGCGCGTCACGGGGAATCCAAGACGGCGTCGAGGACCTCGACGCAGGATCCGCTCTCCTCCGGCGAGCGCGGTGGACGCCGCTCCGGCACGCGCCGGGAGAAGGGCCGCACGCGCGACCAGCTGTACGCCGAGGCTCAGCACAAGAACATCAAGGGCCGCTCGCGCATGAATAAGGAGCAGCTCGAGCGCGCGGTCGGCCGCTGACAAATCCGGCGCGCTACCCCGTGTTCCGCAGCGCCGCAGCGATACCCGCGATGGAGCGCGCGAGCGGCGCCGCCAGGTTCGCGCGCTCCTCGTCGCTCTCCGCGGCCCGGTAGCGGGCGAGCAGGTCGACCTGGATCGCGTTCATCGGGTCGACGTAGGGGTTGCGCAGGCGCACCGAGCGCTGCAGTGCCGGGTGCCGGTCGAGCAACTCGCGCTCGTTCACGGTTGCCAGCACCGCGGAAACGATGTGCGCATGCTCGTCGGCGATCAGGCCCCAGATGCGGTCGCGCTCGCTGCCTGCGGGGACGAGCTCCAGGTACTCGCGCGCGATCTCCAGCGACGACTTGGCGAGCGTCATCTCGAGGTTGTCGACGATCGCGCGGAAGAATGGCCACTCGGTGTACAGGCGGCGGAGCTCGCGCACGCCCTCCTCGGTCGCCGCAAGCGCTCCGAGCGCGGTGCCGCAGCCGTACCACGCGGGCAGCAGGGTGCGGGTCTGCGTCCACGAGAACACCCAGGGGATCGCGCGCAGACCGGCCAGGTAGGCATGGCTCGAGGGGCGGCGGGCAGGCCGTGAGCCCAACGCCAGCAGGCCCAGCTCGTCGACGGGGGTGAAGGCCCGGAAGAAGGGCACGAAGCCGGGATCCTCGTGCACGAGCGCGCGGTAGGTCGCGAACGAGTGCTCCGAGAGCGCGGCCAGCACCTCGCGCGCGCCTGCGGGAGGCGTGTTGCCGAGCTCGGCAGGAAAGGCGGACAACAACGTGGCCGCGACCGCCGCCTCGAGGTTGCGGTGGGCCAGGCCGGGCAAGCCGTACTTGTCCGAGACGGTCTCGCCCTGCTCCGTCAGCTTCAGACGGCCGGGCGGATGGCCCGGCGGCTGCGCGAGGATGGCCGCGTGCGCGGGCCCGCCGCCGCGCCCGGCACTGCCCCCGCGGCCGTGGAAGATCGTCAGCTCGATGCCGCGCTCGGCGGCCAGCGCGGCCAGCGCCTCCTGTGCGCGGTAGTTCTCCCAGGCCGCCGTCAGGTAGCCGCCGTCCTTGCCTGAGTCGGAGTAGCCGAGCATCACCTCGAGCCGCCGGCCACGGCGCTCCACCAGCGCGCCGAAGCGCTCGTCGTCGAGCAGCGCGGTCACCGTCCCGGTCGACTGACGCAGGTCGGCGATGGTCTCGAAGAGCGGGACGAGCGAGAGGTCGTGCCCGACCTCGGACTCTGTCAGCGCGAGTGCGCGCAGCAGGTCGTGGGGGCCCGAGGTGCCGGAGACGATCACGGTGTCGAGCGCGCGCGCGCCATGGGCGTCGATCGAGTTGCGCACGGCTCGGAAGGTGGCGCGCGTGCGCTCGTCCGGGTCGGTCAGCTGATTGGCGTGCAGGCGCACGTCGAGCTTCGCGATGTGGAAGCCGAACAGCTCCACGCGCCGGCGCAGATCGGCCAGTGGGCCGTCGGCGATGCGCGCGCCGCGGTTGGCCCGCAGGCTCGCATCCATGAGCTCGAGATCGGCGAGCAGCTCGCTCGCGTCCGCGTATCCGGGCTCGGGCACGCGGTCGAGCAGATTGTCGAGGCGCCTTCCGACGAAGCTCAGCTTGCGGCGATAGGGCTCGTCGAAGTTCTGGTCGCCGATCTCGGCCGTGAACGCCGGCAGCTCGCGCTCGTCGCGCTCGATCGAGCGCAGTAGCTCGTCGCTGACGGGCACCATGCGGTTGGACACACCGATCGCCCGCGCGAGCGCGCGCACCTCGACGCGGTAACGCGTGAGCGCCAGCCGGCGCGCGCGGTCGAGCCACTCGGGCACGGTCTCGGGACCCGCCTCGGGGTTGCCGTCCTGATCGCCTCCCACCCAGGAGCCGAAGCTCAGCGGCGCCGGGGCATCGGGCAGCCTCTCGCGGTAGACGGCCAGCACATCCGGCGCGGCGTCCAGCAGCGTGGTCTCGAAGAACCACAGCGCGTGGCGGATCTCGTCCACGACGCGCGGCCGGCGCGAGCGCACCTCGTCCGCCTGCCAGAGCGAGGTGATCTCGGCGGCGACCTCATCCTCGAGCTGCCGCCGGGCAGCGGGGGAGAGCGCCGGGTCGTCGAGCGCCTCGAGGATCCGGCTCAGCTGCAACTGAGCCTGCAGGACCGTGCGGCGCGCGGCCTCCGTGGGATGCGCGGTGATGACGAGCTCGAGCGAGACGTCGCGCGCCCGCCGGGCCAGCTCGGCGGGCTCGACACCGCTGTCCGCGAGCCTGCCAAAGGCCTCGGCCAGCGATTCCCGCGGGATGCGCTCGTCGTGCTCGTAGCGGCGGCGGCTGCGCACGCGGTGCCAGGCCTCGGCCACGTTGGCAAGCTGGAAGTAGAGCCCGAAGGCGCGCAGGACGTCCGTCGAACGCTCCTCGCCCAGGGCGCGCACGCAGGCGGCGAGCGCGGCCTGGTCGGCCGGCGAGCCCGAGTTGCGGGCCTCGCGCGCCAGCCGGCGGACGCGCTCGACATCGGCCAGCAGTTCCTCGCCGTCCTGCTCGACGAGCACGCGGCCGAGCGCATCGCCGACGAGGCGCACATCGCGCCGCAGCGCGTCATCGGTACGGGTCCCCGGCATCCCGGAAGCCTATGCCGTTCCCCGCCGCGGCCACCTTGGGTCAGGCCCGCCACGCCGGTGCCAGGCTCCGCCTCCTGGTGCCAGACCCCGCGTGGGGAGTCCCGTAATCCGCAGCACCGCGGCCGGCGTAGAGCGGACGACGCCAGGCAGGGCCGAGCGTCGCGAGATACCCTTGCTCTTCAGCGTGCGGAATCAAGCACGCGCCAGGGAATGGAGGTCACGCTGATGGCGGAATCCACGCAGTGGCAGGTCGGCATCGTGCTCGGCGTCGTCGTGATCGCAGTGGCCGCGGTCATCGTGATCACGATCGTGATGCTGGCCCTGCGGATTGCGAAACAGGCCAGGCTCGCAGTCGGGGCGGTCGACGTCGTGCGGCAGCAGACGGAGCAGCTCAAAGAGATCGGGCGCATCAACGACTCCGGCGTGAGGATCCTGCATGCCGCCCGCGCGCTGCGCAAGGTCGCGGTGGGCAAATGACGCTCCCGCTCGCAGCGATCTCCGGCCATGGCTACTGGTGGATCACACTGGGCATCGGCCTCGCCGCGGCTCTGGTGGTCGCATTCCTGCTGGCCGTCCTGGTCATGGCCGTGACCAACATCGAGCGCTCGGTCGACGGCCTGCTCGAGGTGGCGACCAAGGTCGCGGGCAACACGGCCAACATCCCGCAGCTCGAGGCGACCGCGCCCGTGCTCGGCCTGATCGTGCAGGAGGCCGTGGTGCAGGACGGCTACATGAACGCCCTCACCGACGGGTTCGGTGGCGCATGAGCACCGGGGACTGGCTGGCCCTGCTGACGATCGCACTCGGGGTCGTCGTCGTGCTCGTGCTGGCGGTCGCGCTGATCGTCGTCCGCCAGAAGCTGCAGAAGATCTCGCAGGGCCTCGCAACGCTCGCATCCGCGCTCGAGGGCGTCGAGGGAGAGCACCTGCGCCCGCTCGAGGGCTCCGTCAAGGCGATCAACGCCCAGTTCGAGATCATCCTCGGAGCGCTGCCCGGCATCGCCCGCAAGGCTGCTGTCGTGGCCGAGAGGAGGCCCCGGTGACCACGCTCTGGTGGATCGCGGACATCGTGCTGCTGGTGGTGGTCATCCCGGTCGTGCTCTACCTGCTGAACGGCGTGCTGAGCGCCGCCAGGAGCATCGTCCCGAGCGTCGAGCGGATCGCGACCGCCGCGGCCGCGGGATCGAAGGATCTCGATGCCACCGCGCTCCTGCTCACGACGCAGGACCAGGTTGCCCAGACGGTCGCGGGAGTCGCCGAGTACGGCGGCTCGCTCGACGTGATCCTCGACGACGTGAAGTAGGGAGAGCATGCCCGTCGCATCCATCGAACCCGTCGGCGCGGTCGCGATCGTGGCCGCGGTCCTGATCGTGCTCGCGCTGGTCTATTACCTGGTCGGCACGATCGTGCAACTGCGCAAGATCACCGGCGGCCTGGACTCGGTCATTGCCAGCGTCGGCGAGATCGTCGAGAAGACCGCGCCGGTCAACGGCGTCGTCGACTCCATCAACGCGCAGCTCGATGCGGGCGTCGTCCTGCTCGAGGGACTGCTCGTGCAGAAGGCCGGGATGGAAGACGCCCTCGGGCTCGTCGAGGGGCTGTATGCGGGCTCCGGCGCCGCGGGCTTCAGGGACTTCCCGGAGAGCGCCACGAGGAAGGCGCCGCGCATCGGCGAGGTCTACACCAAGGGGACGCTCACCCTGGCCCGGCTCGGGCGGGAGGCCCCGGTCGCGATGGCGAATCCGGCCGGGCCGGTGCTCCGGAACGTCGAGGGCGGCAGCCTGGCGGCGCGCTCCCTCTACGAGGACGTCCGCCACACCAGCCCCGAGAACCTGCCGAGGTCGCCCGTCATCGGCACGAACGCTCCCGTGCAGTACGAGCAGCGCGACGACATCGGGGCTCCGCGCAGGCGCCTTCCGGGCAGGCGGGACTGAGGCGTGCCCCGCACGTCCACCACCCGCTCAACCTGCGCTCAATGCAGGCTTCGTATGGTGCGGATGACCGCTCCCATCCCTGTACTCACCGGAAAAGGAGCACGTGTTGCAGACCCCTGCGGCCTTCGAGTATGAGCGTGCCACGAGCGTCGAGGGTGCGATCGCGTCCCTGCAGCGGCTCGGTCCCGAGGCGCGCATCATCGCGGGTGGCCACAGCCTCCTGCCGATGATGAAGCTGCGGCTTGCGAACCCCGAGCACCTGATCGACATCAACGACCTGAGGGAGCTCGCGTACATCCGCGAGGAAGACGCCGAGATCAGGATCGGAGCGCTCACGCGGCATGTCGACCTGTTGAAGTCCGACCTCCTTGCGCGGCACTTCCCGCTCTTCCGCGATGCCGAGCAGGTGATCGCCGATCCGGTCGTGCGTAATCGCGGCACGATCGGCGGCTCGCTCTGCCAGGCCGATCCGGCCGAGGATCTCTCGGCCGTGTGCAGCGCGGTGAAGGCGAGGGTCGTGATCCGCGGCGCCGAGGGCGAGCGGGTGGTCGCGATGCAGGACTTCCACGCCGGGCCTTACATGACCGCGGTCGGGGCAGGCGAGCTGGTCACCGAGATCCGCCTCGCGCTGCGGCCCGCTGCGGGCAGCGCGCACGAGAAGGTGGAGCGCCGGGCCGGGGACTGGGCGATCGCGGCCGCCTCGGCTGCGATCTGGCTCGACGGCGGCACGATCGGCGACGCCGGTATCGCGCTCAGCGCGGTCGGCCTGACGACGATCCACCTGACGCGGGCCGAGGAGCTCCTGCGGGGCAAGGTGCCGTCGGAGGAGCTGTTCGCGCAGGCGGGCGCCATCGCGTCGGAGGACTGCTCGCCCGGAGCGGACGGCCGCGGGCCGATCGACTACAAGCGCCACCTCGCCGGCGTCCTGACCCGGCGCGCGCTGGGCCGCGCGGCCCAGCGCGCACCGCACGGGGAGGCTTGAGTCATGCACGTCTCGATGACGATCAACGGGGAGCGCGTCAGCCACGACGTCGAGCCGCGGCTGCTGCTCGTGCACTACATCCGCGAGACGGTCGGCCTGACGGGCACGCACTGGGGCTGCGACACGTCAAACTGCGGCGCCTGCGTCGTGCTGATCGACGGCGAGCCCGTCAAGTCGTGCACGACGCTCGCGGTCATGGCCGACAGGCACGAGGTGCGCACGGTCGAGTCGCTCGAGGTGGACGGTCGGCTGGATCCGATCCAGATGGGGTTCCACGAGCGGCATGCGCTCCAGTGCGGGTTCTGTACCCCGGGTATGCTCATGACGACTCGCGCGCTTCTGGACGAGAACCCGGATCCGTCCGATCTCGAGATCCGGACGGCGATCTCCGGCGCCATCTGCCGCTGCACTGGCTACAAGAACATCGTCAGCGCCGTGCAGTGGGCCGCCCAGTACGAAGCAGCAGCCAAACGGGAGGCATGAGCGTGGCCACCACAGAGAATCTCCCGAGCCCGACCAGCGAACGCCCCATCGGCTTCGGCCGGCTCAAGCGCAAGGAGGACGCGCGCTTCATCCGCGGCGCGGGCACCTACCTCGACGACATCCGGCTGCCCGGCATGGTGCACGGCGCGATCCTGCGCAGTCCCTATGCGCACGCGCGCATCGTCTCCATCGACACCTCGAAGGCGCTGGCGCATCCCAACGTCGCGGCTGTCGTGACCGCCAAGGATCTCGAGACGCTCGGCCTGGCCTGGATGCCGACGATCTCCTACGACACGCAGGCCGTGCTGGCCGGCGACAAGGTGCGCTTCCAGGGCCAGGAGGTCGCGTTCGTGATCGCGACCGACGAGTACTCGGCCAACGACGCGCTGCAGCTGATCGAGGTCGAGTACGAGCCGCTGCCAGCCATCGTCAACGCCCGCAAGGCGCTCGATCCCGACGCGCCGCTGATCCGCGACGACAAGACCGGCCAGCGCGACAACCTCGCGAGCCCCACCTGGGAGGCCGGCGACGAGGCCGCCACCGACAAGGCGTTCGCCGAGGCCGACACGATCGTCAAGCGCGACATCATCTACCCGCGCTGTCACCCGGCGCCGCTCGAGACGTGCGGGATCATCGCCGACTTCAACCCGAAGACCGGGCAGCTCGACATCTACAACGGCAATCAGGCCCCGCACGCGCACCGCACGGTGTACGCGCACGTCGCCGGGCTCGCCGAGCACATGATCCGCATCCGCTGCCAGGACATCGGCGGAGGGTTCGGGAACAAGGTGCCGGTCTATCCCGGCTACGTTTGCGCGATCGCCGGCTCGATCGTCGCCGGCGTACCGGTCAAGTGGGTCGAGAACCGCTCCGAGAACCTGATGTCCACGGGTTTCGCCCGCGATTACCTGATGAAGAGCGAGATCTGCGCCAAGGACGGCAAGATCACCGGGCTCCGCGTCGACGTGATCGCCGACCACGGCGCCTTCGACAGCACGGCGCAGCCGACCAAGTTCCCGGCCGGGTTCTTCCACATCGTGTGCGGCTCCTATGACCTGCAGGCATCGCACGTCAAGGTCAAGGCGGTCTATACGAACAAGGCGCCGGGCGGCGTGGCCTACCGCTGCTCGTTCCGCATCACCGAGGCCGTCTACCTTGTGGAGCGCATGGTCGAGGGGCTCGCGCAGGCGATGAAGGTCGATCCCATCGACCTGCGCATGCGCAGCTTCATTCAGCCCGAGCAGTTCCCGTACGAGACCACGACGGGCTGGACGTACGATTCCGGCAACTACGCCGAGACCATGAAGGTCGCGATGGACATCGCGGGCTACGCCGAGCTGCGCCGTGAGCAGAAGGAGAAGCGCGCCCGCGGCGAGCTGATGGGCATCGGCGTCGCCTTCTTCACCGAGGGCGTCGGGGCCGGGCCGCGCAAGCACATGGACATCCTCGGCCTGGCCATGAACGACGGCGCCGACCTGCGCGTGCATCCGTCTGGCAAGGCCGTCGTGAGCATCAGTGCCCAGACGCAGGGTCAGGGCCACGAGACCACGTTCGCCCAGATCGTGGCCGAGGAGCTCGGCATCCCCCCGGAGGACATCGAGGTGCGCCAAGGCGACACCGACAAGTCGCCTTACGGCCTCGGCACCTACGGAAGTCGCTCCACGCCCGTCTCGGGCGCGGCCGTCGCCGTCGTCTCGCGCAAGGTGCGGGACAAGGCGCGACTGATCGCGGCCACGATGCTCGAGACGCGGCCGGAGGATCTCGCCTGGGAGAAGGGCCGCTGGTACGTCAAGGGCGACCCCGAGAAGGGCGCGATGATCGAGGAGATCGCACTGCGCGCCTACAGCGGCGAGCCGATGCCGGAGGGCCTGGAGGGCGGGCTGGACGCGCAGGTCATCTACGACCCGCCCAACCTGACGTATCCGTACGGCGCCTACATCGCCGTCGTCGACATCGACCCCGACACGGCCCAGGTGGCGGTCAGGCGCTTCATCGCGGTCGACGACTGCGGCGTGCGCATCAACCCGATGATCGTCGACGGCCAGATCCACGGCGGGCTCGCCGAGGGCATCGGGATCGCGCTGATGGAGCTCATCAGCTTCGACGAGGAGGGCAACTGCCTCAACTCCTCGTTCATGGACTACCTGATCCCGACCGCGCTCGAGTGCCCCGACTTCGAGCTCGGCGAGACCGTCACCCCCTGTCCCCACCACCCGCTGGGCGCCAAGGGCGTCGGGGAGTCGCCGAACGTCGGCTCGCCTCCGGCCATCGTCAACGCCGTGATCGACGCGCTCTACGCGACCCACGGAGTCGAGCACGTCGACATGCCCTGCACGCCCGCGCGTGTGTGGGCGGCGATGCAGGGGCGCCCCGAGCCGCCGCAATGATCACGGCGGCTCTATCGCGGCGGGCCGAGCAGCTCGGTGCCGAGGGCGCGGCGTTCGTGACCGCGACGGTGGTGCACGTACAGCGGCCCGCGAGCGTGGAGCCGGGGAACGTCGCGCTCGTGCTCGCAGACGGCACGATCGAGGGCTTCGTTGGCGGCGTATGCTCCGAGCACAGCGTGCGCGCGTACGCCCTGCAGGCGCTGCAGAGCGGGCAGGCCGTGCTGCTGCGGATCCTGCCGTTCTCCGAGCACGGCGAGGGCAGTCCCAGCGCTCCGGTCGCCGCCGAGGACGGGGCGGTCGTGGTCCAGAATCCCTGCCTGTCGGGAGGCGTGATCGAGGTGTTCCTTGAGCCCGTGCTGCCCGCGCCGCGTGTGCTCGTCGTCGGCGACACCCCGACCGCCGAGGCGGTCCTGCTGATCGGCGCGCAGCTCGGGCTGGACGCCGTGAGGGTGAAGGGAGAGGGCCTGGACCTGCGGCCCGGCGATCTTGCGCTCGTCGTCGCAGCACACGGTCGCGACGAGTTGCACACGCTCCGCCGCGGCCTCGAGGCCGGCCTGCCCTACGTGGGCCTCGTCGCCAGCCCCAAGCGGGGCACCGGCGTGCTGGCCGAGTTGCGCGGCGACGGCGTGAGTGAGGAGCAGATCGCCCGCATCGACGTGCCCGCCGGCCTCGACATCGGGGCGCGCACGCCGGCCGAGATCGCGCTCTCGATCCTGGCGAAGATCGTCGCCGTGCGCCGCGAGGAGCGCGCCGCGAGCGCGGCGGATCCGGCGCGCTCGTCCGTGGTTGCCGGTGCCGGCGCCTCGAACCCGGCACCGCTGGCGGTCGACCCGATCTGCGGCATGACGGTCGCCGCCGTCCCGAGCACCCCGCAGCTCATCTACGGCGGCGAGACCGTCTACTTCTGCTGCGAGGGCTGCAAGTCGAAGTTCGAGGCCAGTCACGAGCATGCCGGCACATGACGGCGCCGAAGGTCACCGGCGAGGCCGCCGACGAGGTTCGCGAGCGCGCGCCTGACATCGAGACCCTGGCGCGAGATCTCGCCGGGGCCGACTACCTCGTCGACGAGGGCCTGGCGACCTCGCTGTTCCTGTGCGTTCGCCTGCCGCAGCCCCTGCTGCTCGAGGGCGAGGCCGGCGTCGGCAAGACCGAGGCCGCCAAGGCCCTTGCAGCCGTGCTCGGCACGCCGCTGATCCGCCTGCAGTGCTACGAGGGGATCGACGCGGCCGAGGCGCTCTACGAATGGAACTACCCGCGCCAGCTGCTCAGCATCCGGCTGGCCGATGCGGGCGGCTCGACGCTGCGCGAGGAGGATCTCTTCGGGCCCGACTACCTGATCCGGCGGCCGCTCCTGCGCGCGCTCGAGCACCCGGGGCCCCGCCCGGCGGTGCTCCTGATCGACGAGATCGACCGCGCCGACGACGACTTCGAGGCCTTCCTGCTCGAGCTGCTGGCCGAGGCCAGCGTGACGGTTCCCGAGATCGGCACGATCTCCGCCACCCATCCGCCGATCATCGTGCTGACCTCCAACCGCACGCGCGACCTGCACGATGCGGTCAAGCGCCGCTGCCTGTACCACTGGATCGACTACCCGAACGCCCGCCGCGTCGTCGAGATCGTGCGCCGGCGCGTCCCGTGCTCCTCGCAGACGCTGGCCGTGCAGGTCGCAAACGCCGTCTCGCGCATGCGCGACAGCGACGTGCAGAAGCCCCCGGGCATCGCCGAGGCGATCGACTGGATGGCGGCGCTGACCCTGCTCGGCATCGACCGGCTGGACAGCTCTGCCGTGGACCGTACGCTCGGTTCGGTGCTGAAGTACGGCGAGGATCAGGACGTCGTCCGCGCCGCAGGACTCGAGGAGCTGGTGCGCAGCGGTGACTGACAGCGGCCGCAGCGATTTCGGGGTCGAGACGGTCGAGCTCGATCTGCCGGCGCTGGCCGGGGCGCTGAGCCGGCGGCTGCATGACGCGGGAGTGCCGGTCACTCCCACGCGCTCGGCCGATTTCGCTCGCGCGCTCGAGCTCGTGCGACCCGTCGGCCGGCAGCGGCTGTACTGGACGGCGCGCGCCGTACTGGTGGCCGATCTCGGGCAGGTCGGGGCCTTCGACGCGGTCTTCGCCTCCGTCTTCGGCCGGCGCGACGACGAGGCCTTCTCGCCGGAGGACGCGCAGACGGTCGTCACGGCGGCGGACGAACGATCGGCGGCCGAGCACAGGACATCGCCGGGCGACGCCGCGTCGCGCGCGGCGCAGGGCGGCTTCTCGGCCTCGGCGCCGGAAGCTGACGATGAGAGCGAGGCGGTCGACGTGCCGCTGGCACTCGCGAGTGACGAGGAGCGCCTGGCCGGCAGGAGCTTCGATGCACTCGAGCCGCACGAGCTCGCGCAGCTCTACCGGCTGATGTCGCGCCTGCAGCTCGCGACTCCGCTCCGGCGCACGCGCCGCTACGAGCGGGGGAGAGACGGCCGGGGCATCGACATGCGGCGGACGCTGCGCACGAGCCTGCGCACGGGCGGCGACCCGATCCGCCTCGCCCGCCGGCGCCGGCGCGTCGTTCACCGCCGGCTCGTGATGCTGTGTGACATCTCGGGCTCCATGGAGCCGTATGCCCGCGCCTACCTGCAATTCCTGACCTGCGCCGCCGGCAGCGGCCCCGATGCGGAGGCCTTCGTCTTCGCGACGCGGCTGACGCGGCTGACGCGCGCGCTGTCGTCGCGCAACCCGGAGCGGGCCATCCAGCGAGCCGCGTCCGCGGCGCCGGACTGGTCGAGCGGCACGCGGATCGGCGACGCCCTCAAGGCCTTCAACGACCGCCACGGCCGGCGTGGCATGGCGCGCGGCGCCGTCGTCGTGATCCTCTCGGACGGCTGGGAGCGAGGCGATCCGGCGCTCGTCGGGCAGGAGATGGAGCGCCTCGCACGCCTGGCGCACCGCATCGTGTGGGTCAATCCCCGGGTCGGCGCCAGCGCCTTCGCACCCCGCGCCGGCGGCATGGTGGCAGCACTGCCGCACTGCGACGCGCTCGTCAGCGGCCACAGCTTCCAGGCGCTCGGCGCTGTCGTCGAGGCGATCGGGGCGCTGTCCTGGGAGCCGCCGCCGTTGCCGGCCGCGACGGACACCGGCGACGAGGCGGAGCCCTGGGCGAGCGCGACGCCGGTGGCGGGCAGCTCGGTCGCGATGCCGAGCGGGCACGGGCCGAGAAAGGGCAACGTCACGCCGGGCTGGGTGACCGATGCCGGTGAGTGAGCGAAGGCGCGGCCGGTGAGCGAGCGCTCCGTCAAGCTCTGCATCTACCCCGCGTGCGAGCGCCCTGCCGTTCCCGCGCACCCGCAGGGCGGCCCCCAGCCGGCCTTCTGCGACCTGGAAGAGCACAACGCACTGACTGCCCATCAGGAGCGCGGGCGACTCGCGTCGCTCGAGCATCCCGAGCACGAGGAGAATCAGTAGTGGCTAACGAGGCGTACCGAGCAGTCTTCCTGCGCGTGCACCCGACCGGCAAGATGGTGCTGAGCCTGACCACGAGCGCGGACGGCAAGGAGCCGCAGTATGCGCAGCTCGTCGCGGACGAGCTCGGCGTGCCGGCGCTCGACGTCAAGGTCGTGCCGGCGGACACCGACCGCTTCGGCGTCGGCCACGGCTACAACACGAGCCCGTCGGACGGCACGCCCGCCGCCATTGCCAAGGCCACGGCCAAGATCCGCGCCAAGGGCCAGCTGCTCGCGGGGATGGCGCTCGAGACCGCGCCCGAGAGCCTGAAGTGGTTCAACGGCGCGTGGATCAGCGGCGACGGCAGCAACCCGACCCAAGTCAAGACACTCGAGGACATCGCCCTCTATGCGCACGGCACAGGCGCGCTGCCTCCGGGCGTGGAGGGCGGGCTCGACGCGCAGGCCGTCTACAGCGATTGAGCTGCGGGAGCGGGCAGGTGCACGTCGATCTCGACCTCGACCTCGTCGACGACCTTCAGCGCTCCGAAGAGGGCGGAGTAGAGCTTCACGCCCCAGTCGGTCTGCTTGACGACCGCGACGGCGCTGAGCGCGCCGTCTGCGGCGACGGCGACGTCGAAAGCGAGGGGAGCGGTCTTGCCGAGCAGCGTGAGGTCGCCCCGGGCGCGGAATCCCGCGGCGGAGGGCTCCAGCCGGGTCGACCGGAACGTGACGCCCTGCCGCTTGAGGACTTCTTGGTCGATCGTTTGCTCGATGTTGGCCTTGTCGTCGTCGCCGAGGGCCTGCATGCCGCCCGTGCCCTCGCGCACGCGCAGCGATGCGCCGTCGACGTCGAGCTCGAGCTTCGAGGCGGCGCCATCGGCGCCGATCGCGAGCCGGGCCTCCCAGGAGGTCACGTGGAAGAGCAGGTTGTGCCCCGCCTTGGCAGCGGCTCCGGTGCGCTTGGTGCGCACCGAGAGCGGGCCGTCCCCAGGCCCGAGAACGTAGGTCCCTGGTTGAAGCGTCGGCACCCGCGGAGCATAGTGGCCGCGATCGGAGCGCTTCGCCACCCACCCCTCGACGAAGGACGACGCGCATGGCGGTAGATCTGGAGCACTCTTTCTCGACGGCGAGGTCGATCGACGACAGCTACGCCGTGATCCTCGATCTCGATCGCCTCATTCCCTGCGTGGAGGGCGGCAGCGTGGTCGAGCGAATCGGCCCCGACGCCGTCAAGGGGCAGATCAAGGTCAAGATGGGCGCCATGTCGATGACGTTCAGCGGCACGCTGGAGATCGTCGAGCAGGACGCCGCTGCGCATCGGGCGGTGCTGAGCGTCCAGTCCCGCGAGGCCGGCGGCCAGGGGCACGCGAACGCGACGGTCGTGTTCCAGCTGCACGAGGGCGGCGGTACGGTCCAGACGCACGCGCAGATCACCGGCAAGGCCGCGTCGATGGGCGAGGGGGTCGTCGCCGGAGTGCTCGACGGGCTGGTCAAGGACTTCACCGGCAAGCTCGGAGCGCTCTGAGCGATGGCCACGATCGCGATGCGGGAGATCCGCGAGGGCGAGGTGCCGAAGGACGGCGGAACGGCCATCCAGGAGGACCCCGACCGGCCCGTGTTCCACGGCAACGGACCGGACGACTACGTCTGCGTCCAGTGCGGCAACCTGCTCGCAGAGGCGATGGATCCCGCCTACATGACCAAGAAGGTGCGCGTTCGCTGCGGTCGCTGCCGGACCGTCAACGTTGCGATCACGGACGAGACGGACACGCGGCTCAGGCCTCGCTGAGGGCGAGCAGCGAGTCGCGGTGGCGATCGTAGGCCGCCGCTCCGTCGCCGTCGAGCGCCGCGATGCGGATCAGCGGCGGGTGGCCCATTGCCGGCGTCGCGAGGTCGCGCAGCGCATCGTGGTAGGCCCGCTCGCGCTGCACGCCCCCGAAGCCGAAGCCCCGGGCGGGCAGGCCGCGCGACAGGGCGTCAGTGCGCGCACTCCATGCGCGGCAGAGCTCCCGATGGGCCTCGATGTCGAAGCCGACCCGGGCGCCGGCCGGGTAGAGATCGAGCGCGATCAGTCGCGACGAGGTGAAGTGCGCAGCTCCGTCGACCTCGATCACGGTGCCGCTCGGCGCGTGCACCAACTCGACGGGCAGGAGCAGGTTCTCGCGCGCCGCTTGGAGCACCGAGACATCGCCCTTGAGCTGGGCGTAGATCGCCGCCAGCACCTCCAGCGCCGCGCTGACAGGCCCGGCGAGGGCCGGGTCGCGGCGGGCCTTGGCGACGCGCTCGAGGCCCACGTGGCCCTGCTCGCAGAGCCAGCCGAACGACTGGTGCTCGAGTGCGATGCCGTCCCGCGCGGCCGCGTGCGCAAAGGCCGCCCGCGTGTCATCGAGCGCCATGCGGCATGGTATGCAGCAGGTACGCATGGCCGACGCGACGCCCTATGACCCCATCGCCGCCGGCGAGCGCGCTCTTGGTGACGCGCCCGTCAGCATGCGCGCCGCGCGTGCCGGAGGGCCGGGCGGCCAGCACGTCAACACGACCGACAGCGCCGTGACGATCTCGGTCGCGGTGGAGGATCTCACGCTCGATGAGGGTCAGCGCGCGCAGTTGACCCACCGGCTGCGCTCGCGCATCACCGCTGCGGGCCTGCTGTCTGCGAGCGCGCAGGACGAGCGGAGCCAGCACCAGAACCGCCGCATCGCGCGCGAGCGCCTGGCGCGTATGATCGGCGAGGCGCTGCGCCCGCGGACTCCGCGGCGCCCGACGCGGCCGGGCCGTGGCGCGGTCGAGCGCCGGCTGGACGAGAAGCGCCAGATCTCGGCGCGCAAGCGCGCGCGGCGGGCCCCGGGGGAAGACGCGTAGCCCGCCGCTGCGCCCGCCATGATGGGCGCGTGCACGGGCGAAGCTTGCTGGGACGGCTGGAGCAGCGCGCGGCCGCCGGGCGGCCAATCGGCGTGGCCGTCGTCGGCGGCGGCGTGTTCGGAGCGCTCTACCTGGCGCAGGCGCGGCGGACACCGGGCATTCACGTCGTCGGCGTCGCCGACCGCGCCCCGGGGCGCGTGCGCCAGCGGCTGCTCGGGGCCGGCTGGCCTGAGGCCGCTCTGGCCACGCGGAACGCGGACGATGCCCGCCGGGCGGGCACGACCTGGCTGACCGACGACACGGCCGGGCTGATCGCGGCAGACGGCGTGGAGGTCGTGATCGAGGCCACCGGCGACGCGCTTGCGGGCGTCGAGCATGCGGTGGCCGCGATCGCTGCCGGCCGCCACGTCGTGATGGTCAACGTCGAGGCGGATGCGCTCGTCGGCCCGCTGCTCGCGCGGCGGGCGCAGTCGGCGGGCGTCGTCTACACGCTCGCCTACGGCGATCAGCCCGCCCTGATCTGCGGGCTCGTGGAATGGGCGCGCCTGAGCGGCTTCGAGGTCGTTTGCGCCGGCAAGGGCACCAAGCACCTGCCCGCCTACCACGCGGTCACGCCGGCGACGGTGTGGGAGCACTACGGCCTGCCGCCCGAGCAGACCGCGGGCCTGAACGCGCAGATGTTCTGCTCCTTCCTCGACGGCACCAAGTTGGCGGTCGAGATGGCCGCCGTCGCGAATGCCACGGGCCTCCTGCCGCAGGCGCGCGGGCTCGGCTTCCCGCCCTGCGGCACGGGCGAGCTCGCAGAGCTCCTGCGGCCGGAGAGCGACGGCGGAATCCTGCAGCGCAGCGGCACGCTCGAGGTGGTCTCGAGCCTGGCCACCGACGGCTCCGCAGTGCCCGGCGACCTGCGCTGGGGCGTGTACGTGACCGTCGCGGCCGCCGATCCGTTCGTCGCCGGCGCGTTCGCGGCGTACGGCATCGCCGTGTCTCGCGATGGACGCGTGGGCGCCCTCTGGCGGCCATCGCATTTCGTGGGTCTCGAGCTCGGTGTGAGCGTGGCCCGGGCCGTGCTTGCGGGCGAGCCGACGGGCTGCCCGATCGCGGCGATCGCGCAGGTCGCCTGCCGGGCCAAGCGCGATCTGCGCGCGGGGGAGACGATCGACGGCGAGGGCGGCGAGCACGTCTACGGCGTACTTGGGCCGGCGGTGCCGCCGGTGGACGGCCAGCACCTCCCGATGGGCCTGGCGCGTGGCGCCCGGCTCCGGCGGGACGTCGCGGCAGGCGCCCCGGTGGCGCTCGCGAACGTCGAGCTGGGCGCCACGGGCGCCGCCGTGGCCCTGTACGGCGAGCTCACGCGCGAACTGCGAGCAGCGACAGTACACACCTGATCTGGCGGACGCCGAGAATAGGGGAGATCCCGGCAGGTTCGAATGCGGATCCGATCTACGGGATTTTTCGGCACCCGCGACAGACGCGATTTCGTCCTGTAGGGTCAGACGCGAGCACTGACAAGCCGCGGCGCGCACCTCCTGCGCCCCCGCGCCCGTCCAGCGCTGGCGTCCCGCGAGACGCCTTGCCTTTCCCGGAAGCCATGCCGACTCCCGACCGTCTCACACACCGTTCGCCGAAGCCGCTGGTGTTCCTGCTGGTTGCCGTATTCGCCGCGGGGGTCCTGGTTCCTTCTGCACTCGCCTCACCTGCGAAGCGCGCGGCTCGCGCCCCGTCGCTGCGAGGCCTGCACCCCGGTGAGACCGGCCCGGCCGTGCGCAAGCTGCAGCGCATGCTGAGCCACCTCGGCTACCCCGTGCGCGTCGACGGGCAGTTCGGGCCGCACACCGCCACCATGGTTCGCACCCTGCGCGCCGATGCCGGTCTCGACCGCTCGGCGCGCGTGACCCGGCGCTTCCTCCGGGTCCTGCGCCGGGCACAGCGCGGCGGCCCCGGCGATCGCCGCTGGCTCGGCATCCGCAAGTTGCGCGTCGGAGCGCGGGGCAAGGACGTCCGTGTGCTACAGAACGAGCTGACGCAACTGGGCTTCCCCGCGGCGACCGACGGCCAGTTCGGCCCCGCCACGCGCACGAGCGTCCGCCTCTTCGAGCGCGCGGCAGGGCTGCGCGTCGATGGCGTGCTCACGCGCCGCGAGGTGCGGACGCTCAAGAAGGCCGCCCGCTCGGGCGGCATGGCGGGCGCCGTCTCGCTGCGCACGACGCAGTCGGGCAAGACGGCCTCGAGCGGCGGCGGCCAGTCGCCGACGACGCAGTCCGATCAGCCGACCGGCCAGATCGCCCCGCCCCCGCCGGGCGCCGGCACGATCGGGCCCGACGGCCTCGCCGCCGCCCCCGCCGGCGCGCCCGCCGCGGTCGCAGCGATCATCCAGGCAGGCAACGTGATCGCCCACATGCCGTACCGCTTCGGCGGCGGCCATCAGAACTGGACGGACACGGGCTACGACTGCTCGGGATCGGTCAGCTTCGCTTTGCATGGCGCGGGGCTGCTCGACTCCCCGCTCGCCTCATACGACTTCTACACCTGGGGCGATGCCGGACCGGGCCAGTGGGTCACCGTGTACGCCAAGGATTCCCATGCGTACATGGTCGTCGCCGGGCTGCGTTATGACACCGCAGCCAGCAAGGGCGGCGGATCGCGCTGGACGCCGGACACGCGAGCGCCTGAGGGCTACGTCGCCCGCCACCCCGCCGGGCTCTAGCCCGTCCTGGACGCGCCGGGGCCGATGGCCTCTTCGAGCGCGCGCTCGAGCGCGAAGCGGTCGCGCAGCACGCCCTCGCCGCGCGTCTCGCGCTCGACCGAGGCGATGCGCACGATCGCCGCGGAGAGCTGCTCGGGCGACCAGCGCGCCGACTGCCGCGAGAGCTTGCGCGCGACGAACTCGCTGCGCAGGCCCAGCTCGCGCGCGATGTCCTTCGGGCCACCGCCCTGCTCGCTGACGTGCTGCGCGACTGCCAGCTGGCGCAGGTGCCGCGCGATCGACGGCAGCCAACGAGGCACGTCGCCGTCGGGACCGTCGAGCAGGCGGCCGAGCACGCGCAGAGCATCCGCCGGCCGACGGTCACCGAGTGCGTCGGTCAGGTCCCAGGGCGGCGTATCGGCCGTGAGCACGCAGAGCTCGTCGACGTGCTCGGCGGTGATCGTCTCGCCGCGCGACCAGAGCCCGAGCTTCTCGACCTCGCTGGCGAGCGCCTGGGCGTCGTCGCCGGCCAGCTCGAGCAGGCGGGTCAGCGCGCTGCCGTCGAGATCGGCGCCCGCGCGTGAGGCCTGCCGCCGCAGCCATTCGCGCTGGCCGTCGCGACCGGGCAGGTCGTAGACGAGGGCGCTGCCCGCCCCCTCGGCGACGGAGCGCAGGCGACCGGCGGGCACCTCGCCCGAGGTCAGCAGCGCGAGCACCGCGTCGGGTGCGGGCGCGGCGATGTAGGCCGCGAGCGCATCCAGGTCGCCGCCGGCCTTCGTCTCGTCGCCCCACACCTCGGCGCCCCGGAGCACCAGCAGCCGCGTGCCCCCGAACAGGCCGAGCGCGTTGCAGGCACCCGCGGCTTCCTCGCCGCTCATGCCCTCGCCGTCGTCGTCTGCACGGCGCGCCGAGAACTCCTCGACGCTGCCGTCCTCGGCGCGTACGCGGGCGCGCAGGCGGCGCACTGCCAGCTCGACCTTCGGGCGGTCGGTGCCGCCGATCAGGTAGACGGGATCGAGAGGTGCTGCGGACATCGCCGTGATCGTATCCGCGTCACCCGCCCGTTCCGCAGGCGAGCGCGATGTCACCCTCGCGGTCGGTACGCCGCACGGGTACGCCTGCCTGGGCGAGCGTCGCCAGGGTCGTCGCCGCCGGATGGCCGTAGGTGTTGTGGGCGCCGACGGAGATGACTGCGAGCCGCGGCCGCAACTGCGCGAGCAGGCGAGCGAGGCGCGAGTCGTCCGAGCCGTGGTGCGAGACGTTGAGCACTCCGACGGGTGCAAGGCGGTCGGTCAGCAGCACGGGAGATTCGGCGTCGGCGGGCAGGAGAAAGGAGCAGGAGCCCTGACGCGCCTGCACGATCAGCGCCGCGTCGTTCGGTGAAGTCGCCAGCGTGAACCGCCGGGGACCGAGGATGCGGAGCTCGGCGGCGCCGCTCCGCAGGACCAGGCCGGCGCGTCCACGCACGACGCGCGTGTCTCGCGCACGTGCGGCCGCCAGAGCATCGGCGAGGCTCGCGCTGCGCCCCGGCAGCGCCGGGGTCACAAGCAGCGCCACGTGCAGCGAGCGCACGATCGCTGCCGCCCGGCCGTCGTGATCGCTCTGGTCGTGCGAGAGCACCAGCGCGTCGAGCGAGTCGACGCCGCGCTTCCGCAATTGCCGCTCGACCTTGGCAGCTGGAGGCCCCGTATCGACGAGCGCGCGCAGTCCGGGTGCCTCGATCAGTGCGGCGTCGCCCTGCCCAACATCGAGGAACGTGACGCGGAGCGCGCGGGGAGGTGGGGGAGATGCGCGGGCCGAGGGCCACGCGAGCGCCAGCAGGAGCCCAGCCAGTCCGCCCGCAAGGACGGCCGCGGGGCGTTTCAGAACGACCCACGCCAGCGCGCCGCCGGCCAGCGCGACGAGCAGCGCCCGGCCTGGCAGTGCCTCGTCGAGCCAGGCGCCGAAGCGGGCGATAAGCCCGATGTAGGCGCCCAATGCGCGCACGGCCGCATCCACGACGGCGGCGGCGCCGGGCGCGACGGGCCAGAGGGCGCAGGCCGCCAGCGCGAGCCAGAGCAGCGGCGCCACCGCGGGCAGCGCGAGCAGGTTCGCCGGTAGGCTCGCGACGAGCGAGGTGCGCCCGAAGTGCACGAGCGCCACCGGTGCGGTGCCGAGCGTGCAGGCCAGCGAGATCGCGAGTGGGGCGCACAGCCGCAGCGGTACGGCGGTGCCTTCGAGCCACGCCCGGATACGCGGAGCGAGGCCGTGGATGGCGGCGACTGCGACGAACGAGAGCTGGAAGCCTGGTCCGACGACGGCCCACGGGTCCAGCGCGAGCACGGCCGCCGCCGCGAGCGCGAGCAGGTGCCAGGGGTCGCGCGCCGAGCCGATCAGCCAGGCGAGCGATGCCAATGCCCCGGTCGCGGCCGCGCGCACGACCGACGGTCCGCCGCCGACGATGGCCGCATAGGCGATCACGGCGGGGATCGCGAGGCCGTGCGCCAGCGGCCGCGGCAGGGCGGCGAGCCAGGCCAGGCCGAGCACGGCGGCGACGAGCAGGACGACGTTGCCACCCGAGACGGCCAGCAGATGTGCGAGCCCCGAGGCGCGGAAGTCCTCGACGGTGCGATCGCTGAGCGACGCGCTCCCGCCGAGCGCGACACCCGTCGCGATCCGGGTCGCCTCGTCGTCGCCGCCGGCCCGGAGGGCCGCGCGGGCGCCGTGCCGGAGGCGATCCAGAACGCCCTGGATGCCGCCTCGCCGGCCGCGTTGCGTCAGCGAGCGGGCGTTGAGCGTCTCGTGCACGCCCTGGCGGGCCAGCCAGGTGCGCCGGTCGAAGCCGCCGCTGGAAGGCCGGACGGCCGCCAGGCTGCCACTCGCCTCGACGATGGCGCCTTGCTCGAGAGGTCCAGGCGCCCGCAGCTCGACGGGGTGCCCGTCCATCCGCGCGATGGCGCTGCTTCCGAATGGACCGGCGCGCGGCTGGCCTTCAACCACGAGGCGCGCGCGCTCGACGTGCCCGACGCGCGCTGCGAGCGGATCGGCCGCCCGAGCTGCGAGGCCGTGCGCCGACCAGGCGGCGCCGGAGAGCGCGCAGGCCATGGCGGCGGCAGAGGCCAGCAGTCCGAGCCGGCCGGTGCGCAGCACGAGCAGAAACGGGGCGACGGCGATGAGCGCCAGTCCGGGCGGCCCGGAGGCAGCGAGCGCCGGCGCGGCCAGGCCCGCAGCTAGCCAGGGCGCGGCCACCGTGCCGAGCTCGTCGATGCGGCCGTCCGGCGTCACAGGGCCAGCCGCGGCCGCAGAGCTTCGAGCCGCACGGGCCCGATCCCGCTGACCTCGTCGAGCTCGTCGATCGAGCCGAAGCCCCCGTGGGCGTCGCGGTAGTCGACGATGCGCTGCGCCAGGGACGGCCCGATGCCGTCGAGCGCGTCGAGCTCGTCCGCGCTGGCGCTGTTGAGGTGCACGATCGCCGCCGGCAATGCACCCGCCGACGCCCCCGCCGAGGCCGCCCCCGGCGGAGCACGCCGCGGCACGCGCACCTGCTCGCCGTCGGCCAGGCGCGTGGCGAGGTTGACGGAGCCGAGATCGGCGCGGCGGCCGGCGCCGCCGGCCCGCCGCACGGCGTCGCGGGTGCGGCTGCCGGCGGGCAGCCGGTAGACGCCGGGATGCCGCACGGCTCCGACGACGTGGACCACGACCGGGCCACTTGCGGTCGCGCCTGCGCCGGCAGCGGCCGGTGCCCCCGCACTCACCGAGACGACGGGCGCGAGATCCGCCGCCGGCGCCGCAGGTCGCGGCAGCACTCGCCCCGCAACGACCAGCGCGGCGCCGGCCGCGAGCAGCAGCACGAGCACGAGGCGTCGGTCGAACGGCATGGCCGCAAGCGTGCGCGGCACCTGCGTGACGGCTCCACTCCCGAGCGTGCCGGGACCGTGCCGCAGACGGCGGGACGCTTGAAGCTCTCACAGAATCAGCGCGGTGTTCGGGGTTCTCGAATCGCCTGCGGTCCGACGCCAGGGCGCCGCGCTGGGCTTTGTTGTCGTGGGTGGGCGCCCGACCGTCAGGACTCCGGCGACCCGCAAGCCACTCGCACGCCACGAAA
>DASRQS010000115.1:0-34000 GCA_035696365.1 Gaiellales bacterium | reverse complement strand
CGAGCCACACGACGCCGCTGCCACCGACGCTGCTGCTCATCTTGGCGCCGGGGTTCTGCAGGTCGTAGATCTTCGCGACCGCGCGCAGGATGTGTGGCTCCGGGACGACGAGGGTGTCGCCGAACCGGCTGTTGAAGCGCTGGGCCAGGTCGCGGCTCAGCTCGAGGTGCTGGCGCTGGTCCTCGCCGACCGGCACGCGCGCCGGCCGGTAGAGCAGGATGTCGGCCGCCTGCAGCACCGGGTAGGTGAAGAGGCCGACGGAGACCGACTTGCGGCCGGCCGACTTCTCCTTGAACGCGACCATGCGCTCGAGCTCGCCCATCGTCGCGATGCAGTTGAACAGCCAGGCGAGCTCGGCGTGCTGGTGCACGTGGCTCTGCACGAACACGATCGCGCGCTCGGGATCGAGCCCCGAGGCGACCAGCGTGGCAAAGGTGTCGCGCGTCGAGGCAGTCAGCTCGGCAGGCTCGAACGGCTGGGTCATCGAGTGCAGGTCGACGACGCAGAAGATCGCCTCGGCTCCGTAGCGCTCCTGATCTGCCACGTAGTGGCGGATCGCGCCGAGGTAATTGCCGATGTGTTTCTGGCCTGTTGGCTGAATGCCGGAAAAGACGCGCGTCATCGAGGTTCGAGGGTAGCGAAGCGCGCTAGGTGCTAGCGTGACTTCCGTGGCCGTCACGCTCGTCATCGCCGAGAAGAAGTCCGTCGCCGTCGACGTCTCGAAAGCCCTGGAGGGGACGTTCAAGTCGTCCAAGAACTATCTCGAGGGCCCCGGGACCGTCATCACCTGGGCGGTCGGCCACCTCGCCGAGCTCGCGGCGCCCGAGCACTACGACGACAAGTTCAAGCGCTGGAAGATGGCCGATCTGCCGATCGTGCCGAGCCACTTCGACGTCGTTCCGCGCGCCGA
The DNA here is from genome assembly GCA_035696365.1 of Gaiellales bacterium. GTDB lineage: Bacteria > Actinomycetota > Thermoleophilia > Gaiellales > JALYLC01 > JALYLC01. Next base: position 33,090 of record DASRQS010000115.1, on the reverse strand, counting down.
CGGCGCGTCCGCCAAGAGCCAACTCGAGGCGATCTCGAAGCTCATGCAGCGTGACGACATCGAGCTGATCGTGAACGCCTGCGACGCCGGGCGCGAGGGCGAGCTGATCTTCGCGTACGTGCTCGACGTGGCCGGCAAGAAGGGCGTCCCGGTTCAGCGCGCCTGGTTCTCATCGATGACCAAGGACGCGATCCGCCAGGCCTTCAGCCACCTGCGCCCGGGCAGCGAGCTCGCTCCGCTCGAGGCCGCCGCCCGCTCGCGCTCCGAGGCCGACTGGCTCGTGGGCATGAACGCCACGCGCGCGGCCACGATCCGAGGCCGCGCCGCCTTCGGCAGCACCGTGGTCTCGCTGGGCCGCGTGCAGACGCCGACGCTGGCGATCCTGGTGCGGCGCGAGAAGGAGATCCAGGCCTTCGAGCCCACGCCCTACTGGCTCGTCGACGCCACCTTCCAGCCGAAGGACAAGGGCGCCTACCGCGGTCGGCACGTACGCGGCTCGGAGACCCACATCGAGACCGCCGAGGACGCCGACGCCATCGTGGCGCGCGTCGCCGACGGCGAGGGCCACGTCACCTCGCTCTCGAAGCGCACGCAGCGCTCGCAACCGCCGCTGCTCTACGACCTCACCGCCCTGCAACGCGAGGCCGCCTCCTGGGCCGGCTTTACGGCGCGCCGGACGCTCTCGGCCGCGCAGGGCTGCTACGAGAAGGCCGTGCTCACGTATCCGCGTACGTCGAGCCGCTATCTCTCGAGCGACATGATCCCGGAGCTCAAGGAGATCGCGGGGCACGTCGGCGAGCGCTCCAAGGAGTACGCGAAGGCCGCCGCCTACGTGCAGAGCCTGCCGGAGTTGCCGCTCGGCCGCGTCGTCAACAACGAGAAGGTCACGGACCACCACGCGATCATCCCGACGAACGCCCCGCAGGCCGGCATCGAGCTGTCGCCCGACGAGCAGCGCATCTACGACATGGCCGCCCGGCGATTCCTCGCCGTGTTCCACCCGCAGGCCGTGTTCGAGAACACGACGGTGCTGACCGAGGTCGCCGGCGAGAGCTTCCGCTCGCGCGGCAAGGTCATGCTCGAGGCCGGCTGGCGCGCCGTCTACGGCGAGGCGCCGCCGGACGAGCAGAAGGCCCAGGGTGTCGAGAGCGACGAGGACGAGAGCGCGGACCAGGAGCTCCCGCCGCTCGAGGAGGGCGAGTCGGTGCGCGTCATCGAGGTCGCCGCTGACGCGCTCGAGACGAAGCCGCCGCCGCGCTACGGCGAGGCCGCGCTGCTGGCAGCGATGGAAGGTGCCGGCAAGCTGGTCGAGGACGATGAGTTGCGCGAGGCCATGAAGGACTCGGGCATCGGCACGCCCGCTACCCGCGCCTCCATCATCGAGCGCCTGATCGACGTCGGCTACATCGTCCGCGACGGCCGCCGCCTGCAGCCGACGGGCAAGGGCATCCAGGTCATCGACCTGCTGGGCCAGCACGAGCTCACGAGCCCGAGCCTCACCGGCGACTGGGAGCACCGCCTGCTCGACATCGAGCGCGCGGGCGGCAGCCGCGAGGCCTTCATGCAGGACATCGCGAAGTTCACGGAGCAGACGGTCGCCTACCTGCGCGACCTGCCGCCCGAGGCCCTGCGCTTCCAGCGCCGCGACCTCGACGTCATCTGCCCGCGCTGCGGACAGGGCCACCTGATCGAGAACGCCAAGGGCTTCGGCTGCTCGACCTGGAAGTCGGCCGAGGAGCCCGGCTGCGGCTTCGTGATCTGGAAGTCGATCGGCGGCAAGCAGCTGACCGAGGACATCGTGCGCGAGCTGATCGCGAACGGGAGGACCAAGGAGCTCTCGGGCTTCCGCTCGAACCGCACGGGCCGTCCCTATCGCGCGATGCTGGTGCTCGATCCGAACGGCGAGCGTACGGTCAGCTTCGAGTTCAAGCCGCGGCCGCAGAAGGGCGCGCCCAAGGAAGAAGTGCCGGTCGAGCAGGCCGGCTGACCGCTCTGGCTAGGTAAGGAGAGAGAAGATCGTGACCGGCAGCGGCAGCGCGCCGGCCAGGCACACGAGCGCGCCGCGATCGCGGTGCCATTCGCGCAGCACGTAGGACGCGAGCAGCAGTCCGACCGAGGCGAAGAACGACACGCCGATCAGCTCGACGACGCCGGTCAGGTGTCCGACGGCCCAGATGAAGAGGTTGGCGCCGGCGACCGAGAGCACGGGCCGCAGGTTCTCGCCGTAGGCCTCGAGGGAGTCGTCGTCCTCGACGGTCTCGGCCGCCACCACCGCGGCGGTCACGCCCACGGGCGCGCTCCCGTCCTCGGCCGGCTCCTTCGCGGGCGCCGCTGAAGCCGCCTGCTCGCCTCGGCGCCGGCGCGCCCCCGAGAGCTCGTCCCAGTCTTCTACGGCAATGCTCATGCAACGGCTCCACAGCGCATGACACCTTCATATCCCGCCCATCGCACATGTGGCATCGCCCGCATGGGGGGTTGCCGCCCATCCTGTCCGTTCGCCCAGGGAGGGAACGGTGACCGGAGCCCTATGCTGGGCGCCGATGCCCGATTCGGTCGACGTGCCGGCGCTCATCCGCTCCAGGCTCCCCGAGCTCTCGCCGAACGACCGGCGCATCGCGGCCTGGCTGCTCGAGCACGAGGCCGAGGCGCCGTTCCAGACCGCCGAGTCGCTCGCGCGCGGCGCCGGCGTCTCGAAGGCGGCCGTCGTGCGCTTCGGCTCGCGCCTCGGCTTCGGCGGCTACGCGGGCCTCAGCGATGCGATGGCAGGCGCCGCCTCGCAGCGGCTTGCGCGGCAGGGCGGCGGCAATCGCACGGCGCCGCACGGCCATCTGCTCGACCGCTGGCTGTCGGCCTGCCTGGGCGATCTCGAGGCCACGCGCAGCGCGATCTCCGACGAGTTGCTGGACGCCGTCGCGACGCTGCTCCTGGAGAGCGACGGGCGAACCTATGTGTTCGGCCAGCGCAAGTCGGCGAGCCTCGCCGAGTACGCCTTCTTCCTGCTCAGTCCTCTCGTCCCCAACGTGCAGCTGATCGCGTCGGGCACCGCCTCGCTGGCCGATCTGCTGCTCGACGTCCACGCGGGCGACCGGCTGCTCGTGGTCACGTTCCGGCCGTACGCGCGCATGGCGGGCGAGGTCGTCGAGTTCTTCCGCCAGGCCGGCGGCAAGATCGTCCTGATCAGCGACGACTCGCTCGGCCCGAATGCCAGGCTGGCCGACTACGTGCTGCTGTGCGCACCCGACAGCCCGGGTCCGTTCGCGAGCGCCGTCGGCGGCCTGTTCGTGGTCGAGGCGGTGGCCGCAGCCGTCGCCGAGCGAGTCTCGGATGAGGGCAGGCAGGCAGCCGCCCGCGCCCTCTGGGGCCGCTTCGGAACCTACTGAGCCGTGGCGGCGAGCGACGTCTCGTGCAGCTCGAGACTGCGCCGGCCGACGCCGACGATCATCGTCTCGACTTCGACCGCCTCGTCGCCGGCGATCGCCGAGGCGCCGCGGGCCATGAGCAGGTCCTCGAGCAGCGCGGCCTCGCGGGCCGCCGCAGCGGCGCGCCGCAGCGCGGCGCGATAGCCGATGGCGAGGTCTGCGTCGTTGCGGTCGTTCACGCTGTTTGCAGCCATGGTCGCTCCTCGTACCATTTGATTCGGCTTCCGGGCCAACAATGTACCAAGAGGATCGGTGTTTTCCCAAGTCCGCACCTAACAAATGTCTCGGAATCTGAACCCATCCACTACGGTGACCGATGTGGAGGACGCGCTCGCGGCGATCGACGATTGGGTGGCGCGGGGCCTCGTACCGGGCGCCGCGGCGGTCGTCGTGGACGCAGGCGGCGTGCTCGCGGAACGGTACGCCGGCGTGCGCGAGCGCGGTGGCGACGATGCGGTGCGCGCCGACACGCTCTTCGCCCTGGCCTCGCTGACCAAGCCGCTCCTCGGCACGGCCTGCATGGTGGCGCTCGAGGAGGGGTTGCTCGAGCTCGACGCCGAGGTGCGCGACGGATTCGCCCTGCGGCACCTGCTCTCGCACTGCGCCGGACTACCCGTGCCCGGCCTGCAGTGGCAGGAGCCCCCGGGCTATCCGCCCGGGACGCAGCGCTGGTACTCCAACGCCGGCTACATGCTGGCGGCGAAGCTGCTCGAGGGAGCGTCGGGCATCTCGTGCGCCGCGTACCTGAACGAGGCGGTGCTCGCGCCGCTCGGCATGGACGCCTCGCTCGGGCTGGCCGAGTCCGAGGCCGGTCGGGCTGCGCGCGTCTGGCAGTCCGGGCGCTACGGCGAGGGCGAGCTCTTCAACTCGGAACGCTTCCGCCGCGACGCGCCGCCGCAGGGCGGCGGCTTTGCCACTGCCCGCGCTTACGGCACCTTCGTCTCCTGTCTGCTGGCGGGCGGAGATTCCGGCGGTCGCGCGCTGCTCGCGCCCGAGACGGTCGACGAGCTGCTCTCGCCACAGTTCGGGCCGCTGCCGGGCGGCGTCGAAGGCGTGGGGGAGTGGCCGAGCCTCTGCTGGGGTCTCGGCTTCGACGTGCGCGGGCACCGCGAGCCGCACTGGTCCGGGTCGTCGCTGAGCCCCCGCACTGCGAGCCATTTCGGCGCCTCGGGGACGCTCGCCTGGCTGGATCCCGAGCTGCGCATCGGCCTCGTGGCACTCGCAAATCGTGGCAGCTACAGCGGTTGGTGGCGCGAGCCCTGGGCCGCGCTCGGCGATGCGGTGACCAGCGCCGCCGCTGCGGCGTAGAACTGGCAATGAGGCGCATCCGCACACGGCCGGGGGCCGGGCCCGAGGCCTTCGACGCCCTGGTCGAGGCCCATCTGGGCGACGTCCACCGCTACCTCGTCTACCTGACGGGCGACCGCTCGCTGGCGGAGGACCTCACCGCCGACGCCTTCGAGCGCGCCTGGAAACAGCGCGACCGCTTCGACCCACGCCGCGCCGGCCCCCGCTCATGGCTGCTGGCCATAGCCCGCTCCTGTGCGCTCGACCATCTCCGCGCCGAGCGCCGGCGGGGGGCGCGCGAGCTGCTCGCGGCCAGGCGCGAGCCGCTGCGAGCGGCGGAGGACGCCGCGGGCCTGTGCGACGGCTACTCGGCGGCGCTCGAGACGGGCCTCGGGCGGCTGAGCGCGGCCGACCGGGAGATCATCGCCCTGCGGGTTCTGCTCGAGCTCGACGCCGGCGATGCAGCGCGTCTGCTCGAGATCACGCCCACGGCCTGCACGACGCGACTGTCCCGCGCCCTCGCGCGCCTGGCAGCGGAGGTGGAGTCCCATGAGCACGTCTGAGCCGATCGCACCCGACCGCCTCGAGGCGCTGCTGCGCGGCGAGGCCGGCGCCGACGGCCGCGAGCGCCGCATGGGCGCGCTGCTCGACGAGCTGACGCTCGGCGAGATCGCTCCGCCCTCGGAGCTGCGCGAGCGCATCCGCGCGCTCGGCGCGGCGCCCACCACGGCAGTGCCCGCGTCGCGTCGCCGGCTTCCACGCCCGCGGCGCCCACGGCATCTCGCACCCGTGCTCGGAGGCGCGCTCGCCCTCGCGGCCGTGGTCACGGGCATCGCGATCACGCAGAGCCGGGGGCCGGCGCAGACCGGCGATCCGAACCTGAGCGCCGCACGCGAAGCGGCGCCCACCTCCAAGCCGCCCGCGAACGTCCAGGCAGGCGCGGCGCCTCAGCAGACGTACTCGACGGCGCGGGCTCAGCTGGGTTCGATTCCCGGCACCGGGAACGCGGCCGCGGCACCGCTGCCCGACGCCCAGCGCGCGCAGGACTATGCGGCCACGCTGAGGCTCGCCGTGGGCACCGTTGCCGAGCTCTCGCGCTCCACGCAGACGGTGCTCGACACGGTGCGCTCGCTGGGCGGCGCCGTCGAGACCCTCGACTACGGCACGCCGAGCGCGGGCAACGGCAGCGCGCTGATCGCCCTGCGCGTGCCGGTGGCACGCGCCCAGGAGGCACTCACGCGCTTCTCCTCGCTTGGCACCATCACGGCGCAGCAGGTGCAGATCCGCGATCTGCAGAGCGGCCTCGACCAGGAGACCAACCGCGCGCGGGCCCTGCGCCATCGCATCGCCCTGCTCAAGGCCAAGCTGCTGTCGCCGGCGCTCTCGGCAGAGGATCGGGTTGTGCTCGAGGGACGCCTGGCGGATTCTCAGACGGCGCTCGAGAGCGTGCTGCGCGGCGTGCACACGACGCAGCAGCGCGCGGCCTTTGCGCGGTTCTCGCTGGAGCTCGACACGGGTCGCGGCACGGCGATCGCACCGCCCGCGCACCGGGGTGCGTTCGAGCGCACGGCCGAGGACGCCCTCGGCGTGATCTCGGTGGCCGGCCGCGGTGCGCTCTTCGCAGCCATCGTGGGCGGCCCGTTCGTCCTGCTCGCAGGCGGAGCCTTGTGGCTCGCCCGGCGGGTCAGGCGCCGGGCTGCGCGGCGGCTGCTCGAGACTTCCTAGCGCGGCGGCGATCGAAGCTGTCGCGCCAGGCGCCGAACGCGGTGCCGGCACCGACGGCGAGCACCCAGGAGAGCGCGAGCCACCACACCACGGGCGCGACGTCCTTGAGGCCGAGGCACGAGGCGTTGCAGGTCCCCCGTGTTCCACCCGTCTCGAGCCAGGTCGCGATGGCAGCGAGCGGGACTGCGCCCGCGAGCGTGAGCGCCAGCGCCCGGCGCGGTCCGACGCACAGGAAGTAGGTCAGGCAGAAGACGACCGGGAACGCCACGGAAGCGGGTGCGAGGGCGAGAGTCCCCATGCCCGCATGGTGCGTCCGCCGGGGGTCGCTGGTGTCCCCCTTTCGGGGGACACGTTCAACCGTTGCGGAGGTGAGAGGTGTCGACGACCTCGAAATCCGCGCCCGTGATCTTGCCGAGGGCGTGCAGGTCGTCGTCGTTGAAGTGCTTGTTGCTGGCGCCCGAGATGTACCAGGGGCTGCCGTTGTCAGCCAGGATCATCCCGTAGGTTTTGAGCGCCTGCAGCACGACGCGCGCCTGCCTGCCGTAGCCCGAGATGTCGACGGAGGCCTTGAGGCGGACGCGCAGCCCCATCGGCGGCAGCGAGGCGTCGGAGTCCCCGGCGTCGTGTCGCGCCGGGTAGATGTGCGCCGTGCTCGTGCGCGAGGCGGTGAAGCGAAGGGCGTGGCGGATGACGCCGGTGGCGACCTCGTCGTAGCGCACGAGGCCAGGCAGGATGGGCAGGCCGGCGGCGTCGGCGCTTGTCCAGCTGTCGGGGCGGAGGTGATTGGAGCGCAGGTTCCAGACGGCGCCGGAGCCGGCCTTCCAGGTGCCGCCGCTCTCGTGCGCGGCGTACAGCTCGTACAGCCGGCACGCGGTCTTGTCGACGACCAGGACGTGGGCGTCGCCACCGCCTTCCTGGCGCGGATGCGCGGGCATGGGGTAGGCGACCTTGTCGGACTCGTCGGCGTAGTCGAACGCGACGTGCACCTTGTGCACCTGCTTGCCCGACACGACGTTGTACGGAATGCCGTAGCCCGCGAAGGAGCCGAAGTCGGGGTGGACGGGCGCGTCCAGGCCGATCGCGCCGATCAGCGCAGCCGAGTTCGTGGCCACCGGCAGGTCGCTGACGGGCTTGTTCCAGACGTTCGAGGCCGGGAAGATCGTGCACGCGCGCGCCCCGGGGAGCGTCGGCGCCCGGCCTCCCGCTGCCGCCGATGTGCCTACGGCGAGGAGGCACGCGGCCAGGATCGCGAATCCGGGGAGGCGCATGTTTCTCACGGTAGTGGCCCTGCACGGGACGCGCCCCCTCATCTAGGCTCCATCGAACATGTCTGACTCCCGCTTCGCCCTCCGCCTCACCGAGCAGATCGGCAACGAGTTCGCCGCGTCGCAGCAGTACATCGCGATCGCCGCGCACTACGACGCGGATGCGCTTCCGCAGCTGGCCGGCCTCTTCTACCGGCAGTCGGTCGAGGAGCGCAACCACGCGATGATCATGGTCCAGTACCTGCTCGATGCGGACGAGTCCGTGATCATCCCGGGCGTCGCGGCCCCGCAGACGTCCTTCTCGGGTCTGGCCGAGCCCGTCGCGCTCGCCCTCGAGCAAGAGAGACGCGTCTCCGATCAGTGCGCCGATCTCGTGCGCGTCGCGCGCGAGAGCGGAGACTTCGCGGGCGAGCAGTTCATGCAGTGGTTCATCAAGGAGCAGATCGAAGAGGTCGCCAAGATGTCCACGCTGCTGCGGGTCGTCGAGCGGGCCGGTGACGACGCGCTGCGCGTCGAGGAGTTCCTGGCCCGTGAGGGCGACGGCGGCGACAGCGGCTCGGAGCCCGGCATGCCCACCGCGGCCGGCGGCGCGCTCTGACGCGGAGCTTCCGCTTCTGTCCCTGGTGCGGAGCGCCGCTCGGTGAGCCGGTCGGGACCCGCCAGGACTGCACCGGTTGTGGCGAGCCGAGCTATCTCAACCCCAAGGCGACGGTCGGGGGGATCGTGCTCGACGGTGCCGGACGGGTGCTGCTGGCGCGGCGAGCCGTCGAGCCGTTCCTCGGCTTCTGGGACACGCCCGGCGGGTTCGTGGAGCCCGGCGAGTCGCTGCAGGAGTGCGTCCGGCGCGAGCTGCGCGAGGAGGCCGGCGTCGAGATCGCCGTCGGGCGCCTCGTCGCCACCGTGCCCGACACGTACGGGCCCACCGGCGACGCGACCGTGAACTCGTTCTTCGAATGCCGGCTCGTCTCCGGGGAGCCTCAGCCCGACGACGACGTGGCAGAGCTGCGCTGGTTCGCGCGAGATGAGCTGCCGGCTCCCGAGGAGCTCGCCTTCGCGTGCGTGCGCACGGCCCTCGCCACCTGGCGCGACTCCTAGTTTCCTAGTCGCCCGAGAGCGGCGATGCCAGGACGAGCCGCTGAACCCTGAACACGCGCAGCGTCTTCGCCGCCGCCTTCTTGCTCGCCGTCAGTCGCAGCGTCAGCCGCACCAGCGGGCCGGTCGTGACCTGGATGCGCAGCGTCTGCACGGTCGAGCCGGCCGTCACCTTGAGCGTCTGCGAGCGGCTGTCGGCGCGGAACAGCAGCTTGCCCGCGGCCCGTGTGCGCACGGTCAGCTGCATCACGCCACCGGCGACCTGCGGGACGCCCACGAGCTCGACCGCACGGCGGCGCACCACCACCGTCAGCTTCTTGGACGCGGCGTTGCTGGCCGACGCCTCGACGATGAACTTTCCCGGCTTGCGGAAGCGGTGCGCGACCGCCGTGCCTTGGATCTGCGCCGTGCCGTCGCCGAACTTCCAGAACACCGTGTGGGGTTTCCCCAGCGGGTCGACCGCATGGCCCACCAGCCGCAGCGCCATGCCGCTCGCGATCACGCGGGTCTTGCCGGCATCCGGCACGATGAGATTGACGACGCCGAGCGTCCCGGCGACGGTGACGGTGACGGTCGCATCGCGCGTCAGGCCGCCGTCGTCGGCCGCGTGCAGCTGGAACGAGCCGGTCGCCGTGCTGTGCGGCTTCGGCACGAAGTACCAGACGCCCGCGATGCGCTCCACGGACCCGTTCGTCGGGTTGGAGAGATCCATCGTGACCGGGTCGTCATTGGGATCCTTGACGCAGTCGGAGACCTGGATCGGAAGCGGCGTGTCCTCGTGCGCGATCAGCGCGGAGCAGGTGATGTCGGGCCGGTCGTTGACGACGTTGACGCTGATCATCGCCCGCACCTCGTGCCCGGCGACGCCGTCGGTTGCCACCGCCTCGAACGTGTCGGCCCCGACGACGTTCGCGGCTTTGAAGGCGAACTCGCCGCGCGCCGGATCCGCCGTCGTCACGCTCGAGTCCGGATTGGTCGGCTGCGCGCCGGTCGACCACGTCAGCGGGTCGCCGTCGGCGTCGGTCGCGTCCACGTGCACGATCGTCCTGATGTTCTTCGAGGCCGTCACGACCTGGGGTGCAATCACCGGCGCGGTCGTGCCATGGAGCACCCCGGCGACGTGGATGTCCTGGTTGCCCGACAAGGCCGTATCGGTGAATGCCACGACCGTCGCCGGCAGCGGGCTCAGCATCGCCGCGGACGTTGCCACTCCGAGGCGACGGCCGAGCGGACCAGTAGCCCCGGCGGTCTGCACGACCACCGGATTGCCCCACGCCTCCGTCGTGGCGCCGGCCAGCGGCGGTGCCGCCGAGGCGGTCGTCGCACTCACGATGCCGCTGTTCGCGACGTCCCACAGATAGGCGACGTCGATCCGCCCGCCGGTCGTCGCCGCGAGCTGTGGCGCGAGCTGGTTGCCGGCGCCGGCTGGGTCGATCAACTGCCGAGGCCCGAACGTCGCGCCGCCGTCCGTGGACATGGCGGCGAACGCCCGCACGGCGCCCGCGTCGGAAGCGTGCCAGGCGACGGTCACCCGCCCCCCGGCAGCTACGACGCTCGGCTTCGGCGGCCCTGTTACGCCGCTGACGGACGCCGGCGACGTCGCGTCGCCGACGACGGTGCTCGCCCCGACGAGTCCTGCGGTAGGCCCACCGCAATAGTTCGTCGCGGGCGGGATCGGGAAGAGGCTGCAGGTCTCCGTCTCGATCTGCGCATTCGCATCGTCGCGGAAAGCGACGATCACGCGCCCGTCGGGCAGGGCTGTCAATGACGGGCTCCGGTAGTGCGCGGCGCCCGAGGTGGCGAGGGGCGACACCCGTCGCAAAACGGACCAATTGTCGCCGCCGTTGTCGGAATAGAGCGTGAAGATCTGCGAGCTGTCCGGTGCGCCGGCGCAGCTGGTTGTCGAGAAATCCAGCCTCGTGTATGCGACGTAGATGCGTCCGCTCGCGCGGTCCACGGCGATCGTCGGCTCAACCGCCTCCGTGAAAGTCGACCCGGACGTGATCGCCCTGGCGACGCCCCAGGTGGCGCCACCGTCGTCGGACGACGAGAAGAAGACGCCACTGTTGTTCATCGTGCACAAGCTGCCGGCCGAAGCGTCTTCCTCGACCAGGTAGACGCTCTGCGTGCCGGGCGCGCCAGGTACATCGGTGCCCCAGGCGATGTCCGACTGGCCCGCGGACGTCGATCCCGAGTGCGTGAGCGCTCCGGGGGGCCATGCGGCACCGGACCAATCCCCGGTCGACGCCACCGCTGTGCGCGGGAACGGCGGCGGGGCGCTGCCATCTTCGGCCACCACTGCGGCGCGCAGCGGCGAGTCCGGGTCGACCGCGATGGCCGGGCTCTGCTGGCCCCCGGCCCCTGAGATGACAATTTGCTCCGTCGTGAGGACGCCCGCGCCCAGCGCAGGGGCCGACAGGAGCAGCACGGCGGCTGCCCCGACGACGAGCATGAACACGTGAGATCTTCGTCGCATCAAGAGCAAGGGGCCGGCTCGGGCAAGCATGATACCCCGCTGCACTGACCGCAGCGGGCTCGCGGCTACGATCAAATGTCCGATGTCCGCCGATCCCGCCTTCGCTCCCGTTCCCGCCGAGCCGGACCACGTCCCGCTCGAGCATCGGGTGCTCGAGCGCTGGGATCGCGAGGGCACGTTCGCGAAGCTGCGCGCCAAGAACGAGGGCGGACCGACGTTCTCGTTCATCGACGGGCCGATCACGGCCAACAACCCGATGGGCGTGCACCACGCCTGGGGCCGGTCGCTGAAGGATCTCTTCCAGCGCTATCACGCGGCGCTCGGCGAGGATCAGCGCTACCAGAACGGCTTCGACTGCCAGGGCCTCTGGGTCGAGGTCGAGGTAGAGCGATCGCTCGGGCTCAATTCCAAGCACGAGATCGAGGCCTACGGGGTCGACCGCTTCGCGCGCGCCTGCCGCGACCGCGTGGCGGAGTACTCGGGCGTCCAGACGGCGCAGTCGCGCCGCCTCGGGATGTGGATGGACTGGGAGCGGTCGTACTTCACGATGACCGACCCCAACATCAGCTACATCTGGGGGTTCCTCAAGGTCTGCCACGAGCGCGGCTGGCTCTACCAGGGCCACCGACCAATGGTCTGGTGCTTGCGCTGCGGCACATCACTGTCACAGCACGAGGTCACAGCTACCGATTCCTACCGCGACATCGTCGACCCGTCGCTGTACGTCCGGTTCCGCTTCACCGACGCGCCCGGCGAGGCGCTGGTCATCTGGACGACGACGCCCTGGACGCTGCCCGCCAACGTCGCGGCGACGGTCAAGCCGGACGCCGATTACGTCTGGGTGGAGGTCGATGGCGAGCGCCACGTCGTCGCCCAGGATCGCTGCGCCGCCGTCTTCGGGCACGACGCGAAGATCGTCGGGACTGTGCGGGGAGAGGAGCTCGTCGGCCGGCCCTACGCCACGGGCTTCGACGACCTCCCGGCCCAGGGCGAGGTCGAGCATCGGGTCGTCGCCGACCCCGACATCGTCATGGACGAGGGCACGGGCATCGTGCACATCGCGCCGGGCTGCGGCGCCGAGGACTTCGAGATCGGCCGCCGCGAGGAATTGCCCGTGCTGGTGCCCGTCGACGAGGCCGGCGTGTTCGTCGAGGGGTACGGGGAGCTCGTCGGGCACAACGCCCACGAGGTGCCCGATCTGGTCGCCGAGCATCTCGAGCGCGGCGGCTGGCTCGTCCGCCAGGAGCCACACGAGCACCGCTACCCGCACTGCTGGAGGTGCGGCGTCAAGCTGATCTTCCGCGTCGTCGACGAGTGGTTCATCCGCTGCGACGAGATCCGGCAGCCCATGATCGATGCCAACAACACGGTCGAGTGGAAGCCCGCGCACTTCGGCAAGCGCATGGAGGACTGGCTGCGCAACATGGGCGACTGGTGCATCTCGCGCAAGCGCTACTGGGGCCTGCCGCTCCCGTTCTGGTTCTGCCCGGACGGGCACATGAACGTCGTCGCCTCCCAGGAGGAGCTGCGCGAGCGCGCCACGGCGGGGCTCGACGGCCTGCACGAGCTGCATCGACCCTGGATCGATCCGGTCACCATCGCCTGCGCCGAGTGCGGGGCCGAGGCCGTGCGCGTGCCCGAGGTCGGCGACTGCTGGCTCGACGCCGGCATCGTCCCTTTCTCGACGCTCGGCTACGGCCGCGACACCTACGAGCCCGAGGGCTTCGCTGCCGGCGCCGGAGTGGGGCTGACAAAGGCCGACCTGCCCGATCACGCCTACTGGGAGAAGTGGTTCCCGGCCGACTGGATCTCGGAGATGCGCGAGCAGATCCGGCTCTGGTTCTACTCGCAGCTGTTCATGTCGGTGGCGCTCGTCGGGGAGGCGCCGTACCGGCGCGTGCTCGGCTACGAGAAGCTGCACGACGAGCACGGCCGCGCGATGCACAAGTCGTGGGGCAACGCGATCTGGTTCGACGACGCGATCGAGAAGATCGGCGCCGACGTGAGCCGCTGGATGTTCGCGGGCCAGGATCCCGGCCAGAACATGAACTTCGGCTACGGCCCCGCCAACGACGTCGCGCGGCGCATGCTGACGCTCTGGAACACGTATCGCTTCCTCGTCCTCAACGCCAATCCCGAGGGCTTCCGCCCGCTCTGGGCGGAGGCCGATCGCGGGCCGGAGAGCGACAACCCGCTCGACCGCTGGGTCATCGCCCGCGCCAACGAGCTGGCTCGCGACTGCCGTGCGGCGCTCGACGAGTACGACACGCCGGCCATGACGCGTGCCGTCGAGGCCTTCTGGGACGACCTCTCGAACTGGTACGTGCGCCGCTCCCGGCCACGCTTCTGGGAGGGCGATCGCACTGCCTTCGCGACGCTGCACCATGCGCTCGTGCAGTGTCTGCGCGTGATGGGGCCGGTCACGCCCTTCCTGGCCGAGGAGATGTGGGAGAACCTCGTCGCGAACGCCTGCGGTCCCGAGGCTCCCGCCTCGGTGCATCTGGCCGGCTATCCCGAGCCGGACGACGCGCGCATCGAGGCCGGACTGCTCGGGCCCATGGCCGACGTCCGCGCCATCTGCGAGCTCGGGCACCGGGCGCGCGCCGAGGCCAAGCTGCGGGTACGCCAGCCGCTCGCCACCGCGGTGGTCGCGAGCGGGGACACCGGCCGGCTGGAGGCGCTCGCCGCGAGCGGCTTGCTCGACGAGATCGCGAACGAGCTCAACGTCAAGGCCGTGACCACGACGACCGACCTCGACAGCCTCGTCGAGCAGCAGGTCGTGCCCAACTTCCGGGCTCTCGGACCGCGCCTCGGCGCCAAGGTCCAGGAGGTGCGAGCGGCGCTCGCCGCGGGCGACTACGAGCTCGACGGAGACGGCGTCGTCCGAGTCGCGGGCGAGCAGCTCGCTCCGGGCGAGTACGAGCTGCGCTCCCGCGCGCGCGAAGGCTTCGAGGCGCAGACCGACGGCACGCGCGTGGCGGCGATCGACACCAGGGTGACCGAGGAGCTCGCCCTCGAGGGCACCGCGCGCGACGTCGTGCGCTTCCTCCAGAACGTGCGCAAGGAGCTCGGCTTCGACGTCTCGGACCGGATCGTGGTGGGCTACGCGGCCAACGAGCGCGGTGCTGCGGTCCTTGCCGCGCACGGTGACTCGATCGCGCGCGAGGTGCTCGCCGAGCGCTTGGAGCCAGGCGACGGCGGCGAGCATCGCTTCGCGGCCGGCGGCGCGGAGATCGCGTTCGCGGTCGCACGGGCGTGAACGCTTTGCCGCGCGCCGTGGTCTTCGACTGCGACGGGCTGCTGATCGATTCGGAAGTGCGCTGGGCCGTCGCCGAGCGCCGCGTCGTCGAGCAGCACGGCGGCACCTGGTCGGAGGAACTGCGCGAGCGTCTCGTCGGCGGCTCGGGCGAGCACACCTCCCTGCGCATTGCGGAGTGGGTCGATCTGCCGGAGTCGGCGGCGCCCGGCATCCTGGCCGAGGTCTACGACAGCTACCTCGCAGTGATCGACGAGCTGGGCGTGGATCCCATGCCCGGCGCACGCAGCCTCGTGGCCGCGCTGGCGGGTCACATGCCGCTCGCGGTGGCATCCAACACGCGCGAGCAGATGGTGCGCGCCACGCTCTCGGCGAGCGGGCTGCCGCCCGTGTTCGAGCACGTGTTCACGCCGTCGGAGGAACGCCGCCCGAAGCCGGAGCCCGACGTCTACCTCGCCGCCTGTGAGGCGCTCGCCGTGTCTCCGGGTGACGCCGTCGCCTTCGAGGACTCGCTCCCCGGCCTCAGGTCGGCGCGCGCCGCGGGCATGTTCGTGATCGCCGTGCCCTCGCCGGGCGTCCACCAGCTGGACGCCGACCTCGTGCTGGGCTCGCTGCTCGATCTCGATCCGGCGGTCCTGGGCTTGTGAATCCACCGCGCGTGGTCTGCGCGCCGGACAAGCTGCGGGGCGCGCTCGACGCCTTCGGGGCGGCGGATGCGCTTGCCGCGGGCGTGCGCCGCGCGGGCGGCGAGGCGCTCACCTTCCCGCTCGCAGACGGGGGAGAGGGCACGCTCGCCGTGGTCTGCGCCGCCGGCGCCGCCCGCAGGATCGAGCTCGAGGCGCGCGATGCGCTGGGGCGCCGGCGCCGCGCCGCGATCGGCGACTGCGGCGACTGCGTCTTCCTCGTCGAGGCCGCCGAGGCCGTCGGCCTGGCGCTGCTGACGCCGCGCGAGCGCAATCCACGGCACACGAGCTCGGCGGGCCTCGCCGATCTGCTGCGCGGCGCGCTGGCGCAGGGTGCGCGGCAGATCCTGGTCGCGCTCGGCGGATCGGCGACCGTCGACGGCGGCCTCGGATTGCTGGCAGGGCTCGGCGCCCGCGTGCCGGGCGAGACGGGCGCGGCGCTGCTGGGCGAGCTCGAGCTCGATCTCGCGCCCGCCCGCGCGCTCTTCGAGGGCGTCCAGCTCAGCGTCCTACACGACGTCGACGTGCCGCTCTGCGGGCGCGACGGTGCGGCCGCGCTGTTCGGGCCGCAGAAGGGCCTGCGCGCCGAGGATGTCGAGCCGTTCGACCGTGCGCTGGAGCGCCTGGGCGCCACCTTCGGCGGCGACGTCGCGCAGCGTCCCGGCGCGGGCGCGGCGGGCGGCCTGGGCGCGGCGCTCTACGCACTCGGCGCCACGGCGCGCTCGGGGAGCGAGGCGGTGATCGAACTGGTCGGCCTGCGGCGGTCGCTGACCGGCGCCGCCCTCTGCCTCACAGCGGAGGGCTCGGTCGACCGTCAGAGCGCCCACGGCAAGACCGTGGCGGGGGTGCTGGCCGCCTGCCGCGAAGCGCGCGTGCCGTGCATCGTGCTGGGCGGCCGCGTGAGCGCAGACGCAATCGCGCCCCTGCGAGCCCTGGGCGCCCAGGACGTGCGAGCAATCGGGCCGTCCCAGCGACCACTGGCGGTGGCCCTGGCAGCAGCGGGCGAGGAGCTGGCGGCAGCCGCAGAGGCCGCGGCCCGCGAGCTCTGCAGGGTCGGAGGAGCGGGACACTCGGGGTCCGGCCCCGAACGTCCCGCGGGACACTCGGCGGGACACTCGGGGTCTGGCCCTTGATGTCCCGCGGGACACTCGGGGTCTGACCCCGAGTGTCCCGCGCTGTGGATGGGTGCTTCGGCGACGGTTTACCGCGAGCGTTTACACGCGGGTCAGACCCCTGGCGCGCCAGTTCAGGTTGCGCCCGGCTTAGGCCGTGCGCTGCGCTTCGCGCACGCCGCGGGGGAGCGCGAAGTGGACGTTCTCCTCGATCAGGTGGTGCTCCGCGACTTCCTCGACTCCGCGCTCGCGGAACCAGTCGACGACGCGCTCGACCAGCCATTCGGGCGCCGATGCGCCGGAGGTGATGCCGACGGTCTCGACGCCTGCGAGCCAGCTCTCGAGGATCTGCGACTCGTCGTCGATCAAGTGCGCGGGGACGCCGAGGTCGCGCGTCACGTCGACCAGCCGCTGCGAGTTCGACGAGTTCGCCGACCCGATCACGAGCACGAGATCGACCTCGCGCGCCAGAGATTTGACCGCGGCCTGGCGGTTGGTCGTCGCGTAGCAGATGTCGTCCTTGGGCGGCCCGACGATGGTCGGGAAGCGCGCACTCAGCGCGGCGATGATGTCGGTCGTCTCGTCGACCGAGAGCGTCGTCTGTGTGAGGTAGGCGAGCTGCTCGCTGCGCGGCTCGGGCAGCAGCGCCACGTCCTCGACCGTCTGGACGAGCACGATCGCGTCGGGCGCCTCGCCCATGGTGCCCACCACCTCCTCGTGCCCGGCGTGCCCGATCAGGAAGATCGTGAGGCCCTGTCCGGCGAAGCGCCTGGCCTCGTTGTGCACCTTGGTCACGAGCGGGCAGGTGGCGTCGATCGCGCGCAGCCGGCGCAGTGCCGCGTTGCGATGCACCTCGGGGGCGACACCGTGCGCCGAGAGCACGACCGTCGCACCTTCGGGAACGTCCTCCTCGCTCTCGACGAAGATCGCTCCCTGCTCCTCGAGGCGACGCACCACGTGGATGTTGTGCACGATCTGCTTGCGCACGTAGATGGGCGGCCCGTGCAGGACGAGCATCTGCTCCACGGTCTCGACGGCGCGCTCCACACCGGCGCAGTATCCCCTCGGGCGGGCGAGCAGCAGACGGCGGGGTCGGGTGGCCGGAGACACGCCACAAGACTACCTCCGACGTCTCTCCGGAGACCCCCGCCGAGCGTGGTACCGTGGAGCGATCGTGGGGACGGGTGCATCGTGAGCGACGGGCTGCGCTTGGCCGCAGCGCTCGCGGCTCTGATCTGCGGGGCCGGATGCGTGCGACTCGCCGTCGCGCTCGCGCGTGTCACGCGGGGGCGCCGCACGGTTGCGAGTGCCGCCTTGCTGGTGCTGTCGGGCTCGATCGCGGGAGCCGCCGTCGCCACGGCCGGCGCGCTCGTGCTGCATGCCTCCGTGCTCGTGGCCGTCGTGCTCGTCGGGGCGATCTCGGCAGGCATCGCGGCGGCGTTCGCGGTGCCGGTGGCCGATGCCATCGAGCGACCCGCGCAGCGCACCCTGGCTCCCGGGCGCTCGCTGGATCGCGCCAGTCGCGTCGCGGCCGCGGGCGCCACGGCCGCGAGCCGCGACGAAGTGCTCGCCCTGATCGTCGACGAGGCCCGCGCGCTGCTGTCGGCGCGCGCCGTGCTCGTGCTGCCGATCGAGGGCGGCGATCGTGCCGGCATCGAGGCCGCGCTCGCCGAGCAGGGCGCCGAGGGGGTGCCCTTCGTCGTTGTGCCATTCGAGCGCGATGCCGGCACGTCCCTCGCGGCCGTCGGCTCGGATGTCTCCAACGAGGACGCACGAGAGTTGCTGGACGGCCTAGCGGCCGTCGGCCGGAGCGCGCTGGCCGGCGTCACGGCGCGCGCCGGAGCGGCTTCCGCCAGGCGCCTCGACGCAGTCGTCGGCGGTGTCGCTCGCAAGCTCGCGGCGCTGCACGACAGCGGCGCCGTGGCCGCGGCCCTGGCGGCGGAGCTGCGCAGCCGGCTCCCGATCGAGAGCGTCGGCGTCCGCCTGGGCGAGGAGCCCGAGCGCTGGTACCCGGCGCCCGCGGCGCCGGAAGACGATCGCCCTCGCGCCGAGGAGGTGCTGGTCTTCGACGGCTTCGCGCTCGGCACCGTGGCCTACGCGCCCACCCGCCCGCTGACGCTGGACGAGGAGCTGCTCGCAGACCGGGTGGTCGACGCGGGTGCGCTCGCGCTCGGGGTGGCCGGTCTGCGCAGCGCCGGTCGCCAACTCGCCGCCGCCCAGGCTGCGCTCGTGCGCGCGGCCGAATCGCTGGCAGCCGAGCTGCACCCCGACCGCGTGTTGCAGCGCCTCGCCGAGGTCGTGCCGGGCGCGCTGCACGCTGACGCCGCCGCGATCTGGCTGGACGAGCCCGAGCAGGAGCGGCTGCGCGTCACGCACGTCCATGGGCATCCGATCACGCTGCTCGGCGCCACGGTGAGCTCGCGCATCGGCGCGGCCGGCGCCGCGATCAGCGGCGGCCGCCCCGTGGTCGAGCTGCACGAGGCCGACGACCCCGCGGTGCATCGCGCGCTGGATGCCGTGCGTCGCGAGCTCGCGGTTCCGCTCCGCCTGGGCGGCCGCGTGCGCGGCGCGCTCGTCGTCTCGTCCTACGTCGCGCACCCAGGCTTCTCCGCCGCCGACGTCGAGCTGGGCCAGGCGCTCGCCCGGCTCGCCTCGCTCGCCGTCGAGACCGCCCAGGCCTACGACGAGCGCGGTGCGCAGGCGCGCATCGACCGCGCCTCCTCCGAGCTCACCGCCGAGCTCGCAATGGCGCGCAACAGCGACGGGCTACGCGAGTCGCTCGCCCGCGTGGCGCGCCAGACGCTCGGCGCCGACGCCGCCCGCGTGCGGCTCGCGGCCGAGCTCGAGGACGGCCTCTCGAGCACCGGCGCGGCGCCCATCGGCCTCGAGCTGCTGGCGCTGCGGGAGCGCCGCGTCGTGGCCTCGGGCGGGCTCGGCAGCGACTCGCGCGTGTCGGCCGAGGAGCGGCGCCGCGTGCCGGGCGCAGCACTGCTCGCCGTGCCCATCGCGCACGACGGCGCGCGCACGGCGGCGGGCGTCGTGACCCTCCTGTGGCGGCGCACCCGCGAGTTCGACGACGCCGACGTTGCGCTCGCCGAGCGCCTGCGCGTGGCGGCCGCGGCCGCCGTGGAGCGCGTGCAGCTGGAGGAGGCCGAGCGCCGCGCGAGCACGACCGCGCGCGAGCTGCAGCGCGTGGGCGCGCTGCTCGCGGCCGATCTGGACCCGCGCGCGGTGCTGCGTCAGATCGTGTCGCAGGCGGTCAGCCTGCTGGGCGCAGACGCCTGCGCCCTGCGACTGCTGGAGGAGGACGAGCTCGTGCTGCGTGCGGCCGAAGGCGCGCCGGTCGAGAGCCTCGGCGGCGAGCGCCTCTCCGTCAGCGACGTGCTCGCGGCCGAGGTGCTTGCGACATCGCGGCCGGTGGCGCTCGACGACCTCGCCGCGGACGGGCGGCTCGCGCCGGATGATCCTGTGCTGCTCGCCGGCTTTGCGAGCTGGGCCGGTGCCCCGATCGCGAGCGCCGACGGCGGCGTGCAGGGCATGCTGGCGATCTTCGGCCGGCACCGGCGTCGCCTCCGCGACGACGAGGTCGAGGCCCTCGCGGCGTTCGCGAACTCGGCCTCCGTCGCGCTCCGCAACGCGCTGCTCTACGAGGCCGTGGCCGACGAGAAGGACCGCGTCGCGGCGATCCTCGGTCGCGTGGCCGACGCGATCGTCGCCACCGACGCGGATGGACGCGTCGTGCTGTGGAACGCTGCAGCCGAGCAGATCACGCAGATCCCGGAGCGCCGTGCGCTCAACCGCGTGCTGGGCGAGCTGCTCTCGACGGAGCTCGGCGACGCCGATGGCGCCGCGAACGGCATCCTCGCCGGGGCCGGCGCGATCGCCACCGAGGTCCGCCTGTCTCGCGCCGGCCAGGAGCTCTGGCTCTCCGTGACGGCTGCCGACATGAGCGCGAGCGACGGCCGGCCGGGCCGGGTGCTTGCGATGCGCGACATCTCGGAGGTCCGGGCGCTGGAACAGCTCAAGAGCGACTTCGTGGCCACCGTGTCGCACGAGCTGCGCACGCCGCTGACGTCGATCTACGGCTTCGCGGAGACTCTCCTGCGCGAGGACGCGAGCTTCGGCGAGGAGGACCGCGCCTCGTTCGTCCGCTACATCGCGAGCGAGACGGAGCGGCTCAACCGCCTGGTCGAGAGCCTGCTGAGCGCGGCGCGGCTCGAGACGGGAGCGGTCGGGCTGCAGCTCTCGCCCGTCGACGTCGCGGCAGTCGCGCGCGATGTCGCATCCTGGGCCGGCGCGCGCTCCGAGCAGCACAAGCTCTCGCTCGTCCTGCCTCCCGGCGGGGCGCTGGCCGACGCCGACGCCGACCGCGTGCGCCAGGTGCTGATCAACCTGATCGACAACGCCATCAAGTACTCGCCGGACGGCGGCACGGTGACCGTGCGGGTGCGCAAGCGCCGGCGCGTCGTGGAGTTGCGCGTCTCGGACGAGGGCATCGGGATCTCCGAGCGCGACCAGCGCAATCTCTTCCAGAAGTTCTTCCGCGTCGACGCCGCGATGTCGCGAGGCATCCGCGGCATCGGCCTGGGGCTGTACCTCGTGCGCGGCTTCGTGACCGCGATGGGCGGGCGCATCTGGGTCGAGTCCGAGCACGGCAAGGGCTCGACCTTCGTGGTCGAGTTGCCCGCCAGCGAGGCGCCCGCCGCGGCCGGTCAGCGCCGCGAGGTCGCCTGATGGCGCCATCCCGCATCCTCGTCGTCGACGACGAGCCCGCGATCCGCCTGCTCTGCCGCGTCAATCTGCAGGCCGACGGCTTCCTGGTCAAGGAGGCCCCCGACGGCGCTGCCGCCGTGGCACTGGCACACGAATGGCAGCCCGACCTGATCCTGCTCGACGTGATGATGCCCGGCGAGGACGGCTTCGCGGTCGCCGAGCGCATCCGAGACGACCCGGCCCTCTCGGGGGTCCGTGTGATGTTCCTCACGGCCCGCGCGGACATCGGCGACAACGAGCGCGCCCGCGGCACGGGCGTGGTCGGTCACATCACGAAGCCGTTCAACCCCTCGTCGCTGAGCGACGAGGTGCGCACCGCGCTCGCGCGCTGACCCTTCGCTACAGGCAGACGGCGGCGAGCTCGACGGCCTTGCTGCCCTCGAGCTCGAGTCGCTCGACGACGAGCCGCACCAGCTCCGCTCGCGTGCTGCGGCGCAGTTCGGCCCGCGTCGTGGCGTCCGCCAGCAGCCGCGCCCGGTAGATCGTGATCCGGTGCGGCGTCGGATCGCGCGGCCACGAGCACGGCATCGGCTCGACGCGGATCACCGTGTCCCCGAGTCGGTCGAGCACCCAGCCGGGCAGCTCCTCGACGCATTCCGCGAGCAGATCATCCACATCGCGTGCGGTCAGCATGTCCATCCCCTGCTCCATGCCGCGAACCTACACCGGATGATCGCAAACAGGCCAGGGGTGAGCAGAGGTGGTGCCAGATGGTGTGCCGGATCCAACCAGCGGAGCCCTTGACTTTGCAGATCTCGGGAGGTTCCGGAAGGTCTTGCAACCTGTTGTCATCGGGGCGGGCCGATTCGAACGGCCGGCCACTGCGTCCCAAACGCAGTGCTCTACCAGGCTGAGCTACGCCCCGCTCGCCCGCAGTCTACGACGGAGCCTTCCGAAACAGCTGGTCGAGGGTCACCGGCTCGAGGCCGCGGGCGCGTAGGCCCTTCACGATCAGCGGCAGCGCTCGAACCGTCTGCTCGCGGTCGCCCCCCGCGTCGTGCAGGGCGATGATCTGCCCGTCGTGCGCCGTGAGCGCCTGGCGGACGATCGCCGTCACGCCCGGCCGGCTCCAATCGCGCGTGTCCACCGAGAACAGCACTCCGATCATGCCCTGCTCGGCGACGGCGCGGGCGGTCGTGCGGTTCCAGGCCCACATCGGCGGGCGGAAGAAGCGCGGGCGCTGCCCGATCGTGGCCTCGAGCATGTCCTGCGTGCGGATCACCTGCGAGCGCTGCGCCGCGAGTTTCAGCTTCGTCATCTGCGGGTGCGACCAGGAGTGGTTGCCGACGACCATGCCGGCGGCGCGCAGAGCCCGCACGATGCCCGGCGACTGCTGGACGTTGTGGCCGATCACGAAGAAGGTCGCGCGCACGTGCAGCGAGCGCAGCTCCTCCAGCACCTGGGAGGTGTACGGGCCCGGCCCGTCGTCGAATGTCAGGGCCACGCGGCCCTTGCCGTCGGGGGGGGCGAGGCGCCGCACGATCGAGCCGCGAACCTCGAACACGGGGCCGTCGCCGTGGATCGCGGTCGGCTGGGTGACCGCGCGCAAGCGGCTCGCGGCGAGCTCCGGCCGTGCGGCGACCCCCTCTGCGTCGCGGGCCTCCCTGCCGATCGGCCCGCGGCGCGGTGCGGCGCCGCTGTCGCCGCCGGTGAGCGTGAGGAACGCGACGCTCGCGCCGGCCGCGATCAGCAGCAGGACCACCGCGGCCAGCAGCCGCCGGCGCGCGTAGGTGCTCATCCCGCGCCGACGGGCGTCGAGTGAGTCGCTGAGCGCCTCGCGGGCGCCCGCTGCGAGGCCAGCTCGAACCCCGCGTAGATCATCACGAGCCCGGCCAGTTGCGCGCCGAGCACGATGCCGTAGGCATCTCCCAGCCGCGTCAGCGTTCCGCTGCTCGCCACGATGAGGACGCCGGCGCCCACCAGGAGATTGGCGGCGGGACGCTCGCGGCGCCGCAGCGAGCGCACGATGCCGCCCAGCAGCGCGATCGTGCCGAGCGTGTTGAGCGCGATTGCGAACAGGAACGCGAGCCCGGTCAGCGTCCCGTTGGGCGGCGGGCGCAGCCCGCCCTCGGCGAGGCGAGCAGTGTCGACGTCCGCGCTCAGCACCGCGACGGCCGCCGCCACGGAGGTGGCGAGCACCGCCCCGCTTGCGAACAGCGCCACGTCGCGCCGGGCGTGCAGCCAGGTCGCGCCCAGCCCGAGCAGGCCGACTGCGAGCACCCCGCCCGTGAGGTAGTAGATGCGGAAGGTGACGGCCGACCAGCCGTACGCAGCGCCGTAGGCCTCCGCAGCGGCACCGGCGGCGAAGCATGCGAAGCCGAGCGCCCAGCAGGCGCGGTGCGCGGCCGGCCGGGCCAGGGCCCCTCCGCCGAGCCGGGCGGCGAAGGCCGCCGCGATCAGTGCCGTGGCGACGGGAATCGAGGTCGCGCTGATCGCGATTGCGAGGGGCACGGGCGACACGCCCGAGAGGATACGCCTCGCGGAACTTGCCAGCTGTCCGCCGACCGTCGTAGCGTGGTCGTCGTGGGTGCCCTCGACTACGCCTTCTTCGGTCCGAACGGGGCCCTCTACGGCGTCGCCGGTGGGCCGCCGGACGCTCGGCGCGCGGTGCTGGTCGTCTCGCCGCCCGGCGTCGACGCGGTGCGCGCGCGCCGCGTGCTCTACCGCCTCGTGCGGGCGCTCGCGGCGGCCGGCTACGGCGCACTGCTGCTCGATCCGCGCGGCAGCGGCGAGAGCGCGCTCGAGTTCGAGGAATCGTCGCTGCAGACGCACGTGGCCGACATCCGCGACGGCCTGCACGAGCTCGCACGGCGCTTCCCCGAGGCACACCAGCGGCTGATCGCGGTGCGCTACGGCGCGGTGCCGGCGCTCGTCGCGGCGCAGCCCCCGGCGGCCGACGCGCTGCTGCTCGTCGATCCCTGCCTCGACGTGCGCGCCGCGCTACGCCAGGATCTGCGCGGCGAGATCGCGAAGCGCATGCGGCGCGGGACGCCTGCGGACGAGGGCGAGGACCGGGACGCACTGGTGGCGCAGCTCGATGCGGGCGGCTCGGTCGTGCTCGACGGCGAGCGCTTCCCGCCGGCGCTCTGGCGGGGGCTCAACGGCAGCCAGCCCGCGGCCCTGCTCGCCATCTGGGGAGACCGCGCGACCGTGCTGCGCAGCGGCCGGGAGACGTTCATCCCGTTCCACCGGCAGCTTCCGCAGGCGCGCGTGACGGTCGAGGAGCCGTCCTTCGAGGCGGCGGCGCTCGCCTGGGCGCGCAGGTGAGGCGCCGCGCGTTCGTCGTGCACGCCGGTGACGGCGCCGAGATCGTATGCACGGCGCACGAGCCGGTCGCCGGCGCGCGCTCCACGATCGTCATCGCGCCCAACGGGCCGCTGCCCCGCGCGGGCCCCTTCCGCTCGATGACGCGGCTCGCCGATCGCCTCTGCGATGCCGGGCACCGAGTGGTGCGCGCCGATCTGCGGGGGTTCGGCGAGGCCGAGGCCGACGTCCCGGAAGGCACGATCCACGAGCACTACCGCAGCATCGAGCGCGGGCTGCACGTCGACGACCTGCTCGCCGTCGTCGCCGCTCTCGAAGACGATGGCACTCGGCTCGTGCTCTTCGGCAGCTGCGGCGGAGCGGTGACCGCGGTACGCGCCGCCGAGCGCGAGTCGCGCGTGCGCGCCGTGGTCGCATACGCGCTGCCCGTCGCGCTCACGGGCGGGCGGGGCGCCGAGCTCGCGGGCCGCCGCGGCCCGGCGCGCGGCTTGACGATGGCCCGGCTCGGGCTGGGCGAGGGCATCCTGCGCGGCTCGCGCGGGCGGCTCCTGCCGGGAGGCCTCGCGCCCTGGCTGAATGCCCCGGTGATCCGCGCCCTGCGCAGCCTGGCCGGGGAGCGCCCGCTGCTGCTGCTGTTCGGGGGCGAGGACGACGTCCAGGAGCAGCTCGCGCGCTACGGCCTCGACCGCCTGAAGGGCGTGGACCTCGATGAGCTCGCCGGCATCGGCCACCACTTCGACGACCCCGAGGACGTCGAGCGGGTCGCTGCCGTGATGACGACCTGGCTCGACCGTCAGCTGTAGACGTCGACGCCGTGCGCCTCCTGGATGATGTTCCCACCGTCCACGACCAGCGTTTGCCCGGTGACGTAGCTGGCCTCCTCGCAGGCCAGGAACGCGACCGCGGCCGCCACCTCGCGGGCCCGGCCCGCGCGGCCGACGGGCGTCGAGCGCCCCGCCGTCAGCTCGCGCTCGTTCGATGACGCCGTGGCGATCCAGCCGGGCTGCACGGAGTTGGCGGTGATGCCCGCGCGCGCGCAGTCGTGCGCGAGGGAGCGCATCATCCCGTCCATCGCAGCCTTGGCCGTGGAGTAGCCCGCCGCGCCCGGCACCGTGACGTGCGGTCCGGTCACCGACGACACCATCACGATGCGCCCGTAGCCACGCCGCAGCATGCCGGGCAGCGCCGCCTGCGTGACGTGGAAGGCGGTCAGCAGATTGAGCTCGAGGTCGTGCCGGAACGTCGCCTCGGGCAACTCGGCGAAGGGCGCGTCACCGAGCTCCAAGCCCGTCTGGGCGAGGCCCGCGTTGTTGACGAGCACGTCCAATGGGCCGTGGGCGTGCTCGGCGGAGGCGACGAGCGCACGCGCCTGGTCCCGGTCGGTGAGATCGGCGATGTGCGCGTGCACCGTGGCGCCGGCGGCCCGCAGCCCGGCTGCACGCTGCTCGATCCGGTCGGTCGTCGAGGTGATCGTCACCCTCGCCCCGAGCTCTGCCAGCAGCTCGGCGCAGGCGATGCCGATGCCCGCCTCGCTGCCGCAGCCGGTGACGAGCGCGGAGCGGCCGTCGAGTCGCAGTGGGCCGGGGATGCTCACGGGCCGGGATGATGCCGCATACACCGGTCGGATAGGTTCCCGCGCACACAGAGCCACGGTGACGCGGAGAGGGGAGCAGTGAACTGGGAGGTCTTCATCACCTGCGCGGTGACCGGCGCGGGTGACACGACGGGCAAGTCCGATCGCGTGCCCATCACGCCGGCTGCGATCGCGGACTCCGCAATCGAGGCCGCCAGTGCCGGTGCCGCGATCGCCCACATCCACGTGCGCGACCCCGAGACCGGCCGCGGCTCGCGCGATCCGCGGCTCTACCGCGAGGTCGTGGAGCGCGTGCGCTCGGCCGACGTCGACGTGGTGCTCAACCTCACGGCCGGTATGGGCGGCGATCTCGTGCTGGGCGGCGACGAGACGCCGCTGCCGCTCGATCCCGCCGGGACCGACCTCGTAGGCGCCGCGGAGCGCGTCGCGCACGTGCGCGAGCTGCTTCCCGAGCTCTGCACGCTCGACTGCGGCTCGATGAACTTCGCGGCGGGCGGCGATTACGTCATGACGAACACGCCGGCGATGCTGCGCGCCATGGCGCGCGGGGTGCAGGCACTGGGCGTGCGGCCCGAGCTCGAGGTCTTCGACACCGGCCACCTCGTGATGGTGAAGGAGCTGATCGGCGACGGGCTGATCGACGCTCCCGTGCTGATCCAGCTCTGCACCGGCATCCCGTATGGCGCTCCCAGCGACATCCCGACGCTCATGTCCATGGTCAACATGCTGCCGTCGGGCGCGATCTTCTCGGCCTTCTCGATCGGACGGATGCAGCTTCCCTACATCGCGATGGCGGCCCTGGCCGGGGGCAACGTGCGCGTGGGGCTCGAGGACAACATCTACCTCTCGCGCGGCCGGCTGGCCGGCAACGGCGAGCTCGTCGAGCGCGCGGTGCGCATCCTCGACGCGATGAACGTGCGCATCCTCGGCCCGGACGAGACGCGCGCCAAGCTCGGCCTCGTGAGGCGCTGAGAACGTCTAGTCGGGCAGGTCCGGCGAGGCGGGAGGGCGCGAGCGGTAGGCGCGGCGCCCGGCGAGCGCATCGATCGTCGTGCCGTAGGCGTCGGCCAGCCGCGAGGCCGCGTCGACGCGGATCAGGCCGGTGCGCTCCCAGCTGCGCAGCCGGGCGACCGTCACGCTGAAGCCCTGCTCCGCCAGGACCGCCACGACCTGCTGCTCCGACATGCCCGTCCGTGCGCGCGCGCCGCGCAGCGCCAGGGCCACCGCGTGGACCGCCGGATCCAGCGGCGGCCCCGCATCCGGCGCGGCCTGTCCCGGGCCGCCCTCGACAGGCGCCGCGCGATGGGTCGAGCGTGCAGTGGGTGCAGATGGTGTCGTCATGATCGGGTCGGCAGGCGAAACCGCGCGGCGCGCTGGTCTAAGTGCCCGTCCATGAGGGACTTGCTCGCACGCTATACCCCAAAAGGCTTGCTCGAGTGCCCCGGACGGGGGACTCGATGCTGCGCTCAGGCAGAGACTTCGGAGCTCGTGAGATCCTCGACGGCCGCGGTGGCGACGTTGGCCTTGAGGTGGTACGCCGCGCGCTGCGCGCCCTGCTTGGAGGCGTAGATGTCGCTCCAGAACAGAAGTTCCTCACTGCCGACCATCCACACGTGCACGCGGTAGCCGCCGGAGGCCCTGTCGATCGTGATGCGCATCTTCGGGGCCGAGTCCATTGCGGGTTCTACCCGTCCGAGGCGCTTCCGAACCGGGTACGCACGGTTGAAGACGTTCTCCCCGAACGAGCGTGGTGTCTGGAGCGTCTGGATACGCACACCCCAGCCACGCGTGATCATTCGGTGAGAACGTCTTACGAGCGGGCGAAGGGAATCGAACCCTCATCGATGGCTTGGAAGGCCACCGCTCTACCATTGAGCTACGCCCGCGCACGGAGCGCCCGTCCCGACGACGATAGCGGAGGTACGAGGCGCCCGGCCCGGCGCCCCCAGAACGCCGGACCGGGCCTCGGACGGCGACCGTCAGGCCGCCGTGTCCCCTGCCGGCATGGCGCCGGGCAATCTCAATCTCGGTAGCACGTTCCCCGTAGGCGCTATTCCCCCGCGGGCGAGGATCGGAATCGAGAGGGTCGTACCCGCGTGCATGCGCACGAGGAGCGTGGCCGCCAACCGTCCGGTGCCTCCGAGCGAGGGCTCGGCGAAGTAGATCGCATTGCGCACCAGCAGCACACGGTGCGTGACGCCGCGGGCGCGCAGGCTGACCGATCTCACTCCGTCCATCGCGAGGCCGTAGACGCGAAAGGTCGCCGGGCCATAGTCGTACGTGTACGAGAGCGGGTTCTCGGGCGTGAGCTCGCCGGGCTGCACGCAGCCGCCGGTGAGCCGCCCGAAGCGGAAGCAGAAGCTGCCGCTCGCAGTCGTGAAGCCCGACAGGCGTTTGCCCGCAATCACCCATTCACGCCTGCCCGCCGCATCGCGGGGACGCGCGCCGAGCGCGTATGCGAGCCCTGGAGAGGGCGCGGTGCGAGGAATGAGCCGATCGTCGCGCAGGGCCGTCAGTTGCTGGTCGACCCCGTCGAAGAACCCGCGCGTGGCCGCCAGGGACGCCGCCGCGGCGAGCATGACCAGAAGCACCGCCACCGCGAGCGCCGCGACGAGCCGGCGACGGCGCGTCCTGCGCCGCTGCGCTTCGCGCGCGGCCGCGCCCATGAGCGTGCGCTCGAGCGCCGCGAGCCTGCTGATCTCGCCCCCCGTCACTCGACCGCAGCCTGGAACCGCTCCGTCAGCATCCGCATGCCACGGGAGGCCTGCTGCCGCGCAGCCGCGGCGGAGCACCCGAGCCGCAGCGCGATCTCCTCGTAGGTGGCCTCGTCCTCGATGCGCAGGCGCAGCACGCTCTGCTGGCTCTCCGGCAGTCCACCCAGCACAGCTGCGAGGCGACCGCGGGAGGCCTCGGCGTCGACGCGCGCCACGACCGAGTCGTCGTCGTCGTGCAAGCGGGACGCCTCCAGGATGCCGAGCCGGCGCCGGGCGCGGTCCTCGGTGCGGCGCTCGCGCTCGTATTGCAGCAGCAACGAGTTGGCGATGGCGAAGATCCACGCGCGGCCCGACGCGACGCGCAACCCGCGGAAGCGGCCCAGCGCCTGCAGCGCCCTGGCGAAGGTCTCGGCAGTCAGGTCGAGGGCGACGTCGGGGTCGCCGCAGTCGTACAGCAGCGAGCGATAGACCGCGCGCGCGTGCCTGCGGTAGAAGGCGCCGAACGCATCCGCGTCCACGCGCGCACGCCGCAGCAGTTCGCTGTCGTCGAGGCCTGGGGAGTCCATATACCGAGAAGGATGCACAACTGCACCACCGTGTGACAACAACGCGCGTGCAGGAGCACAGGCACGCGCGGCCGCGCGCGTCACGATTTCGACCCAGAGTGGGCGCGATCTGCCTGGAAAACGCTATCTACCGTGGTCGCCGCGAGTGACAATGACGATGTACAAACGGTTAACCGTTTGTACATCTGGGTGGGCACCGCTGACCCGGTCGACAGCCAATCCACCCTACCCCGCGCATTCCCGTTTGCCCGCGCTTTGCGCAGTTTCCGGCGGAAACGCCCAGCGCTTGCAGCAATCCGCCTCTTGTCATCGCCGAACTCGGGACTAGCATGAGAATCGTGGCTACCACCGCTCCCGTCCTGGCCGAGCTGCCCGAGCTGCTCGTGACCGGAAGCATGATCGAGGCCGTGACCGCCTTCGGGCGCCGCGTGCAGGTGCGCGTGGAGAGCGTGGACGGCGCCGGCGTCGATGTAGCCTGTCCGGATGGCGCGCTCGTGCCGGGCATGCCGGTGACGGTGCGCATCGCGACCGCCTCCGGAGTCGCCTTCGTGCAGCTGGGCGTCGAGCGCATCGAGTCGACGGGCACCTGGGCGCACGCCCGCCTGCGCGCGAGCGCGGTGCTGTCGGTCGACGGCGAGCGGCGTTTCAGCCGCTGTCGCTACGCGGGCACCGTCTGGCTGGGTGGACGGCGCGCGGGCGCCGCCGAGGGCGAGGTCGTCGACCTCAGCGCGGTCGGCATCCGCTTCCGCACCGCCTCGCGGCTCGACCCGGACGACGAGCTCGAGCTCGCGCTCGAAGTGCCCGGGCAGCAGCCGATCTCCATGCGCGCGCAGGTCCTGCGCATGCGCCCGCTGGACGACGGTCGCAGCGAGGTCGCGGCCGAGGTCACCGCTCTCGAGAGCGACGACTGGGCGCGGCTCGAGCGGCTGCTCGCGTCGTAGCTCTGGAACCTTCCAGAACTCCCCGAACCTCCTAGACTGCCCACGTGGGGGCGAACCGGACCGTGCTGGTCACCGGCTCGAGCGGCTACGTCGGCCGCCGGCTGGTCGAGCGGCTCGCCGAGCACAGCACGCCCGTGCGCGCGCTGGTGCACCGTTCCCGCGCTGATCTGCCCCAGGGCGTCGAGGCGGTCGAGGGTGACATCACCAATGCCGCGTCGCTCCTCCGGGCCTGCGAGGGCGCCGACGTCGTCGTCAACCTGGCCTCGATCACGGCCGACCGCAAGCCGCCGCCCGGCGGCTACGACCGCGTCAACGCCGAGGGCACGGCTGCGCTGGCCACTGCAGCGAGGACGGCCGGCGTCCGCCGGTTCGTGCACCTCGCCGGCATCGACACGACGATGGGTGAGCCCGGTCCGTACCTGGCGGGCCGGCGGCGGGGCGATGCTGCCGTGCTCGCCTCGGGCATCGAGTCCGTCGCCATCCTGCGGCCGTCGATCATGTTCGGCGGCCCCGACTCGGCGTTCGTGCACGCGCTGGCGCGGCTCGTCAAGATCGCGCCGGCCGTACCGGTGCCGGGCGACGGCAGCGTGCGACTGCAGATGATCTGGGTCGAGGACGTCGTGCGCTGCATCATGCAGCTCGCCGACGACATGCGGCCGGGCGAGTTCCCGGTCGGCGGCCCCGATCAGCCGACCTACGACGAGGTGCTCGACATCATCGGCGAGGGGCTCGGCAGGCGCCACGTGCGCAAGCTGCACATGCCCGTGCCGGTGTTCGCGCTGCAGGCGCGGCTCCTGTCCGTGCTGCCGAGCCCGCCGCTGACGCCGGCGGCGCTCGAGCTGTTCGCGAGCGACAACATCACGACTGTCGACGCCGTCGAGCAGCAGTTCAACTTCCGCCCGCGCGGCTTCGCGGAGCACGTGCGCCGCGAGGGCCTCTACGCGTGACGAGCGACCAGGATCTCCTCGAAGTACTCGCCGGCGCGCCGGCCGGTGCGCCGGTTGACGTGCCTCAGCGTGCGCGACTCGAGGCGTAGCCCGGCGCGCTCCAGGATGTCGCCGTACAGCCCCAGCCGATCGTTGACGACGATCGCGAGCGGCGCGCCGGGGCGTAGGCCGGCGGCACAGGCCGCGAGCGCGGCGACCATGTCTTCGGCGTAGGCGCCGACGGCGCGCGCGCCGGAGCCGCGGCTCCGGCTGCCGATCTCCTCCTGCGCCCTCGCTTCCAGGTCGAGCAGCGCGTAGGCGTAGGCGTGCTGGTCGTGGTAATCGATCACGCCCACGTAGGGCGGCGAGGTCACGACCGCGTCGGCTGGCCGCTCGAGTTGCAGCTCGCGAACATCGGCGTGTTCGACGAGCGCGTGCGAGCCGTCGGGGCGCAGCGCGCCGAAGGCGGCCACTCGGCCCGCGATGTCGTGGGAGTAGCGGCGCAGGAAGCGCAGTGCTCCGACCGTGGGGACGCAGGTGCGACGGTGCTTGTGGCACCAGTAGGGCTCGCGCACGGGGCGGCGCGCCCCGTCGAGCGCGTCGTGCCGGACGAGACGGGCCGAGCGCGCGGCCCGTGTCAGCACCAGCGAAGCCAGGCCGCTCCAGGCGCTGCCCGGCTCGGTCGCGCGGCGGTAGGCGAGCAGCTCGCGGCGGGCCTGCTCGCCGTACCACTCGCTCAGATAGGCGGGCACCTCGCCCGGCTCGTCGCCAGCCAGGGCCTCTGCGCGGGCGAGCGTCGCCTCGAGGCCGGCCGCGACGACGGCGGGGTCGTGCCAGCGCGTCTTCTCGTGCGAGAGCAGCGCGTTGAAGGCCGAGATGTCGCAGCCGGCGGCGTCCCGCCCGTGCCCGACGGCCTCCACGAGCGTGGTGCCCGACCCGCAGAAGGGATCGAGCACGAGCCCGCCCGCAGGGCAATGGCGGCGGATGAGAGCCTCGGCAAGCTGCGGTGGAAATTTTCCGAGGTACGGGTGCAGGCCGTGCACGTGCTTGGTGCGCTCGCTCTGCGGCAACTCACTCTCGGACCACGAGAGCTCGAGGTCGATCTCGGCGTACAGAGCTTCCTGCGTCCCGGGCACGAACCCACGCTAGTAGTCCCGACGGACGACACCATCGTCGGAGTTGACGCCGCGCGTTCCGCGCGTGTCGCCGCGTCAGGAGCGGCGCCAGGTTCCTAGACTCCAGGCATGGACGCGTGTCCCTTTGCGCCCGAGGAGCCGATGGCCGAGCTTCACGCTCACCTCGGCGGCTCGGTGCCCACCTACGTGATGTGGGAGTCCGCGCACGCCCAGGGAATCGCGCTGCCCACGCGCGACTACTGGGAGTTCGACCGCATGGTCTCGATCTCCGACCCGCGCGGCGTGGACGGGCTGGACGCGCTCGACCAGGTCTACCACGTCACCGAGCTGATCCAGTCGAGCCCGCTCGCGGTCGAGCGCTGCGTGCACGGCATGATCGGCGGCGGCTATCGCTCGCAGCGGATCACGACCTGCGAGGTGCGCTTCAACCCGATGAAGCGCAACCGCGGCGGCGAGCGCGACCTCGACCACATCATCCTGGCCGCGCTGCGCGGCGTGGATCGCGCGCAGCTCGAATACCCGCAGGTGCGCGCGGGCGTGATCCTGATGATGGATCGCACGTTCGATGCGCGCCAGAACGAGATCATCGTCGAGAAGGCCATCCGCTACGCCTCGCGGGGCGTGGTGGGCATCGACATCGCCGGCCCGCGCCCGGGAGGCGGCCGCTTCGACTACGCCGGCCTGGCGCCGCTCGTCCACCAGGCCCGCGACGCCGGGCTCGGCGTCACGGTCCACTGCGGCGAGGAGGGCTTCGTCGAGGAGGTCGCCGAGGTCGTCGAGACGCTGCGGCCCGACCGCATCGGCCACGGCATCCTCGCGGCCGGTGATCCGGCGCTCACCGCGCGCCTGGCCGAGACGGGG
>DASRQS010000114.1:0-7005 GCA_035696365.1 Gaiellales bacterium | reverse complement strand
GTGCAGGCCGAGGTGCGGGCGATCTACGTCGACCCGGGCCTGGTCAGCTACGCGCTGCAGCTCGCGACGGCGACGCGCCGCCCGGCGGAGTTCGGTCTGCCCGACATCGCGCGCTTCATCTCGTTCGGCGCCAGCCCGCGCGGGCCGATCTCGCTGATCCACGCGGCCCGCGGCCTCGCCGTCGTGCGCGGGCGCGACTACGTGCTGGTGCAGGACCTGCAGGAGCTGATCAAGGACGCGCTGCGCCACCGCATGGTGCTCTCGTACGAGGCGCTGGCCGAGCAGCGGAGCCCCGACAGCCTGCTCGACGAGGTCGTCGCCGCCGTTCCGGTCCCGCAGCTCGACCTCGCGGGGCACGCCGCGTGATCGAAGGGCTCCTCCGCCGGGGTCAGACTCCCGCCCGGCCCGGGCCGGGCCCGATGCCGGAGCCGCTGCTGCGGGCGCTCGACCTCACGATCGCGCGCCGCGTCGAGGGCATGCTGCCGGGCGACCACCGCTCGTCCCTGCTCGGACGCGGCAGCGAGCTCGCGCAGATCCGGCCCTACGAGCCCGTCGAGGACGACGTCCGGCAGATCGACTGGAACGTGACCGCGCGCACGGGCACGCCGCACGTGCGCATCCATCTCGCCGAGCGCGCGCTCGTCACCTGGCTCGTGCTCGACACCTCGCCCTCGATGACCTTCGGCACGGCCGAGCGCCGCAAGGCGGACGTCGCAGAGGGCGCATCGCTCGCCGTCGGCTACGCGGCCACGCGCCGCGGCAACCGCCTCGGCCTCGTCACGTTCGGCGACGACCACCCGCGCGTGCTGCCGGCGCGGCAGGGGCGGGCGGGCCTGCTCGGGCTGCTGCTGGCGCTGCGCAAGGAGGAGGCGGCCCGCGAGGGGCAGCGGGCAAGCGGCGACGCGACCTCCGTGGGAGAGGCCTTGCAGCGCGTCGGGACACTTGCCCGCCAGCGGTCGTACATCGTCGTCGTGTCCGACTTCCGCGGCCCGCGCGACTGGCGCCGGCCGCTGCTCGCGCTCGGCGGCCGCCACCACGTCGTGGCGGTCGAGATTCGCGACGCGCGCGAGCAGCAGCTCCCGAAGTTCGGCCAGCTTCGCCTCGTCGACCCGGAGACGGGGCGGCAGCTGCGGGTCGACACCTCGAGCGAGCGCGTACGCAGGCAGTTCGCGGCCGCCGCTGCGCTGGAGCGGCGCGAGGTGGCCGGCGAGCTCACCTCGGCCGGGGCGCGCCATGTCGTCCTCTCGACGCACGGCGACTGGCTGCGTGAGCTGACCGGCTTCCTGCGGCACGCGGGCACATGATGCGCTTCGCCTCTCCCATCGCGCTCCTGGCACTGCTGCTCGTGCCCGCGGCCGCGGCGGGCTACGTGTGGTTCCAGCGGCGGCGCGTGGCCGAGTCGGCGAGCTTCGTCGCGCCCGCGCTCCTGCCGAATGTCGTCGACCGCGTGCCGGGCTGGCGCAGGCACCTGCCCGTGGCGATCTTCCTGCTGGCTGTCGCGGCCTTCCTGCTCGGCTTCGCCCGGCCGCACGCCACGCTGTCGGTGCGCTCCGAGGAGGCGACGGTCGTGCTCGCGATCGACACCTCGCACTCGATGGCCGCCCCCGATGTCCCGCCGACCAGGCTGGCCGCCGCGCAGGCCTCGGCCCGCCGCTTCCTGGCCGATCTGCCGGCCAAGTACCGCGTGGCCGTGGTCGCGTTCAGCTCGCGGGCGCAGCTCGTGGCCGGCGCGACGCAGAACCGCCAGTACGTGAGCGCCGCGATCTCGGCGCTGCGCGTCGGACAGGGAACGGCGCTCGGCGACGGCATCGCAACCGCCGTCAGGGTCGCGATCGCCGCGCCCGGCGGCGGCAAGCGACCAAAGGGACAGACGCCCCCGCCGGCCGCGATCCTCGTCATCTCCGACGGGGCACAGGACGGCGGGCGCGTCCGGCTCGGCGATGCCATCAACCAGGCGCGCAGGGCCAAGGTGCCCGTTTTCACCGCCGTCCTCGGGACACCCACGGGCGTCGTGCAGGTGCCGCACGTCGGCGGCTTCGTCGAGCGCATCCAGGTGCCGCCGAACCCGACCGCGCTGCGTACGGTGGCCGCGCAGACGGGCGGGACGTTCTTCGCCGCGCCCACCCAGAGCGACCTCAAGCCGGTCTACGCAGATCTGAAGTCGCGTCTCGGCACGACGCGCAAGGACGAGGAGATCACGGTCGCGTTCGCCGCCGCCGGGGCCCTCTTCCTGCTCGTCGGCGGCGGTCTCTCGGCGCTCTGGTTCAGGCGGGTGCCGTGATCCGGGCTGCCGCGACGGCGCTCGCCCTGGCGGCCGCGCTGCTGCTGGGCGCGGCCTCGGCCCAGGCTGCGGACGAATGCCGCGGGCTCCAGGTCTGCATCCCCGTGGCCGGCCCCTGGGTCGTGATCCCGTCGCCCGCGCGCGTCTCGGCGAGCGCGACCTGGCAGCTCGTCTGCCCGCAGGGGATCGTCGGCGGGGTCGACGCGCGCGCCAGCGAGGCGGCCGTCGCGGTCGAGTTCCCGGGACGCATCGGCAGCCCCGTCAACCCGGGGATCACCACTGCGCAGTCCCTGCTCTTCAAGGGCACCTACGCGGGGCGCGCGCGCAAGGCCTCGAGCTACCGGCCCTTCATCGGCTGCATCCCGGGAGGCGGGGGCGGGCCGCGCACGCCGATGTCGGTCGCCCGGGTGAGCGAGGTCAAGCCGGGCCAGCCGATCACGCTGCGCGTCAAGGAGCTCCGCGTCACCCCGGGGAGGCTGGCTCGTATGACGCTCGCCTGCCGGCCAGGCGAGCGCCTGCTGCACAGCGCCCAGAGCATCGGCCTGTTCACGGCCGGCGCGCCGTCGCGCGCCCAGCTCGCGGCCATCCACGTCGTGAGTGCGCGCCGCAAGGGGCAGGTCCTGATCAGCGCGACCCGGCGCGGTCTGGGCCCCGACGTGCGCGCCGTGGTGCAGGTCCAGGTGGAGTGCGCGAAGTGAGGATCGAATGGCCACTCGGGCTGCTCGCGCTCCTGCTCGTGCCGCTCGCGGTGCTCGCCTACCTGGCGATCGAGCGCCGGCGCGCCCGCTACGCCATCCACTACACGAACATCGAGGTGCTCGCCGGCGTCGCGGCCGGCGCGCGACAGTGGCGCTGGGTGCTCCCGCCCGTGCTCGCGCTGCTGGCACTGACGTGCGCCCTGGGCGCGCTCGCGCGGCCGGAGATCCGGCAGTCCGTCGCGAGCGAGCAGGCCTCCATCGCGCTCACGGTCGACATCTCGGGCTCGATGTCGGCCGAGGACGTGAAGCCGACGCGCCTCGGCGCGGCGCAGGAGGCGATCCGGCGGTTTCTCACGGTGCTGCCCGACAAGTACCGCGTCGGTCTCATCATGTTCTCATCGGAGCCGTTCGTCGCAGCGCCGCTGACGCACGACCGGCAACTCGTGCTCGAAGGTCTGTTGCTCGGCGACGCCAGCTTCGGTCAGGGCACCGCGATCGGCGATGCGCTCGCGCGCTCGGTCGAGCTCCTGCACCCCGTCGCGAGCGAGGGCGATGTCGTGCCCGCAGGAGGAGGCGCGGCGCCGCCCATCGACCCGAACCGCCCGCTGTCGGCGATCCTCCTGCTCTCGGACGGCGCCCAGACGCGCGGGAACCTGGCCCCGCTCGCGGGCGCGGCGCGCGCGAAGTCCTACGGCATCCCCATCTACACGGTCGCACTCGGCACGCCCGACGGCGTCCTCAACCGGGGCGGGTTCTCGCGTCCCGTGCCGCCCGACCCCGCGACGCTGCGGCAGATCGCGCAGGCCACCGGCGGCGAGTTCTTCGCGACCCGGAACGAGGCGCGCCTGAACTCCGTCTACGAGGATCTCGCCTCCCGGCTCGGCCACAAGAACGTGTGGCGCGAGCTGAGCTACGCCCTGGTCGGCGTCGCGGCACTGCTCGCGCTGGCCGCGGGAGCGCTCTCCGTGCTGTGGAACCAGCGCCTGCCATGAGGCTCGCCGCGCTCATCGGAGCGGCCGCGATCGGTCTCGTTGCAGCCGGCTGCGGCACCTCGTCCTCGAAGAGTGTCACGACCGTCGTGACCGTCAAGCAGGCGGCCGGGGCTCCGGCCTCGACCGCTCCCCGCGGGCAGAGCACGGCCGATGTGGTCGCGCGCGTGCTCCGGGGCGTCGTCAACGTGAAGACGGTCGGGCGCAACGGCAGCAAGGGAGAGGCCTCGGGCGTCGTGATCGACCGCCGCGGCGTGATCCTCACCAACAACCACGTCGTCCGCGGCGCACGCACGCTGACCGTCTCGTTCAACGACGGGCGGCACACGCACGCCGTCAAGGCGACCGTGCTGGGCACGGCGGCGCAGCGCGATCTCGCCATCATCCGCGTGGCGCTCAGCGACCTCGTGCCCGTTCCGCTCGGCCACTCGTCGACGCTGCGGCTGGGTGACAGCGTGCTCGCGATCGGCTTCCCGCTCGACCTTGGCGGCGGACCGACGGTCACGCAGGGCATCGTCTCCGGGCTCGACAGGACCGTGCACGCAGACAACGGCCCCGACCTCCAGGGGCTGCTCCAGACCGATGCGGCGATCAACCCGGGCAACTCGGGCGGCGCCCTGGTCGATGCCGGCGGCAGGCTGATCGGCATCAACACGATCGCCGCGACCCAGGCCGAGAACATCGGCTTCGCGATCGCGATCGACGGGGCGCGCTCGGTCATCGACGAGATCCTCGGCAAGCCCGCCGGCCGGCAGGCGTGGATCGGCGTGACCTTCGCCACAGTCGGCAGCGCGGCTGCAGCGGTGCAGCTCGGGCTTCAGCCGGACACGCGCGGCGCGGCCGTCGTAGCCGTGTTCGCCGGCAGCCCCGCCGCCAAGGCGGGCCTGCGCGAGGGAGACGTCGTCGTCTCGTCCGGCGGTGCGCCCGTGCGCTCCTCCGGCGCGATGGCCAAGGCGCTGGCGGCGCGCAAGCCGGGCGACGCGCTGGTGCTCGACGTCGTCGACCAGTCGGGCCCGCGCCGTGCGACGGTCACCGTCGGCAAGCGGCCGGCGTCGCTCGGCGGTTAGAGCAGCGTGCCCGCATAGCGGATGCCGGTGCCGCGGATCGTCCCGGCGTCGATGGCAGCCTGCTCCTCCGCCTCGGTGTCATCGGCCAGATCGACGAGCAGGTAGGGGCCGTACTCCAGCAGCCTACGAGCGAAGCGCGCGTCCAGCGCGGTCACGACCTCGTCGCTACGGTGCAGGCTCTCCTTGGCCGCCCAGCCTGCGAAGTACGCCTCCCAGGTCTCGCCCGAGGCCAACCAGCCGTCGCGCCGGCGATGCAGCCAACCTGCCTCGACCGGCGGGATCGTCTCCAGCCGCTCGAAGCACCAGCGCGCGCTCTGCTCGTCCAGGCGCTCCCAGGCCCACTCGACGACGACGATCGTCCCGCCGGGCCGCAGCGCGCCGGCCGCGCGGCCGGCGATCTCGTCCAGGTCGGCCACGTGGTGCAGCGATCGGCAGGCCACGATCACGTCCGCCGGCTCCCCGGGCTCGCAGTCCTCGAAGCGCGTGCGCCGATAGGCGGCCGCCTCGGGAGCCTTGGGGTCGACGCCTGTCGCGTCGTAGCCGTCGCCCAGGAGCGCCGGCACGAAGCCGCCGAGCGTGCCACAGCCGATCTCGATCACGCGCGCCGGAGCGGGCGGAAGCTGCGCGCGCACGAACGGCAGGAGCGACGCGAGCCAGCGCTCGCCGGGTGCCGTGCGGGAACGTTCCTGAGGCGCCACGAGCGGATCATCCCGCACGGGGCGAGCCGTGGGCCTCAGACGTTCTCAGCCCTTGATCGCGCCGCCCAGTCCGCCGCCGCGCAGGAACGAGCGCTGGAAGACAAGGAAGCCGATGATCGGCACGAGCGAGGCGATGAACAGCGCGGCCAGGAAGACGCCGAGCGGCGTCTGCGCCTGGATCGTCGGCAGGCGCACCGAGAGCGGCTGCTGGTCGGGGTTCGTGAGCACGAGCAGCGGCCACAGGAAGTCCCTCCACGAGGCGAGCACCGCGAACACGGAGACGACGCCGAGGATGGGACGCGACATCGGCAGCACGATCGAGAAGAACAGGCGGAAGCCGCCGACCCCGTCGACGCGCGCGGCCTCGAAGATCTCGCGGGGGAGATTGTCGAAGAAGCGCTTCATCAGCACGACGTTGAAGGCGCTCGCACCGGCCGGCAGCCAGACGGCCCAGTAGCTGTCGATGAAGGAGTGGTGGACCAGCGGCGGGTGCACGATCTCGACGTAGAGCGGTACCAGGAGCACCACGACGGGGACGAACAGCGTGATCAGCACGAGCCCCGTCAGGAACTTGGCGTACTTCGGCCGCAGCACCGAGAGCGCGAAGCCGGCCGTCGTCGCGACCACGGCGGGATTCGCCCTGTCGGTGCTTCGGCCGAAGTACGGGCGCGTCCTCATGGGCCTCGTGCTGACAACGCTGTTCGTGCCCGTCGTCGTGCTGCTGGTGCCGCTCTACATCGAGATCGTCCACCCGCCGCTCATCCACCACTCCTTCATCGACAGCTACTGGGCGGTCTGGCTGCCGGCCGGGGCAAGCGCCTTCAACGTCGTGCTGATGAAGCGGTTCTTCGACAACCTGCCGCGCGACATCTTCGAGGCCGCCTCGCTCGACGGGGCCGGCGCGTTCCGGCTGTTCTGGTCGGTCGTGCTGCCGATGTCGAAGCCGATCCTCGGCGTCGTCTCGGTGTTCGCCGTGCTTGCGTCGTGGAAGGACTTCCTCTGGCCGTTGCTCGTGCTCACGAACCCGGACCGGCAGCCGCTCTCGGTGCGTCTTCCGACAATCCAGTCGCAGACCGAGCTCGGCGTCTTCCTCGCCGCGCTCTTCATCGCCTCGCTCGTGCCGATCATCGGGTTCCTGATCTTCCAGCGCTCGTTCCTGCGCGGAGGAGGGCTGGGCGGCGCGCTCAAGGGCTGAGGTGGCTTCGAGCCGACTCCGGTAGTGCATGGTGCGGCGCGAAGAACCCCACCACAGGAGCCGCAACATGCCCGACG
>DASRQS010000113.1:0-8411 GCA_035696365.1 Gaiellales bacterium | reverse complement strand
TCGGCGGCCGCGCGGGCCTCGGCGCCGCGCGCGCTGCAGGCCTCGGCCACCGTGCGAGCCGCCGCACCCGGGTCGAAGCGCTCGTCGTCGTAGGCAGCGCGAGCCAGCGCGAGGTAGCGCTCGCGGCGATCGCGCGCCTCGCCGCCCGCCAGCAGCTCGCGCGCGCGCTCGAGGTCGCCGCCGCTGGCGCGGGCCAGCGCCAGCCCCTCGGGGCCGCCGAGCCCGAGCGCCGTGGCCACCTCCGTCGCGGCGAGCGGCGCGAACCGGATCACCTCGCAACGCGAGCGCACCGTGGCCAGCAGCCGGTGGGGCTGCGCGCAGACCAGCACGACGACGGCGTGGGCGGGCGGCTCCTCGATCGACTTCAGCAGCGCGTGCTGCACGACCTCGGGCATGGTCTCGGCGTCCCAGATCAGATAGACCCGGCGCTCGGCGGAGAACGGCCGCAGCTGGATGTCGCGCCAGAGGTCGCGCACCTGGTCGATGCGGATCTGCGTGCCCTCGGGCCGCACCTCGAGCAGATCGGGATGGCCGCTCTCGAGCGAGCGCTCGGGCAGGCCCGCGAGGGCGGCGGCGAAGCGCCGTGCGTGCGC
Organism: Gaiellales bacterium; assembly: GCA_035696365.1. Taxonomy (GTDB): domain Bacteria; phylum Actinomycetota; class Thermoleophilia; order Gaiellales; family JALYLC01; genus JALYLC01. The sequence continues at coordinate 7,818 of DASRQS010000113.1, read as the reverse complement.
GGCCACGCCGTAGCCGGGCCGGCCGAGCAGCAGGTAGGCGTGCGAGGGCCTGCGCAGGGCGATGCGCAGGCGCGCGCGCGCGGCCTCGTTGCCGACCAGACCCTCGAACGGGTCGCCGGCGCTCACAGGCCCAGCGCCTCGCGCACGCGCGCCGCGATCTGCTCGGCGTCGCCGCTGCCATCCACGTGCACGAGGCGCCCGCAGGCCGCGAGGACGTCCTCGTAGGCGGCGATCACCTTGCGGTGGAACTCGAGCGGCTCGCGCTCGATGCGATCGTCGGTGCCCGGCTCGCGCCGCGCGGCCGCCTGCTCGGCGCTGACCGTGAGCAGCACCGTCGCGTCCGGCATCAGGCCGCCCGTGCCGATGTCGTTGATCGTCCGCACGGCCTCGGCGCCGACCCCGCGCACCACGCCCTGGTAGACGAGCGAGCTGCCGACATAGCGATCGGCGATCACGGTCGCTCCGCGCTGCAGGGCGGGTGCGATGACGTCCTCGACGAGCTGCGCGCGGGCCGCGGCGAACAGCAGCGCCTCGGCGCGCGCGCTGACGGGCTCGCTGCCGCCCAGCACGATGGCGCGCACGCTCTCCCCCGTGGGCGTCCCGCCGGGCTCACGGACCTCGACCACATCGGTTTCGCGCGCGCGGAGATGCGCGGCGAGCAGTCGTGCCTGCGTGGTCTTCCCGGCGCCGTCGGCACCTTCGAACGCGATGAATCGCAGGCTGTCATGCTGAGGGCGATCCCTGCCGATGTGCGAGACGATAGCCGCACGGCGCAGGAGCCTGAACGCGCATGGCGAAACGTCAGCCTCACATGTCTGCCGCACCCGCATACATCGTCTATGGACATCGACATGCGGTCCGCCTCGTGACTCGCCTCCTCGCCATCGGTCTGCTGCTCGCCGCCATCGCCACCGTCTTCGTGGGGATCCTCTGGCACGGCGGCTCCGGCAGTCCGCCTGCGGCCGCGACGAACAGCGCGCACGGCGGCAGTGCGAACGCCGTCACGACGGTGCACCACGCCCGCACGGGGGGCAAGGCCACGAGCGACAACGTCAAGACGCCGCCCAAGAAGACGACGCCGCCGGCCAAGCCGCACTCGCACAAGCCGGCCAAGCCGATCCCACTCCCCGGCAAGACGCCGGTGATGGTGCTGAACTCCAACGGCATCCACGGCGTGGCCCACCAGCTGGCCGCGAAGGTGCAGGGCGCCGGCTATCCCATCACCTACGTCGGCAACGCCCAGAAGCGCGGGCTGCCCACGATCGTGCAGTACGCCAAGGGCTACGGCCCGGCAGCACGCAAGCTCGCGCGGCTCGTGGGCAACGTGCAGTTCGTGACCCCCTTCGACGGCATCACGCCCTCGCAGGCCAGGGGCGCGAAGCTCGTCGTCATCCTCGGCACCTGAGCAGCTTCGAGCTCACCCGCCGCTGGGACAGGCGTCGCTGGCGGCGATGACCTGATCGTCGCTGCCCGCGAACACGTTGTCGTGGCCGGACAGCTGCCGGGCCCGGTCGAGGCTGGCGCGCCAGCCCTTGTCGCCCCAGCACCAGCGCTGGTAGCCCGCCAGCGCGAGCCACGTGCGGTCGTCCTTGGGCGCCAGCGAGAGCGCGTGGTCGACGGCCCGCCGGGCGTCGGCAGGACGGCCGAGCGACTGCAGCAGGCTGGCGCGCTCGAGCTGGGCGTCGACCGAGGTGCGGTCGAGGGCGGCACCCAGATCGGCCTCGACGCGCGCCTCGTCGACGCGCCCCTGATTGTCGAGCCGGTTGGCGCGGTCGAGCGCGTTGTTGCTGAGCACGGGCAGGGTCACGGGGATCACGGCGAGCGCGAGCGCCGTCGCCACCAGCACCGCACGGCCGCGGCTCGGGGCGCGGGCGGCCACCGTCCCGGCGGTCGCTGCGCAGGCGATCAGCACGGGGATCGGATAGGCGAGCACGGTCAGGGCGGTCTGCTGCCATTCCCAGTCGATCTGGTTGTGCAGGCCGAAGGCGCCGACCCCGGCAGCGAGCGCGAGCGCCGCCGCGCGCTCGCTGCCGCGGAGGCGGGTGACGGCGGCGATGCAGGCAGCCGCCGCCGCGAGGGCGATGGCCGCCGGGATCGCACCAAGCAGCCCCGTGCCCGAGAGCACGTGCAGGAAGGCGGAATGCTCCTGGCCGGCCTGCTGGAAGCCGGGACGAGCGAGGCGGTCGATCGTCTCGAACGTCCCGGCGCCGTTGCCACGCCAGGGGTGCGCACGGAAGGCGTCCCAGGCCTCGCCCCACCAGCGCCCGCGCAGGTTGGTCGAGAGCTGCGTGAGGTGATCCGTCGAGCCGACCGCCCCGCCGCCCGAGAGCTGGTGCCAGACGTGGCTGAGCGCGCCGCCCGGGCCGCCGTGCTGGGAGGAGAGCGTGACCGCGGCGAGCAGCGCGCCCGCGATGCCGAGGGCGAGCACTGCGAGGCCCAAGCCCCGGCGTATGCGCGGTCCGGCGTACTGCGCGAGCTCGACGGCCGCCGGGGCGAGCAGCGCGGCGCCCAGTACGGCGCCGACGCTGTACCAGAGGAGGCTCGAGCCGGCTGGGACGGTGAAGGGCACGTCGAGCGCCTTGAAGGACGGCTGGTCGAGGCCCCAGCGGGCCACGGGGGCGCTCGCGGCGAGCACGACGATCAGCGCGGCGCCGCTCTCGGTGCGCCGGTCCGAGACCGCCAGCCAGATGCCGCAGCCGATCAGCGCCGCGAGCATGCCGCCACGAGAGGAGGCCAGCGCGAGGCCGAGCACGAGCAATGCCAGCGTGGCAGCGCCGGCCGCGCGGCGGAGGCGCTGGGTGGAACTCGCCAGCCAGAGCGCTCCGGGTGCCGCGAGCGCCGCGTAGGCGCCGATCGCGTTGGGATAGCCGAGGACGCCCTGCAGCCGCGGGGACGTCTGGAAGAACTCCCCGTGCGCCCTCTGCTGGATCCCGTAGGCGATGAGTGGCAGCGAGGCGGCGCAGAGCACCCACACGGCGGCCTCCAGCGGCCGGCGCAGGAGGCCGGCGACCACGACGCCGGCGGCGGCTGCGGCTGCTGCCACGAGCCAGCGATTGGCGTCAGCGTAGGACGCCTGCGGCGTCAGCGACCACCAGATGGACGCGTAGGACACGAGGCCGACCGCGGCCAGCGCGCCGAGGTAGACGAGCACGCGGCGGGGCGGAGGGGCCCAGGTGCGCAGCCCGCCGGCGGTGGCCACGCCGGCCAGCACGCAGGCGCCCAGGCAGGCCGCGGCGGCCATTGCGATGCCGCCGCTCGAGGCGCCGCCGGCGCCGGCGATCGCGACGATGGCGGCGAGGCCCAGCCACAGGGCTGCCGGCCATCCGCCCGCCGCGTCGCGCAGGGACGCCGTGACAGCCCTCACAGCGCTAGGATAGTCGGGCACCGGCGCGAACTTGTTTGCCAGGACACGCGCCGTTGCAGCTTCGTAGACGCGCGACCCCAGGAGCCGGCAAGGCAGGAAACCGCTCAAGGTCGAACGGGTGAGGGCCGATACCTCGAATGGGTGACGTCACAGCACGCGCGCTATGAATCTTCACGAAACACTTACCAACCGCCATTTCATCCCACATACGGTCCCGGTAGCGTTCCGTGAGCAGGAGAGTCCGCGACGACCCGCGCGCTCCGTCCGCATTCCCATGGCCCGTCACCGCCACCACTCGCTCCTGATCGGCATCGCCGTCCTCATCGGCGTGCTGCTCACGCCCGTGGGCGCGTCGGCTGCGACCTGCGACGCCCGCGACATGCTGGACGCGGCCGCCAACGGCCGCGCGATCTCCCAGCACACGCCCGCCTGTTACAAGCAGGCGCTCGCGGAGTTGCCGAGCGACGTCGACGACTACCTTCCCGCGGTGCGCGCCAACCTCACCCAGGCGATGCGGCGCGATGCGACGCTGAGCCACCGCAGCTCCTCCAATACGGCCTTCCGCACGCCGCAGGGCGCAGTGAGCCAGGGCGTCGTCGCGGCTCCCGCGGTCGCCGCCGGCGTGCGCGGGCCCGTCACGGATCTGCTCGAGGGCCTCGGCCCGGCGCACGTCGACCAGGTGCCGCTGCCGGTGGTCGCTCTGGGCGGCGCTGCCGCGCTGCTCCTCCTGGCCGGCCTCGGTACCTCGCTCGCCCGCGTGCGCTCGCGCCGCCGCGTCGCCGGCTGAACCGACCCGTAGCCGCCTGGTTGACCCGTCTGCGACTCCGTCCGACGCCCCTGCCACTGTATCTGGCGTGCTTGGGGGAGCGCTAACGCTGGATCTAGTGGTGGGCGGATGATCTGTCCCACCTGCGGCGTGGGAGAGACGCGTGTGCTCGAGTCGCGCGTGAGCGATGCCGGCGAGGCCATCCGGCGACGCCGGGAGTGCCTGGCCTGCCAGGCGCGCTTCACGACCTTCGAGCGCCTCGAGCAGTCGGCGCTGTGGGTCGTCAAGCGCGACGGCAGCCGGCAGCCGTTCGACCACTCCAAGCTGCTGCGCGGCCTCGAGCGCGCGTGCGTCAAGCGCCCGATCGCGCTGGACCTGGTCGAGCGGATCGTGGCGGCGGTCGAGGCGGGGTTCCGCAGCGACGGGCTCTCGGAGGTTCCCTCGGAGGCGATCGGCGAGGCTGCGCTGCTCCATCTGCGCGATCTCGACGGTGTCGCCTACATCAGATTTGCGTCCGTGTACCGGTCGTTCGAGACCCCGGACGAGTTCCAGAACGAGCTCGAATCTCTGGATTCGGATGGGCGAACACGTGTTCGCTCTCCCGTCCTGTAGCTGATACAATTTAGGCCCCATCAAAGGAGGGGATGGACTCTTGGCGACCACCGAGACAACGGCCGCAAACGTGACCGACGAGGCGCAGATCCCGCTCGATACAACTCGTTCGATTGGCATCACCCGGCGCACTACACGCCCGGGCGTCGACCCGTACGACGAGATCGAATGGGAGGTGCGCGACGCCCTCATCCCCGGCAAGGACGGGCCCGCCTTCGAGCAGCGCGAGGTGGAATTCCCGATCACCTGGTCGGCGACGGCGACGAACATCGTCGCGCAGAAGTACTTCCGCGGACCGCTCGGATCGCCGCAGCGCGAGCGCTCGGTGCGTCAGATGATCTCCCGCGTGGTCGACACGATCACGGGCTGGGGTCGCAAGGACGGCTACTTCGCCGACGCCGACGAGGCCGACGCGTTCCACGCCGAGCTCAAGCACCTCCTGGTCAATCAGTACGCGGCGTTCAACTCTCCCGTCTGGTTCAACGTCGGCTTTGAAGAGCGGCCGCAGTGCTCCGCCTGCTTCATTCTCTCCATCGACGACTCGATGGACTCGATCCTCAACTGGATCGTGGAAGAGGGTCGCATCTTCCGCGGCGGCTCGGGCTCCGGCATCAACCTCTCGCGCGTGCGCTCCTCCAAGGAGCAGCTCTCGAAGGGCGGCTTCGCCTCGGGCCCGGTGTCCTTCATGCGGGGGGCCGATGCATCCGCCGGCACCATCAAGTCGGGCGGCAAGACGCGGCGGGCGGCCAAGATGGTCGTGCTCGACATCGATCACCCCGACATCGAGGAGTTCATCTGGTGCAAGTCGCGCGAGGAGGAGAAGGCGCGCTCGCTCCAGGAAGCCGGCTACGACATGTCGCTCGACTCGCCGGACTGGGCCTCGATCCAGTACCAGAACGCCAACAACTCGGTGCGCCTGACCGACGAGTTCATGCGCGCGGTCGAGGCCGATCGCGACTGGAACCTGACGGCGCGCACCTCCGGTGAAGTCGTCAAGACGGTGCGCGCTCGCGACCTCATGCACCAGATCGCCGATGCAGCTTGGCGCTGCGCCGATCCGGGCATCCAGTTCGACACGATCATCAACGACTGGCACACGTGCCCGAACACGGGGCGCATCAACGCCTCCAACCCGTGCTCGGAGTACATGCACGTCGACAACTCGGCCTGCAACCTCGCGAGCCTCAACCTGATGCGCTTCCGGCAGGCCGACGGCGAGTTCGACGTCGAGGGCTTCAAGCACGCCGTCGACATCGTCTTCACGGCGCAGGAGATCCTCGTCTCCAACTCGTCGTACCCGACGGAGCAGATCGGCGAGAACGCGCACAAGATGCGTCAGCTGGGGCTCGGCTACGCCAATCTCGGAGCGCTGCTGATGGCCCGCGGCCTGCCGTACGACTCGGACGAGGGCAGGGCCTACGCCGCCGCCATCACGGCGCTGATGACGGGCCGCGCCTACCGCAAGTCCGCGGAGATCGCGGCGCGCATGGGCACCTTCTCCGAGTACGAGCGCAATCGCCAGCCGATGGTGCGCGTGATCGAGAAGCACCGCGCAGCGGTGGGCAACATCGAGGATCGCGAGACGATCGCCGACGACCTCGTCGACGCCGCGCGCGGCGCCTGGGACGAGGCGCTCGAGCTCGGTCGCGCCCACGGCTACCGCAACGCCCAGGCCACGGTGCTCGCGCCCACCGGAACGATCTCGTTCCTGATGGACTGCGACACCACCGGGGTCGAGCCCGACTTCTCGCTGGTCAAGACCAAGCGCCTGGTCGGCGGCGGCGAGCTCACGATGGTCAACGGCACCGTGCCGCTGGCGCTGCAGGTGCTGGGCTACAGCCAGGCCGAGGGCGAGGGGATCGTCGCCCACATCGCCGACCGCAACACGGTCGTCGGGGCGCCGGCCATCAAGCCGGAGCACCTGGCCGTGTTCGACTGCGCCATGGGCGATCGCGCGATCGACTACAACGGCCACGTCGCGATGATGGGCGCCGTGCAGCCGTTCATCTCGGGGGCGATCTCGAAGACCGCCAACATGCCCGAGTCGGCCACCGTCGAGGACGTCGCCAAGCTCTACCACGACTCCTGGAAGATGGGCGTCAAGGCGCTCGCGATCTACCGCGACAACTGCAAGGTCGCCCAGCCCATGGGCGCCAAGCAGTCCGAGCTCGTGCACAAGCCCGTGCGCAAGACGATGCCGATCGAGCGCATGGAGATCGGGCGCAAGTTCCAGGTCGGCGAGTACGAGGGCTACATCCACGTCGGCCTGTTCCCCGACGGCACCCCAGGCGACGTCTTCGTCGACATCGCCAAGGAGGGCACGACGCTCGCCGGGCTCATGAACGCGCTCATGATCTCGGTCTCGCTGGGCCTGCAGTACGGCGTGCCGCTCGACGTCTACGTCTCGAAGTTCAGTCACATGCGCTTCGAGCCGTCTGGCCTCACCAACGATCCGGACATCCGGGTGGCCAAGTCGCTCGTCGACTACATCTTCCGCTGGCTGGGCAAGAAGTTCCTCGACGCGGACACGCAGGCCGAGCTCGGCATCATGTCCGCCGAGGTGCGGGCGCGCCTCCAGGGCATGCCGGCCGAGGCCGAGCCGCTCGCCGACGGCACCATGTACGGCGAGCTCGTCGCCTCTCCCGAGGCCACGGAGGCACGCACGGTCGTTCCCATCCAGTCCGCCGGCCAGCGGGCGCTCTTCAACGCCTGGGAAGACGCCCAGGAGTGCGCCAAGTGCGGCGGCCGCAAGATCCGCCCCGGCTCGTGCTACACGTGCCGCGACTGCGGTGACAACTCCGGCTGCGGCTGACCGCTCCGGAGTGAGAGAGCTGGAGGATGCGCGGGGACCGGGGCGGTCCCCGCGCAGCCTCCGGTGCCTCTGCGCACTTGCACGTTGAAGTGAGTGCCGTGGCGCGTTAACGTCCTCCGTGCCGTTGCCCTTGCCCAGCCCCCGTACGGGCGGCGGCAGTGAGGCTGCACGATGCACAGCGAACGAGCGACGGGCGTCGTCGACGACGCAGCGACGGATCGGCCGGAGAGCTGCACTGGAGCGCGCACGGTTGCGTCCAGGGTC
>DASRQS010000112.1:0-6524 GCA_035696365.1 Gaiellales bacterium | reverse complement strand
ATGGTGTGGCTTGGGGCAGCGGTTCTGTTCTTGCTGCTCTGCGCCCTGCTCGGCCTCCTGCTCCCCGGTCCGCCGCCGTCCCGCGCGCGGCGTCGGCTCCAGCGTGTCACCACGCGCATAGCCGCTCGGCTCCGCCGGCATCCGGTCCCTGCACCGGATCCGTTCGACACCCTCCGCCTGCAGACCCGGCTGGGCGATCTGTCCACCAAGATCCGCATTGTGGAGTCCGCCCCGCACGTCTACGCCAAAGCACACCGCCTGATGGCGCTCGAGGCGGCGTACGACGACCTGCTGGACGAGGCCTGCCGCCTGGCCGGCGTACCCGACCAGGCGGAGTGCCGGCGCGCGGAGGAAAAACGCTGGCAGGAGGAGCAGGAACTCGCCTCCAGGGGCTGGAGCTGGTAACCCATACCGCCCGGGTGATGGTTGGACTGGGGGCGCTGGCAGAATCGGGCTATGTCCCAAGCTGCGTCTGACCCCTCCGCAGCCGGTTCCCAGCCTCGCCCTCGGGTGTTGTCCGGGATCCAGCCGACGGCGGACTCCTTCCACTTCGGCAACTACCTCGGCGCGTTGCGGCAGTGGGTGGCCCTGCAGGACGACCACGAGGCGTTCTACTGCGTCGTCGACCTGCACGCGATCACCGTGGAGTACGAGCCGAAGGCGCTGCGGGAGCGGACCCGCCGGTCGGCGGCGCAGCTGCTCGCGGCCGGCATCGACCCGGAGCGGTCGACCCTGTTCGTCCAGTCGCACGTGCCCGAGCACGCCCAGCTGGCCTGGGTGCTGGGCTGCATCACCGGCTTCGGCGAGGCCGGCCGGATGACCCAGTTCAAGGACAAGTCGACCCGGCAGGAGCAGGTGAGCGTGGGCCTGTTCACCTACCCGGTGCTGCAGGCGGCCGACATCCTGCTCTACCTCGCCGACCGCGTGCCCGTGGGCGAGGACCAGCGGCAGCACCTGGAGCTCGCGCGCGACATCGCGCAACGCTTCAACGCCCGCTACGGCGAGCTCTTCCCGCCGCCGCAGGCCGCCATCCCGCCGACGGCCGCGCGTATCAGCGATCTCCAGGATCCGACGCGCAAGATGTCCACCTCCTCGCTCTCGAGCGAGGACGGCAGGCTGCTGATGCTCGACGAGCCCGACGCGATCCGCCGCAAATTCAGGCGCGCGGTGACGGACTCCGAGGGCACGATCCGACACGACTGGAACGCCAAGCCGGGCGTCTCCAACCTGCTCGAGATCCTGCACGGGGTGAGCGGTGAGGAGATTCCCGCGCTCGAGGCGCGCTACGCCGGGCAGGGGTATGGCCACCTCAAGAACGACGTCGCCGAGGCGGTGATCGAGCACCTGGCTCCCATCCGCGAGCGGCACGCCGCGCTCATGGCCGACACCGCCGAGCTGGACCGCCTGATGGCGGTGGGCGCCTCGCGCGCGCGGGAGATCGCAGCACCGGTGCTGGCCGAAGCGAAGACCCGCATGGGCCTGCTTCCGCCCGCCTCCGCCTAGACCGATGAGTTTCGCGGCGGCTCGCGGTCTGAATGGCAGACTTCGAGACAGGAGGGATTCACCGTGCCTGTGACCATGGTGCTCGTCGGAACACGCAAGGGCTGCTTCGTGCTGGAGAGCGACGGCGACCGCCGCTCGTGGACGACCCGCGGCCCGTACTGCGAAGGGTGGCCCGTCTACCACGCGGTCCACGATCCGCTCTCGGGCTCGCTCTATGCCGCCGCGGCCAGCGAATGGCACGGCGCAGGTGTCTGGCGCAGCGCCGACCTGGGCGAGACCTGGGAGCTCTCGAGCGAGGGTCTCGGCTACGGCGAGGGCAGCGACCTGCGGCTCTCCAAGGTCTCGGGCCTGACGGCGGCGCACGGCCGCCTGCTCGCCGGCGGCGAGGGCTGCGGCGTGTTCGAGAGCCGCGACGGGGCCAAGACGTGGTCGCTGCTGAGCACGCTCGACGGCCAGCCGGGCCGCGACGACTGGAACGACCCGGCCAAGCAGCCGCCAGGTCACCTCGGACTGCCGGCGATGCTGCCGCACCCCGAGGAGGCGGATCGCTTCTGGGCCGTGGTACAGGGCTACGGCATCTTCGAGACGACCGACAACGGGGAGTCGTGGACGCCGCGCAACCGGGGCCTGCGCGCCGACTGGCCGCTCGAGGACCCCGAGGTCGGCTACTGCGTGCACAAGCTCGTCATGTCGCCGCTCGACAACGATCGCCTCTACCAGCAGAACCACGTCGGCATGCACCGCAGCGACGACGCGGGCAAGTCCTGGGTCGAGATCACCGACGGCCTGCCGACCGAGTTCGGCTTCGCCGCCGCCAGCCATCCGCACGACCGCGACAGCTTCTACGTCATCCCTCTCGACCCCGGCCACGGCCGGACGATGCCCGAGGGCAAGGCGGCCGTCTGGCGGACGCAGGACGCCGGCTCGAGCTGGCGCCGGCTGGACCGCGGGCTGCCGCAGGAAGGCGCCCACCTCGGCGTCCTGCGCGAGGGCATGGCGATCGATACCCACGACGTCCCCGGCCTCTACTTCGGCACGAGCACCGGGCAGGTGTTCGCAAGCGCGGACGAGGGCGAGAGCTGGGACGAGATCGCCGGCTACCTGCCGGCGATCTCCTCGGTCGAGGTCGCGATCCTCTCCTAGCCATGGCCGACGTCCACCTTCCAGCAACCCTGCCGCCACTGTTCCGCGACCTGCCGCGGCACGTCGAGGTCGACGCCGCGACCGTGGACGGGGCGATCAGCGAGCTCGATGCGCGCTGGCCCGGCCTGCGCGACCGGCTGTGCATGCCCGGGCCCGAGCTGCGCCCGCACGTCAACGTGTACGTGGATCAGGAGCGCGCCGGGCTCGACGCGGCGCTCGCTGCGGGCTCGCGCGTGGACGTGATCGCGGCCATCAGCGGCGGCTGAGCTCGCTCACACGAGGAAGCGGTCGTACGTCCCCGGCGCGATGGCCTGCAGCACCGCGGGCAAGCGGAAGAGCGGGTGCGACCAGACCTCGCCGCCGCCGCGGTCGACCCTGCGCATGACGTCGTCGACGCAGCGCTCGACGTCGATCACGAGCTTGCGCTTCCAGCGGCGCGCCAGAAGCTCGTGATGCGGGAACGTGGTCGTCACGACGGGCCCCGGGTTGACGACCGTGACCTCCATGCCCTGGCGGCGCGCCGCGACCTCCAGCGCCCGCCCCCACGAGGTCAGCGCGGCCTTCGAGGCTCCATACGTGATCGAGCCTGACGAGGCGTACGTCCCGAGCGAGGACGAGACGACGATCACGCGCGCGCGAGGCGACTTGCTCAGCAGCGGCCAGAACTCGCGCGTGATCGCGACGTGCGAGTAGAAGTTGGTCTCGAGCACCCGGGCGGCGCGCTCGGCGTCGACGTCGAGGCCCGCCGTGCCGCCTCCGGTGCCGGCGTTGTTGACGAGCCAGTCCAGGCGGCCGAGCTTGCGGATCTCCGCCACGATGGTCGCGCGGCCCTCCTCGGTCGCGACGTCGGCTGCGACGCCGACCACACCGAGCTCCTCGGCGAGCGCACGCAGCCGATCTTCACCGCGCGCGGTGATCACGACCTGGCAGCCGCGCTCGAGCAGCCGTCGCGCGATGCCGAGGCCGATGCCGGAGCTGCCGCCGGTGACGAGCGCGACTGGCCGGGTCACGCGGTCGCCACTTCGGGCGCCAGGCGAGGGTCTCGGCGCCAAGCGCGCTCGGCGACACGCGCCATCAGTCCCGGCGCCGCTCCCTGCAGCGCGGCGGCGACACGCCACCACTGCGGGATGTACACCTCCGGGGCCCGCCTGTCGGCCGCGGCCAGCAAGCGCTCGGCACAGCGCTCGACGTCGACCACGAGCAGCCTGCCCCAGCGGCTGCGCAGGAGCTGATCCTGCGGGAAGCCGGGCGTGGGCACCGGTCCGGGGTTGACGATCGTCACCGCCACGCCGTGCCTGCGCGCGGCGGCCCCGTACGAGCGCGCCCACGAGAGCGCCGCGCTCTTGGCGGCGGCGTACGGGGCCGAGGGAGCCAGCGCGACGGTGCCGGCGACGGACACGACCGGCACGAGCCGGCCGCGGCTGGCCTCGAGCAGCGGCCAGAAGGCGGTCGCGACGCGCACGAGGGCGATGTAGTTGACCTCGAACGACGTCCGGTAGGTGACGAGATCGGCGTCCAGGATGCCCTTGCGCGCAGGCGCGCCCGCCGCGTGCACGAGCAGATCGCAGCCACCGGCCGCCTGCGCCCCGACGACCAGCGCCGCGACGTCGGCATCGTGCGTCACGTCGCAGCGGATCGCGGTCGCCTCGAGCTCCCTGGCCGCGGCCGCGAGCGGCTCCTCGCGGCGCGCGGCGAGCACCAGCCGCCAGCCGCCCCGCCGTGCCAGCTCGCGCGCCACGGCGAGTCCGATGCCGCTCGAACCGCCAGTGATGACCGCCGTCCGCACCGCGCGATCGTAGCGGTGCCCCTCACCCCTTCGAGGGGTTTGCATGAAGTGCGTATGGACAGGTTGTTGCAAATTCGGGCATATTCGTAACATGCGTCGCTTGTTGTGCATCGTGATCGGTCATCATCGGCCGGCCGTGGTGGTCGCGGGCTACGACAACGGGCACCCCGTGCCCGTCGTCCGCTGCGAACACTGCGGTCACTGAGCTGACCGGTCAGAAGGGCGGAAGGCCGGAGAGCCTGCGCCGCATCACGGCCAGACCGGCCGCGAGTTCCGCCTCGCCCAGGCTCAGGCGCTCGAGATTCGCGACGCTGCGGATGGGGCCCTCGAGCGGATCGGTCCCGAGCACGGAGTTGTGCAGGAAGCGGATCGGCACGTCATGCACGACGAGCAGGACGCAGCGTGCGTCGCGCCGGGCCAGCAGGCGCGCGCAGCCGTCGGCGTAGCGCGCGAGCGCGTTCAGACGGCTCTCGCCGCCGGGAACGGCATCTGCCAGGTCGTGCTCACCGCGCCAGTCGCGGTAGGCCTGCACCTCTCTGCCCTCGAAGACGCCGACCGCGACGTCGTCGAAAGCCGGCTCGACCGCGATCGGCACGTCGTGGCGGCGGCCGAGCACGAGCATCAGTGTCTCGCGCGTGCGCGCGAAGCGCGTGTGCAGCGCCAGATCGAAGGGACAGCGGGCGAGCTCGCGCCCGAGCGCGGCGGCAGCCACCCGGCCGTCGGCGTCGAGCGGGACGGGCAACCGCGGATCGCCGTTGAGCAGGTGGAGGTCGTTGTAGACCGTCCTCGCGTGGCGCACGAAGAGGTAGCGGCGCTCGCCCATCGCCAGCGACCCTAGACGCTAGGAATGTCTACTCTTTTACTTGACATTGCGCCACGCGCATGTCATAACGCCTCGCTTGCAGGCCAAGTGGCGCGCGGCCCAACTCCTGCGTACCATCGCACGTCTAACATCGCACCGACCCCCACTAGGAGGGAATAAGGCATGGATCGAGAGACCCGCAGGCGCTTCGAGGCCTGGCGCGCGGAGGCACCCGACCCGCAGAACACGGTCGTGGACGACCTCTTCGCAGGCGAGTGCGATCGCGCCGGCTTCATTCAGCGCGCCACGATCTTCGGACTCGGCGTGCCGGCGATCTCGGCGGCCCTCGTGGCCGCGGGCGAGGCGCCCGTTGCCTTCGCGAAGGAAACTCGCGGAAAGGCCGGCGGACGCCTCCGCATCGGCCTGACGCCGATCCCCAAGGGAAACCTCGAGCCCTGGACCTACCAGGAGACCGCCGCGCTGCAGATGGGCGGCATCTCGGGTGAATTCCTGAACCGCAACCGCCAGAACCTGACGCTCGCTCCCGAGCTCGCGGTCAGCTGGAAGCCCAACAACGACGGCAGCCAGTGGACCTACAAGCTGCGCCAGGGCGTCAAGTTCGCCAACGGCAAGCCCATGACGGCCGACGACGTCATTGCGACGTATCACCGCCTGCTCACGGATCCGACATCCCAGGCCGGCTCGGCCTTCAGCGGCGTCCTCTCCGACGCCGGTGTCACCAAGGTCGACGACCTCACGATCACCTTCAAGCTGGACACGCCGACGGCGAGCTTCCCGTACCTCACGAGCTCGACGACCTACCAGGCGATCATCCTGCCGAAGGACTACGCCGGGCCGTTCGAGAAGACGCCGCAGACGACGGGCGCCTTCAACCTCGTGTCGTACATCCCGGGCGTGAGCGCCCGCTACGACCGCAATCCGAGCTGGTGGGGCGGTTCCGCACCACTCGACGGCGTCGACGTGACGATCGGCGAGGGCACCGCGATCAACAACGCGCTGATCGGCGGCCAGCTCGACCTGCTCAACGGCATCGTGTTCTTCGACAGCCGCGCGCTCTTCAGCAACCCGAACGTGCAGATCTTCAAGGCCCGCGGCGCGACGCACCGCGAGATCCCGATGCGCGTCGACCAGAAGGACAGCGTGCTCCACGACAAGCGCGTCCGCCAGGCGATCGCGCTCACGCTCAACCGGCCGGACATCATCAAGAAGCTGTTCAACGGCAACGCCGATCTCGGCAACGACTCGCCGTTCGCACCGGTCTACCCGTCC
>DASRQS010000111.1:0-34629 GCA_035696365.1 Gaiellales bacterium | reverse complement strand
CGTCGCGGCGAACGTCGACGTCCTCGTGATCGTGGCAGCAGTGGCGGATCCGCCCCTGCGAACGGGCCTGATCGACCGCTACCTCGTTGCCGCCTGGCGCGGCGGGATCGAGGCGATGATCGCGCTCACGAAGGTCGACCTGCCCTACGACCGCGACGAGGTCGCGCGCGTGCGCGAGATCTACGGTGCGCTCGGCCATCGCGCGATCCCGCTCTCGCTGCGCACCGGCGAGGGCCTCGACGAGCTGCGCGCGGCGCTGGCCGACCGGGTCAGCGTCCTGGCCGGGCACTCCGGCGTGGGCAAGACGTCGCTCACGAATGCCCTCACAGGACGCACCGATGCGACCGGCGCGGTCAACCCGGTCAGCGATCGCGGGCGCCACACGACGACCGGGGCCCGCTACATGGACCTTCCCGGTGGGGGCGCGTTGATCGACACGGCGGGCATCCGCAGCTTCGGCATCGCCGGCGTGGCCGCAGAGGATCTGCAGAATGCGTTCCCCGAGATCGCGGCCGCCGCCGAGGAGTGCGAATGGGAGGGGTGCCTGCACCGCGAGGGCGAGGACGGCTGCGCCGTGGAGGGCGCCCCCGGCGTCAGTCCCGAGCGCCTCGCGTCCTACCGCAAGCTGCTCGGCGAGCTCGAGGAGCTCGAGGCCGAGCGCGCGACCTGATCAGCGGCCGTCCGAGACGTGCGAGTCGTAGGAGCCCCACTCGGCGCGCAAGGTGCCGCACACGTCGCCGACCGTGCAGCGCGCCGCGAGGGCGGCCCGGAGCGGCTCGAGCAGGGGTGCAGCATCGTCGCGTGCCGCCTCGGCCAGCGCGGCCAGCGCGCCCGTGCAGGCGGCCTCGTCGCGCGAACGGCGCGCGCTCTCCAGGCGATCGATCTGGCGCTGCTCGCTCTCGTGCGTGACGACCTGCAGCTCGATGTCGGAGTCGGGCGGATCGGGATAGCGGTTGACGCCGACGATCACGCTCTCGCCGCGCTCGATCGCGCGCTGCTGGGCGAACGCCTGATCCTCGATGCGACCCTTGACCCAGCCGCTCTCGATCGCCGCGACGGCGCCGCCGCGCTCGTCGATCTCGGCGATCAGCGCGCGCGCCTCGCGCTCGAGCTCGTCGGTCAGCGCCTCGATGTACTCCGACCCGCCGAACGGATCCGGCACGGCAGCCACGCCCGACTCGTGCAGCAGCACCTGCTGGGTGCGCAGCGCGAGGGTGGCGGAGCGCTCGGTGGGCAGAGCGAGAGCCTCGTCGTAGCCGTTCGTGTGCAGCGACTGGCAGCCGCCCGCCGTGGCGGCGAACGCCTGCAGGGCGACGCGCACGACATTCGTCAGCGGCCCCTGCGCGGTCAGCGTCGAACCGCCCGTCTGGGCGTGGAAGCGCAGCGCGAGCGAGCGCTCGTCACGCGCGCCGAAGCGTTCACGCATGAGCGTGGCCCAGATGCGCCGCGCCGCACGAAACTTGGCAACCTCGGCGAAGACGTCGTTGTGGGCGTTGAAGAAGAACGACAGGCGCGGGGCGAAGACGTCGACCGCGAGCCCGGCGGCCAGCGCGGCCTCGACGTAGGCGATGCCGTTGGCGAGCGTGAAGCCGAGTTCCTGTGCTGCGCTGGAACCGGCCTCGCGGATGTGGTACCCGGAGATCGAGATCGTGTTGAAGCGCGGCAGGCGCTCGTTGCAGTAGCGGAACAGGTCGACGGTCAGGCGCATGGAGGGGCGCGGCGGGAAGATGTAGTTGCCGCGCGCGGCATACTCCTTGAGCACGTCGTTCTGGACGGTGCCGCGCAACTCCGCCGGCGCCACGCCACCCTCCGCGCCTGCGAGCTCGTAGAGCAGCAGCAGCACAGCAGCGGGCGCGTTGATCGTCATCGACGTCGACACGTCGCCGAGGGGAATGCCGTCGAACAGCCGCAGCATGTCGTCGAGCGAGTCGATCGCGACGCCCGTGCGCCCCACCTCCCCCCTGGCCAGCGGATCGTCGGAGTCGAGGCCGAGTTGCGTCGGCAGATCGAAGGCCACCGAGAGCCCGGTCTGCCCGGCGCCGAGCAGGTGACGGAAGCGCTCGTTGGTCTCCTCGGCGGAGGCAAACCCGGCGTACTGCCGCATCGTCCAGGGGCGCGAGGCGTAGCCCTCGGCGCGGATGCCGCGGGTGAAGGGGTACTCGCCGGGTCGCTCGTCCACGTGCTGATCGTAGTCAGGAGTTGAGGCTTGCCGGTCCGCCCGACCCGGGTTAGGGTTGGGATATGCGCCGTCTCGTGTTGCTTCTCATCTGCTTGCTCGCACTCGTGCCTGCGGTCGGCTCCGCGCAGGCCGCCGGCGGCAAGGGCAGCGTCTCGAAGTCCTGGATCTCCCGCACCTCCGGCGGGACCCGCGAGACCTCCTTCTCCTCCGTCGCCGTCAAGAAGCTGTATGCGAACTTCGTCTGGAAGGTGCCGGCCAAGCCGGGCCTGCCGCTGAGCATCGAGTGGCGCGATCCGGCCGGCACGCTGCGCGCTGTCTGGACGGACAAGACGATCAAGTCCGACAAGAAGGGCACGCGGCTCTACGCCTGGATCGGCTCCGGTGTCGTGAAGGGCAAGCCGGGGACGTGGCACGCCGTGCTCAATGTCGGCGGCACGCGCGTCGGCACGAGCCTCTTCCGCGTCACCAAGTGAGTCCCGCGTGCGCGTGACCGTGCGGCTGTTCGCCGCGCTGCGGGAACGCGCCGGGGCCGGACAGCGGGAAGTCGAGCTGCCGCAGGGCGCGACGGCAGGCGACGTCTTCGCCGCGCTCGGGATCGGCGCCGAGCCGCCCGGGCTGGCCTATGCCGTCAACCAGGAGTACGCCGAGCGCTCGGCGCTCCTGACCGACGGCGACGAGGTTGCGGTGATCCCGCCGGTCTCCGGCGGCGAGTCCGAGCCGCTCGTCCTGCTCGGGCCCGGGCCGATCGACCTTGCCCGCCTGATCAAGCACGTCAGCGGCCCCGACGCCGGCGCGATTGCGACATTCACCGGCACGGTGCGCGCGACAGCGCGCGACCGTGACGTCCTCGACCTCGAGTACGAGGCCTACCCCGGCATGGCCGAGCGGGAGATCGCTCGCATCGCGCGCGCCGCAGTGGCCGACCATGGCTGCCTGCGCTCCGCCGTCTGGCATCGCACCGGCGTCGTCGCCGTGGGCGAGGCCTCGGTCGCGATCGCGATCTCCTCGGCCCATCGAGCCGCCGCCTTCGCGGCCTGCAAGCAGGCCATCGACACGCTCAAGGTGACAGTGCCGATCTGGAAGAAGGAGCGCTACGCCGACGGCGAGATCTGGGTCGGCCAGGGCTCCTGAGGCGCATACATCGGGTGCCAGGCACCGATGTATGCCCCCGGACTAGTGACCCGTCGTCGTGGTGCCCGTCGTCGTCGTGCTGGCCGGCGTCGTGTCGCCGGGGACCGTGCTGCCCGGCGTCGCCGTGCCCGCGGGGACGCCGGGGATCGCGCCGTCCGCCGTCTTCTTGGCGGGCTTCTTCTTGGCGGGCTGCCCGAGCCAGTTCGCGAGATCGATGCCAGCGGACGAGCCGGTGTAGCCCGGGTAGACCCCGGACAGCGTCTGGCCCGCCGGCAGCGTTGCGCCCTTGCCGACCAGGTAGATCGCGTCCTCGGGGATGTAGCGCGAGGCGAAGCTGTCCGAGTGGACCGTGCCGTCGTCGGCGATGACCTTGCGCGACACGGTCACGGAGAACCCCGTCTCGCCGAGGGTGGTCTGCGAGACCTGCCCGGCGGCCACGTCGGGGCTGGCGTAGAAGCGCTTCTTGGGGTTCGTGTAGCTCGTCTGCGCCGACGTCGTCTGCTCGACGTGGCGCTTGAGGGGGCGCGACAGGAAGGCCACGGTCATCGTCTGGGAGTCGGCCACGGATTTGATCACGATCGCGTTCGGGGTGTCGTTGACGAACGTGAAATCGGGCCCGGAGTCGGCCACCGTCGCGTCCAGCCCGAGCGGGTAGTGCGAGATGTAGAACGAGTGGTTGAGCCGGTGCGTCACCGGATAGCCGCCGAAGAAGGCAGTGTCGAAGACCGTCGTCGCGGCCTGGCAGACGCCGCCGCCGATCGAGGGCACGAGCACGCCGTTCTCGATCGCCTGACCCTCCTTGAACCCGCGCTCGGCCGTGCGCGGTCCGACCGTCGTGTTGAACGAGAAGGTCGCGCCCGGCTTGACGATGGCGCCGTCGAGCAGCTTCGCGAGCAGCGCCACGTTGAAGATGCGGTTGGGAGACGAGGCGCCGAGGCTCGTCGTCTGCCGGCTCACGACCATGGTTGCGCCGAGAGCGCGCGCCTGCGCCGTCGTCATCTCCGGTTGTGTGACGCGGAAGGCGAGCGCCGCGACGCGGGCGGAGCCGGTGTGGACGCCGGCCCTCGTCAGGTGGCGGGCGGTCGTGCGCGCGTCGAGGTCGACGCCGCTGAGCGAGGAGAGCACCCGCGCGCGGTCGCCGACGACCTTCCAGCTCGCGTCCCTGGCAGGCCGGAGGTAGTTCGAGAGCGGCGGCCGGAGCGCCGCGCCGACCTTCTGCGGGTCGTACTGGACGCCGATCACATGCTCGTAGGCCGTCGCGCTCAGGAGCGGCGCGAGCCGGCGCACGGGCCAGCGCCCGGCGCCCTGCCCGCGGCGCGTGAACGCGATCGGCTCCGAGAGCAACTGCGCGACGCGGGCCTTGGCCCGCTGCGCAGCCGCTGTGGAGATGGCAGCCGGCGTGGGCACGGTGCGCAGCGACACCTCGCCCCGGTCAGCCAGGGCCGCGCTCGTGATCGCGCGCAGCGCGGCGGCGGGATCGAAGCCGACACCGGACTTCGAGGACACGGCGATCGCGGCGCCGCTCGGCTTGAGCACGAGCCGCGCGTCGACGGGCGCCTGGGTCACGTTGGCGAGCTCCACCGGCAGCGCAAGGCGATCCGGGTAGCGCAGCACGGGGTCGAGCGCGCGCGAGTAGCCGAGCGAGAAGAGCAGCCCGCCCCGCACTCTGCCCGCAGCGAGGGCGGCGGTGGCGGTGCGCCGGGCGTCGACCCGCACGCCGAGGTCGTAGGGCGAGAGCGTCGCCGAGCGGCCTGCCACGTGCACGGTCACGCTGCGCTGGAGCTGATCGCCCACCGCGGCGGAGATCTCGCGCTCGGCCTGCGCGCGCGAGGCGCCGCCCAGCGGCACGCCGGCGACGCGCACGCCGTGCACCACGGCTCCCCGCTGCATCAGCAGGTGCCCGAACGGCGCCGCGATCAGCGCGACCACGACGCCGAGGCTCAGCAGAACGCGCCGGCGGCGCGCGCGCACGCGGCTCTGACGGCCATACAGCCGCATCGCCGTCCGTGCTCTCGTCGCATCGTCGACGCCCAATCCGTGCCCCCGCGTGTCGCTCTGCCCCGGGCCTGCCCCTGCACGCAGACGAAGTTCGCGGCGTCCGCCCGACAGGCAGTGTAACGCGGCCCGGCGGGACCGCATTCCCCGCCCCAACCCTACGATACGGCCATGCCCAGCCCGCTGCCCTCGGTCGACGTGCTCGTGCGAGAGGCGGCGTGCGACGCACCGCATGCCCTCTGCGTGCGCGAGGCGCGCGCCACGCTGGCCGAACGGCGCGCCCGCGGCGAGCATGCGACGGCAAGTGCGCTGGCGCCCGAGCTGCGCCGGCGGGTCCGCGCCGCGCTCGCGCCCTCGCTGCGCCCGGTGCTCAACGCCACCGGCGTCGTGCTGCACACGAACCTCGGCCGCGCGCCTCTCGCCGAAGCTGCGCTCGAACACGTGCAGGCCGTCGCGCAGGGGTACTCGAATCTCGAGCTCGACCTGGCGACGGGCGCGCGAGGCTCGCGACAGGACCATGTCGCCGCCCTGGTCTGCGAGCTGACGGGCGCCGAGGCGGCGATCTGCGTCAACAACGGAGCCGCCGCGCTCGTGCTCGCTCTCGCGGCGCTCGCTGGCGGGCGCGAGGTCATCGTCTCGCGCGGCCAACTGGTCGAGATCGGCGACGGCTTCCGCATCCCCGAGATCGTGCAGAGCGCGGGCGCACGGCTGCGCGAGATCGGCACGACCAACCGCACGAACGCGGCCGACTACACCCGCGCGCTGGGCAGCGAGAGCGGCGCGCTGCTCTGCGTGCATCCCTCGAACTACCGCGTCGTCGGCTTCACCGGCCAGGTGGAGGTGCGCGAGCTGGCGCGGATCGCACACGAGGCGTCATTGCCGCTCGTCTACGACGTCGGCTCGGGCGCCCTGCTCGAGACGCCGGAGCTGGCCGGTGAGCCGCTGGCCCGCGAGGCTCTGCGCGACGGCTGCGATCTCGTGTGCTTCTCGGGCGACAAGCTGCTGGGCGGGCCGCAGGCCGGGATCCTCGCGGGGACGGCGGAAGCGATCGCCGCCTGCCGGCGGCATCCGCTCGCGCGGGCGCTGCGGATCGACAAGCTCTCGCTCGCGGCGCTCGAGGCCACGCTCCGCATGTACCGCGACCCCGAGCGCGCGCGGGCCGAGCTGCCCGTGCTGCGCGCCGTGCTCGAGCCGGCCGGCGACGTGCGAGCGCGGGCCGAGCGGCTGGCCGCCCGCATCGGCGGCAGCGTGATCGCGACGGTCGCGCGCGTGGGCGGAGGCGCGCTGCCCCTGGCCGAGCTGCCCTCCTTCGGCGTGCGCCTCGAAGGCGACGCCGACCTGCTCGCCGCGCGTCTGCGCGAGGGCGATCCGGCCGTGCTCGCACGGGTGTCCGACGGTGCGCTCGTGCTGGACTGCCGCACGCTCAGCGACGAGGACGCAGCACGCATCAGCCCACTGGCATGAGCGACGCGCTCACGCTCGGAACGGCCGGGCACATCGACCACGGCAAGACCGCGCTCGTCGGCGCGCTCACCGGCGTCGACACCGACAGGCTCCCCGAGGAGCAGGAGCGCGGCATCTCCATCGTACTTGGCTACGCGAGCCTGTCGCTGCCCTCCGGCCGCTCGCTCTCCGTGGTCGACGTGCCGGGTCACGAGCGGTTCGTGCGCACGATGATCTCGGGCGCCACCGGCATCGACCTGGCGCTGATCGCCGTCGCCTGCGACGACGGCGTGATGCCCCAGACGCGCGAGCACGTCGCGATCCTCGAGCTGCTCGGCGTGCGCACCGCCGTCGTCGCCCTCACCAAGCGCGACCTCGTCGACGACGAGGGCGCGGACCTGGCCCGCGCCGACGCCGAGGACTTGCTCGAGGGAACTGCGCTGGCCGGCGCGGCGATCGTCGAGACCTCCGTGCGCACGGGCGCCGGCCTCGACGACCTGCGCGAGGCGCTCGACCAAGCCGCAGCGGCGGTCGAGCCGCGGCCGTCCGGGGGAGCGACGCGGCTGCCGATCGATCGCGCATTCACGCTGCGGGGGATCGGCACGGTGGTGACGGGCACGCTCTGGTCAGGGACGCTGGCGGCGGGCGATCGGCTCGCGCTCTCGCCTGGCGGGGGCGAGGTGCGGGTGCGCTCGCTGCAGGTGCACGACCAGCCGGTCGAGAGCGCGCAGGCCGGCCGGCGCGTGGCCGCCGGCCTGGTGGGCGTCGAGCGCAGCGCCATTCCCAGCGGCGCGAGCCTGGTCACGCCGGACACGCTGCCCGAGAGCTACCGGCTGGACGTCGACCTGCGCGCGCTGCCTGGCGGGCCCGGAGTCAAGCACGGCGGGCATGCACATGTCCTCATCGGCACGGCGTCGGTGGAGGCGCGCATCGCCCTGCTGGAGGCCGGCGCGCTGGCGGCAGGGACGGCGGGCCTCGCCCAGCTGCGTCTGCGCGAGCGCGTCGCGGCCGCGCGAGGCGACCGCGTGATCGTGCGCAGCACCGCGCCGCAGGCCACGATCGCCGGCGGCATCGTGCTCGATCCGGCGCCACGGCGTCACGGTGGCACCGGGAGCGCCGTCGCTCGCCTGCGCCTGCTCGCGGACGGCGACGCGCCGTCGCTCGTGCGGGCTGCGCTGCTCGACGCGCGCCGGCCGCTCGCGCTGAGCCAGATCGCACCTCCCGGCCTGCTCGCGGCTTCGGACGCCCTCGCCGCGCTGGCCTCGCTGCGTGACTCGGGCGAGCTGATCGAGCTGCGGGGCGCCGAGACCGCCTGGCTATCCGCGGCCCGCTACGACGAGCTCCGTGACGCCGTGCAGGTACAGCTGGAGCAACGCGCAGCCGAGCATCCTCTGGAGCCCGAGCTTCCGGCGCAGGCCGTCGTCGCGTCCGGGCCCGGCGGCGACGCCCTCCTCGCGCGGCTCGCCGCCGACGGCGTCCTCGAGCGTGACGGCGCGCACGTGCTGCGCCCGGGGGGGTGGGCGCGTGGCAGCAGCTCGCATGCCTCCGAGACCGAGGCGCTGCTCGCCGCGCTCGCAGAGGGCGGCTTCACGCCTCCCGACCTCCCCACCCTGCAGCAGGCGTCCGGCCTGCCCGAGCGCGAGTTCGCGGCGCTCTGCGGCGCGCTCGAGCGCAGTGGGCAGATCGTGCGCTTCGGTGGCGACCTGGCGTTCACGGCGGAGCGCTTCGCCCAGGCCCGCGAGCTCGTGGTCGCGCGCTGCAGCGCGCACGAGTCGATCGCGCTGGCCGAGCTGCGCGACGATCTCGGCGCCAGCCGCCGGATCGCACAGGGCCTGCTCGAGCGTCTCGATGCGGACGGCGTCACCCGCCGCGTCGGCGACCGCCGCGTGCTGCGCAGGCGGTAGACAACCACCACCCATCGAATCTGCCGAATCCTCCGGGATTGCCGTTGCTGGATCGGGACCACTCGTGGCTAGGGTGCCCGCGAGGGGTCGAAAACGACGGGAGAGGCGGAGCCGTGGTCCCCAGAACTCGCATGTTCTTGCTCGTCGCGCTTGCGTTCGTGATCGCTCCGGCGACCGCCGGCGCGTCACTCAAGGTCTCGGCCTGGACGGGCGCCGAGCGGCTCTCGGTCGCGCGGGACGGCAGCGCGCAGATCACCTGGCGCGAGGCCGGGCGGACGCGTTCCGCAGTGGTGCGCGGCGACCACATCGCCTACAGCGCGCGCATCGGCTCCCGCCATGTGGGCCGCCACGTCGCCCCTGACGTCGCCTACGGCCGCGACGAGGTCGTCCTGCCGAACGGCGTGCATTACGCGCTGCAGCGCGTTCGGCGGCTCGGGCAGTTCGGCCGGATGGGCGCACCGGAGCTGCGCTTCGCGCGCTGGCGAGGCCGGCAGCCCCAGCTGTCCCTCACGGGCGAGTGGGCCTACCACGGCCGCTTCCCACGCATCTGCGGCACGGCGACCTACCACGGCCGCGCCTTCTTCGGCGGTGCGCACACGCTCAGCGGACGCCCGCTCGACGCGTTCGGACGCAACGTCTACATCGACGTCCTGCGCCAGGGTGGCTGGTACCGGATCATGGGCGTGCTGACGCGGCCGCGGGGCTTCGCGCTCCTGATCCGCGACATCGCCTGGCGCGGCGCGCGCTACCGCGCACTCGTCCCCGGCCCGAACGTGGACGGCGACGTGGCGCCCGACGTCATCGCCACCGCGCCGCTGCCGGCGCGCGGAGCAGCATCCGTCTGCCCGTTCGCGACGGGCGTCTACCGCAACGCCTGAGCAAAGCGGGACACTCGGGGTCTGGGACACTCGGGGTCTGGCCCTTGATGTCCCGCTGCGCGACACTCGGGGGACACTCGGGGTCTGGCTCTTGATGTCCCGCCGACAGGAGCGGGACACTCGGGGTCTGGCCCTTGATGTCCCGCTGCGGGACATCAAGGGCCAGACCCCGAGTGTCCCTCTACCGCAACGCCTGGCTACGAAGGGTCGGGCTCGATCGCCTCGGCCATCTCGATCAGGCGCTCGATCTCGGCGAAGCCCGCGTCCCAGGCGTCGTCGCGCGTGATGTCGAGGCCGATGCCGGCGAGCTGCTCCTGCGGGGAGGCGGCGCCGCCGATCGAGAGGAAGTCGAGGTAGGGCCCGACGAACGCGTCGCTGTCCTCGCGGTAGCGGGCGTAGAGCGCGAGGCTCGCGAGGTGCGCGAACACGTAGGCGTACGTGTAGAAGCGCGTGTGGATGAAGTGCGGGATGTAGGACCAGCCGAAGCGGTAGCCGTCGGGCATTTCGACCGCGTCGCCGTAGTAGGGACGGTTGCTCGCCAGCCAGGCCTGGTTGAGGCGATCGGGCAGGAGCGCCTTGCCCTCGGCGCGCAGCCCATAGGCGGCCTGCTCGTAGCGCACCATGAGGGTCTGCCGGAACACCGTTGCGAAGGCCGTCTCGACGCTCGACGCCAGAAGCCCGAGCCGCACCTGCGGATCGCCCTCCGCCGCGGCCAGGAGGCGCTCGGTGACGATCATCTCGGCGAACGTCGACGGCACCTCTGCGAGCGCCAGCGGGGGATGGTGCGAGAGCGCGCTCTGCCGCTCACCGGCCAGCTGGAACTGCATCGCGTGGCCGATCTCATGCGCGAGCGTGCGCACATCGTCCATCTGATCAGTGAAGTTCAGCATGATGTAGGGCAGCGCGTCCTGGGCGATGGAGGCGCAGAACGCGCCTCCGCGCTTGCCCGAGCGCGGCTCGGCGTCGATGCGGTTGTCGCGATAGAGGCCGTTCGCGACGGCGCCGATGCGGGGCGAGAAGTCGTCCAGCGCGTTGGCCACGAGCGACTTGGCATCCTCGTAGGCCACGGCGCGCGTGGAGCCCAGCGGCGCGTACTGATCGCCGAGCGCGAGCTTGTCCAGCCCGAGCAGCCTCGCCTTGTGGCTGAACCAGCGGTGCGCGAGGTGGTGATGGCGCTCGACGGCCGCGAGCAGGACGTCGACGGCCTCGCTCGGCAGCTCGTTGTCGAGGTCGCGCGGCTCGCGCGGGTGCTTGTAGCCGCGCACGCGGTCCAGCACGAGCCGGTCCGCGACCAGCGAGTCGTAGACGTGGGCGAGCACCGGCGTCTCGGGCTCGAGCGCGGTGAACAACGCGTCGTAGGCCGAGAGACGGACTTGGCGCTCCGGGTTGCGCACGCGCGCCATGACCTCGTCGATCGTGCGGTCGGCGCCGTCGAAGGGCACGCGCAGGGTCGACGTGACCTGGTCGAAGAGCGTGTGCCACGCCCCACCCGCCGCAGGGTCGCGCTCGGCCAGCATCTCCTCCTCGGGCTCGCTCCGGGTGTGCGGGGCGAAGCGACGCGCGCTCGCGAGGTAATGCCGGTCGCGCGCGAGGCGCTCGTCGGCGAGCACGTGCGCCGCGTGCTCGTCGCTGACCGCGATCCACTCGAGGTCGAAGAAGCGCAGGAGGTTCTGGATCTCGACCAATGCCATGTCGACGGCGGCGTTGAGATCGCGCTCGTCCTCGCCGTTGACGTTCGTGGTCAAGCGCAGGCCGGCATACGAGGCCAGCCGCGAGATGCGATTGTCGAGCGCCGCGAGCTCCTCGAGCGCCGTTGCGAGCCCGGGCGGCTCCAGCGCGCCGACGTGCCCGCGGTAACTCTCGCGGAACGCCTTTGCGGTCTCGATCAGTCCGGGGATGGCGGCGCGGGCCTCGTCCGAGTCCGCGAACAGCGGGGTGAGGTCCCAGTGCACGCCGGCGCTGGTGGTCGTGGTCGTCTCGCTCATCGCCGACACCGTAGCGCGCGCCCGGGGGCTACTGATCCAGGAACCAGCGCTCCAGGCGAGGCCGCAGCTCGGCCTCGCTGAAGGGGGGCGCCGAATCGAGCCCTCCCACCTCGCGCGAGACGTCGAGATCGGCCGAGAGCGCCGAGTTGGCGGCCTCGAGCGCGTCCTGCATCTCGTAGCCGCGGAAGACCCAATCCTCTTCCCGCACCAGGCTCGGGTTCTCGCGGGAGCTCAGGTCGACGACCCGCCCCACACCCCAGATCCCGCCGGGCAGCCAGTCGATCCAGATGCGCACCTCCTCGCGCACTCCGTGATCGTCCAGACCGCCGAGCTTGCGCTCGGCGAAGTTCCTCGACGCGCGATCGGGATCCCCGTGCACCTGCAGGCACGCTAGCCGGGGGCGAGCCGTCGCGTCAAGCTTCAGGTCGGGGCTTGTAGGCTGCCGAGCATGGGAGCAACGGAGGACGCGCTCGTTCGCTACGTCGTTCGCGAAGTCGAGTCGGGAAGGCCGCTCGCGGAGGTGATGGCCGACCCGTACATCACCAACCGCGCCGACAGGGTCGACGCACGGCGACTGCTCGACAGGCCCGAGGTCATCGCCGCCGTCGGCGGTGACGTCCTGGACGACCTGCGTTCCAAGCTCGGGCTCCTCTAGCCCGGCGGTGGACGCAGCCGAGCTCGCGCGGCTCCGGCTTGCGCAGCGGCGGGAGCTCGTGCTCGACGCACTTCGCGGCGACGGTCGCCGGCTGCTGGAGGAAGCCCGCCCGGGTGCCCTCACGGTGCCCTACGCGGAGACGATCGACGGCGTTGCTGTGGTGCTGCCAGTTGCGGCCGGAGGCGGCCTGCCGGTGCGCGCCGAGCGACTCGCGCGCGCCGTCGCCGCAGCACTCGCGGACGCGGCCGAGCTGCCGACGCCCGCGCAGGCGTCCGACGTCGAGCTCGAGGCCGCCCGCTGGGAGGGCCAGGTCGCGCTCCGCATCGCCCACCCGGCACCCGGCGAGGTGCTCGAGATCCTGCCGCTGACGCTCGAGGATCATGGGCAGGAGCTCGATCGCGTGCGCCTCCAACCGCTGCTGTTACCCGCCGGCGATCTCGACGAGACCGAGCCGGCACCCGAGGAGCGCTGGCTCTGGCGCGCCGAGATCGCCGCACGCCTGGGCGGTCGCCCGGGCGGCGCGTCGCTCGAACCGGAGGTGGAAGCGGCGGTCACCAGCCTCGAGGCCGGCTTCGCGGAGGAGGCCGAGGTCGACCCCGCCATCGCCGACGACCCCCTCCCGCGCCGCCGCGCCGCCCGCCGCATGCTGCGCCGCCTCGACGGCATGGGGAAGTACGGCGGCTACCACACCGAGTTTCGCCATCTCGCGCGCGGCTTCGCCGGCCACGATCGCGCGATCGCGCTGGAGGTCGGCGAGGCGCTCCTGCGCGCCGGGTTACTGGCCGAGAAGCCCTCGGTGGGCCAGCGCCACGTCTCGCTGGTCGCGGCGCGCACCTCCGAGATCCGCGCGCTGGTCGAGCGCGGCACGTGCGAGGAACCACTGCGCAGCGAGCTCGCCTGAGCTAGCTTCCGTGTATCAGAGCGTGCAAGGAGTCAAGGCTGTGTGGATCACCCGGGACACGGAGATCTGCGCCGAGAGGCGCGCCCTGCACTTCGAATCCCTGGACGGCCCGCCGTGTGCGCCCCTGAGCCACTACGAGAGGATCGTCCTCCTGCGGGCGGTCGAATCGGCCGCGCAGGCATCTGAGCAACTCGCGGTCGCCGATCTCACCCTGGCCGGGCGATCGGAGCTTCTCGCGCTCGTGCGGCGTGGAATGCACGCGAAGCGACGTCTTGTCGAGTGGAGCCTGCACGATGCCTGGTGGTACGCGCGGTTCTTCACGCGGCATGATCGATCCGCCGATCTCGAGCTCGACGACTTGATGCACGAGGGGATGCTCGGGCTGTTCCGGGTGGTCGAGCGGCACGGCTCCGAGGCCGACTACCTGTTCGGGGCGTATGTGTCGCACATGATGCAGAAAGCCATGCGCGATGCATGCACGCGCCATGCACACCACCGGCATCGGCTCCCCGAAGCCCCGCCGCCTGTTTGACCGGGAATCGAGCGCTCCCGAAAACGAGACTGGCCGCGGAACTTTTCAGTTCCGCGGCCAGTTCGGTCGATGGTCCCGGGAAGAGACCGAGCGTGCAACTGCTAGATGTCGGCGGTGACCTTGCCGAGGGCGCTGCCAATCGCGCCACTCAGGAAGCCGAGCGCAGCGAAAATGCCGATGGCGATGACCGCCAGAACAACCGCGTACTCGGCCATCGTCTGGCCGTCTTCCTGTGCGAGCCGTGCCTGAAGCTTGGTGTACAGCTCGAGCATTCCTCTTCTCCCTGTCTCTTGGTGGACCCCGATCACTCACATAAACGGCTGAACTTGCCGGATTCTCAATCCCCCTTCCGAGGGGAAGGCAGAACCCCCATTTGGGGCGCGCGAGTGGTACTCAGGTACGCAATGCGGCGACTAGGGTGAGGGACGTGGTGGTCGCATGAACGTCAATCTCGCCGTGCTCTGTGACGCGGCCAACGTCTCCCGCGAGGGGAAGCTCAACATCCTCGGCGAGTTCGACTCGATCCACGTCGCCACATTCCCGCTCGTCTACCCGACGATGGTGCTCGTGGTGCGCCTCGAGGCGCATCCCACCGAGGCCGGCGAGCACTCGCTCAAGCTGCACCTCGTGGACGAGGACGGCGGCGACTGCGTACCGCCACTGCAGGGCGCCTTCGCCACCGGCGATCCGCCCTTCCCGGGCGTGCCCATCCGCACGGCGCCGCTCATCCTGCAGATGCACGGCGTGCGCTTCGACAAGCAGGGGCACTACTCGTTCGAGCTGCTCGTCGACAATCACCACCTGCGCTCCCTCCCCCTCCACGTCCTGGCCGACGCCAAGGCCAACGACGTCGAGGTCGAGGCCTGGCACGACGCCGCCTAGGACGATGCCGCCATTAGGACTTGACCCGCGCGTAGAGCACGGCGCGGGGGTCCGACGCGACCTTGCGGAAGTCCCTTTCGGTGCGCAGCCGGCGCTCGGCCTTGCCGTCCAGGCGCACCAGCACCGCGCGCGGAGCGTGCGCGAGCGCCGCGTCGCCGGCGGGCAGCCCGCGCAGCCACTCCACGTAGAGGCGCTGATCCTGCTCGCGGAAGGCGTCGATCGGATTCGCGACCCAGACGCGGCCGCCCGCATCGGCGACCTGCTCGGCGAGCAGGTCCTCCGCCAGGACAGGTGTCCCGTGCGCGAGCGTAAGCGTGCGCGCGACGAGCGTGCCCGTGGCGCCGCTCGGGAGCGGCCCATGCACGACGCCGATCAGGACGGCGGCGACGAGCGCCAGCGCGACCGGGCGGGCGAGGCGCGGAATGCGCTCGGTCCGGCTGCGGCCGCCGAAGCCCACGGCGGCCAGCGGAGCGGCATAGAGCGCGAGCCACATGCCGCCGCGCGCCGCGTGCAGCGTGAGCAGCGCGAGCCCGGCGAGGGCCACCAGCTCCCACACGCGCGGGCGCGCGCGCAGCGCTCCCGCGAGCAACGCCAGCGCGGCGACCGCGAATGCGACGTCGAGCCAGTTGTGCACGCTGAGCGGCGACCAGAGGCCGATGGCCTGACGCGCCGCCTCGTTGTGCAGCACACCGAGCACGTAGGAAGGCGTGTGCCAGAGCGCGGGGTTGGCGCACAGCGCCAGCGCCGAGGCCGCCATCACCGCGAGGCTCTCCCCCGGGCGGCGGCGCCCGCGCTCGCAGATCAGGTACGCCCCCGCGACGGCGGCGCCCGTGAGCACTGCGCCGTGCAGGTTCCCCCACAGCGCGAGCAGCGGCACGAGCAGCCAGATGCGATTCGACGGCGCCCGCGACTCCGCGCGCAGCAGCAGGACGCAGGCCGCGAACAGCGGCAGGGAGAACAGCTGCGCGCGGATCGCCACGATCGGCCCGAAGCACGCAGGCAGCAGGAGCAGGAGCGCAATGGCCAGTGCGCGCTCCTTCGCCCCCGCGCGCCTGGCGTCGCGAGCGAGCAGGGCAAGCGTTCCTGCCACCGCCGCCACTTGCGCGATCTGCACCCCCCGGCTGCCGAGCGTCCCGAGCAGGGCGAAGGCGAGCTCTCCGAGCGCAGGGACGTTGTGCCAGCCCGTGCTGGGCGCCGATGCGTACGGCACGCCGTCGGGGATCCCGCCGCCGTGCGCGATTGCGCGGCCCAGCTCGGCGAGCCACGGGCCATCGGCAGCCTGCACGCTGAGCAGTGCCGCGATGGCCGTGACCGCGAGTGCCGCGAGGCCGCCCGGGCGCGCCAGGGCGCGCAGCGGATCGCCACGCCTTGGAAGAGCGCTCATGGCTCTCAACCTAGTGGAGCGCCGGTCGCGTACCCCTGATCGCCACCGTATCCTTCGATGCTCTACCGACGTGAACGACCCCGCGACCCCCACGCACAGCGCTGCCGGCGCGCACCGCAGCGCGCGGTGGCGGCGCGCGACCGCCGTGCTCACCGTCACAGGCCGGCGCCTGCGCGCCCGCCCTGGGCGCGCGCTGCTCGTGAGCGCCGGGGTGACGGTCGCCGTTGCCTTCCTCACGGGCGTCGCCGGCGGCAGCGCCGTCTCCGAGGATCTCGCGCTGCGACATGCGTTGGCCGCCCTCCCGCCCGCGGAGCGCGCGCTGCGCGTCGCCTGGTCAGGGCAGACGGCGCCGGGCGGCTACGCGGCGCTCGATCGCAACGCGCAGCGCGCCGCCGGATCGCTCACGGGTCAGCCGCTCACGCGCTCCGTGGAGCTCAACGACGTGCGCTTCGGCTCGGGCCTCGTCAAGCTGGCCGCCGTGAGCCGCATCGGCCGCTACGTCCACCTGCAGGAGGGGCGGCTACCTCGCGCGTGCACGGCCGCGCGCTGCGAGGTGATCCAGGTCGGCGGGACGGCCTTGCACAGGGTGGACGAGTACGGCGTCCATCTGGACGTGGTGGGGCGCGCAACGCTCACCTCGCTCGTGCCGTTCGGGGTGACCGGCCTGACGACGCAGCCCACGGACGGAGGCATCCGGCCTGAGCCGGTGCTGCTGTCGGCGAGCGTGCGTGGCCTCGCCTCGCTCCCGCCGCTCCTGCTCTTCTCCCGCAGCTACGGGTGGACGGCCGCGTTCGATCCGGGCAGCGCGCACGTCTGGGACATCGACCGTCTGCTCGCCAGCGAGGGACGCGCCGAGGC
The DNA here is from genome assembly GCA_035696365.1 of Gaiellales bacterium. GTDB lineage: Bacteria > Actinomycetota > Thermoleophilia > Gaiellales > JALYLC01 > JALYLC01. Next base: position 17,902 of record DASRQS010000111.1, on the reverse strand, counting down.
GAGGTTGACGGCCGCCAACGGCCAGTTCGGCATCAGCGCGCCGGACGACGCGCTCGCCGAGGCGCGCTCGGCGGGCAGCACGGCGTCGCGGCGCGTGCTGCTCGTGGGCGGCGCGGCGGCGGTGCTGCTGCTGGCCTTCGCGGGCCTGACGGCGGGCGCGCTGCGGCGCGACGTGCGCGCGGAGCTGCGCCGGCTCGGCCAGCGCGGCGCGACCCTCTCGCAGCAGGCCGCGTTCCTGCTCTCGGAATCGCTCTCCGCCGTGCTCCCGGGCGTCGCGTGCGGCCTGGCGATCGGGATCGGCGCAGTCGCCGTGATCGCCCACCGCTCCCACGTGCCCGTTGGCCCCGCCCTCTCGCACGGCCTCGCTACGCCGGCCAGCATCGCGCTCCTCGCAGCCGGCGCGCTCGGCGCGCTTGCGGTCGTCGCGCTCGCGCTGCGCAGGCAGGGCGGCGCGCGGCCCACCGGCGTCAGGCCGGTCGACATGGCGGCCGTCGGGGCTGTCGTCGCACTCGCCCTGCTGCTCGCCGGCGGCTCGCGCGACGAGGGGACGCTCAGAGCCGGGCCGGCGCTCACGCTCGTGGCGACGCCGTTGCTCGCGAGCTTCGCCTTCGCCGTCCTGCTCGGCCGCCTGCTGGAGCCCGCCATCCGCACCGGCCTACGCGCCTCCCGCAGGGCGCCGGTGACCTTGCGCCTCGCCCTGCTCGCGCTGCACCGCTCGCCCTCGCGCGCCGCCGGCGTCGCGGGGTTCCTCGCGGTCTCGGTCGGGCTCGCGACCTTTGCGATCTCCTATCGCGCCACGCTCGAGCGCTCGAGCGCCGAGCGCGCGGCCTATGCCGTGCCGCTCGACTACACCCTCAATGAAGGCGCAGCGCTCGTCGCCCCGCGCGATGCGGCGTCGCTCACCGGCTACCGGAGGCTTGCGCCCGGGACGGGCGCCTGGCCCGTGCTGCGTCAGGTCGCCGATGCTGCGGGCACGCGTGGAGCGCCCCTCACCCCGACGGTGCTGGGTGTTCCCGCGAACGTCCTGCCGCGGCTGCACGGCTGGCGCGGCGACTTCTCGTCGCAATCGCCCGCCGAGCTGGCTCGCCTCCTGCGGCCGTCGGAGCCGGTTGCGCTCTCCGGAGCGGCGATCCCGCGCTCGGCGACGCAGCTGACGCTGCCCGTGCGCATGACGGGGAGCGCGGCGCAACTCGTGCTCGTCGTCCGCACGCCGACCGGCGATGCCGCGCAACTGCGGCCTCCCGTGCCGCCCACGGGCGTCCAACGCATGCTCGCCGTCGCCGTGCCGCCGGCCTTGCGCGGCGGACGCGTGACCGCCATCCAGCTGGTGCTCCCGTCCAACGACCAGCGCTCCGCCGCCCATGGCGGCGCGGAGGGACGCAATGCGGCCAAGGGCTTTGCAGGCGCGATGGTGCTCGGGCCGCTCTCGGCCGCGACAGCCGGCGGCCGGATCGACCTGGCACCGCTCGCCGCCTGGCACGGGTTCGGGGGCCTCGACGTGCGCGCGACGGGCGACTCGCTGACGCTGCACTACGTTATCGACACCTCGCAGCAGGCCGTGCTCCGCCCCCGGCAGCCGTTCGACGATCGCCGCCTGCCCGTGGTCGCAAGCCCCGACGTCGCGGCCACCGCGGGCCCCAGCCGGGCGCTCGAGCTGTCGTTCGGCGGCCAGGTCGTGCACGCGCGCCTCGTCGCCGTCGCCACGCGCTTCCCGACGACGCAGGACTCGAGCGACAGCTTCGTGATCGCCGACGAGTCGTCGCTGGCCAGCGCGCTCGGGGCGGATGACCTGCCGTCGTCGATTCCGGACGAGCTCTGGCTGTCGACGCCCGCGGGTGCCTCGCAGCGGGTCGGCGCCGCGTTGCGTCAGCCTCCGTTCGCCGCCCTCGACGTCTCCTCGCGGGCGGCCATCCACAGCGACCTGCAGAGCGATCCGATCGCCCGCGGCATCGTCTCCTCGCTCGTCGCCGCGGCCATCGCGGCGCTCGCGCTCGCCCTGCTGGGCGTCGCGCTCGCGACGCTCGGCTTCCTGCGGGACGAGGGCGACAGCCTGTTCGATCTCGAATCGCAGGGCGCGGGCCCACGCGCGTTGCGCGCCTGCGTCCGCTGGCGAGCCCTCGGCCTGGCGCTGCTGGGCGTGCTCGCGGGTGTACTGCTGGGGATCGGCCTGGCCGTCGCGACCGGACGCCTGCTGGCGGCCGACGCCACGCTCCAGGTGCCGGATCCGCCCCTGCAGCGCATCACGCCGTGGCTCACGATCGGCATGGCCGCCGTACTGCTCGCGCTGGTCGCCGCCGCGCTCGTGGAGGCGGCTCTGCGGGTCGCCTACCGCCGCGGGGAGGCTGGGCGCGGCGTCACCGGGGAGCAGTGGGCCGAGTGACGGAGACGCTCGCACTCGAGCTCCGCGACGTCTTTCGCATCCACGCGGACAGCGCGACGGGTGCCGTCGCGCTGCAGGGCATGACGCTCTCGGTGGCCCGCGGCGAGCGCTGTGTGGTGCTCGGCCCGAGCGGGTCGGGAAAGAGCTCACTGCTGCGGATCGCCGCGGGCTTCGACCGCCCGTCCGCCGGGATCGCGCGCACGCTGGGCGTGGACGTCATGCGCCTGGGCGCGCGGCGGGCCGCCGCCTTCCGCTCGCGGCGGCTCGGCTTCCTCGATCAGCACTACGTGCGCGCGCTCTCGCCCGCGCTCTCGTGCGCCGACAACGTCGCGCTGCCTCTGGCGCTGGGAGGCGTGTCGCCGGAGGAGCGCCGCCGGCGCGCGCTCGACCTGCTCGACGGCATGGGCCTCGCCGAACGGGCCGACGACCCGCCCTCGGCGCTCTCGGGTGGCGAGCAGCAACGCGTCGCGGCCTGCGCGGCACTTGCCCACGCCCCGGCGCTTCTGCTCGCGGACGAGCCTGCGGGCGAGCTCGACGCGCGCACCGCACGCACGGTCTACCGGCTGCTCGGCGATCTGGTCGCGACCAGCGGGACCACGCTGGTGATCGTCAGCCACGACGAGGCCGCAACCGAGCTCGCCGACCGCGTCGTGCACGTCCGCGACGGCCGGATCAGTGGCGAGCTGCTGCGCGGCGGCTCGCAACGGCTCGTCGTCGGCCGCGGCGGCTGGGTGCGACTGCCCGAAAGCGCCCGTGACGAGGCGGGCATCGGCGGGCGGGTGAGCTGGCGGACGGAGGAGGGCGACGTCCGGCTCTCGGGCGATGACCTCGACCCGGCCGAGATCGCGCTCCCCGCCGAAGCAGCGCCCGTCGACGGCGAGCTCGTCTGCGAGCTGCGCGCAATCGACAAGCACTACGGCACCGGGGGGCGCGCCCACCAGGTGCTGACGGGTTTCGAGGCCGGGTTCACCCGCGGCCGGCTGGTGGCCGTCGAGGGACGATCCGGCTCCGGCAAGACCACCCTCCTGCATCTCATCGCCGGCCTCGAGCGCCCGGACGCGGGCTCGGTGATCGTGACCGGCACCGATCTCGGCGCGCTCGACCGCGAGGAGCTCGCCGCCCACCGGCGCGATCACGTGGGCTGGGTCGGTCAGGAGCCGGGCCTCGTGCCCTTCGCCACGGCGCTCGAGAACATCCTGCTCGCCCAGGAGATCCACCACGGCGGACGCGCGCCCGAGCACGAGCCCGAGGCGCGCGCCTGGCTCGAGCGGCTGGGCCTCGCCGACTGCGTCGACCGGGCCGCAGATCGCCTCTCGGCCGGCGAGCGCCAGCGCGTCGCGATCGCGCGAGCCCTCGCACGTCGACCCGACGTCGTGCTGCTGGACGAGCCGACCGCGCGGCTCGACCAGGAGAGCGCGGCGCTCGTTGCCGGCCTGCTGGTCGGCGCCGCGCGCCTCTCGCGGGCAGCGGTGATCTGCGCCACGCACGACGCGCTGCTGACGGACCGTGCCGACGACGTGATCCGCCTCGGCGAGCTGTGAGCTAGTCCTCGCCGAGGTAGGTCTTGCGCACTGCCTCGTTGCCGCGCAGCGCCTCGGCCGTGTCGGCCAGCGCGACCTTGCCGGTACCCAGCACGTAGCCGCGGTGCGCGATCTCCAGCGCCATCAGGGCGTTCTGCTCGACGAGCAGGACCGTCGTACCCTGCTTGTTGATCTCGACGATGACCTCGAAGATGCGCTCGACGAGCACCGGCGCGAGACCCATCGAGGGTTCGTCCAGCAGCAGCAGGCGTGGACGCGCGAGCAGCGCGCGTCCCATCGCGCACATCTGCTGCTCGCCGCCCGAGAGCGTGCCGGCCTTCTGCGAGCGCCGCTCGGCGAGGCGCGGGAAGAGGTCGAACACGCGCGCGAGGTCCTCCGCGATGCCCGCCTTGTCGGTGCGCTGGAACGCGCCCATCTCGAGGTTCTCGAGCACGGTCATGCGCCCGAACAGGCGACGGCCTTCGGGCGACTGCGCGACGCCCGCCTTGACGATCTGTGTCGCGTTGCGGCGGGTCAGGTCGTCGCCGTCGAACTGGATGGTGCCCTTGCGCGGCCGGATCAGGCCCGAGATCGTCTTCAGCGTCGTGGACTTGCCGGCGCCGTTGGCGCCCAGCAGCGTGACGATCTCGCCGTCGCCGACGGCCAGCGACACGCCCTTGAGGGCGTGGATGGCGCCGTAATAGGCGTGCACGTCGTCGAGCGCGAGCAGCGGCGCGACCGGCGCGGGTGCTGCGGCGGCGGCGCTCACGACGTCGCCCTCGTGCCCAGGTAGGCCTCGCGCACGCGCTCGTTCGCGGTCACCTCGGTGGGGGGCCCTTCGGCGATCTTCTCGCCGTGGTCGAGCACCGTGACGCGCTCGGAGACGCCGAGCACGACTCGCATGTCATGCTCGATCAGCAGCACCGTGAGTTTGCGCTCGTCGCGCATCTTGCGCACGAACTGGGTGAAGGCAGCCGTCTCCTGCGGGTTCATGCCGGCGGTGGGCTCGTCCAGCAGCAGCAGCTTGGGCTCGGTCGCGAGCGCTCGCGCCACCTCGAGCCGCCGCTGGTCGCCATAGGCGAGGTTGCGCGCGTACTCATGCTCGGCGCGTTTCGGCAGACCGCAATAGGACAGTAGCGCCCGCGCCTTCTCGCGCGCCTCGGCCTCCTCGCGCCGCTGCAGGGGGGTGCGGAAGATGCTGCGGAAGACGCCGCTGTGCATGCGGCTGTGCATGCCGACGAGCGTGTTCTCGAGCGACGTCATCGTGCCGAAGAGGCGGATGTTCTGGAAGGTGCGGCCGATGCCGAGCTCCGTGATCTTGTGCTGCGGCAGCCCCGCGATCTCCTGCCCGTCGAACCTGATCTCTCCCGCCGTCGGCGTATACGCGCCCGTGAGCATGTTGAAGAATGTCGTCTTGCCCGCACCGTTGGGCCCGATCAGGGCCGTGATGGAGCCCCGCGGGACCACGAAGTCGACGTTCTCGACGGCCACGAGCCCACCGAACTCCTTCCGGACGCCGTGCGTCTCGAGCAGCAGGTCGTCGGTCATATGGGCTGGGCCTCGATGAGCTCCTCGAGCTCCTCTTCCTCGTGCAGCTCGTGGCGGCGGCGCGCACTCGGCAGGAGCCCCTCCGGCCGGAAGAGCATGAACGTCACGATCGCCGCGCCGTAGATGAGATACGAGTATTCGGAGATGTCGAGGCTGGCGCCAGTGACCGAGTTGAACGTGTGCCCTGCGGCGAACAGCCCCTGATAGTTGACGTAGGCGAGCACGAAGCCGCCCAGCGCCACGCCCCAGACGTTGCCCATGCCTCCGAGGATCACCATGCAGAGCACGAAGATCGAGACCTGCAGGCTGAACGCATTGGGCGACGTCGCGCCCGCCTGGAACGTGATCAGGGCGCCCGCCGCGCCGCCGAAGAAGGCTCCGATCAGATACGCGAGCGTCTTCAGGCGCATGAGCGGGACCCCCATCGCGGCCGCGGCGTCCTCGTCCTCGCGGATCGCGATCCAGGCGCGCCCGAGACGCGAGTCGCGCAGCAGCAGCGACGTCGCGATGGCGATGCCCAGCAGTGCAAGCGCCGTCCAGTAGTACCAGGTCGAGTCGACCTGCTCGACGAAGTTGCTTGGCAGGAATCCGAGCGCGCTGTGGGGGCCGTTGCCGAAGCCGAGGCCGTCGATGCCGGTCAGCCCGAACGAGCCGTTCGTGAGGTTGTATCCGGCGATGTGATCGCCGTTGCGCACGAACTGCGGGATGATCTCGCCGAAGCCGAGCGTCACGATCGCCAGGTAGTCGCCGCGCAGACGCAGCGTCGGCAGGCCGATCAGCACGCCCAGCAGGGCCGCGAAGACGGCCGCGATCAGGATCACGCCCCAGGGCGTGATGTGGATGCCGAGCGTGCCGCTGGGCACCGTCCCGCCCAGGATCCAGCTGCGCGGGCTGTGCAGGCCGCCGCCGAACTGCTGGGACGCAAACCAGCCTGCCACGTAGGCGCCGGCGGCGAAGAAGGCCACGTAGCCGAGGTCGAGCAACCCGGCATAGCCGACGACGACGTTCAAGCCGACGCCCATGACCGTGAAGGCCACGATCACGAAGGCGGTCGAGGTGTCGGGCACCCATTGCGACGACTGGGGCAGAACGTGGTGGTAGAGCCAAGGGTAGAGCACGAGCAGGGCGAGCAGGACGCCAAGCGCCGGGCGCGATCGCAGCCGCGCCGAGATCTGCTCCCTCATGCGCGCGTCGAGAGCGCCTCGCCCAGCAGGCCCTGGGGCCGGAAGACGAGGATCAGGATCAGCAGGATGAAGACGATCGACTCCGTCCAGTCCGGGCCGGGCGTGTGCCAGGAGAGGCCGTTGTTGAAATTCTCGATCAGGCCGATCAAGTAGCCGCCGAGCGCCGCGCCCGCCATGTTGCCGATCCCCCCGAGCACGGCCGCGGTGAAGGCGAACAGGCCGAGCCGGAAGCCGAGGTCGAAGCGCGCCTGCGTGAAATAGGCGAAGTAGACGAAGCCGCCGATGCCTGCCAGCCCGCCGCCGAGCCCGAACGCGAACGAGATGGCGCGGTCGACGTCGATGCCCATGAGGCGCGCGGCATCGCGATCCTGGGCGGTCGCGCGCATCGCCTTGCCCCAGCGGGTGAGCTTGACCAGCCAGACCAGTGCGAGCAGCACGGGGATCGTGATCAGCAGCACGATCAGCTTGTCCCAGCCGTAGGGCTGGTTGCCGATGTAGAAGATGGCGCCGGTCGGCAGGAGTGCGTTCGAGCTCTTGTACGAGAAGCCGAAGATGACGCCGATCAGGTTGGAGAGCACGAACGACATGCCGATCGCGGTGATCAGAGGCGCCAGTCTCGGCGCGTTGCGCAGGCGCCTGTAGGCCACGCGCTCGATCGACACGTTGAGCGCGGCGCAGAAGATGGCGGAGCAGATCAGCGCAAGCAGTAGCGACCCGAAGAGCAGGAAGCCCGTCTGCGAGCCGTCGAGCCCGACCCAGCTCACCGCGACGGTGTAGGTCACCATCGCCCCCCACGTGAAGACGTCGCCGTGGGCGAAGTTGATGAGCTCGAGGATGCCGTAGACGATCGTGTAGCCGAGCGCCACGAGCGCGTAGATGGAGCCATTCGTGATGCCTGCGAGAAACACGAGCGCGAACTGCTGGGGGTCGCGGACGATGTTCTCAACGAGCCAGAGCGCGACGAGCCCCAGCAGGAACAGGCCCACAGCGGTGTTGATCGTCCCGCGCAAGCGCGGAGCGAGCGCGAGGATGGGCCGACGTCTAGCGCTGTCGGACGCCATCCTCGCGCTCCTCCGGTCGTTCGGTCTTCGGCTGACTAGGAGTTGGTTAGCCGAGTGCCTTGATCGCCAGGGCGGCCGGCGGGTTGATGACCGTAATGATCTTCTGCTGGCCGCCGACGTACTGATCGACGGTGACGCCGCCGAGCGACGGGTCGCCCGTGGAGTCGATCTTGAACGAGCCGATGACGCCCTTGGGGAAGCTCTGGTTGTAGAGGCCCTTCAGGATCGACGGTCGCGTCCCGTTGCTCTTGGCGATCGCGTTCGCGAGCACCAGGTAGGCCTGCGCGCCGTAGGCCGTGTACGCCTCGAGATGGCTGACCTTGTAGGTCTTCTTGAAGGCCTTGACGAAGACCTTGCCGCTCGCGTTGCTGAGCGCGTTGGGGTCGGAGCCGCCGATCGTGACGTACATGCCCTCGGCCGCGTCGCCTGCGTCGGTCACGGTGGCGGAGTCGTTGAACCCGTCCGGCCCGAGCAGCAGCACCTTGTTGTTGTCGCCGAGCACCTTGACCTTGTCCTTGATCAACTGGCCACCGTGCAGGGAGATCAGGCCGCCGAGGAAGACCGCCTGCGGATTCTTGCTGGCGACTGCCTGGAAGAGCGACTGGTAGTCGGGCTGGTTGGCGTCCCACTTGTCGTTGCCGAGGACGTTGATGCCCAGCGCCTTGGCCGCGTTCACGAAGTTGTTCGCGATGCCGGAACCGTAGGCCTCGCCGTCGTTCAGGACGTACACGCTCGTGATGCCCTTCTGCTTCAGGAACGTGGCGTCGGCCGCGCCCTGGAAGTTGTCCGGCACCGCGACGCGGGCGTAGTTCCGCTTGCCCGACGGGAAGTACTTCTGCGGCTCACCCGGCACCCCGCTCGGCTTCGTCAGGCCGACGTAGGTGTTGGCCGGGCTGACCATGGCGATAGCACCGCCCGGAGCGCGGTTGAGGATGGGGGCGATGATCTCGGCACAGCCCGAGTTGAACGTGCCGATGAGGCCGAGCAGGTTCTTGAGCGTCCTGTAGCCGTTGGCGTTGTTCGTGCAGGTCTGCGGATCCCAGGAGCCCTTGGCGGCCGTGGAGTCGTCGCAGGAGGCGTACGTGATCGTCTTGTCGCCGATCTTGAAGTTCGCCTGCTTCAACTGGAGGCGGATGGCCTGCGTGATCTGCAGTGCAAGCGGGCGCAGCGATCCCTGCAAGGGCAGGTCGCTGGCGATGATGTACTTACCGTTGCCGAACGTCTTGCAGGTGTTCGGCAGGCCCGCGAGGCGGTTTGCCGAGGTCGGGCGCGCGACGCTGCTGGCCGTCGTGACCGCTGCGACGAGCGCGACGAGCGCGAGCGCAACCGTGAATCTCCTCAACTTCATGCTGTACGTGCCTCCTTGGTTGGCTGACCCCGCCAGTCGCCATGGTGTGACCCGGGGTTGTACCAGGCAGGGCGGGCGCGGGCAACTACGCGAGTGTGCGGTGCACACACCCGTCGTGTCTCAGACGTGTTCGCCCCGATGCAGTTAGGCACCTGCCGTGCCCGTGCCCCCCGTTCGGGCGGGTCGGCCCCGGTCGGACGTTCGTGGTGCGCCGGCGCCGCGGCCCACACGCTGTAGGAGTACTCCGATTTTCGGCGGAAACGCGCCCTCGCGCGTGAAACGGATACGACGTGAAGAGACGACTCCTGCGACAGCCCCGTAGCGTGCTCGCCCTGACGGCTGCAATCGTCGGCTTCGGCGTGCTCTCGGGCGGCGTGGGCAGCGGTGCGCTGCCCACGGAGTCGCTGCCGGCCTTCGGCGTCACGGCCGGCGACGGCTCGCTCTCGACCGTCGCGGAGCTCGGCGACATCAACGGCGACGGCATCGGGGACTACGCGGTCGGACTGCCCTCCGCCGATCCGGGCGGCAACGTGGATGCCGGCATCGTCTACGTCTTCCTCGGGCATGCAGGCGCCCTGCCCCCCGCGCCCACGGCCCTCAACCTGGGCTCCGCCTCCTTCACGATCACCGGCCACGCAGGCGAGATGCTCGGCTACACGATCGTCGGCGACGACGTCAACGGCGATCATCTGAACGACATCGCGATCGGCGCGCCCATGGCCGGCGCACCCGGCAAGAGCGGCGGCGGGGCCGTCTACGTCGTCTTCGGCTCCCCGACCCCGGTCAACGTGGCGACCACGACGCTGTCCTTCACGGGCCTGACGACCGACCCCGTGCCCGCGACGTCGACGGTCGGCAGCCGCTACGACGGCTTCCAGCAGAACTCGCACACGGGCATGTCGCTGGCGGCGCTGCCGGACGTCAACGGCGACGGCTACAACGACCTTGCGGTGGGCGCACCCGACGCCGACCTCCACACCACGGGCGGTGGCGGCGTCGCAGTGCTCTACGGCAAGCCCCAGGGCGTGCACATCACGCTCAACGACCTCTGGGAGAAGGCGTACCCGTACTTCTTCCACATCGACTTCCCGGCGCTCGCGGAGCAACACGTCGGCGTGAGCGTCACCAGCGTCGGCGACATGACGGGAGACGGGGAGCCCGACATCGCGATCGGCGCCCCGCAGGCCGACTTCAACGGCACCGACTCGGGCTCGGTCTGGATCATCAGCGCGCACATCCCGCCCGTGGTCGGGTGTACGCAGCCGCCGGTTCCCGGCGATCCCGTCGCTCCGGGCAGCGTCTGCCCATGGATCAAGCTGAACGGCCTCACGGCCGGGCAGGGCTATCGCATCGACGGCGCGGCGCCCGGCGATCAGCTTGGCACGTCGCTCGCCGGCGTCGTGGCCAACGGCACCCGCTACCTGGCGATCGGCGCGGCGGGAGCCACGCCGGCCGCCACCGGCCGCGCCGGCTCTGGCGAGGTCGTGCTCGTTCCCGGCCAGTCGGGTCAAGCCACACGCAATCTCGCCGTGACGCCTCCGCTGCAGACCGTCTACGGGGCCGAGGCCGGGGCCGGCCTCGGCGCGTCGCTGGCCGCGGCCGGAACCGTCGCCGGCGGCGCGACCGTACTGGCGGGCGCGCCAGGAGAGGCCTCCGCCGGCGGCGCCGCCTACCTGCTGCAGGTCGCCCCCGGCACGACGTCGGATCTCGCGCTGGCCTCGTCGAAGATCAACCCGGCCGGAGCGGGCTCGATGACCGGCAGCGCGGTCGCCGCCGGCGGGCTCGCGCTGGACGGCGCGGGCACCGACGCGCTGGTCGCGGCGCCGGGTGCGAACGGCAGCGGGAGTTGGTTCGTCGTGGGAGGCAGCGGAACGCCCGTCCTGCCCCCGCCGCCCGGCACGCCGGCTCCGCCGCCGCCGCCCTCGCCGCCGCCCACGCCCCCGGCCCCGCCGGCCTCTCCGCCTGCGCCGCCGGCAACGACGACGGGCACGAAGACCACGACGCCCACCGGGGGCTCGATGACGACCGCGACCGGCACGACGACGACGTCCAAGCCCGTCGTCAAGAAGGCCAAGAAGAAGCTGCCGCTCTGCCCCGTCAAGAAGCCCAAGCCCAAGTACCACCTCGTCAAGGGCAAGCGCGTGAAGGTGAAGCCCAAACCGTGCCGGCCGCGGCCGAGGGCCAAGGCCAAGGCCAAGTAGCGCAGATGCGGCATCCGGGCAGATGCTTAGAGTCACCGGCGTGAGCTTCCGCCTGCGTCAGCCGCGCGCCGCCCTCGCAGTTGCCGCGGCGGTCGTGAGCTTCGGGGTGTTCTCGAGCAGCATCGGCGTCGGCGCGCTGCCCACGAGCTCGCTGCCCGTCTTCGGCGTGACCAACGGCGACGGCTCCCGTGCGACCGTGGCCGAGCTCGGCGATATCAACGGCGACGGCATCGGCGACTACGCGGTCGGCCTGCCCAGCGCCAATGCCGCCGCCGGCGTGGTCTACGTGTTCCTCGGCCGCGCGGACGCACTCCCTCCGACGCCGACGGCGCTCAACCTCGGCGCGGCCTCGTTCACGATCATCGGCCACGCAGGCGAGATGCTCGGCTTCGCGATCGTCGGCGACGACGTCAACGGCGACCACCTCAACGACATCGTGATGGGCGCGCCCGCTGGCGGCGCGCCGAGCAAGGCCGACGGGGGTGCCGTGTACGTGGCGTTCGGCTCGACGCACCCGCAGAGCCTGCTGTCGACGCAGCTCTTCCCCACCGGGTACACGAACGACCCGGCAGGCCCCGCGACGCCGTCGGCGTTCGGCAGCCGCTACGACTCCTTCGGCGTCAGCGCGCACACGGGCATGTCGCTGGCCGCGCTGCCCGACGTCAACGGCGACGGCTACAGGGACGTCGCCGTGGGCTCGCCCGACGCCGGCATCCACCGACCCGGCGAGGGCAATGTCGCGGTGCTCTACGGCAAGCCCCAGGGCGTGCACATCAATCTCAGCGACCTCTGGGAGAACGGCTACCCCTACTACTTCCACATCGACTTCCCGGCGCTCGACTACCAGCACGTCGGCGAGAGCATCGCCGGCGTCGGGGACGTGACGGGAGACGGCTGGCCCGACCTCGCCCTCGGCGCCCCGCAGGCCGACAACAACGGCCGCATCGACTCCGGCTCCGTCTGGGTCATCAGCGGCCACCTGCCGCCGATCGACGCGGGCTGCAGCAATCACATGGTCGACAACAGCTGCCCGTGGCTGAGGCTCAAGGACATCACGGCGGCGCAGGGCTATCGCATCGACGGGGCCGCGGCCGGCGACGGGCTCGGCTCCTCGCTGGCCGGCGTCGGCGACCAGAACGGCGACGGCATTCCGGACATCGCCATCGGCGAGTCGGCGGCCTCGCCCGCCGGCCGATCCGGTGCCGGCGCGATCGTCGTCGTCCCGGGTCAGCGCAACCTCACGGTCCGCAACCTCGCCACCGCTCCCCCGATCCAGCGCTTCTACGGCGCCCAGGCCGGTGGCGGGCTCGGTGCCTCACTCGCGGCCGCAGGCGATCTCGACGGCGACGGGCACATCGACATGGTCGCCGGCGCTCCCGGCGAATCCTCGTTCGCCGGCGCCGTGTACGTGCTGCGCGGCGTGGCCGGTGCGACGTCGGATCTCGCGAACGCCGCCGCCAAGATCGCCCCCGCGGGAGCCGGCGCCCAGACCGGCAGCGCCGTCGCCGCCGGGCTCTCGCTGGACGGCGGGAACGCCGACGCCCTGATCTCGGCGCCGGGCGTCACCGGCGCGTTCGTCGTGGGCGGCGCCGGCACGCCCCTCCTGCCCAGCGGGAACCCGCCTCCGCCGGTGCAGCCCGCAACGCCTCCACCGACGCCCGCCGCGACGGCGACCAAGACGACGACGTCGTCCGGGACGAAGCCCGCGGCCAGGCCCGCGCTGACGAAGAAGCGACTCCCCCTCTGCCCGCTCAAGAAGGCCAAGGCGAAGTACCACACCGTGAAGGGCAAGCGCGTGAAGGTGAAGCCGAAGCCGTGCCGGCCGCTCAGCGCGAAGCAGAGGGCCCGGCTGATCGCGAAGGCCAAGGCGAAGGCAAAAGCCAAGGCGAAGGCCAGGGCGAAGGCGAAGGCCAAGGCGGCGGCCAAGTAGCCCGTCCGGCGCGGCGTCCCGCCTAGAATCGGCGGCATGTCCGAGAACCCCTACGACCGCCCGTCGGATCCCGCCAAGCGCAACTCGGCCGTCATGACCGACGGCCCCGAGCGCGCCGCGGCGCGCTCGATGCTGAAGGCGATCGGCTTCACGGACGACGACATCGCAAAGCCCTTCGTCGGCGTCGCCACGACGTGGATCGAGACGATGCCGTGCAACTTCAACCAGCGCGCGCTGGCCCAGAAGGTCAAGCAGGGCATCCGCGAGGCCGGCGGGACGCCGATGGAGTTCAACACGATCTCGGTGTCCGACGGCGTCACGATGGGCGTCGAGGGCATGCGAGGATCGCTCGTCAGCCGCGAGGTCATCGCCGACTCGATCGAGCTCGCGACGCGCTCGCACCACCTCGACGGGCTCGTCTGCCTGGTCGGCTGCGACAAGACGATCCCGGCCGCCGCCATGGCGCTTGCGCGCATGGACATCCCTGGCCTCGTGTTCTACAACGGGTCGATCGCGCCCGGCACCTACGACGGGCACGACGTCACGATCCAGGACATCTTCGAGGGCGTCGGGCGCTACCTCGGCGGCACCATGACGGCCGCCGAGCTGCATGCGCTCGAGTCGGTCGCGCTCCCCGGCGCCGGTGCCTGCGGCGGCCAGTTCACCGCCAACACGATGGCGGGCGCGCTCGACTTCCTCGGCATCAGCCCGGCGGCGCTCTCGGGCATCCCCGCGACCCACGAGCGGAAGGCGGAGGCGGCGATCGCCGCGGGCCGGCTCGTGATGGACGTCGTGCGGCGCGACCTGCGCCCCTCGCAGATCATCACACGCTCCGCGCTCGAGAACGCGGCCGCCTGCGTGGCGGCGACCGGCGGCTCCACCAACGGCGTGCTGCACCTGATCGCGATCGCGCGGGAGCTCGGCATCGAGTTCACGCTCGACGATTTCGAGCGCGTCGCCGCGCGCACGCCGATCGTCGCGAGTCTCAAGCCCGGCGGGGCGTTCGTCGCCACCGACATGTACGACGCCGGCGGCATCGGCCTCGTCGCCCGCGAGCTGCAGAAGCGCGACCTCATCCACGCCGGCGCGCGCAGCGTCGACGGCGGCACGCTGGGCGACCTCGCGCAGCGCTCCGAGGCGACGCCCGGGCAGCAGGTCGTCGTGCCGATCGAGACCCCGATCAAGCCGACGGGAGGCCTCGCGATCCTCTACGGCAACCTCGCCCCCGAGGGCTGCGTCGTCAAGCTCTCGGGCCACGAGCGGACGCTCCACCGCGGCCCCGCGCGCGTGTTCGACTGCGAGGAGGACTGCTTCGCGGCCGTCAAGGCGCGCACGCTCCAGAAGAACGACGTCGTCGTCATCCGCTACGAGGGCCCCGCCGGCGGCCCGGGCATGCGCGAGATGCTGCATGTCACCGCCGCGATCATCGGCGAAGGGCTCGGCGAGGACGTCGCACTGATCACCGACGGCCGATTCTCGGGCGCGACGCACGGCTTCATGGTCGGGCATGTCGCACCGGAGGCCGCGCGCGGCGGTCCCCTGGCGGCGCTGCACGAGGGCGACATGGTGACGGTCGACGTCGAGTCGCGCGAGCTGCGTGTGGATCTCTCCGACGACGAGATCGCCGAGCGTCTGAAGCACTTCAAGCGTCCCGAGCCGCGCTACACCTCCGGCGTATTCGCGAAGTACGCGGCGCTCGTCTCCTCGGCCAGCGACGGCGCGGTCACCCGCCCGCCGCAGTAATTCACCCGTCATCAGGAGGCGAATCGTGATCGAGCGCCCCGGGCGGCGCTGAGAGCGGGCTCAGCGGCGGCTGCGCGTCTCGCGCACGACTCCCGGCGGCGGCTGGCTGCCCGCCTTGCGGCGCCCGGCCTGCTCGCGGATCACGCGCAGCAGCGTCTCCTCGTCGGCGGTGCGCAGGAACTCGGCAGCCGTCTCGTCGAGATCGGTGATCTGGATCGCGACCAGGCGGTCGCGATTGTCGTACTCGCCGTTGGCCGTGGGCGAGAGCTCGCGCGTCTTGGCCACGCGCCCCTGGCGGAGCCTGACGTAGCCGGCGCGGGAGACCGGGTCATAGCGGAGGTCGAGCATCGCTGCAGGCTACCGTGCCGGTATGCCCGCCGAGCACGTCCAACCGGTCGGCTTGCTTCAGATCGCCGTCTTCCTGGACGAGCTCGTGCTGCTCGCCGTGCTCGTCACCGCCGGTATCCGGCTCGGAGACGGAGCCGTCGCGAGCACCGTGCTCGCGATCCTCCTGCCCCTCGCCGCAGCCGCCATCTGGGGAAGGTGGCTGGCGCCACGCGCCCGGCGCCGGCTCCGCCACCCGCTGCGCCTGATCGCGAAGCTCGCTCAGATCGCGGTCGCGTCCGCCCTGCTGGCTGCGAGCGGCCTCGTCTGGTGGGCGGCGGCCTTCCTGGTCGTCTCCGCGGCCCTCTTCACCGCCGGAGAGCTCAGCGAGCGCTGAGAAGGGCCTTCAGCGCCCATGACAGCGTTTGAACTTCTGACCCGAGCCGCAGGGACAAGGATCGTTGCGGCCGACGTCTCCCCCGCCGAAGGACGCCTGGAGCGACGGCAGCGCCTCGGTCGGCGTCGAGGCGGCGCCCGGATCGCGCGCGGCGCGGATGCGGTCCAGCTCGCGGCGATCGTCCTCGTCGAGCGTGAGCACGAGCTCGACCGATTCGGGCTCGACCGGGCTCGGCGGAGTGCCCGCGACGAGCCCGAGGCCCTCCAAGAGCGCGTAGCAGTCAGCCTCAGTCAGCCCCTCACCCTCGATCGGGACGTCGATCCGCGACGGGGCGACGAGCCGGAAGCGCTCCCATCGCTCCCGCCCGGCCTCGTCGCGCGCGGCCGCGAGCTGCTGCCGCAGAGCCCGCCGCGCAGCCGACCCGCCCGAGAGCGCCTCGAGCGCAGCCGTCAACTCGAAGGGCAGCCAGGCAGCCCAACCGGTGTCGATAAGGCTCATGGCGGCAGCCTAGACGGGTCCGCGGGACACTTGGGGTCTGGCCCTTGATGTCCCGCTGGGGGACATCAAGGGCCAGACCCCAAGTGTCCCGCCCAGGAGTCCCGCTCCGTGTCATGTTGAATCATTTGGATCATGTATGGACGGACTGCCGATTCAGTTGATTCAGGACTCTGGTACTCTGGTGCGGTGCAGGCGCTTGCGGCGAACCCGTTGTACGACGCGCGCTTCGAGCACGATGCCTGCGGGCTCGGGCTGATTGCGCGTGCCGACGGCATGCGCAGCCGGGAGCTCGTCGAGCGGGCGCTCGCGATGCTGGCCGCCATGGAGCACCGCGGGGCGCGCGGAGCCGATCCCGACACAGGCGACGGCGCGGGCCTCATGCTGCAGGTGCCGGATCGCCTGCTGCGGCGCTTCTGCCGCGCCGAGCTCGAGCTCGAGCTGCCGCCGCCCGGGCACTACGCCGTCGCGATGTGCTTCCTGCCGACTGATCCGGCGCTGCGCCTGCGCTGCGAGGAGCTGTGCGTACGCATCGCCGTCGAGGAAGGCCAGCAGCCGCTCGGCTGGCGCGACGTGCCACGCGACTCGAGCGCCATCGGGCGCCTCGCGCAGGAGAGCGAGCCCGTCGTGCGCCAGCTCCTGGTCGCCCAGGGACCGAACGGCGACGAACGTGCGTTCCGTCGCAAGCTGACCGTGATCCGCCGCCGCGTCGAGCTCGCCGCCGCGGCTCGCCGCGTGCCCGAGGCGACGTTCCACATCGCCTCGTTCTCGAGCAGCACGCTGACGTACAAGGGCCTGCTCACCGCCCGCCAGCTGCCGGCCTACTACGCCGACCTGCGCGAGCCCGAGATCGAGAGCGCCATGGCGCTCGTGCACTCCCGTTTCTCGACCAACACGCTCGGCTCGTGGGACCTCGCCCACCCGTTCCACTACCTGGCGCACAACGGCGAGATCAACACCGTGCGCGGCAACCGGCAGTGGATGCACGCGCGCGAACCGCAGCTGCGCTCGGCCCAGCTCGGCGACGACCTTCCCAAGCTGTTCCCGCTGATCGACGAGCGCTGGAGCGACTCCGCCGCGCTCGACGCCGCCTTCGAGCTGCTCGTGCTGGCGGGCCGCGCGCCGGCCCATGCACTGGCGATGCTGATCCCGGCCGCCTGGAGCCAGGCCACGCCCATGCCCGACGACCTGCGCGCCTTCTACGAGTTCCACGCCGGCATGCTCGAGCCGTGGGACGGGCCTGCCGCCATCGCGTTCTGCGACGGCCGGCAAGCCGGCGCGACGCTCGACCGCAACGGCCTGCGGCCCTGCCGCTACCAGGTCACGCGCGACGGCCTGCTCGTGCTCGCGTCCGAAGCCGGAGTGCTCGAGCTCGACCCGGCCGACGTGGTCGTGAACGACCGCCTCAAGCCGGGCCAGATGCTGATCGTCGACACCGACGCCGGGCGCATCCGCGGCGACGACGAGATCAAGCGCGCGCTCGCGCGCCGCCGCCCCTACCGCGCCCTGCTCGACGAGCAGAAGATCTACCTCGAGGACATCCCCTCGCCGCCGGTCGAGCCGCCCGCCCCGGACGCGCTGGAGCGACTCCGCCGCGCTCGACGCCGCCTTCGAGCTGCTCGTGCTCGCCGGTCGCGCGCCCGCCCACGCGCTCGCCATGCTGATCCCGGCCGCCTGGAGCCAGGCCACGCCGATGGCCGACGATCTGCGCGCCTTCTACGAGTTCCACGCCGGCATGCTCGAGCCGTGGGACGGCCCGGCCGCGATCGCG
>DASRQS010000110.1:0-44066 GCA_035696365.1 Gaiellales bacterium | reverse complement strand
GTCAAGGACGTCACCCCGCAGGCCCACAACGGCTGCCGCCCGCGCAAGCGGCGGCGGGTCTAGGGGGTAGGCGATGGCTCGCTCCACCGACGCCAAGTGCAAGAAGTGCCGCCGCGAGGGCATGAAGCTGTTCCTCAAGGGGGAGCGCTGCCTGACCGAGAAATGCGGCGTCGAGCGCCGCGCCTATCCGCCCGGCCAGCACGGCCGCGGCCGCATCAAGCAGAGCGAGTACCTGCTGCAGTTGCGCGAGAAGCAGAAGGCCAAGCGCTACTACGGCGTGCTCGAGAAGCAGTTCGCCAACTACTACGACAAGGCCAGCCGCAAGTCGGGCATCACGGGCGAGAACCTGCTGGGCATGCTCGAGACGCGGCTCGACAATGTCGTCTACCGCCTCGGCTTCGCAGCCTCCCGCGCCCAGGCGCGGCAGCTCGTCCGCCACGGCCATTTCCACGTCAACGGCCGGCGCGTGAACATCCCCTCGTTCCACGTCCGCCCGAACGACCTCGTGAACATCCGCCCGAACTCCAGCGCCGAGGCGGTCATTCGCGATGCGACCGACCTCACGTCGTCGGTCGCGAGCTGGTTGCTTGCCGACCATGACAATCTCACCGGCAAGGTCCTGCGCCTCCCCGAGCGTGTCGAGATCGACACGCCCGTTCAGGAGCAGCTGATCGTCGAGCTCTACTCCAAGTAGCGCTCACAGCCGCTGCTCCTGTCCGCACTCCCGCCCGTCCGGAGACTTTCCGAATGCCTGCACTGATGGATTTCCAGATTCCGAAGATCACGCACGAGGACGTGACGCCCACACATGGGGCGTTCGTGATCGAGCCGCTCGACCGCGGCTTCGGCCATACCTACGGCAACTCGCTGCGCCGCGTGCTGCTCTCGACGATCGAGGGCACTGCCGTGACCTCGGTCAAGATCGAGGGCGTTGCGCACGAGTTCTCGTCGATCAAGGGCGTCCGTGAGGACGTCACCGACATCATCCTGAACCTCAAGGGGCTCGTCGCGCGCCTGCACGGCGAGATCTCCGACATCGAGGCCCGTATCCTCAAGGAGGGCCCCGGCGTCGTCACGGCCGCCGACATCGACGCGAGCTCCGAGCTCGAGATCCTGAACCCGGAGCTCGAGATCTGCCACCTCGCCGAGGGCGCCCGCCTCGAGATGATGCTGACGATCGGCCGCGGTCGCGGCTACGTCGCCGCCGACGGCAACAAGGGCCCCGAGACGACGATCGGGATGATCCCGGTCGACTCGATCTTCTCGCCCGTGCGCCGCGTCTCGGTGCACGTCGACTCGGCCCGCGTCGGTCAGCGCACCGACTACGACAAGCTCACGCTCGACATCTACACGGATGGCTCTGTCTCGCCGCGCGAGGCGGTCGAGCAGGCTGCCGAGGTGCTGATCCGCCAGCTCGCGATCTTCACCAACATCGACACGAGCGACCTCACGAGCCTGGCCGCGGCCTCGCCCGTCGGCGCGCTCGAGCCGGAGATGCCCGAGGCCCACGGGATGGAGAACATCCTGATCGAGGAACTCGAGCTCGGCGTCCGCTCGTACAACTGCCTCAAGCGTGTCGGCATCGAGACGATCGGCGACCTGATCTCCAAGACCGAGCAGGAGCTGGCGGCCATCCCGAACTTCGGCAAGAAGTCGATCGAGGAGGTGCGCGAGACACTCGCCGTGCACAGCCTCAAGCTCCGGGGTGACGACTGATGCGACATCAGAAGCGCGGGCGCAAGCTCGGGCGCGACAGCGCGCACCGCAAGTCGCTGTACGCCAACCTGACATCCGAGCTGATCCAGCACGGCCGCATCCGCACGACCTTGGCGAAGGCCAAGGAAGTGCGGCCCGTGGCCGAGCAGATGATCACGCTGGGCAAGCGCGGCGACCTCCACGCGCGCCGGCAGGCCGTCGCCTTCCTGCGCCAGAAGCCGGTCGTCAAGAGCCTGTTCGAGGACATCGCGCCCCGCTATGCGGAGCGGTCGGGTGGCTATACGCGCATCATCAAGCTCGGTCCGCGTCTCGGCGATGCGGCCGAGATGGCTTACATCGAGCTCGTCTGAGCCGAGCGGCGGCCGTGGCCACCGTGCGCACGGATGCCTACCAGCTGCCGCTCCCGGCGGGCTGGTCCGACCGTACCGCCGTGACGATCGTGGCCCCGGCGGCGGTCGATGGCTCGGTTCCGAACCTCGTGATCACGCGCGAGGCGCTGTGCAGCGGCATGGGCCTCGCGGGCTTCGCCGAGGGGCACGCCAACCTCATGCGCGACCAGGTCGACGCCTTCGAGCTGCGCTCCAACGGATGGGAGGAGCTCGATGGCGAGCGCGCGCTCGTGCGCGTCGTCCGCTTCCAGGTCGCCGACTCGGCGCCGCTCGTGCAGTTGCAGGCCTTCCTCGTCCGCGACGGCCTCGGCTATGCCATCTGCGGCACCGCCAGCGAGGCGGCGTACGCGGACTCCGAGCCCGCCTTCCGCGCGGTGCTCGACGGCCTGCACTTCACCGCCCCGGCCTCGCCCGAGGCCGCGGCGCTCCAGGTGCTGCGCGGATGAGCGCGCGCAGCCCGTTCGAGGATCGGCCTGCGATCGGCATCGCGCTCGTGCGCTTCGGCCTCGCGCTGCTCGTGATCGTCACCGGCGTCTTCCAGGTGCAGCGTCATCACGCCGCCGTCGCCGACGCCCGCGTGTGGGGGCTCCCGTCGCCGAGCTTCTCGGGCGTCGCGATCCCCTTCCTGGCGATCTTCCTCGGCGTGATCCTGCTGCTCGGCATCGCCCCGCGCCTGGCGGCCTGGCTGATCCTGGCCGAGGCGATCATCGTGATGATCGCCGGAGGACGTACCGATGGCGGCTTCTACCTCACGCTGCCGCCGGTGTTCATGGTGCTCGCCCTGATCGTGATCGGTGGGGGAGGCGGGCGCTGGGCGCTCGTCGACCGTCTCGATCCGCCGCGCCAGCGGCGGCTCGACCGCTCGCGGTGAGCGCCGGGCCGGTCCTCCGGCTCGACCTCGAGTACGACGGGGCGGCCTTCTACGGCTGGGCCGCACAGCCGGGGCTGCGCACGGTCGAGGGCGTCCTGACCGAGGCTCTGCGGACGTTCTGGCCGCGCAGCGGCCGTCCTGCGGTTGCGGGCCGTACCGACACCGGTGTGCACGCCTCCGGGCAGGTCGTGACCGTCGAGGCCGCCGAGGGCGGCCCTGAGCTCACGCGCGTGCCGGCCGCGCTCAACGCTCATCTACCACCCGACGTGGCCGTGCTGGGCTGCACACGAGCTCCCGAAGGCTTCCACGCGCGCTTCTCGGCCCGCTCCCGCAGCTACCAGTACCGCGTGCTGCGCTCGCGGGCACCCTCGCCGCTGCGCGCCGCGTGCACCTGGCACTGGCCGAGAGAGATCTCCCAGGAGGTCTTGGGGGAGTGCGCCGCGCTGCTGCTCGGGGAGCACGACTTCCGTGCCTTCACGCCGGCGGAGACCCAGCACGAGGTCTTCCGGCGCATCGTCCTGGAGGCCGGGTGGGAGCGGGAGGGAGACGAGCTCGTGTTCCGCGTCGAGGCCGACTCCTTCCTCCGCCACATGGTGCGCACGCTGGTCGGGACGATGATCCAGACGGCGGGCGGCGAGCGACCGCCCGAAGCCTTTGCCTCTTTGCTCGAGGGCTCTCCGCGCGCGGCCGCCGGCGTCACCGCGCCCCCGCACGCGCTGTGCCTGGTCGGCGTTCGCTACTAACCGCATTTGAAAGCGCTTGGGACGGTGTACGACAACACAAACTAAAGGAAGGGCCTTCTACCATCCAGAGTGCCGGAAGGCGGTGGCCCGGCAACAGTCCGTAATGCCGCCGCAGGAAAGGGAACACCAGTGAACGTGACCGCGACCCGCTTCTCGACCCAGGCTCGCACCTGGGTCCTGATCGCAGGTTTGTCGGCCCTGCTGATCGCCATCGGAGGACGCTTCTTCGGTAGCGCCGGCTACCTGCTCTTCGGCGGGATCTCCGTCGTCTTCGTGTTCGTCTCGTACTGGTACTCGGACCGCTTCGCGATCCGCTCGAGCCATGCGCAGCCGATCTCGGAGGAAGACGATCCCCGCCTCTACGCGATCATCGGAGACCTGGCGCAGCGTGCCGGGGTGCCGATGCCGCGCGTCTACATGATCCCCTCGGAGCAGCCCAACGCCTTCGCGACGGGCCGCAACCCGAAGCACGCGGCCGTCGCCGTGACGCAGGGCCTGCGCAAGTATCTGCCGGAAGATCAGATCCGGGGGGTGCTGGCCCACGAGTTCGCCCACATCAAGAACCGCGACATCCTGGTCAGCTCGATCGCAGCCATGATCGCCTCGGCCATCTCCGCCATCGCCAACATCCTGCAGTTCGGGATGATCTTCGGCGGCGGCTCCGACAACCGCGACAGCCCGTTCGGCGGACTGGCCGCCCTGGCGACGGTGATCATCGCGCCGATCGCGGCGATGATCTTGCAGCTCGGGGTCTCGCGTCAGCGCGAGTACCTGGCCGACGCAACCGGCGCGGCCATGATCGGCGACAGCAAGCCGCTGGCCGACGCGCTCGAGACGCTCGAGCGGGGCGTGGCCGCAATTCCGATGCAGGTCTCGCCGGCAACCTCGACGCTCTACATCGCGAACCCCCTGCGTCACAGCGGCCTCTCGGCGCTGTTCCAGACGCACCCGCCGATGGAGGACCGCATCCGCCGGCTGCGCGCGCTGCGCCTGTCGTAGTCGTTGTTGTTGACCCCAAGATGTGCGACGACTACAGGTACCAGAAGGCGAGCGCCGCGATCACGTAGATCGCCAGCAGCTCCAAGCCCTCGAGCCAGTTGGCTCGGCCCACGCTCGTCAGGATCGCCGTCATGATCGTGGCCGCGCCGAGCAGCGCGAGCTCGATCGGCGGGAACACGATCAGCACCTGATGGCCGAGCAGGGCGCCGGCTGCGACTGCGATTGCCGTGCCGGCGAGCGCAACCTGCAGGCCCGAGTTGAAGGCGATGCTCATCGCGAAGTCGAGATTGCCCGCACGCGCGATCCGCACGGCGGCCCAGTGCTCGGGCACATTGCCGACGAGCGGGACCACCACCATGCCGACGAAGACGGTGCCGATACCGAGTTGCTCGATGGTCGGCTCGATCGCGGAGACCAGCAGCTCCGACATGGCACCGGTCACGACCGCCGTCACGGCCAGCGCGATCAGTGAGGCGGCTCCGCCCCAGCGGGCGACTCCCTCGTGGCCGTGCGCCGATGGGGGCACCGTGAACGAGTACAGCAGGTAGGCGGCGTAGAGCACCACCATGATGATCGCGACGCCGAAGGAGAGTGCGACCTGCTCGTGGTGCGTCGTGTCGTGCAGTGAGTCAAACAGCGACGGCAGCCCGAGCGCGACGGCCGCGAGCGTGAGCATCGACGCGTTCGTCCCGACGGAGCGCTGATCGAAACTCATGCTCCCGTTGCGCAGGCCGCCGAGCAGGATGGATGCGCCCAGCACGAGCAGGATGTTGCCGATCACCGAGCCGATGATCGAGGCGCGCGCCACGTCGATCAGCCCCTCGCGCACCGTGAGCACGACGATGATCAGCTCGGGCAGGTTGCCGAACGTGGCGTTGAGCAGCGATGCGAGGCGGGGCCCGGAGGCAGTGCCCGCCTGGTCGGTCGCCTCGCCGAGCACGTAGGCGAGCGCCATCACGCTCACCGCGGCGGCCACGAATACGACGGGGCCGGACGCTCCGGCCTGCTTGAGGACGAGCGCGACGACCGAGGCCGTGGCGGCCACGCCGAACGAGATCAGGTCGGCCCGGGAGAAGCGCGAGGGCTCGCTTGTCCTGGCCGACACGCTCAGGACTCTATCCTGCCCGAGATCATGCGCATCCTGCTCACCAACGACGACGGCGTCGAGGCGCCCATGCTGGCGGCTCTGGCGGCCCAGCTCGACACGCTCGGCGACGTCGACGTGATCGCTCCTGCCACCGACATGACGGGCGTGTCGCGCTCGCTCAGCCTCGCGGGCCCCATCGCCGTCGACGAGATCCGCCTGCCGGACGGGCGACCGGCCTTCGCCGTCAGCGGCACGCCGGCCGACTGCGTCCGCTTCGGAGCGCTGGGCCTTGCCGGCGGCCGACCCGACGTCGTCATCTCGGGCCCCAACCGCGGCGTCAACCTGGGCGACGACGTCGCCTATTCGGGCACGGTTGCGGCCGCCCTCGAGGCAGCCCTGCTGGGCCTGCCCGCGGCGGCGCTCTCGCAGCACGGCAGCGAGGACGATTCCTACGACGCCACGGAGCTGGGTCGCTTCGCCCTCACGCTCGTGCCGATGCTGGCGTCGGGCGCGCTGCCCCCGGGCGTCGTGATCAACGTCAACGCACCCGCAGGCACGGTCGCGGGGGTGCGCGTCGCGCGGCTCGGGCGCCGGCGCTACCGGCCGCAGCTCCGGCCGGCGGGCGAGGCGGAGGGCGGCCGCCGCCACTACCGGCTCTACGGCGCCGGCCCGCTCCGGCTCGAGGGCGAGCCGGGCACCGACATCGCGGCCGTCGCGGAGGGCTTCATCGCCATCACGCCGCTGCGCTTCGACCTCTATGCCGAGGATGCCATGGCGGCGCTGGCCGCGGTGGCGCGGGAGCCCGCATGAGCTACTCGACGGTCATCTTCGACCTGGACGGCACGCTGATCGACACGGTGCCGCTGATCGTGGCCTCCCACCGGCACGCACTCGCGACGGTGCTCGGCCGGGAACTGCCCGAGGAAGCACTGCGGGACGGCATCGGCCGGCCGCTGCTCGAGCAGATGCGCGTGTTCGACGAGCAGCGCGCGCAGGAGCTGTTCGACGTCTACCGCGAGTTCAACCACCGCGTCCACGACGAGTACGTGACCGCTTTCCCCGGCATGCTCGAGCTCTGCGACGACCTGCGCGCGCGCGGCATCCCCGTCGCGGTCGCGACCTCCAAGATGCTGGATGCAGTGCTGCTGGCCTACGGCATCGTTCCGGGGCTCGAGGAGCGCATCGACGCGATGGTGACGATCGAGTCGACGGCGACGCACAAGCCCGGCCCCGAGCCGATCGCGCATGCGCTCTCGCTGCTCGGGCGGCCCAAGCGGGGCGCCGTCTACGTCGGCGACGCGGTCAGCGACCTGCAGGCTGCGCGCGCCGCCGGCGTTGCGGCCGTCGGTGTCACCTGGGGGGCGTTCGACTACGACGGGCTCGCGGCCGAGGCGCCCGATGCGATCGCCACGACGCCGGCCGAGCTCGCCGGCATCCTCTTCGCGGATGGCTAGCGACGGCAGACAGGATCCGGCCGAGCGCGCGGCCTGGCTGCAGGCGGAGCTCACGCGCCACCTCCGGCTCTACCACGAGCTCGACGAGCCCGAGATCTCGGACGCCGAGTACGACGCGCTCTTCCGGGAGCTGCTCGAGCTCGAGGAGCGGCAGCCCGGGCTGCGCACGCCGGATTCGCCGACCCAGCGCGTCGGCTTGCGGCCCTCGGAGGGCTTCGCGCCGGTCACGCACCTCCTGCCGATGCTCTCGCTGGCGAATGCGCGCGATCACGAGTCGCTGGTCGCCTGGGATGCGCGTGCGCGCCGCCTGCTCGCCCAGAAGGGCCTCGACGACGACATCGCCTACGTCACCGAGCCGAAGATCGACGGGCTCGCGATCTCGCTCGTCTACGAGCACGGCAGACTGACGCGCGGCGCGACGCGCGGAGACGGCACGGTCGGCGAGGACGTCACCGCCAACCTGCGCACCATCAAGTCGCTGCCGCAGCGGCTGAAGGGCGAGCGGCCACCCACGCTGATCGAGGTGCGGGGCGAGATCTACCTCCCGCTCGCGGCGTTCGAGCGGCTCAACGAGGAGCGCCTCGCGGTTGGGCAGAGCGTGCTCATGAACCCGCGCAACTCGGCCGCCGGGTCGCTGCGCCAGAAGGACACGCGCGTCACCGCCTCGCGACCGCTCGCGCTGTTCTGCTACGCCGTGGGCGCTCTCGACGGCATCGCGTTCGACTCCCACTGGAGCGTGCTGGAGTGGCTGCGGGAGAACGGCTTCCCCGTGAATCCCATCTCCAGCAGGCACGACACGTTCGAGGGCATGGCTGCGGCCTGCGAGGGGCTGGTCGAGCAGCGCGCCCGGCTCGACTACGACATCGACGGGTGCGTGGTCAAGATCGACCGCCGCGATCAGCAGGAGGCCCTGGGCTCGGTCGGGCGCGATCCGCGCTGGGCGATCGCATTCAAGTTCCCGCCCACGACCGCGATCACCCGGCTGCTCGACATCGGGATCAACGTCGGGCGCACGGGCGCGCTCAATCCCTACGCCGTGCTCGAGCCGGTCGCGGTGGGCGGTGTGATCGTGCGCATGGCCACGCTGCACAACGATGACGTGATCAAGCTCAAGGACGTGCGCATCGGCGACCACGTGATCGTGCAGCGCGCGGGCGACGTGATCCCGCAAGTGGTCGGCCCCGTGCTGGCGCGGCGCGACGGCAGCGAGCGCGAGTTCCACATGCCCGACCACTGCCCGGCCTGCGGGACGCAGGTCGTGCGGGCGGAGGGTGAGGCGGTCCACCGGTGCCCCAACCCCTTCTGCCCGAGCCGCGGCCTGGAGGGCCTGCGCCACTTCGTCTCGCGCGGCGCGCTGGACATCGACGGCGTGGGGGAACGGCTGATGGAGCGCTTCTGGGAGCTCGAGCTCGTGCGGCGCCCTCCCGACCTCTACAAGCTGACGGTCGAGCAACTGCTCGCGCTCGACGGCTTCCAGCAGCGCTCGGCCGAGAACGTCGTCGCCTCGATCGCGCACTCCAGGGAGCGGCCCTTCGGGCGCGTGCTGTTCGGGCTCGGCATCCCGCACGTCGGCGCCGTGACGGCCGAGGCGATCGCCCAGCACTTCCGCTCACTGGCCGCGCTGCGCGCAGCCGGCGCCGACGAGATCGCCGAGGTCGCGGGCGTCGGGCCGATCGTCGCCGAGTCGGTCGCCGACTGGCTGGCCTTCCCGAGCAACGCCGAGGTGCTCGACGACCTCGCCGCAGCCGGGCTCACGCTGGATCTGCCGGGCGACGCGCCGCCGCCCGGCGAGGGGCCGCTGGCCGGGCTGACGTTCGTCATCACCGGCACGCTGCCGTCCTTCTCGCGCGACGAGGCCAAGGCGAGCGTGGTGGAGCGGGGCGGCAAGGTCACCGACTCGGTTTCCAGGCGCACGAGTTATGTCGTGGCCGGATCGAGCCCCGGGTCGAAGCTCGCGAAGGCGGTCGACCTCGGGGTACCGGTGCTGGACGACGAGGCCTTCCAGCGGCTGCTCGAGGACGGCCCGGAGGTCGTCGGCTAGCGCTTTGCGAGCAGCTTGACGATCGCGTCCTGGGCCGCATGCGCGTCCCAGTCGCTCAGCGCGGGAACGTTCATGAGCACCGCGAACGCGAAGCGGCGCCCGCTCAGGCCGGTGACGTAGCCCGCCAGCGCCGAGACGTTGTCGAGCGTCCCGCTCTTGCCCAGCACGCGGCCCCGCAACCCCCGCAGGCGGTGTGCCAGCGTGCCGTTGGCGCCCGCCACGCTGAGGGCGCCCGCAAAGGGCTTGGCGATGGCCGGGTTGGCCGCGGCCCCCGCAAGCAGCCGGGCGAGCGCGGCGGCGGTCGTGCGATTGGCGTGCGAGAGGCCCGAGCCGTCCGCGAGGTGCACGAGCGGCGCGTCCTCTCCGAGCATGGGTGCGGCGACCTCGCCGGCGACGTGCATGCCGCGCTCGGTGGTGCCGCTCCCCCCGGCGTAGGCGCCGACCGCCTTCGCCACCATCTCGGCCGTGAAGTTGTCGCTGTGGCGATCCATGAAGCGCACGATCTGCCAGAGCGGGTCGGACTGGACGCGGCCCAGGACGAGCGCGCCCTTGGGTGCGCGTCCCCCGGCCACGAAGTGCACGCCTACCTTGACGCCGGCCGCCTTCAGCGCCCGCCTGAGCGCGCGTGCGGCGCTGTGGGACGGGCTCGCGACGTCCCGGCCATTGGTAGTCACGTCGCGGTCGAGCGCGAGGCCCGAGAGCGGCGGCGACTCGACGCCGATGTAGCGCACCGGCCAGGGGCCCCAGCGGGAGGAGTCGAAGACGGTCTCGTCGCCACGGATGCGCCCGCTGATCCTCCGGATGCCCCGGGCCTTGACCTGGGCCGCCAGGGCGTCGATGTCGTAGCTCGAGAACGTCGGGTCGCCCGAGCCGACGAGGTAGAGGTCGCCGTTCCAGGTCGGCCCCACGCGTGTCCCCACCCCGACGACGGTCGTGGCGAAGCGGAAGTCCGGATGCAGCGTGCTGAGCGCGGCGACGCTGGTGAACAGCTTCTCGGTCGAGGCCGGCACCATCGGGATCGCGCCGTTGCGCTGGTAGATGACGTCGCCCGTGGCGAGATCGGCGACGGCCACGCCGGTGCCCTGCCCGCTGAAGCCGTGCGCGGCGAGCGCCTTCGCGATGCCTCTCGCGAGCGCGACGTCCGTCGTCGTCTGCCCGCCGGCGGCGTTCGCCACCGGGAAGGCGATCGCCAGCAGGCCGAGCGCGAGTATCAGGCTGGAGCGTAGTCGTCGCATCATCGGAAGATGATGGTAATGGTCTGGGTCCCGTACACCGTCGCACGCTCGTTCGGCATCCAGAGGTCGATCGTGGCCCCGATGATCGCCGAGCCCGTGTCGGCCGCCACGCACGGCCCGTAGCCCGGCACCTCGAAGCGCGTCCCGAGCGGGATCACGCGCGGGTCGGTCGCGCAGATACCCGGGCCGACGGGAAGGCCGCTGGCTGTGCGTCCAGGCAGCGAATAGGCGGTCGAGGAGACCGAGAGGGTCGAGCCGGGAGCCAGCGAGGGCGGCTTGGGCGGCGGCGGTGGCAGCGGCGAGCTCGTGCTGCCACCGCCGTGGGGCTGTGGCCGCACGACGCGGCGCGCACGCTGCACGTCGCGGTGCGCGGTCGTCGCCAGGGCAGCCACCGCGTGCACGCGCTGCCGCTGCAGCCGGGCCAGCAGGGCGCGATGGATCCGGTCGGCCCCCTGCAGCGCGCTCACGCGCGCCTCCCAGGCAGCCTGCTGGGCGTTCGCGCCGGCCTCGGCGGCCTTGAGCGTGCGCGCCTGGACCCGCAATGCGGTGTGCCAGCGGCGCGCGCTCCGTACGAGCGCGCTGTCGGATTGCGAGAGGCGGTCGAGCAAGTCGAGGCCGGCGCTGACGTCGCTCCACGAGCGCGACTCGAGCAGGACGGCCAGCGCGTCGAGTGGACGGGCGCGGTAGATCTCGTTCAGACGCAGCGCGAGCGCGCGCTGCGAGGCGCCTTCGTTGATGCGTGCCGCAGCCAGGCGCCGGCGCAGGCCACGCAGATCGGCCTGGACGCGCGTGAGGCGCGACTGAGCGACTTGCTCGCGCTCACGGGCACTTGCGAGCGCGGCGTCGGTCGCGAACAGCTGGACCAGCGCCGCGCGCTCACGGGGACCCGTCGCCGCACCGGCGGGTCGGACGATCGACACCGGCAGTGCCAGCGCCACGACGACGAGCAGAAACGGACGCCAAATGCGGACGCGCACCCCGAGAGGGTACCGGCTGCGCGCGACGAGACCGGCCGCGACGGCCGCGCCTCAGCTGATGGGGTGCCTGATCAGGCCGAGCTGGTTGCGTGCACTGCTTCCGGTTCCAGGTGGATCACTCGCACGGCCTCGAAGAGCGTCTTGTCGATTCTGCCGTGATAGACGGGGACGTGCTCTTCGACGCAGATCCGGATGACTTCGGCTCTGTCGATCCCGAACTCACGAGAGAGCTCTTCGGGCGTGAGGTGGTTCGGCATGGTTCGCGACTCCTTGCACGTTGCACATGGGGCCCTTCAACGACAAAGCCCACCAGGCTACGCCGTGGTGGGCTCTGCAGGTCAGGTAGCGGCTTCCGAAGCGGTCACCATCGGTAGACACTCCCTCCCATGCCGTGAGTCTAGCGCCGGGCGCGGATGTCGGCAAGAGCCGAGCGGGTGAAAAAACACACAGATCCGAAAAAGTTAGGTCACCGATCTGAATTCTTCGCGCGCGCTGTCAGACCGGGTTCGGGACGTCGAGGAAGACGTGCTCGACGCCGAAGCGCTCGCGCAACAGCTCACCCGCTGCGCGCACGCCGAGCGTCTCGGTCGCATGGTGGCCCGCACACACGATCGACATGCCGAGCTCGCGCGCCAGCGCGCGGAAGTCCTCCTGCGGCTCGCCCGTGAGCAGCGCGTCGACGCCGAGTGCGCGCGCCTCGAGCGCGATCCCGCCCGGGCGGCCCGAGCAGATCGCGAGCGTGCGCACGCGCTCGGGACCGCCGGGGAATGCGATCGGCACGCGTCCGACGATCTCGGCCACGCGCTCGGCGAGCGTCTGCAGCGGCACGGCTGCCGTCAGCGTCCCGCGCACTGCGAGGGGAATGCCTCCGTGCTCGGAAAACCAGCCGTCGACGCGCAGGCGGAGCTCCGCGGCGAGGCGGGCGTTGTTGCCGATGCGCGGGTGCCCGTCGAGCGGAAGGTGATAGGCCGCGAGCGTGATATCGGCCGCAAACAGGCGTTCGAGCCGGCGTCGCATGTGCGCGCCGATCGCACGCGGCTCGTTGTCCCAGAACATGCCGTGGTGCACCAGCAGCATCTGAGCGCCCTCGACCGAGGCGCGGTCGAACACCTCGAGCGTCGAGGACACGGCCGACGCCACGCGCGCGACCTGGCCGGCACCGATCACCTGCAGCCCGATCGGCGCGTAGTCGCGGTAGCGGTGCGTCTCGAGTTCCGCCGCGAGGAAGTCCAGGATCTCGTCGCGGGCTGCCCTCACCGGCGCAAGGGTAACGGCTGCCGGGGCCGCGCTGCGGCCCCGGCAGCGCATCGGGGTGCCCAGATTCGAACTGGGGACCTCTCCGACCCGAACGGAGCGCGCTACCAGGCTGCGCCACACCCCGGAAGCGCCGATTATCGCACACTCCCCGCGTTCTCAGGCCCCCGCCCGCTTGCGCCAGAAGCGCACGACCTGCACCTGCTCGCCGCCGGGCCGCGTCAGGGAGAGGCCGAGCAGGCCGAGCGCCCCGATCGCGAACGTCGTGCAGATCACGCTCACGACGAGCGGGAGGCCCGACGGGGATGCGAGCCCGAACCATTCACGCGGCGCGGGGAAGGAGATGATCGCGAGATAGCCGACAGCGAGGGCGCCCACGAGCGTGGGCACGAGGGCACCGCGCAACCGTGATCGCCGCATGCTGCCCGACTCGAGCACGAGCACGAGGTACAGGCCGACGAACACGAGGATCGTGAGCGACGTCGTCTCGGACTCGGCCGCGGAGCGGCCGATGGACGTGTGCACGAGACCGTGCCCGAGCAGCACCGCGACTGCGAGCACGACTCCAGCCGGCACGCCGAACCAGGCGACGTCCTTCAGGAACGGCTTGGGCGGCGCCTGCGCGGCCGGCGCGAGCGCGAGGACGAAGGCCGGGATGCCGACGGTGAACGCCGCCGCGAGCGAGAGCTGGCGGGGGAGGAAGGGGAACACGCCGCCGCCGACGCCGACCGTGAGGATCAGCACCGCGGCGAAGACCGACTTCGCGACGAACAGCTTGGCCACGCGCTGCACGTTGCGCAGGATCTTGCGGCCCTCCTCGATCGCGAACGGGATCGACTCGAAGCTTTCGCGCACGAGCACCACATCCGCCACGCCCTTGGCGAGCTGACTGCCCGACCCGAGCGCGATCGCGACATCGCACTCCTTGAGCGCCGGGACGTCGTTGACGCCGTCTCCGATCATGCCGACGCGCCGGCCGCCGCGGCGGAGCGCCGCCACCAGTTGGCGCTTGTCCTCCGGTTGCACGCGCGCGAACACGGCGTTGTCGTTCGCGCTGCGCCGCAGCGCGCCGGCGTCCTGCGGGAGGTCGGCTCCCGTCGTCACACGGCCGTCGGTCTCGATGCCGGCTGCGCGCGCGACAGCGGCGACCGTGGCGGGGCCGTCCCCCGAGATGATCTTGACGTGGACGCCGGTGCGGTGGAGATAGGCGACCGTCGTGGCCGCGTCGGGGCGCATGCGCTCGCTCAGCGCGACGAGCGCGAGCGGCGTCAGCGACGGCAGGCGAGGCTCCCGGTCGCCCTCCGGCTCGGCCAGGCCGGAGGTACGCGCGAACAACAGCACGCGCAGGCGGCGTTCCTGCCGCACCCCGACCTCGTGCGCGAGTGCAGGGTCGGCCTCGGAGCGGACGATGATCTCGGGCGCTCCCAGCACGAGCTCGCTGCCGTCGCCGAATGCGAGGCCGCTCCACTTCCAGCGCGACGAGAACGGCACCTCGAGCGAGACGGGCCGCGCTGACCCACCGAGGTGCGCATGCAGCGCGTCGGCCGTCGGATTGCGTCCACCGAGGCTCGCGGCGAACGTCCCGAGTAGCGCCTGCACCTCGCGCCCGTCTGCGCCGGACACCGGCAGGATCTCCTCGACCCCGAGCGTGCCGTCGGTCAGCGTGCCCGTCTTGTCGAGGCACACGATGTCGAGGCCCGCCAGCGCCTCGACGGCGGGCAGGCGCTGCACCAGCGCGCCCCGCCGCCCGACCCGCGCCGCAGCCACGGCGAACACGAGGCTCGCCAGCAGGACGAGACCTTCCGGGACGAGCGAGACAATGCCGGCGACGGACGTGGACACCGCCTCTTGCGTCGGCACCGCGTGCACGTGCAGTGCATACAGGAGCAGCCCCGAAATGGGGATCATCAGCGCGACCATCAGGCGGAGCAGGTGGTTGATGGAGAGCTGCAGGGGCGAGAGATCGCGCCGGTCCTCGCGCGCAACGCCCGTGAGCTCGTTGGCGTAGGCGTCCGCGCCCACGCCCACGGCCTCGTAGATGCCACTGCCTGCGACGCAGAACGATCCCGACCGGAGGCTGTCCCCGGCCCGCCGCGCGTCGGGGTCGGACTCACCCGTGAGGATCGACTCGTCGACCTGGAGGCCGCGGGCCTCGAGCAAGCGACCGTCGGCGACGACTTGGTCGCCCGGGCTGAGCATGATCGCGTCGCCTGCGACGACGTCGTCGACGGCGATCTCGCGCTCGGCGCCGTCTCGCAGAACGCGCGCCCGTGGTGCGGCCAGCAGCGCCAGGCGGTCGAGCGCGCGCTTCGCCCGCACCTCCTGCACGATGCCGATGCCCGAGTTGACGATCAGCACGGCCGCGAACAGCAGATCGGCCAGCTGACCCGTCGCGATCAGCGCGACCGCGCAGGCTGCCAGCACGAGGTTGAACAGCGTCAGTACATTGCGCCGGACGATCGCCCGGTAGGTGAGGCTGCCGCTCGCCGGGTGCGGCGGTCGCTCCTCCAGCCGGCGCGCCGCCTCGGCGGAGGTGAGACCGTACGTCGTCACTCGGGACAGCGTAAGCGGTGCGACGGGGCCGGCCGCGCTGCGGCTATCTTCGAGGTCATGTCGAGCGCGGCGGAGGGAGCGCGCGGTGCGGGACTGCCGGCGCTGCCGGCGCCGCTCGCGATGATCGCGGGATCGCTGTCGGTGCAGCTCGGCGGCGCGCTCGCGGTGCACGCCTTCAGCAGTGCGACTCCGCTCGGAGTGGCTCTATTGCGGTCCCTCTTCGCGACCGCGATCCTCTTCCTCGTGGTGCGCTCGGTGCCACGAACGCGCGCGTTCTGGCGCGCCGCGCTGCCGTTCGGGATCGTCATGGGGGCGATGAACGCCTGCTTCTACGAGGCGATCTCGCGACTGCCGCTGGGCGTGGCGGTGACGCTCGAGTTCTGGGGGCCGATCGCGGTGGCCGTGCTGGCGTCGCACCGGCGCAGCGATCTCATCTGGGTGGCGCTCGCGCTCGCGGGCGTCGTCCTGCTCGGAGAGGGTTCGCCGGGGCGCAGCTGGGAGGCCTCGTGTTCATCATCGCGGCCGGCGGTTTGTGGGCCCTCTACATCGTGCTCGGCAGGCGCCTCGCACACGCGACGCGCGGCGCCAACGGGCTCGCGCCGGCCTGTGCGGTCTCGGCCCTGGTGCTTGCGGTGCCCGGCGTCGCGAGCGCGCGCGGGGCGCTCTTCGATCCGAAGGTGATCGCGCTGTGCGCGCTGCTCGGGCTGCTCGGCACCGCGATCCCGTACGCGATCGAGATGTACGCGCTGCGCCGCGTGCCGGCGCGCACGTTCAGCGTGCTTCTCTCCATGCATCCGGCGGTCGCCGCTCTGGTGGGCGCGGCCGTGCTCAGCCAGGGGCTCGGCGCGAGGGACATCGTCGCGATCGCCTTCGTGATCGCGGCCGGCACCGGCGCACTGGCGTCGGCCGCGCGCGTCCGCGCGGCACAATGACGGCATGTGCGGGCGCTACACCGTTGCCGTCGATCCGCAATTGCTGGCGGAGCGCTTCGGCGTGGCGGTGCCCGAGGAGGTCGAGCCGCGCTTCAACGTGGCCCCGACCGACCCGGTGCTGGCCGTCACGCGGCGCGCATCGGAGCGCGAGTTGCTGGTCGCCCGCTGGGGCCTCGTACCGCACTGGGCCAAGGATCCCAAGGTCGGCGCGAGGATGATCAATGCGCGCGCCGAGACGCTGACCGAGAAGTCCGCCTACCGGTCATTGCTCGCGAAGGGCCGCTGCCTGATCCTCGCCGACGGCTTCTACGAGTGGCGCCTCGACCCGGACGGCAGGAAGCGCCCGGTGCGCTACTCGCTCGACGACGGCTCGCCCTTCGGCTTCGCCGGCCTCTGGACGGGCCGGCGCGATCCCGAGAGCGACGAATGGCTGCGCTCCTGCACGATCATCACGACGACGGCGAACGACATCGTGGCGCCGGTCCACGACCGCATGCCGGTCATCCTCCCGCGCGGAGCCGAGCACGCCTGGCTCGACCGCGACGCCTCCGTCGAGGAAGCGCTGTCTCTGCTGCAGCCGTACCCGTCAGAGCATCTGCGGGTGGCGGACGCGTCGATGCTGGTCAACTCGGTCAAGAACGACGACGAGCGGCTGCTCGATCCGCTCGCGGTGTGAGTGGGCCGCGGCTCGAGCCGAACCCGGCGTGCCCGAACCTGGCGTGCCCGAACCTGGCGTGCCAGGGGTCTGACCCCTTGCAAGCGAGTGACCCGCCAGTGCGACTTACAGGGGGTCTGACCCCGCGTGTAAGCGCTCGCACCTGCGCGCTCTGGCGGTTTGACCGTTGCCGAAGCGCCCGTCCGCACTGCGCAACGTCAAGGCGCAACGTCAAGGGTCAGACCCCTTGCGTTGCGCGCGCGAGCCGTGTGGGTAACCGTTGCCAAAGCGCCCGTCCGCACTGGGCAATGTCAAGGCGCAACGTCAAGGGCCAGACCCCATGCGTTGCGCGCGCGAGCCGTGTCACCGAGGGCATTGCGAGAGCTCGAACCGGCGCTTGGCGACGGCTGCCCCTCCTGGTGGCGGGTGCGAACGCTTGCGCAGGGGTCAGACCTCCTAGGACCGGACGGTCGTTCGGACCGTGCCCCGAGGTCTGCCCCCGTCATACCTGCTGCGGGCGCCGTGGCCCAACCTGCGGCGGCGCGGTGGTTCAACCTGCGGCGGCGCGGTGGTCCAATCTGCTGCGGCGCGGTGGTCCAATCTGCTGCGGCGGGGTGGTCCAACCGCCGTTGCGTCGTTCGAGCGTTATGCGTCGGGATCGGTCGGAACCCCAGGCGTTTCCTGGTTCGCCGGGTCCAGCGTTCCCAGGAGGAGGTCCACGATCAGCTGGGGGTCGCGCCGGAGGCGCGGGGCGCTGCGGTCGCGGTGGCGGATCTCTACGTCGCTCGCGCGTTCCAGGCGGCGCAGCCGGCCCTCGCGCAGGAGCTTCTCGTCGACGCCTCCCATACGGCCCTGGAAGGTGGTGTACACCGGTACGCCCAGCGCGACGGCCTCCCGGTTCATGCTGCCGCCGGCCGAGATCACGAGGTCGGACGCGGAGACCAGGCTGGGGCCGTCGACCGCGTGCTCGGGGACGATCACGGAGGGCAGGGCGAGCCGCCGCAGCTCGTCGGCCTGCTCCCGCAGGCGCGGCAAGACGACGGCGTGGACGCCGGGGTCGCTGCCGAGGCGGTCGAGCAGATCGGCGTACACGGGATTGTGGACGCGGTGGTAGAGCGCCGCCGTGGGTGGCGTGCGCAGCACGACGACGATGCGCGCGGGATCTGCGCCGACGCGCTCGAGGATGCCGGGATCGGGCTCGAAGTCGTGCAGGAAGTACTCCTCTTTGAGGCCCGGGTAGCGGCGCAACTTGCGGGGCCCGGCGCCGTAGCGGCGCAGCCGCTCGGGCGGAATCGCGTCCGGCACGATCACGCGCCGTGCGAGGCGACAGCCGATCATGTGCTGGAACGTCGCCCACTCGTAGTCGAAGAGGTCGACGGCCGGCACGCGCAGGGCGCGCGCCACGATCGGCAGATCGTTCGAGCCGTGCGCCGCGGCGAGATCGAAGCGCGGGCGACTGCGCGCCCAGCGCCAGAGCGCCGTCGACCGGCCGGCGAGACTCCGCAGCTTGCCGCCGGCCGAGCGCCCGCCATGCGCTCCCACGGGCAAGGCGTCGATACCGGCGAGTCGTGCGAGCTCGAGCGTTTGCGCGAAGTCGCGCGCCGTGACCTCGACCTCGTGGCCGGCGGCCCGCAGACGCTGCACCAACGGCCGGAAAACCACCGGGTGGGCGGGTGCCGAGAGGTCGATCCAGATCCTCATGGGCGCACGCCCACCCGGGGCAGTTCCAGTGTCGGCCG
Source organism: Gaiellales bacterium (assembly GCA_035696365.1). Lineage (GTDB taxonomy): Bacteria > Actinomycetota > Thermoleophilia > Gaiellales > JALYLC01 > JALYLC01. The sequence goes on along the minus strand of DASRQS010000110.1, from coordinate 25,421 downwards.
GGTCGCTCTAGCGCCGGCCGAGTGCGCGCTCGATGGCGGCCAGCCGATCGCGATCCTTACGCGCGTCGACGAGCTCCTTCTCGAGCCGCTCGATGTGACCCACGAGAGCCTGTGCAGCATCGCTCAACTGCTTGGCGATACCCGCTGCCGAGGCGGGCGCGGCCGCTGTGGCGTTCTTGGGCGGCCGGCCACGTCGCGCGGCGGGCTTGGCGGCGTTGGTGGCAGCGGCGGTCTTGGCGACTGCGCGCTTGGTCGCAGACTTCTTGCTGCGCGGACGCAACTGGACACCACCGCCGCCCGGAAGCGAGCGTGCCACGCGGTAGTACGCGGTCTGGACCGTGGCCGTCGAGCGGCCGGTCTCCTGCGCGACGAGCTTGAAGGCCTCGGTGGCCTTCTTACCTTCGTCGATGTGTTTGCGTACAGCCTCGTAGCTGGCTTTGCCAATGCTGCCACGCACTCCGGATGCCTGCATCATCTCCCTCGCTGTCTGGGGGTTCGTTGTCTGGGGGGTTACTGTGCTCGCGCCGCGTCTGGGAAATTCATTTTGACGGGTGCTGAATGCGAACAACAGTAGTGTAGGGTGAGCGCAGGGGTCGACTGTACAGATCCCGCCTTTTGCGCCGATACGCAGTGCCATGTACCACGCGCGAATCGCGCATCCTGCATGAGGAGGAAGTACTGATGCGTCGTTCCCCAGTCGCCGTGGTGGCGCTCGTCGCCGTCGCGCTGACGGTCGCGGCTTGTGGCAGTTCGAGCAACTCGTCGGATTCCTCGACGGCCGACACCACGGCGGCGAGTGGTAGTGGCGATGCCGCCAACATCCTGAGCGCTATCGACACAAAGGCCAGCACAGGCCCGCAAAAGCTCAAGCTCGACGTGACCATCGACATCAAGGGTGCTCCGAGCAACCCGCAACTCGCACTCTTCACCAAGCAGCCGATCCACCTGGGCGTCGACGGTGTTGTCGATTCGGCCGGGAAGAGCGCTGATGTGAACGTGAGCGTCACGTTGGGTACATCTCCCATCGAGGCCGAGATTCGCACGGGCGGCGGAAAGTCGTGGATCCAGCTCGATGGCAAGTGGTACGACCTGCCCGCAGATGCGCTCTCCTCGACGACTGGCACGGCACTTCCCACCGGCGCTTCGGCGAGCAATCTCGACGCCGGCAAGATCCTCGCGGCGATCGGTGACCCGGCAAAGCTGCTGGACAATGCCTCGGTCTCGAGCGAGACGGTAGAAGGTATCGATTCGGACAAGGTTTCGGGCGATGTCAACATCGCCGGTGTCGCCGCGGCCGCCGCCAATCTCTCCAAGTCCTTGGGCAACAGCACGGCAGCCGCGCCCACCCAGGCCGAGATCGACAAGACCACGGCGCAGCTGAAGAAGATCGTCACCAAGGCGCATGTCGACCTGTGGGTGGGTAAGAGCGACCACAAGGTGCACCGGGTGGCATTCAACGTCGACTCCGCGATGGACGCCGCCACGAAGAAGAGCTCTGGCATCGACGCGGCGACCATCAATCTCGACGTGACAACGGTCGACGCGAGCGCGCCCGACATCTCGGCGCCGTCGTCGGTCGGCACGCCGGCCGAGTTCCAGGCCGCCGTCGTCGGCCTGCTCGGCAAGGTCATGGGCGGCGCAGCGGGCGGCTGATCCGACCCTGGCTCGACGGGTTCGCAGGGCGAGGGGCCGCCGGCAGGGTGGCCCCTCGCTATGGTCCCGGGCGGTGCGCCCACGGCCGCAGCTCGTTCTGCTCGACGTCGATTTCACGTTGATCCGTCCGCATCGCGTGTTCGACGCGCAGGGCTACGCCGAGCTGGGCGCCCGCTTCGGGGCGCGTCTCGACCCGGAGCGCTACGAGCAGGCCCGGCTCGATGCGCTGCACATCTGGCGGGTCGGGACGCTCGAGCACCGCAGTGCCCAGCACCGCCTCTTCGCCGTCGAGATCGTGCGGGGCATGGGAGCCCGCCAGGTCGAGGCCGAGCAGATCGGGATCGCGGCGGAGGAGGCCTGGGGCGACCCGAGCAACTTCGAGTTGTTCCCCGACGTCGAGCGGTTGCTCGAGCTCCTGCGCGCGTCCGGCTGTACGGTCGGGCTCGTCTCGAACACCGATCGCGAGCTCCAGGCGTTCGTCGCGCAACTCGGGATCTCCGTCGACTTCGCGCTCGCGTCGCGGGCGCACGGCCGCCGCAAGCCATGCACCACGATCTTCGCGGCGGCGCTCGCGCTCGGCGGTGCCCCGGCCGAGGCCGCCGTGATGGTCGGTGACAGCCTCGACGACGACATCGCCGGCGCCGTCGCCTGCGGACTGCGAGCGATCCTCGTCGATCGGCACGGGCGCTACCCCGATCACGCGGGCGAGCGCGTCGGTGGGCTGGCGGAGCTGCCGCGCCTGCTCGGCCTGGAGACGACCGCGGCGCTTCCGCCCGCCGGCGCATGACGACCGCGGGCGTCATGCTCGACCTCGACGGGGTGCTGCTTGCGGCAGGCGCGCCGATTCCCGGTGCCGCTGACGCCGTGCGGGCGCTGCAGGCGCGAGGCCATCCCTGCGCCGTGCTGACGAACATGACGTCGGCGCGGCCCGCCGACATCGCGGCGCGCCTCGCAGCGGTGGGCATCGAGATCGCCGCGGAACGCATCGTCACGGCGGCGGTGGCTACGGCCGAGGTGCTCCGCCGCTCCTACCCGGATGCGCGAGTGATGCTCGTGGCGGAGCGGGGGAGCGTGGGCGAGTTCGCCGGCTGCCGGCTGGTCGCCGGTCCGCCGGCCGACCTCGTCGTCGTCAGCGGCCCGGACGAGAGCTGGACGTTCTCACTGCTCGACCAGGCGTTGCGGGCGCTGCAGGGCGGGGCGCGCCTGATCGCGATGCAGGGCAATGCCTGGTGGCTGGCGGCCGACGGCGCCCGCCTCGACAGCGGGTCCTACGTGCACGCGCTGGCCTACGCCAGCGGCGTCCGGCCGCGCGTGATCGGCAAGCCCTCGCCCGCGATCTTCCGCAGCGCCTGCCGTTCGATCGGCCTGCCCCCATCCGCCTGCGTGATGATCGGCGACGACCTTCGCTCGGACGTCCTGGCCGCGCAGCGCGCGGGCCTGCAGGGAGTGCTCGTGCGCACCGGCAAGGGCGCAAGCTTCGCGGACGATCCGAGATCTGCGCAGTCCGCGGCGATACTGGACAGCGTCGCGGAAGTTCCCGCGTGGCTCGCGTCACGAACGTCTTAGCGCTGCGAGCAGCCCGAGCAGATCGTCGCGCGTCGTCGCGGCGTTCATGAGGGCGCAGCGCAGCCAGGTCACGCCGCGCAGCTTGGTCTGCACGACGTAGAACTGCCCGCTCGCGTTGACGGCGGTGCGGATGCGCTCCTGGTGAGCGTCGGAGTCCTCGCCGCCCGGCGGGCGGTGCCGGAAGCAGACGATGTTGCACTCGGGCTCGAGCGCGAGCTCGAAGTCGTCGCTCTCGCGCACGAGCGCCGCGAGCTCGGCCCCCAGCTCCCAGAGGCGCTCGACGTGGGTGCGCAGGCCGTCGGCGCCGACCGTCGCGAAGCCGAGGTAGGCGACCAGCGAGAGCTGAGGGCGGGTGCATTCGAGCGTGCGCGTGCCCATGTTCTCGTCGCCTGCATCGCCGCTGCGGAAGAGGTAGTCCGCCTTCTGGGCGAACGCCCCGTACGCATCGCGCGCGCGCGCGTACGCGAGTAGCGAGGCGAGTGCGGGGAACGGCAGCGTCTTGTGGAGATCCCAGACGACCGTGTCGGCGCGGCCGATGCCGGCGAGCTGAGGGGCGAGCTTCGGGCTGAGTGCCGCCGAGCCGCCGTGCGCGGCATCGACGTGCAGCCACAGGCCCTCGGCCTCGCAGATGTCTGCGATCGGCTCGAGCGGATCGAAGGCTCCCGTCGCTGTCGTGCCCGCGCTCGCGACCACGGCAATTGGGCGCTGTCCGCGTGCGCGCGCCGCGGCGATCTCGGAGGAGAGCGCGTCGGGGCGCATACGGAAGCGCTCGTCGCTGGCGACCGAGATGGCCCCGGATTCGCCAAAGCCCATGATCTGCGCGGCGCGGGCCGTGGAGTAGTGCGTCTGATCGCTCGCCAGCAGCGCGAGCGGGGGGCCGCCGTGGGCGCCGTCGCGCCAGACGTCGAAGCCCGCCTGTGCCTGCCGCGCGGCGAGCAGCGCCGTGAGGGTGGCGATCGTGCCGCCGTGCACGATCATGCCGCCGGACGTCTCGGGCATGGAGAGGCGCGCCGTCAGGTACTGCGAGAGGGCAAGCTCGCACGCGCCCCCGGCCTGGCTGAGCTCGTAGATCGCGCCGGAGCCGTTGATGATCGCCACGACCAGCGAGCCGAGCGCCGTGAGTGGCAGCGGCGCGGCGAGCTGGTGCCCGACGTAGGCGGGGTGGTGCGTGACCGTGCTCTCGGAGAGCATCTGCTCGACGAGCGCGACCGGGTCGGCACCGCCGCCGAAGTCGGCCGGCCAGCGCTCGAGCATCCCGGCCGGGTCGAGGGGGTGCGACACCGGGATGGTGCGCTCCCCCGCCGCAGCGAGGTGCTCGGCGAGACGGTCGATGACCGCGTGTCCCCAGGCGCGGAACTGCTCGGGATCGCGCGCGGCCTGCAGCCGCTCGGAGCTCATCCGAGCGCGTTCTCGCCGGTGAGGTCGCGCCCGACGATCAGCGTGTGGATGTCGTGGGTCCCTTCATAGGTGTCCACCGTCTCGAGGTTGAGCATGTGGCGGATCACGGGGTACTCGGTGGTGATCCCGTTGCCGCCGTGCATCTCTCGCGCCAGCCGCGCGCCCTCGAGCGCGACGCGCACGTTGTTGCGCTTGGCCATGCTCACCTGCGCGTAGTTCATCTCGCCGGCGTCCTTCAGCTGTCCCAGGCGGCGCGCCATCAAGAGGCCCAGCGAGTGCTGCGTGGCGAGCGTCGTCAGCTTCTGCTGCACGAGCTGGCGCGAGGCGATCGGTCGCCCGAACGTCTCGCGCGTCTTCGTGTACTCCAGCGAGGCGGTGAGCGAGGTCTCGAGCGATCCGAGTGCGCCCCAGGCGATGCCGTAGCGCGCCTGCGTGAGGCATCCGAGCGGGTACTTGAGGCCGCCTGCCACGGGAAAGCGCGCCGACTCGGGGACGCGCACGTCCTCGAGCACGATCTCGCCGGTGATGCTCGCCCGCAGACTCGCCTTCTTGTGCGTGACGGGGGCGCTGAAGCCCTTCGTGTCCGACTCGACGAGAAAGCCCTGGATGACGTCGTCGTCGTCCTTGGCCCAGACGACGGCGACGTCGGCGATCGGGCTGTTGGTGATCCACATCTTGGAGCCGTTGAGCACGTAGTCGCCGCCGTCGCGGCGGGCCCGCGTGCGCATCGCGCCCGGGTCGCTGCCGCCATCGGACTCCGTCAGGCCGAAGCAGCCGATGATCGCGCCCGAGGCGAGCTCGGGCAGATAGCGGCGCTTCTGCTCCTCGGAGCCGTAGGCGTGGATCGGGTACATGACGAGGCTGCCCTGCACGCTCGCGGAGGAGCGCACGCCCGAGTCGCCGCGCTCGAGCTCGTAACAGATCAGGCCGTAGGCCGTGCTCGAGATGCCGCTGCCGCCGTACTCGGCCGGCGTCGTCGGCCCGAGGATGCCGAGCTCGCCCATCTGCGTCATCAGCTCACGCGGCAGCGTGTCCGAGTCCCACCAGCCCTGCACGCTGGGGACGATGGCCTCGTCCACGAAGGCCCGGACGGTCGCGTGGATCTCGCGCTCCTCGTCGGCCAGGCCGTCGAGTGCCCTGAAGTAGTCGAACACGGATCTCCTTGCGTCAGCTCTGGTCGGCCGTCAGCTCTGGTCGGCGGCCGCCGCGCGCCGGGCGGCCTTGGCTGCGCGCTTGTGCGCCTGGTAGGCAGCCAGCTCGTCGGCCGTGCGCACGTCGCCGAGCGTCGGGTAGTCGGGAAGCAGGGCCTCGATGCCCGGCGGCTGGACGCCGAACTGGCGCGCCAGCAGCGTGATCACGGTGCGCACCTTCATCTCGCCGAAACCGGGGAGCTCGGAGAGGCGCGCGCGCAGGTCCTCGCCGCTCTCGGCCTCGCGCCAGATGCGCGCGGCGTCGCCGCCGTAGTGCTCGTCGAGGAAGGCGCAGAGCGAGCGCACGCGCTCGGCCATGGCGCCGGGGAAGCGATGCAGCGCGGGGCGCTCGCGGAACGCTGCCGCGAGCTCCTCGGAATCCATCGCGCCGATGCGCGCGACGTCGAGGTGACCGATGCGCTTGCGCAGCTCGAGCGGCCCGGCGAACGCCTTCTGGACCGTGACCTGCTGATCGAGGACGAAGCCGATGAGGAGCGCGGCGGGATCAGCGGCGATCAGGCGGTTGGCCTCGTCGTCAGCCGTGAACGGCAGGCGCTCGGGAGCGGTAGCGGTGCGAGCCATGTCGGTAGGGTACCCACGTGACGGCCGCCGCCGAGTTCTTCACCTCGCTGCCCGCGCGCCTGAACAGCCGCGAGGAGAGCTTTGGGCCTGCCGTGATCGCGTTCGCGCTGGACGGCGCGCCGGACGGCGGCTGGACGCTGCGACTCGGGGACGACACGGCTCATGTCGAGGCCGGTGTGGCGGAGGCCGACGTCACGGTCACGTGCACGCTCGAGGTCTGGGACCAGATCCGCGCCGGCGAGCTCTCGCCGCAGACAGCCTGGGCGACCGGCCGGCTCGCGGTCGCCGGCGACATGCGGCTCGCCCAGCGCGTGCGCGCGCTGCTGGGGATCTGACGTGCGCCTCGCGGTTGGGGCCCTGGCCGTCGTCGCCCTGCTCCTGGCGGGCTGCTCCCGCGAGATCGACGAGCACCGCGCCGTGCCGACCGAGGGGGGCACGCCGAGCTTCCTGGCGCAGTCGTTCGACGCGATCGGCACGTTGCTCATGGGCACGCCGCTCGGCGTCTACCGCTCGACAGACGGTGGCCGCACGTGGCACACCACCGAGCGCCACGTCTGGGGCGCGCTCGCGGCGGGCTTCACGCAGGCCTCCACGATCGTCTCGCGCGGGCGGCTGCTGGAGCGCGGCAACCTCGCCTACGACCACGTCGACGCGCCCAAGCGCTCGCCGTTCCACGGCGGCAGCGTGCTCGCACTCTCGTGGCTTCCCGGCGGCAAGCTCTACGCCCTCGTGCACGGCACCTACTGGCGTCTCTACGTCACGCTCGATTCCGCGCGCACCTGGTATCCGCGGCCCGCGCTGGCGCTACCCGTCTCCACCCGCGGGATCGCGGCCGCCCGCTCGAAGGGAGGGCCGGACGTCATCTACGCGGCTGCCCGGCGCGCGGGACTGTGGCGCTCGCTCGACGGCGGCGTGAGCTGGTCGCGCCTGCCGGTCGCCGCGAACGCGCAATCCGTGGCCACGACCCCGGCGCGCTGGCAGCACGTCGTGGCCGCGCTGCCCGACCTCTCCTGGTCGGACGACTACGGCGCGACGTGGCACAAGAGCGGGCCACGCGCGACGCTCGTCGCCTCGGATCCGCGCAACGACCGCGTCTGGTACGCAATCGCCCCCGATGGAGAGCTGCTCGTCTCGATCGACGGCGGCCGCACCTGGTAGTCGCCCAGGCCCTTACTTGACCGTCAGCGTGAGCACCATGCCGAGCGCCTTGTGGGGAACGCAGTAGAAGACGTACTTGCCCTTCTTCGTCGGCTTGAAGACGAGCGGCTTGTGCGTCGACGTCGGCGCGCCGCTGTTGACCTTGTTGGCCTTGGCGGGAGCCTTCTGGGTGAGCACGTTGTGAAACCCGTCCTTCCAGACGAAGCGGAGCGACGAGCCCAGCTTGATCGTCAGCTTCACGTTCGGCTTGTTGTCGAACAGGGTGCCGCTGAGCGTGACCGGCACCGGCTTCGTCGCGGCAAGGGCCGAGGCGGGCAACACGAGCACGGCGAGCACGGCGAGTGCGAGCAGTCGGCGCATGGGGGGCTCCGATCACGTCGGGAATGGACGTTCCGCACCCTAACCGGCCTCCAACGGTAGAGCCGCCAGCCAGGCCGGGAGGCGGCGCGGGGCGCCCGTGACGCGGTCGAGCACCGCGTGCCGCGTGCGGCCGGTGAGCACCAGTTGCTCGCCGAGCGCCACGCCGTAGGCCAGGGAGAACGTCGCCCGCCCGCGCTTCACCAGGGCACAGCTGACGGTGAACGCGTCGTCGAAGCGCAGTGGGGCGTGGAAGCGCAGAGCGACGCCCACGACCGCGAACTCGAGGCCGTCGCGGTCGCGTAGCTCGCGGTACGGGTGCCCGAGCGCGCGCAGGTACTCGACGCGCGCGGTCTCGAGGTACGGCAGATAGGCGGCGTGATGGGCGACCCCCATCGCGTCGGTCTCGGCAAAGCGCACGCGCAGATCGATGCGGAAGTCGCTCACGGGGTCCCTTCGAGGTTGCGGACGTCGAGCACCGCGGTGTAGCCGAGGCGCTGGTTGAGAGCCAGCATTGCGGTGTTCGCCGGACTCGTGTCCGCGATCAGCCGGCCGGCGCCGAGCTCGCGTGCGAGCTGGATGGCCGCCTGCTTGAGCGCGAGCCCGTGGCCCTGCCCGCGCGCCGACTCGGCCACGCCGGTGAGCACGTGGTAGAAGGTCCGTGGCTGCGCGGCGCACGCGCGCAGCGCGCAGATTCCCGTCATGGCGCCGTCGGTCCCGCGCGACACGAGCACCGTTTCCGGGCCGCTTCCGGGAGCCTCGAGCACGCGTGCGCGCCAGTCCGGGAACGTCTCCGGCACGTACGGCGCGCTCGTGTTGAGGCCGGCGTGGATTGCCTGGTCGAGCCTCCAGGCCTCCTGCTCGCTGCCGGGCGGCTCGGAGGCCAGCGCGCGCACCCCGGGGAGACTCGCCGAGATAGTAGTTGTTCGATCCACTTCTAGCAAGAGAAAGCGATCATATTCAATTGCCTGCAAGGAATGACGCGCGGCCAGCGCGTCCCATGCGGCGTCGCCCTCGGGTGCGTAGGTCCTGATCACCTCGGCTCCGAGCGCACGCGCCCGGGCCAGTAGGTGCACGAGCAATGAGCCGCCCAGACCCTTCCCGCGGGCCTCCGGGCGCACGTGCAGGTCGAGCGCCACCCGCGTGTCCTGGCGGAACGCGAAGTGGCGTCGCACCGCGCCCACGGCAAGCGGTCGCTCGCGCGGGCCGGCGGCGTAGTGGTCGGCGATTCCGAGTATGGCCGTGTCGTGCAGGCGGTCGGCCGGGGCGAGCGGCAGCAGGCGCCGCTCGTCGTCGTTCCAGGCCTCGCACCAGGCCGCCAGATCCGTTTCGCCGACCGCGTAGGACTTCTCCATCAGCGCCCGACGTTAGCGGGCGTTCCGACGGATCGCGTGTAGGTTGCGGCGCGTGAGGACGCGAATCTTCGTCGCCCTGGCTGCGCTGGTCTGCGTCGCGGGGGGCGTGCAGGCGGCGGGAGCGCGGCCGGCCGGGAAGGCCGGCGCATCCGCGTCCTTCCGCCTGGTCAAGGTCGCCACCGGGCTGAGCTCGCCGGTCTACGCGACCTCGGCGCCGGGCGACAAGCGCCTGTTCGTGGTCGAGCAGGGCGGGACGATCCGCACCGTGCGTAACGGGAAGGTCGCGGCCAGTCCCTACGCCGATCTCCGCAGCGTCGTGAAGTCGGGCGGCGAGCGGGGCCTGCTCTCGGTCGCGTTCTCGCCGGACTTCGCCAAGAACGGGAAGCTCTACGTCTACTTCACGAACCGGGCGGGCAATGAGGTCGTCTGGGAGCTGCATGCCCGCAAGGGCGCCGCGAGCGTCCGGCCCGGACACCGCCAGCTGCTCGAGATCCCGGACACCGAGTCCAACCACAACGGCGGGCAGCTCGAGTTCGGGCCGGACGGGATGCTTTACATCGGCGATGGCGACGGCGGCGGCGGTGGCGACCAGCACGGCGCGCACGGCAACGGCCAGAACCCGGGCGTCCTGCTCGGCAAGCTCATGCGCATCGACGTGAACACGCGCAGCAACGGGCTTCCGTACGGCATTCCGAACGACAACCCCTTCGTCGGCCAGTCGGGCTGGCGGCCCGAGATCTGGGCGCTGGGCCTTCGCAATCCCTGGCGCTTCTCGTTCGATCGCGCGAACGGCGACCTCTGGATCGGGGACGTCGGCCAGAACAAGTGGGAAGAGGTCGACCACCTCAAGCACGGTCTCGGCGGAATCAACTTCGGCTGGAACCGCTACGAGGGCCGGCACGATTTCGCGAAGGACACGCCGCTCGCCGGTGGCAAGCTGCGCATGCCGGTGGCCGAATACAGCCACTCGGACGGTTGCAGCATCACCGGGGGCTACGTCTACCGCGGCCCGAAGATCTCGGGATTGAGCGGCCGCTACGTCTACGCCGACTACTGCAGCGGCAGGATGTGGACGCTGGCGACTTCCGGGGGCGCGCCGCGCGACGTCTCGAGCGTGGTCAGCGCCGCTGGGGTGAAGTCGATCACCTCATTCGGACAGGACGGATCCGGCATCCTGTACGTGTGCTCGGCCGACGGAACGCTCTACCGCTTCGCCTCGCTCTAGCGGCGGCCCTCGGCTCTGGCGCGGCCCTTGCGCCCTCGAGCGCCGCGGCCACCTGCGGCGCCGGATCGATCGAGCGCGTTGGCACCGAGAACGTGCGACTCAGTGTCGAGCTCTCGCGCGGGCTGCTGAGGGCACGCGCCGCGCCGAGCGCCGCTGCGCCGGTGCTGCGCACGTTCGGGCCGCGGACGCCCGAAGGCGTCACCCGCGTGTTCCTCGTGCGGAAGCGCGTCGTGGGGGCAGACTGCGGCGCCGCGTGGTACCAGGTCGACCTCCCGATCCGGCCCAACGGCGTGCGCGGCTGGGTGCGGGCGGCAGGACTGCGTCCCTACGTCGTCCACTGGCGCCTGCGCATCGAGCTCGGCCGGCGCAGACTGATCGCATACGAGGGCGGCCGCGAGCGGATGCGCCTCACGGTGGCGATCGGACGCTCCGGCACCCCGACGCCGACCGGCTCCTATTACGTCTTCGAGCGGCTCAGCCTGACCGACCCGCGGGGGCCGTACGGCCCGGGGGCGCTCGGCCTCTCGAGCTTCTCGCCGGTGCTGACCGGCTGGACGCGCGGCGGGCCGATCGCGATTCACGGGACGAACGAGGCCGGGAGCGTCGGCCAGGCCGTATCGAACGGCTGCGTGCGCGTCCGCAACGAGCAGATGCGGAAGCTCCTGCGCGAGGTCCCGGCCGGGACGCCGGTGGAGATCGTCGCCTAGGGGACGCGCAGGCGCAGTGCCTGCGGGGCGATCTCGAACGTCGCCGGAGTCGTGCCGGGCAGCTCGCCGTCGAGCTCGAGCGGCAGGGGCCGCTCCGGCTCCACGTGTACCCGCCGGGCGCGCAGTACCGTCACCTTGCGATGCCCGAGGTGCGTACCGCGGTAGAGGCGGGGGAGATTGAGCGCGAGGTCGAGCTTGCCCACGTCGCCCCACACGAGCACGTCCAGCAGACCGTCGTCGGGCTCGGCCTGCGGGCAGACGCGGATGCCGCCCCCGAACGCGCGGCCGTTCGCGCAGATGACGTTGTTGGCCACGAGCTCGATGACCGGCTCGTCGTCCACCTGCACGCGGAACGGGACGTTGCGCCAGGCGGCGAACGTCGCGACGGTCGCGAACAGGAAGCTCGGGGTTCCGCCAAGCCGCTTCGTCGTGCGTTCGGCGCGCTCGGCCACTGCGCCCGTCAGCCCGCAGGACCCGATGTTGATGTACCAGCGAGAGCCCTCGCCGGAGCCGGTGCGGAAGGTCGCCCGGCCGAGGTCGATCGTGCGCGCGCGGCCGCCGCGCAGCAACTCGAGCGCGCGCCCCGCCTGCTTCGGGATGCCGTAGGTGCGGATCGTGTCGCGGCCCGTTCCGAACGGCAGGATCGCGAGCTCGGGCCCGGCCGCGCCAGCCGGCGCCAGGCCGTTGACGACCTCGTTGACGGTTCCGTCGCCGCCGAGCGCGGCGACCAGCGCGCGCCCGTCGGCCGCAGCCTGCCGGGCCAGCTCGGTCGCATGTCCGGGGCGCTCGGTGAAGACGACGTCCAGATCGAGCCCGAGCTGCCCGGCGCGTTCCTCGAGCCCAGGCCAGCGGCGACCGGCGGTGCCGTTCTGCGCCGCCGGGTTGACGATGACGAGCGCGCGGACGGTCAGCTCTTGGCCTTCGACAGCGCGGTGCGGATGGCGAGCTCGGTCATGCGCTCGACGGCCGCTTGGAGCTCGGCGTCGGTGATGCGGACGAACTCCCCCTCGACGACAATGTCGGACACGGTCAGCAGGCAGGCGGCCTGGATGCGCCGGAGCGCAGCGATCGTGAACAGGATCGCGGCCTCCATCTCGACCGCCAGCACGCCCCGGTCGGACCAGCGCTGAGCGCGGCCCTTGTCGGGATCGTAGAAGGTGCTCGAGGACACGCACGGCCCGACGCGGATCTTGGTCCCGTCGTGCTTGGCCTGGTGCACGGCCGCGTGGACGAGCTCGAAATCGGCCGTGGGCGCGTGCGGCTCACCGCCCGTGTATGTGAGCATCGTGGCGTCGCTGGGGACGGCCGAGATCGCGAGCACCAGGTCGCCGAGCGCCATGTCGGCCTGCAGGCCGCCTGAGGTGCCGACGCGCACGATGCGCTTGACGCCGAGCTGCACGAGCTCCTCGACGACGATGGCGGCGCTCGGGCAGCCCATGCCCGACGACTGCACGGAGATGGGGGTTCCCTCGAACGTGCCGGTGAAGCCGAGCATTCCGCGCTCGCTGTTGACCTGGCGGGGGTTGTCGAAGAACGTCTCGGCGATGTGGAGCGCACGCAGTGGATCGCCGGGCAGGAGGACGGCCTCGGCGTAGTCGCCGGGCTCGCCGCGAAGATGGATTGGCATGACCGGCGACTCTACTGGTCCGGGGTGTCGCAGGCCCCGCACCCTTGCGTACCGGGGAGAGGTGCCCGATCATTGCAGACATGCGATCGCTCGCCCGTGCTTCCATGCTGCTCGCCGGCCTGCTGTTGCTGGTGCTGCCGGCCGTGGCCGCGGCGACGCCGCATCCGATCGCGAAGCCGTCGAACACGATCGCGCCGATCAAGCCGACCCAAACGAGCACGCCGCCCGCGAGTCCACCTGCGACGCCACCGGCGCCTCCGCCTTCGCCTCCTGTGAATGCCTCTCCGCCTCCGCCCGCGACGCCGCCGACGAACACCGGCTCGACCGTGAGGAACACGCCCGTCAAGGTGACGGTCGTGGTCGCCACCTCGGAGGGGGGGCGCGATCAGTCGGGCATCGCCGTGCCGGCGCCTCCGCCGCCCGAGCCGACGCCGCTCGGCGTCGTCGCCGCCGGCGATCGCGTGACCTCGCCGGGTACGAGCACACCGCCCTGGAAGATCGCGTTGCTCGCGGTGCTCGCCGCCGTCGAGGCCTTCCTCGTGGTGCGCCTCGTGCGCGACCACCCCCCGGGCGACCTCTCGCCCGCCGCGCAGTAGCGTCTCCGTATCTCGATTGAGGTATTGCGAGACTCCCCCGCAAGGGGTGGCCGAACGCCCGTGGTACCGCTATCTCAAGAGGCGTGACCCTTCGCCTGCCTCGCCGCCCCCTGCTCGCTCTCGCCGGCCTCGCCCTGCTCGCGCCGGCCGCCGCCGGCGCCGCCAACCCGTCTCCCGTCGCGGCACCGTCGAATCCGGCACCGGTCGCCGCGACGCCACCGCCCGCACCGCCCGCGCCGCCCTCGACGCCGGTGCACACGAGCACTCCTCGCACCTACACGCACACCTACACGCCGCCGGCGACGACTTCGCCGAGCGGACCGACGGCCGCGCAGCTCGCCGCACAGCGCGAGGCGGCGCGCAAGGCGAAGGCGCTGGCCAAGGCGCGCAAGCTCGCGGCGCAGCGCCACCGCCACCAGCTGCAGCTGCTGGCCGCAGCCCAGACGCACGCCGAAGCGGTGCTGCGCACGGAGCTCGCAGTGGCGCGGCGCACCGACGCGGTCGACACCCTCGCCGTCTCGGTCGCCGACTCGATCGGAGCCGCGCCGGCCCGTGAGCTGCCGCGCGCGGCCGCGTCGAGCTCCCGGTCGAGCGGAGGCGGCAGTCGCTCGATGCCGCTGCCCGCGATCGCACTCGCCGCCGCTGCCTGCCTCCTCGGCCTCGGGGCTGCCGTGGCCGCCCGTCGCGGCCTCGGCCTCGCCACCGCCGCGCTGTCCCTCTTCGTCCTCCTCGCCGCGGGGATCTGAAAATGCGCATCCGCCTGCTCGCCGCCCTCGCCGTGGTCGCCGCCGCATTGCTGGTGCCGTCCGCGGCATTCGCCGTCACAGCGCCGGACATCTTCTCGCCTGTCTCGGGGTCGGCGACGTCTTCGTCGGCCGTGACGCTGGAGTGGGACCCAGTCGGGGGTGAAGGCGGCTATCGCGTCTTCCGCGCCGACGGGAACTGCTCGGCGAGCTTCGCCAACATCTCCGACCTGACCGGAGGCGACCTCGCCGTCGGCAGCTCGTCCTATCCGGACACGCTGTCCAGCGAAGGTTCGTACTGCTACAAAGTGGAGGCTTTCGCCGGTTTGGCAACGGCCGACTCGTCGCCTGTGCTCGTCACGTACGATCACACGCAGCCGACCGGGCCGATGCCCACCCCGTTCTCGGGCTCGAAGCTTCCGGCGCCCGTGCACATCTCCGTATCCGCGAGTGATGCCGGTGGATCCGGCATTGCCAGTGTGCAGCTCTCCTCCGCGCATGCGGGTATCGGAGATTGGACATCCATCACGAGCGCAATCACGAGTGCCCCCTACGACTTCGACTGGTCGCCGCCCGATGGGACGTATGACATCCAGGCCCTGATCACCGACCGCGCCGGCAACACGCTCACGACGACCAACACCGGTGTGCTCGTCGACAGCACCCCTCCGGATGCCCCGGCAGCGCCGAGCGGCCTGACGCCTGTGAACTCGGCCCCGGCGATCACGTTCAGCGCGACGTCCGATCCCAGCGTCAATGGCGTTGCTTCCGGTGTCGGCCATTACGACATCTACCGGGACGGCTCGCGGGTCAACGTGTCGGGGATTCCGGCGGGTGGGCAGTATGCGTGGAGCGACGTGGCCGGTCAGTCCACGAGTCCCGCATCGGGCTCGAACAGCTATGTCTACAGGGTGGTAGCCGTAGACGTCGCGGGAAATGAATCTGCAGCGTCAGGTGCGCAGGTCATCCTGATGGATACTGCTGCGCCGACGACTCCGGTGGCGCCGAGTGGAACCTCGCCCGTCTCGGCGGGGCCGGCGATCGCGATCACGCCGACGACCGATCCCGGCGGCGTGCTGGCGTCGGGTGTCGATCACTACGACGTCTACCGGGACGGCTCGCAGGTCAACGTCTCGGCGATTCCTGCGGGCGGTCCTTACGGGTGGAGCGACGTGCTGGGTCAGTCGTCGAACCCGGCTTCCGGCTCCCATAGTTACGCCTACGCCGTGAGGGCGGTCGACGCGGCTGGCAATGTGTCGGTGCAGTCGCCTGCGCGGACGATCCTGATGGATACCGCGGCGCCGACGACTCCGGTGGCGCCGAGCGCAACCTCGCCCGTCTCGGCGGGGCCGGCGATCACGATCACGCCGACGACCGATCCCGGCGGCGTGCTGGGGTCGGGCATCGATCACTACGACGTCTACCGCGACGCCACGAAGGTCAATGTTTCGGCGATCCCGGCTGGGGGGCCGTACACCTGGAACGACGTCGGCGGTCAGTCCTCACCTCCGGCCTCGGGTTCTCACAGTTACGCGTACACAATCGTGGCAGTCGACGCTGCAGGGAATTCGTCTGCTCAGTCGCCAGCGCGAACGATCCTGATGGATACGGCCGCACCGACGATTCCCGCCGCGCCCGCAGGTGCGTCTCCGGTCTCGACGGCGCCGGCGGTCACGATCACTCCGACCACCGATCCGGGCGGTGTGCTGGCGTCGGGTGTCGATCATTATGACGTGTACCGGGACGGCTCCAAAGTCAACGTCTCGGCGATTCCCGCGGGCGGTCCGTACGGCTGGAGCGACGTCGGCGGCCAGTCCTCGACTCCGGCCTCGGGCTCTCATAGCTACGCCTATACCGTGGTCGCGGTCGACGTCGCAGGCAATCCGTCTGCTCAGTCGCCGGCGCGCACGATCCTGATGGACACGGCGGCGCCGACGACTCCGGTCGCGCCGAGTGGAACCTCGCCCGTCTCGGCAGGGCCGGCGATCACGATCGCGCCGACGACCGATCCCGGCGGTGTGCTGGCGTCGGGTGTCGATCATTATGACGTGTACCGGGACGGCTCCAAAGTCAACGTCTCGGCTATCCCGGCGGGCGGGCCGTATACCTGGAGCGACGTCGCCGGCCAATCTTCGCCCGCTGCGTCGGGCTCGCACAACTATTCGTACACGGTCGTCGCCATCGATGCGGCGGGGAATCCGTCTGCGCAATCGGCCGCACGCGTGATCCTGATGGACACCTTTGCGCCGACGGCGCCGTCCGCGCCGACCGGGTTCCACGCGGTGATCTCGGCGCCGACGATCACGTTCAGTACGACGACCGTGACGGACCCGCCCAGCAACGGAGTGCAGTCTGGCGTCGATCACTACGACGTGTACAGGGACGGCGCGAAGGTGAACGCATCGCCGATCCTCGATACCCTTGGCGTGACGTCCTACACGTGGAGTGACACCGGGCCTGCATCGCTCAACCCGCCGACGACGCCGCTGCACACATACAGCTACATCGTCAAGACTGTGGACAAGGCCGGGAACCCGTCGCCCGCGTCCAGTCCGCTTCTGATCCTTCTCGATCCGAACGGAACGTCGGCGCCGACCTCCGTGACGGTTCTCGCTTCGCCGACCAACCAGCACCCGCAGATCTCGTGGGCTGCGCCCGCTGCGCCCGGATTCACCGTCCACCACTACCAGGTGCTCCACGACGGAGTTGCCACCGACGTTCCCGGCACAGTGTTCACGGACGGCACCGCGTCCGAGGGCGCCCACATCTACCAGGTCGTCGCGGCCGACGCGACGAACAGCACGCTCGGCTCGGCCTCCGCCTCGGTGACGATCGTCTACGACACGACCGCGCCCCTGGCACCCACGGGCGCCACGGCCGCCGCGGCGCTCGACGGCTCGATCGCGATCTCCTGGGTCGCCGCGAATGACGGCGCCGGCTCAGGCGTGGCGCGCTACGTGGTGCGGCGCTCGCTGTCCTCCACGCCTCCCGTCTCGGTCTCCGACGGCGATGCGACCTGCCAGGGCGCGGTGACGTCCTGCTCGGACGCGACGACGCTCAACGGCAAGCTCTACAGCTACGCCGTGTTCGCGATCGACCGGGCCGGCAACACCTCCCTGGCGGGCAACACGGCCGCCGTGACTGCGCGCGACCAGCTCGCACCCAGCGTTCCGACGGGACTCTCGGCCACACCGGGTGACGCGAGTGTGGCGCTCGCGTGGAACGGCGCCGGCCCGAATGACGATGTGGCCGGGTACGTCCTGGTCGCCAAGCAGGGCTCGCAGGCACCGGCGAACGAGACCGACGGCACGCGCGTCTGCGCGGCCATCGTGTCCACGTCCTCGAACTGCGCGGCCACGGGACTGACGAATGGCGCCACGTACACGTTCGGTCTCTTCGCCCTGGACGAGGCGCTCAATCGCTCGCAGCCCGCACTCGTGAGCTCGGCACCCAACGGCAAGGTCGACGACGTCACGGCGCCCGCCGCCGTCTCGAAGCTCATTGCCAAGGTCTCCGGTCACACGGTCACGCTGAGCTGGAAGAACCCGGCCGACCGCGACTTCGACCACGTCGAGATCACTGCCGGCGCGCGCAAGCCCGCGGCGCTCAAGGCCTCCAAGCGCGTCTATTCGGGCAAGGGCACGCAAGCCAAGACGACTCTCGCTGCTGGTCAGTCGCGCTGGTTCGTGGTCGTCGCATACGACGCTGTCGGCAACGCCTCGGCGCCCGCCAGCGTGCACGTCGCAATCGCGTCGGCCAGCCGGTTCGGGCCCACGCCGCGCGCCAAGGTGCACGGCAAGGTGAGACTGTCGTGGCCCGTCAAGAAGGGCGCGAAGTACTACAACGTGCAGGTCTTCGCGGGCAAGAAGCGGATCCTGGTCGCCTGGCCGACCGGCCGAGCGTTCCAGTTGCCCCGTGCCAAGCTCAAGCGCGGCACGACCTATACCTGGTACATCTGGCCCGGCCTCGGCGCCAAGGCCAAGGCGCACTACGGCAAACTGATCGGTAAGAACGCGTTCACCTTCACCGGGTGAGCGATCCACCCCGAAAGCCCCCCGAACAGGTGGTCTTCGGGGGGGCTGACAGGGCTGTGACTCCCGATACGTCCGGTTCCCACGGTACGGTGGCGACCGCTCGGCAGTTCCGCCGTGCAGGTAGCGGCACATATCGGAGGGTTCCCAGACATGGCACGGCGTTCCATCCTCGTGGCCATCGTCGCGGCTGCCGCGGCGCTCGTACCCGTGAGCGCTCACGCTGCCGTCCCGGCATTCGCGCCCATGTACGTGCAGTTCGCCAGTCCCGTCGCGTTGCAATGGACGCCGACGGGCCTCGCCACGGAGCAGCTCTTCCGCGCCACGGGCGCTTGCCCGCAGACCGGGGGCGCGCCCGTGAACTCTTCCGGCGGGCCGCTCGCACCGCCGAGCGCAGCCAGTGACGCCCCGGGCGACGGGGTCTTTTGCTACTACGTCCAGGACGATCCGCCGCTTGGCGCCGCCGGCGTTGGTCTCACCGTGACGGTCGACATTGCGGCTCCCACGGCGACCGTCGCCGTCGACCCGTTCGTCGCACCCAACTTCATACGCGGCGTCGTCACCGTCACGGGCACGAGCGGGGACACGGGCACGGGCGTCGCCTCGACCGACGTTCGCACGGGCACCGTCGGCAACTGCCCGGCCGGGCCCGTCACGGCCGGCTGGGACACCACTGCGCTGGCGGACGGCGCCTATGACATCTGCAACGTCGTGACCGACGGCGCGGGGCACGCGACGACCGCGACGACGACCGTCCTCGTCGACAACACCGTTCCGCTCGGCTCGGTCGTGACGCCCGCGCCAGGCGCCGTCGTCGGCGGCGCCGCGGTGGCGCTCACGACCGATGCCGTGGACGCGACGGCAGGCATCCGCACGGTGCGCTGGCAGCGCTCGGCCAACGGGACAACCGGCTGGGGCAACGGCAACCTTCCGGCCGCCACTGCTGCCACCAACTATGCGGTGACGTGGAACACATCCACCGGGACCAATCACCCCGCGGACGGGCCCATTTTCCTGCGGATCGTGGTCACCGACAACGCCGGCAATGTGCTGAACTCACCGGCGGCACCGGTCACGGTCGACAACACCGCGCCCGACGTCAAGAGCGTCATCACCGCGCCGCCGGCCGTGGCCGGCAGCCCAACTCTCAGCTGGACGGCGGCGCACGATGCCGTCGGCATCTCGCGCTACGACGTGCTGCGCGGCCCGACCGTGATCCAGACCATCGCAAGCGTCCCGGGCCAGCTGACCTACTCCTACAGCGACAAGGCGGCGCCCGACAAGGCGACGTCGACCTACGTCGTGCGGGCCTACGACGGCGCCGGCCACTTCACCGACTCCACCGCCGCGGCCGTGCTCGTCGATTCCACCGCCGTGAGCGCCGTGAAGAACCTCTCGGCGGCGACGCCGACGTCCGCGCCGCCCGTCCTCAACTGGCAGGCGCCCGCCACGTTCGCCGTCACCCACTACGACATCTACCGCGACGGCCTCTTCGTGGCCTCCACGACCGGCGCGGGCACGACGTTCACAGACGTAGCGGCCCCGGAGGGCGCGCACGACTACGCCGTGCTCGCCCGCGATGCGGCCGCGCGTCCGGGCGTGCTCTCGAGCTCCTTCAAGGTCGTCCTCGACAAGACCGCGCCGGTCAGCGGCGGCGCGCCGACTGCGCAGGTCCTGGCGACCGGCCAGGTGAACCTGGCCTGGCCGGCTGCCGGTGACTCGCTCTCCGGCGTGGCGGGGTACATCGTGCGCCGCGCCAGCGGCGGCACGGCTCCGGCGGCGGCCGACGGCGGCACGGCGATCTGCGCCCCGACGGTGCCTGGCTGCTCCGACGCCTCGGCGGCGTCCGGCGCCTGGTCGTACGGCGTGTTCGCGCGCGACGGCGCCGGCAACGTGGCCCTGATCGGCACCGTCTCGAACGTCGTCATCGTCGACAAGACCTCGCCGCTCGCGCCCACCAAGCTGACGGTCACGCGCGCGAGGACGAAGTCCAAGACCAAGGCGAGCGTCACGTACACGCTGCGCTGGATCAATCCGGTGGCGGCCGATCTCGACCGCATCGTCGTCGTGCTCAACCTCAAGCGCGCGTCGGTCGGGCCCGCGGACGGCAAGACGATCTACCACGGCCTCGGCACGGCGGCCAAGCTCAAGCTGCGCGCCGGGCAGACCGGTTACGTCGCCGTCTACGCCTTCGATCACAGTGGCAACTACTCGGCCAAGCCGTTGCGGAAGGTCGTCACGCTGGCGGGCCTGATCCCGCTGCGGCCCCTCAGCGGCAGTGTCGTGCGGGATGCACGGCCCCAGCTCAGCTGGAAGGCCTCGAAGGGCAGCACGTACTACAACGTGCAGGTCTTCCACAACGGCAGGCGCATGCTCGTGGGCTGGCCAAGCAAGGCGTCCTACACGATCCCGGCCGGCAAGCTGAAGGCGGGCACGTACGTGTGGTTCGTCTGGCCCGCCGTTCAGCACAAGGGCGCGTCGCCCTCGTTCGGCAAGCTGATCGGCCGCGCCACCTTCACCTACAAGAAGTAGCCCGGCACGGTCGCTGGCCGTACCGTGTCGTCCGTGTCCTACCGCTGCCCCGACTGCGGAGGCGAGGTCGACCTCGCCCGCACGCCGCTCGAGAGCGGCCTCGTACGCCTCGCTACGCTCGGCGTCGCGGACTTCGCTCTGGAGTTCGACGACCCCGAGGTGCAGGCGGGCGCGCGGGTGGCGCTCGGGGGCTGTCCGCACTCGGGCGATCCGGTCTGGGACGCCGAGCGGCTGCAGCCGCTGGCTCGCGAGGGCCTGGCACGCCTGGAGGACGCCGCGGCGGGCGACCCGCGGCTCGCCGAGCTGCTGCAGGTCTGGCGGCCGCGCGCGTTCGGGCTCGCCGGCCGCGCGGACGAGCTGAGCCGCGACGAGGCGCTGCGCGGCCGGCTCGAGCTGCGGCTGGCAGACGTGGAGCGCCGCATGCGTGCCGCCGCCGCGGCGGGCGACGACGACGAGGCCGAGCGCCTGCACGCGCGCTACATCGAGCTCGGTACCACCTACGCAGGACGGATGGCGGTATGGCGCTCGACGCCGGGCTGATCGGGCGCGTCGGTGCGGCCGTCGCGCGCGGCCGTCTGCTGGGGTCGGGGGAGCCGGTGCTCGTGCTCGTCTCGGGCGGCGCCGACTCGACGCTGCTCGCCTGGGCACTGCAGGCCCTCGGGCACCCGATCGAGACGCTGCACGTGGCGCATGGCCTGCGCGAAGCCGAGAGCGAGGCCGATGCCGAGGCCTGCCGCGCGCTCGCCGCACAGCTCGGAGCGCCTCACCGGGAGCTGGACGGATTCGTCGCACCGGGCCCGGGAGTGGAGGCGCGGGCCCGCCGGCTGCGGCGCGCCGCAGCCGATGCAGTGCGGGCCGGCCGGGCCGTCGCGACGGGTCACACGCGCGACGATCGCGTGGAGACGATCCTGTATCGCCTGGCGGCTTCGCCGGGGCCCAGGGCCTTCGCGGCGCTGCCCGCCGCAGACGGCGGCGGGCGCGTCCGGCCGCTGCTCGAGCTGGGCCGCGAGGAGGTGCGGGACGAGCTGCGCAGGGCGGGCATCGCGTGGCGCGACGACTCCTCGAACGCCGACCGCAGCTTCGCGCGCAACCGCGTGCGCCTGGCTCTCCTGCCGGCGTTCCGGTCGCTGCACCCGGCCGCCGAGGCCAACCTGCTGCGCACCGCTGCGCTGCTCGCAGACGACGAGGCCGCCATCGACGCGCTCGCCGCGGGGTTGCTCTGCGCGGGCGGCGACCTCTCGACTGCGGCCGTGGCGGAGGCCCCGGTCGCCGTACTGCGGCGGGCGCTGCGCCGGGTGGCGGACTTCCCCGCGCCGCGGCCGGTCGCGGCCGAGCGGGTGGCCGCGCTGGCGCGCTCGCGCTCGGGGTCGGGCAGCGCGCCGCTCGGCGCCGGCCGCTTCGCCGAGCGCCGCTACGAGCGCATCGCGATCGTTCACGGCACGTCCAGTGCGCCGCCCGCGGGCGAGGTGGCGCTGGCCGTGCCCGGGGAAACCCTCTACGGCGCGACCGTGGTGCGCTGCGCGCTGGCGTCTGCCGGCGACGCGCTCGATGCGGCGCTCGCGCCCGCGCTCGTCCTGCGGGGCGCGCGCGCGGGCGAGCGCCTGCCCGGTGCCCGCCGCACGATCGCGCGCATGCTGCTGGAGGCGCGTGTGCCCCGCAGCGAGCGCGCTCGCTACCCTGTCGTCTCCGCGCACGGCGAGCCGGTGGCACTTCCGGGCATCGCGGT
Organism: Gaiellales bacterium; assembly: GCA_035696365.1. Lineage (GTDB taxonomy): Bacteria > Actinomycetota > Thermoleophilia > Gaiellales > JALYLC01 > JALYLC01. Next base: position 2,975 of record DASRQS010000110.1, on the reverse strand, counting down.
GGCGGCCGCCTTGCGCCGACCCTCTGGACTCGTGCTCACACTCGCCGCCACGTGACCCGTTCGCCTGCCGATCCGGACGGCGTGCTCGAGGGCGTGCTGATCTCGGAGGACGATCTGCGCGCGCGCGTCCTGCTGCTGGGCGAGCAGGTCTCGCGCGACTACGAGGGCCTCGAGCCGCTGCTCGTGGCGGTGCTCAAGGGCGCCGTGATCTTCGCGGGCGACCTGCTGCGCGCCATCACGATTCCGTGCGCGATCGACTTCATGGCGATCTCGTCGTACGGCTCGGGCACGGAGAGCTCGGGCGTCGTGCGCATCCTCAAGGACCTCGATGCGCCCATCGCCGGGCGCCACGTGCTGGTCGTCGAGGACATCGTCGACTCGGGGCTGACGCTCTCGTACCTGCTCGGCAGTCTCGCCTCGCGCGGGCCTGCGTCGCTCGAGATCTGCGCGCTGCTGGCCAAGCCCGATCGCCGGGAGGTCGACGTGGCCTGCCGCTACGTCGGCTTCGAGATCCCCAACCGCTTCGTCGTCGGATACGGCCTCGACGCGGAGGAGCGCTTCCGCGGGCTGCCCTATGTTGCGACCGTGGATGAGGCACGCATCGGTCTTTGAGAGCGTATTTTCAGGATGAACGCGACGCTCATTCTGAAATACGCTCTTTCAAGCCGATCTTGCGCTGCCAATCCACGGGCGGGCGGCGCAAAACGACCGTGATAAGCTCCTCCTAGGGCCGTCGTGCCAATTCTGCGGCCCCTCTAGAGCTCCTGGCCGTGCGCCGGAGCGAGTCTCCGCGAGGATTGCAGTTGAACCGGACGTTCAAGACCGTTGCCCTTCCGATCCTGGTCGTGTTCGTGCTCGTGTACGTGGCACAGAGCATGTTCCACTTCGGCGGCTCCGGCACACCCACCAAGAAGGCCGGCTGGGGTTCGCTCGTCGCCGCGGCGAATCAGCACCCTGAGACGATCCAGTCGGTCAAGTTCAATCAGACCGATGTGAAGGTCAGCTGGGTCCTGTCGAACGGCACCAAGTTCTCGGCGGGCTACCCGCGCACCGGTGACGCCGCCGACAAGCTCGTCGAGACGCTCGTCAAGAGCAAGCAGGTCCCGGCCGACGCGATCGAATTCTCCGGCGTGGGCGGCAACGCGTGGCTGAGCCTGCTGCTCGGCATCCTGCCGTTCGTGCTCTTCCTCGGTCTCTGGATCTTCCTCATAAACCAGATGCAGGGCGGCGGATCGAAGGTGATGAGCTTCGGCAAGAGCCGAGCCAAGCGCATGGCCGTCGACTCGCCGAAGATCTCGTTCAAGGACGTCGCGGGCGCGGACGAGGCGGTCGAGGAGCTGCACGAGATCAAGGAGTTCCTCGAGAATCCCAAGAAGTTCCAGGCGCTCGGCGCGCGCATCCCGAAGGGCGTCCTGCTGTACGGGCCGCCCGGTACCGGCAAGACGCTGCTCGCCCGCGCGGTCGCGGGCGAGGCGGGCGTGCCGTTCTTCTCGATCTCCGGCTCCGACTTCGTCGAGATGTTCGTGGGCGTCGGCGCATCGCGCGTGCGCGACCTCTTCGAGCAGGCCAAGCAGAACGCGCCCTGCATCATCTTCATGGATGAGATCGACGCCGTCGGCCGCCATCGCGGCGCCGGCCTGGGCGGCGGTCACGACGAGCGCGAGCAGACGCTCAACCAGCTGCTGGTCGAGATGGACGGCTTCGAGCTCAAGGACAACATCATCCTGATCGCAGCCACCAACCGGCCGGACATCCTCGACCCCGCGCTGCTGCGCCCGGGCCGCTTCGACCGTCAGATCGTGGTCGACCGCCCCGATCGCGACGGCCGCAAGAAGATCCTCGAGGTGCACACGAAGGGCAAGCCGATCGCGCGCGAGATCGACCTCGGCGCGCTTGCGGGCCAGACCCCCGGCTTCACCGGCGCCGATCTCGCGAACCTCGTCAACGAGGCTGCGCTCCTGAGCGCCCGCCGCGGCCGCAAGGTCGTCGGGCAGGACGAGCTCGAGGAGGGGATCATGCGCGTGATCGCCGGCCCCGAGAAGAAGACGCGCCTGCTGTCCGAGAAGGAGCGGCTCGTCACGGCCTACCACGAGATGGGCCACGCGCTCGTCGCCCACTACCTCGAGGGCTGTGACCCGGTCCACAAGATCTCCGTGATCTCGCGCGGCCAGGCGCTCGGCTACACGATCTCGATGCCGACGGAGGACACCTACCTCACCACTCGCACCCAGCTGCGCGACACGCTCGCGATGACACTGGGCGGTCGCGCCGCCGAGGAGCTCGTCTACGACGAGCGAACCACCGGCGCCGCCAACGACCTCGAGAAGGTCACCGCGACGGCCAAGGCCATGATCATGCGCTTCGGCATGAGCGAGAAGCTCGGCCCGCGCGCCTTCGGCCGCAACCACGACCAGCCCTTCCTGGGCAGGGAGTACTCGCAGGAGCCGGACTACTCCGACGAGGTCGCGCGCGAGATCGACGGCGAGATCCAGCGCATCGTCGAGGAGGCCGACCAGCGCGCCAAGACCGTGCTGGCCGCGCACTCCGAGACGCTGCACCGCCTCGCCAAGGTCCTGCTCGAGCGTGAGACGATCGACCGCGCGCAGTTCCTGCGGTTGCTCGACGGCGCCGCGGAGGAAGAGGTCTTCCCGCCGCCGTCGGCTGCGCCGGCCGAGCCCGTCGCGGAGCCGAAGAAGGAGAAGCGCAGCATTCTCCCGGGGCTTCCGAGCCTTCCCAGCGAGCCCGACGCCCAGCCGGGCAGCGCGTAGCCTCTCCGTCCGGGTGGCGCCGCTCTCGCAGCGCTATGCGCGCGGCGCTCTCATCGGCGTGCTCAACGTCACTCCCGACTCGTTCTCCGACGGCGGCGAGTTCGCCGACCTGCAGGTGGCCGTCGCGCACGGCCGCGTGCTGGCCGCCGAGGGCGCGGCGATCGTGGACGTCGGCGGCGAGTCGACCCGGCCGGGCGCGCAGCGGGT
>DASRQS010000109.1:0-46397 GCA_035696365.1 Gaiellales bacterium | reverse complement strand
GTGTGGTGGCCTGGCTCCGTAGTGGCGGGCTCGCACGTCCGTGGTCGTTACCGACAGGACCCTCTGACGACTGCATCGGCAGCCGTCTCGGTTGGGTCGTGCCCCGCTTCCTTTGACGTTGCTCCTCGTGAGCGCAGGCGCATGGCCTTGAAACCAGGTCAGACCTCTTGATCCTAGGTTGCAGGTTTCGACCGTGCCCACAGGTCTGCCCCTGCGCCGCAGCCTCGTGTTGTGGCCTCGCTCCGCGGCGGCGGCTCGCACCTCCGTGGTCGTTACCGCCAGGACCCTCTGAAGATCACCCGTGACCGCTCGGCCTGCGGCGGCGTAGCTACAGGAGACAGCTCGCGTCGCCGAAGCTGTAGAAGCGGTAGCGCTCGCTTATCGCCTCGGCGTAGATGCGGCGCGTCTCCTCGACGCCGCTGAACGCCATCACGAGCGCCAGCAGGGTGGAGCGAGGCAGGTGGAAGTTCGTCACGAGCGCGCCGACGGCGCCAAAGCGGTAACCGGGCGCGATCAGAAGCGAGGTGCGCCCCTCGTCGGGCGTGGCAGGATCGGCGATCGTCTCGACGACGCGCACCGAGGTCGTGCCGATGCAGACGACGCGCCGGCCGCTGCTCACGGCTGCGGCGATGCTCGCGCGCACGGCCGGCTCGACGCGGTAGGCCTCGCTGTGCATCGGGTGCTCCTCGAGCGTTTCGGCCGTCACCGGCCGGAACGTGTCGAGGCCGACGCGCAGCTCGACCTCGACGACCTCACAGCGCGCGCGCAAGCGCTCCCACAGCTCCGGCGTGAAGTGAAGACCGGCCGTGGGGGCCGCGGCGCTGCCCGCAAGGCGCGCGTAGACCGTCTGGTAGCGCTCGTCCGGCACCGCGGGGTCGCGGATGTAGGGCGGGAGGGGCAGGCTCCCGGATCGCTCCAGGGCCCGCTCGAGCTCGGCGCCCGCGAGCGAGGGCCGGACGAGCCAGCGGCCCTCTCCGAGCTCCTCTACCGGCTCGATCGCGAGCTCCCCCTCGAGCGCGGCCAGGTGGACGCCCGGCCGGATGCGCCGCGAGGGGCGGAGCAGGGCCTCCCAGAGGCCGCCTGGGCGCTCCTCGATCAGCAGCACCTCACCACCTCCGCCCGTGGAACGGCGCACCGCGACGCGCGCGCGCAGCACGCGGCTGCTGTTGACGACCACGAGGTCGCGCGGGTCGAGCAGGTCGACGAGGTCGCCGAAGCGCCGGTGCTCCATCGTCCCGTCGCCCCGGTGCACGAGCAGACGCGATGCGTCGCGGCGCTCGGCGGGACGCTGCGCGATCAGCTCGCCGGGCAGCGCGTAGTCGAGCTCGTCGGTACGCACCGTGGCAGTCTCGCAGGCGACGGACGCTTACCGGCGAAGGGAACCGCGTGATCGGGGCCGCCAGCGACGAGGTGCTCGCGCGCCGCGCCGCGGAGGGTCAGCGGGAGGCCTTCGAGGAGCTCGTGCGACGGCACCGGACCCGCGTGTACGCGCTGGCGCTGCGCATCTGCCGCAACGCCGACGACGCCGAGGACGCGCTGCAGGAGACGTTCATCGCCGCCTACCGCGCGCTGCCGCGCTTCGACCGGCGCGCGCGCGTCTCGACCTGGCTCTACCGCATCGCGACGAACAAGTGCTACGACCTGCTCGCGCGACGCCGCCCGGCCGCCGACTCCGAGGGGCAGCCCGAGGCCGCGGATCCCGGCGACCCCTTCGCGCACAGCGAGCGGCGGGCGCTGCTCACGCGAGCCCTGGACGCGCTGCCGGAGCAGTTCCGCGAGGCGGCCCTTCTGTGCGATGTCTGCGGGCTCACGCCGGCCGAGGCGGGCGAGCTGACCGGAGTGCCGGAAGGCACCATGAAGTCGCGCAGTTTTCGTGCCCGGGCGCTGCTCGCCGAGACGCTGCGCGCCGGGGGCGCGGAACCCGTGACAGGAAGCGGGGTCTAACGGACGTGGATGACGTGAGCTTCGAGGGGCGGACGCCGGACGACGAGCTCGAGGCCGTGCGCCGCGAGCTCGCCGGTCTCGGCCAGGAGCCGCTGCCGCCGGCAGTGGCGACGCGTCTCGACGCGCGTCTCGACGCGGAGCTCTCCGCGACGCCGCTCTCGGCCCGCCGCGTGCGGCGGCATCGGCTGCGCATCGGCGCCTCGCTCTCGGCGGCCGTGGCCGTCGCCGCGGGGATCGTCTTCGCGCTCGGCACCGGCGGCGGCGGTCAGCCTGCGCCCGAGGCCTCCGCCCTGCACAGCACCGCGAAGTCGGCAGCGGCCGACAGCACCGGCACGACGAAGGTCGCCGTGAACAAGGTCGTGGCCGGCGCGGCGAGCGCCGCCCCGGCCGGGAAGCGCTGCGCGCCGGCTAGCCAAACAGGCGGTGATCGTCCCCGGGCGGCGTGTCCGGGTGCCCGAGGTGGGCACGCCCGAGCCGTGTGATCACGCGCCCGCGCGGCGTCCGCTGCAGCAGGCCCTTCTGCAGCAGATACGGCTCGTAGACATCCTCGATCGTGCCGCGGTCCTCGCCGATCGCGTCCGACAGGGTCGAGAGGCCGACCGGGCCGCCCTCGAACGTCTCCGCGATCATGCGCAGCAGCTCGCGGTCGAGCCGGTCGAGGCCCTCGGCGTCCACGCCGAGCAGGTCGAGCGCGGCCACGGCAGTCGGGTGGTCGATGGCTCCGTCGCCCCGCACCTGGGCGAAGTCGCGTACGCGCCGCAGCAGGCGGTTGGCGAGGCGGGGTGTGCCGCGCGCGCGCTGCGCCAGCTCGGCCGCGGCATCGTCGGTCATCTCGATGCCGAGGATGCCCGCGGAGCGCTGTGCGATGCGGACGAGCTCGGCGGGCGAGTAGTGGTCGAGCCGGAAGACGATGCCGAAGCGGTCGCGCAGGGGCTTCGTGAGCAGGCTCGCCCGGGTCGTCGCGCCGATCAGCGTGAACGGAGCGAGGTCGAGCCGCAGGCTGCGGGCGCCGGGACCCTGGCCCATGATGATGTCGACGACGCCGTCCTCCATGGCCGGATAGAGCGTCTCCTCGACCGACCGGTTGAGCCGGTGGATCTCGTCGATGAAGACGACGTCGCGGTCCGAGAGGTCGGCGAGGATGGCCACGAGGTCGCCCTTGCGGTCGAGGCCCGGCCCCGAGACGGTGATCAGCCGCGTGTCCATCTCGCTCGCGACGATGTGGGCGAGCGTCGACTTGCCGAGCCCAGGCGGGCCGGCCAGCAGCACGTGGTCGATCGGCTCACCCCGTTCCCTGGCCGCTGCGAGCGCGATCGCGAGCTGCTCGCGCACGACCTCCTGCCCCACGAACTCGTCGAGCTGGCGCGGTCGCAACGAGCGGTCGGTCTCGTCCTCGTCGGTGCGCGACGCGGCCTCGACCAGGCGATCGTCCTCGGGCTCGTTCACGCCGGGCCTCCGCGCCGCAGCACCGCGAGCGCCTCCTTGACGCGCTGCTCGGTGCCGCCCTCGGCGGCGGCCAGCGCGATCTCCGCCTCGGCCACCGCGAAGCCGAGCGCGACCAGCGCGTCGCGCGCCTGCAGGTGCGGGTCGTCGGCGGCCGGCGCCGTGGTGCCGTCGGCGGCCACGAACGTCTCCAGCGGCGCAGCGCCGAGCTTGTCGCGCAGCTCGACCACGATGCGCTCGGCTGTGCGCTTGCCGATGCCGGAGACCGACGCCAGCAGTGCGAGATCCCCGGTCGCGATCCCCCGCTGCAACGTGTCGACCGGGTAGCCCGAGAGCAAGGCCAGCGCCTTGGATGGCCCCAGCCCCGAGACCCCGAGCAGCGCGACGAAGAGCCCGCGCTCGCGCTGGCTGGCGAAGCCGTAGAGCGTCAGCGCGTCCTCGCGCACGACGAGGTGCGTCTGCAGTTGCACCGCCTGAGGGTGCTCGCGCGCGACGCGCACCGCGGCCGCCGAGGCGTGTACGCGCAGCCCCACGCCGCCCACCTCCACGACCAGGCCCTCGGCGTCGGCGTCGACCAGGCGCCCGGAGACGCTCGCGATCACCGTGCCGCCCTGGCGCGCGAGAACCGCTCCTCGGCGCGGGCACTCCAGGCGTGGCACAGCGCGAGGGCGAGCGCATCGGCCGCGTGGTCGCTCTCCGGGGCCTCCGGGAGCGAGAGCAGCTGCCGCACCATGCGCATGACCTGCTCCTTGCCTGCGCCGCCGAAACCGCACACGGCCGTCTTGACCTGCGCAGGCGCGTACTCGGTACAGGCGATCCCATGCGCGCCGCAGACCGCGAGCGCGGCACCCCGCGCCTGGCAGACGGACATGATCGTGCGCGGATTGGCGCCGATGTACAGGCTCTCGAAGACGACGGCCGCGGGTGCGTGCGCCTCGATCAACTCCTGGACGGCGCGCTGGATGGCGGCCAGCCGCAGCTCGGGCGGAGTGCGCGGCCCGGTGCGCACCGTGCCCTGCGCGAGGGCGCGCGAATCGCGCCCGTCGAAGGCAATCACGCCATAGCCCGTGCTTGCAGTGCCCGGGTCGATGCCGAGAACGATCACCAAGGCAGGGTAGGCGCCCGTGCGGACGGTGATCCCTTCCACCAAGCCGCTGATAGCATCGGCGTCCGTGCCCCAGCGCCCCGTCCGGACCGTCGCCGCGGTCTCCCGACATCCGCGCCGCTTCCCGGACCCGATCACCGCCGTCGGTGAGCTCATTCGAGTCCTGGGCGACGTGGACCCGTTCCTGACGATCGATCGAGAGGGTCGTTGGATCGATGCCTGCGCCGATGTCGAGCCCGACTTCGCGCCCAGCGGCTGGATCGAGCGGCGCGTGCTGCCCGCCGGCGACTGGCGCGTCGGCAAGGCCGACGGCATGCGCGCCGAGCAACTGGTGGAGCGCGCCGACGGACGCCCTGCCTGGCTCGTGAGCATCGACGAGCTGCCGATCGGCGAGAACGAGGCCGAGCCGGGCGGCGAGAGCTTCGGCCTGACCACGCTGATCGCGCGCGCGGCGGGCCTGAGGCGCATCGGCGTCAACCTCGACGTCGTCCACCCGGGCCAGCGCTCGGCCCGGTACCACTGGCACCGGAGCGAGGAGGAGGGCTTCCTCGTGCTGGCGGGCACTGGCTGGCTGTATGCCGGCGACGAGCGCTTCCGCGTCGGGCCGGGCGACTTCTTCGCCAAGAGCGAGGGACCGAAGCTCGTGCACCAGTTCGTCAACGATGGGGAGGCCGACCTGCGCATCCTCTCGATCGGCGAGCACCGCGAGGACGACGCGATCGAGTACCCGACGCCGCCCTGGCTACCCGACGGCCGCGAGCCAGGCAGCGAGTAGCCGGATTGCCGCGGCGGGCCCTGGTGCCGCTCAGGCGTCCGCGAGCACCGCATCCGGGATGTCGAAGTTGAAGTAGACGTCCTGGACGTCGTCGCTCTCCTCGAGCGCGTCCACGAGGCGCAGGAGCGTGCGCGCCTGGTCGGCGTCCACCTCGACCTGGGTGTTGGGCAGCAGCGAGAGGTCGGCGCTCTCGATCGGGATCCCCGCCTCCTCGAGCGCCGCGCGCAGCGTCGCGAGGTCGTGCGGGTCGCTCGTGATCAGCCACATATCGCCGTCGGCGCGCACGTCCTCGGCCCCGCCCTCGGCGGCTGTCAGCGTGATGGTGTCCTCATCGGCCGAGGCGAGCGGCACCGTGATGACGCCCTTGCGCTCGAACATCCAGGCCACCGATCCGGGGGTTCCGAGGGATCCACCGTACTTGCCGAACGCGAAGCGCACGTCGGCCGCCGTGCGGTTGCGGTTGTCGGTGAGCGCCTCGACGATCAGCGCCGCGCCGCTGGCGCCGTAGCCCTCGTAGGTGACCGCGTCGTAGGCCTCGCTGTTCGCGTCGGCGCCGGCCCCCCGGGCGATGGCGCGCTCGATGTTGTCCTTCGGCATCGAGACGGCGCGAGCACGCTCCACGGCGTTGGCGAGCGCGATGTTGGAGTCGGGGTCCGCCCCGCCCTCCTTGGCGGCCACGATGATGGCGCGCGAGAGCTTGGAGAAGAGCTTGCCGCGCTTCGCGTCGGCGGCGCCCTTCTTGTGCTTGATGGACGACCATTTGGAATGTCCGGACACGGCTCCTCCTGCCCCTAGACCGCTACCGCGGTGGCCCCGCGCTCGAGGAAGCGCCCGTGCACGCGCGTCTCGCCGGACGGCTCGAGATGGACGGGCGTTGCGCTTGCACGGCCCAGCTCGACCATTGTCACTCCGCTCTCTTCGACTCTGCGAACCGTGCCCGCAGCACGGATTCTACGTGGTCGTGGTCTGGGCTGGCGGCGGCGGCTCGGGCGCGGGAGGCGGCTGCGGAGGAGGCGCGGCGCCATCCGAGGCCGCCTGCGCGTGCGACGGCGCGACCGGCGGCACGATCTGCACGGGGATCTTGCGCTCCGGCCTGGGCGTCTTGACGGCGGGCGCCGGCGGGGCCGGCGGATTCACCGCGACCGGCGGCGATTCGGGAGCGTAGGACTTCCCGAGGCCGGCGATGACAGGATTCGGCGGCGGCCTCCGTCGCAGGCCCACCGGCGCGTGCCGCCGCGCTCCCGTGCGCAGGTGATGCAGCGCCGGCGGCGGGCGGCGCCTGACCGAATTCAGGCTGATGGCGCCGATCGCGAGGCTGGATCCTGCTGGAGGCGCTACGCGGCTCGCCTCCGCCTGCGAGCCGGGCGACGCAGGCGCCGGCGCAGGTTTGCCTCCGTCGTGATGGTGGCCGGCGGCCGCGATCGTGACGCCGACGCCGACGATCGCCAGCGCGCCCATGGCCACGGCGGCCGCGGTCTTGCGCCCGCCGTTGGTCCCCGGCTCGGCGGCGACGGACTCGGCTGCGGCGCTTTTCCGCGCCGGCAGTCCGACGGACCCGAGCGCCGAGGTGATGCGCGAGCCCAGATCGCCGGGCGGCTCGGGCACCGGCAGGGAGCGATAGCGAAGTGCCGCCTCCTGCAGCGCGAACAGCGCGGCGCGGCAGTCCGCGCACCCGGCGACGTGCTGTTCGAGCTCGGCGCGCCGCTCGGCCGGCAGCGTGCCGTCGGAGTAGGCCGAGAGGTCTGCCAGCTTGCCCCGGCAGGCCGCCACGTCGCCGAGAGGGCGCAGCTCCGCGTGCAGGTGCAGCCTGGCCTCGCCGATCAGGCCGGGAACTTCGGCTTCGTGCACTCCGAGAGCGCCGGCCAGCTCGGCGTCGGGGCGTCCTTCCAGATCGCGCAGCGCGAGCGCCGCTCGCTCCTGCGGCGCGAGGCGCTCGTTGGCGGCGCCGACCTCGTTTGCGGCATCGTCGTACAGGGCGAGCTGATCGCCGGTGCGCTCGTAGGCCAGCGCGCGCGCGGTCGAGTGCAGATAGGCCGCGACGTCGAGCGTGTCGAGGCCGGCATCGGGCAGGTCCGCGAGCGCACGCGCAAACGTGAGCTCGACGAGCGCAGCCGCCGTCGCATCGTCGCCGGTGAGGCGGTGGCAGAAGCGGTAGAGGCGGCCCTCGTATGCGGCATACAGCAATTCGAACGCACGAAGATCGCCGCGTTGCACGCGGCGTAGCAGCGCCCGGGCCTCGCGAAGTTCGCGCCGGCGCGTCTTGTGCCTGGCGATGGCCATCGCCTGGATAACCCTAATTGAATCGCCTCGAACAGGCGTACGCGAGGCTCGTCCCTGTTCCTGGAGCTTTCGTAGGGTGCGCGCATGCAGGATCTGCCGCAGCGCGCCGACACGCTGATCGTCGGCGGCGGCACGACGGGCGCCGCCCTCGCCGGACTGCTCGCCGAGCGCTCGGACGAGTCGATCGTCGTGCTCGAGGGCGGGCCCGACTTCGGCCCCTACGGCGACGGCGGCTGGCCGGCCGACGTGCTCGACGCCACCTGGCTGGCGGAGTCGCACCAACTGGGGTATGGCAGCGACGACGGCTATCGCGGCCGGCGCGTGGAATTCGAGCGCGCCGGGATGATCGGCGGCTGCTCCAGCCACAACGGCTGCGCCGCGATCTGGGGCAGCCGGCTCGACTACGACGCGTTCGCCGCCGCCGGCCTGGACGGCTGGTCGCGCGACGAGGTCGAGCCGCTGCTGCGGGCCGCCAGCGAGCGCATGCGTGTGCGCATTCCCGAGGAGCCGGAGCTGGCTCCGTTCCACCGCGCCGCGCTGGCGTCGCTGCTGGCACTTGGCGCCCCGCGCGTGCGCGACCTCAACGACCTGGACACCGACACCGGCGTTGCACCCTCGCCTGTCAACATCGCGGACGGCGTGCGCTGGAACAGCGCGCTGGCCTATCTCGACCCTGTGCGCGAGCGCCCGTCGCTGCGTATCTACGGCAACGCTCCTGCAGAGAGGCTGATCGTCGAGGGCGGACGGGTGCGCGGCGCCGTCCTGCGGCGCGCGGGCGCACCCGTCGTCGAGGCCGGCCGCGTGATCGTGTGCGCGGGCGCCTACGACTCCCCCGCGCTGCTGCTGCGCTCGGGCATCGGGCCGGCCGGTGAGCTGCGGGCGCTCGGCATCGCCGTGGTCGCCGATCTGCCCGGCGTGGGCGCCAACCTGCACGACCATCCGGCGATCGAGCTCGCCTTCGCCGGTTCGCCCGAGCTCCGCTCGGCCTGCGCCGACTACGCCGCCGGCGGCGCATTCGCTCCCGTGGAGGGCGTGATCGCGAAGCTGCGCTCGATCCACTGTGCGCCTGACGGCTTCGACCTTCACGTCTACCCGGTCGGCGGCATCGAGCGCGCGGGCCCCGCGTTCTGGATCGCCGTGGCCTGCCTGACGCCTCGCTCGCGGGGCCGCCTGCGCCTGGCAGCCGCGAGCGGCGACGTCGCACCGCTGATCGACCACGCCTACTGCAGCGATCCCGACGGACACGACCACGCGGTCCTGCGCGACGGAGCGGAGATCGCGCGCGCTCTGGCCCGTAGCGGCCCGTTCGCCCAGCTGCTCGGGAACGAGAGCCAGGCGACCGCCGGCCTCGCCCCCGGCGACGCGGTCGATGCCGTCGTCGCCCACTACTACCACCCGGCCGGCACCTGCGCGATGGGGACAGTCGTCGACGAGCGCCTGCGCGTGCACGGGATCGACGGGCTGTTCGTGGCCGACTGCTCGGTGTTCCCGGTGGTGCCGCGCGCGAACACCTGCCTGCCCGCCGTGCTCGTCGCGCACCGCCTGGCCGGCTGGCTCTAGACGTTCGGGCCGTAGCCGGGGCTTTTGCCCGGACTCGACGAGCGTGGAGAGGGTCGAACGAGCTTTCGTTCGGTGGCGTCCCACCGCCAGGTGTTGTCGGGCGTGAGGTGGGTGCCGCCGATCCAGCGATCGATGCCGAGGAGTTCTACTCGGTCCGCTTCGCCGCGGAGCGTTCGTTCGCCGGTTGCTGTCAGGCGCAGGTGGAGTCGCGCGAAGAGCTGGCTGTCGCCGACCGGAGGCGGTGGCGGAAGTGGTGTGCCGTCGTCGGTTTCGAGGAGCCTCGACCTTCCCTGCCCGAGCGCTGAGAGGGCTCGGTAGAACCAGGTGTCGCCGATGAAGGGAGCCTCTTCGAGTCGTTGTGCTGCAACGAAGGCGGCGGGCGGTGTGCGCGCGCCGGCTGCGACCGCTTGGAGCGCCCGTCGTTCCGTCCCCGAGAGCCCGTCTGCCGGCGCGGGCAGCTCCTCGAGCAGCCGGCGCAAGGCCGGGGCGGCAAACGGCAGCTGCTCGCTCTCACGCGTCGCCCACTCGGCCAGTGTGGTGGGCTCTGGCGCCCGGACGGCGGCCCAGGCGCTCGTCGCCGCCTCGAGCGCGGCCGGTGGCGCCCGGCGTCGGGAGGGCCAGAGTGTCTCGAGCTCGCTCGCCGTCAGCTCGCCCAGACCGGCGAACGACGGCTTGCCGGCGAAGGAGCCGATGACGATCAGCTCGGGCGCGGCCTCCTCGGTGTGGGCGAGCGCGAGCACGTCGAGGAGTTGAAGTTGGTCGTAGAGGTCGTGCTCGAACCAGAGTACGACCTGGAGGTTGTCGCGGAGCGCCTCGAGCAGTTGCCGGTCGCGCCGCTCGAGCGATGAGAGCAGCGCCTGCCGGCGACCCCAGCCGCAGTCGGCGAGGAAGCGGGCACGCGTCCACAACAGCTTCCGCCGTGGAAGCGCCGGCACCGGCCCTTCGTGGAGCACGTCCTGCCACGGCAGCACAGCGCCACCGAGCGCGGTCTGACGCAGCGTGTTGCCGGCGCTCTCGCCGTTCGTGATGTGGAGAAGTGAAGGTCGCGCGGTCGGCGCCCCGCCGCGGCGTGCGAGGTAGGCGGCACCGCAGGTGCAGTGATCGAGCGAGACGCAGGCGCAGCCGACCACACGTGCGAGCTCGCCCCGCATGCGCCGCAGCGCCGCGATCCGCGCGTCGATCTGGTCGATCTTCGCCGCCATCCGCGCCCGCAGCGCCTCCGACGGCGCAGTCGAGCGGCGTGCCGCCCGCAGGTACTCGGCGATCTCCGCCAGCGTGAAGCCGACGGCCTGTGCCTCCTTGATCGCGCCGATGAAGCGCACCGTCTCCTCGTCGTAGCGGCGGTGCCCGCTCGGCGTGCGATCCGGCGTCGGCAACAGTCCCCGCCGTTCGTAGTAGCGCAGCGTCTCCGCATTCACTCCTGCGCGTTCCGCGACCTCGCCGACCCTCATGCCGCTGACTATAAACCCGTACCTTGGTACGGAAATCAACCGCCCATCAGCAGAGAACTATGCGCCGAGCTCCGCGAGGAAGCGCTCGCAGGAGGCGAGGAAGCGCTCCGGCTCCTCCAGGTGCGGCGGATAGCTGAGGTCCTCGAACAGCTCCCAGGAGGAGCCCGCAATGTTCCGGTGCACCTCCTCGACGATGCGCGGCGTGGCCGCGTCGTGCAGGCCCGAGATGAGCAGCGTCGGCGTTGCGATCTCGCGCAGGCGCGCGCTGATGTCCCAGTCTTTCAGCGTGCCCGTGACGTGGAATTCGCTCGGGCCGATCATCGTCCCACGATCGGTGCAGGCCCGCGGCGGCCGAGCTCACCGCTCAGCCGGAACCACGTGCGGCGACCGTCCCACTCGACCTCGCTCCCTCCTCGATCATCGCCCCTCCACTCGCCTCCGAGCGAGAAAACCTATCCCCCCGGGAGGAGTCGAACCTCCACCACTCGGGTTATGAGCCCGGTGCTCTACCGTTGAGCTACAGGGGGGTGGCAGTGCCCCGGCGGCGGCACGTCGAGAGCGGGATTGCGATCGAAGAAGCCGACCGGCCGCAGCTGGAAGCCGCAGGTGACGACCGGCATCACGGGCCAATCCTCGAGGCGCGGCACGTGGTGCGAGCCGAAGACGTACCAGAGGACGATATCGGTGTCCACGAGCGAGCGGTCGGCTGCCGTCCAACGCGGCAGGCCGTCGCCGCCGGCGTGCTGGTTGGGGTACTCGCCGGCCGGATAGCGCTCGTCGCGGCGATAGGGGGTGGCCCACAGATGGCGCGTCATGAAACGCGCCCGGCGCGCGAACTCGGAGCGCTCGTCGGCCATCAGGCCGACGTTGTCGCCCGGGACGAGCTCGTACGCGACCGGATTGCCCATGCGGTTACGGCGTGCGGGATTCGTCACGCGCCAGCGCCGGTGCGAGAGCGGATCGATCAGCCGCTGGGCCGCGAGCTCGCTGGCGAGCGGCGTCTCGCGCACGCCGAACGACTGGCCGTGCGGATTCGCCGGACCCGGCGGGTCGGGCACGGAGCCGACCTCCGAGAGCGTGTTGCGCTCGCCGTCGACGTCGAGGTCGAGGCGCGCACAGAAGAAGTGCTGATGGAAGCCCGCGCTGACGCCGGGCGCGACCAGCGTGGCCGAGCCGGGCTGCTCACCCGGGGCCACGCCCGCGGTGTGCAGCACGCCGGTGAGCTTGGCCTCGAACGCGACCGAGCCGTCCAGCGCGAGGTACCAGTAGAGCCCGTATTCGTAGTTGCCCACGGTCGCGATCGCCGAGATCACGAGCCGCCGGGCGCGGCGCACGTCCGTCGCCCCGCTGCGCCAGTCATGGTGCTTCCAGAGGATGCCCGTGTCCTCCTCGTGCAGGCAGATGGCATTGGCGATCGTCTGCGGGCGCCCCTGGCTATCGTGCACCACGGCGTCCAGGTAGCGGATCTCCCCCAGGCAGTCGCATCCGAGCGCGAGCGAGTTGACATAGGGGCCGAGGCCGTACTCGCCGATGTCGAAGGCGTTCTTGAACACGACGGTCGGATTGGTGTCGGCGTACGGGATGGCGAGCTCGGCGATCGAGAGCCGATGTGCCACCGGTCGGGGGCCCACACCGTCGCCCGCGTCGAAGGCGAGCTCGTGCAGCGTCAGCGACTCGCGCGGGTTGAAGCCGATGCGCACGCGCCAGGGGCCCCAGCTGAGCCCGTAGCCGTCGAGGCCGAGGCTCGAGCCCTCGGGCTGTGCGACCTCGATCGCTCGCAGGTCATCCCGGTACGGGCGCCCGCCGCCGGCGCGGTAATCGCCGTGCTCCTCCGGGACGGGCAGCGCGCCGTGATCGTCGATGCGCACCACCTGCATGCTGTTGAGGTCGACGAGCGCGAGCAGCCCGCCGATCGGGCGTGCGTAGCCGTTGTCGCCGGTGAGATCGCTGCGCAGCCAGGCCAGGGCCCGGCCGACGCGACGGCCGGGCTCCTCGAACAGGCCGACCGACCAGGTGTCGACCATGACCAGGTCGAGATCGAGCGCGCCGCGCCGCGCGAGGGCCTCACGGAAGCCCGCGTCGGCCTTGACCGCCAGCTCCGCTTCGGCGTACTCGTCCGCCGTGATCGCCGCATGGACTCCCGGCACGTGCTCCCACGCCAGCAGCGTGTCGCCCTCGAGCGCGACGACCGCCTCGTGCGTCTTCCCTTCGGCCAGCACGACGAGTGCCGCCTCGCGCGGTGGCGCCGGGCCGCCGGCGCGCCAGGCCGCGAGCTGCTGCTTGTCCGGCTCGCGCAGCTCCAGGCACACGAAGCGCGCGGCGCCGCCAAGGTCGCGCGCGGCGCGCACGCAGGCCACTGCGCGCTCCAGCTCCTCCGCGGAGAGCGGATCGAGCGGATGCGGAGCTGCGCTCATGGGCGAGGATTCTCCCAGAGCAGCTCCGCCAGCACGCTGCGCAGCTGCTCGCGGCCCGCGGCCAGCGAGGCGACGTCGATGTACTCCTCCGGCGTGTGCATCTCCCCGCCCTGGGCGCAGCCGAGGCAGAGGGCCGGGATACCCGCTGCGAGCGCGGCATTGGCGTCCGTCGAGGCGGCCACGAGCTCGTCGGGCAGCCCGAGGCGCTCCCGCACGCGGCGCACCGTCGCGAGCAGCGGCTGGCGCCTGTCGAGGCGAGCGGCGGGACGACGTCCCAGCACCTCGACCTCGAGCGTCAGCGGCGGCTCGACCGCGAGCGTGCGCAAGGCCCGGGCAAAGCGGGTCAGAATCGCCTCGTCGAGCGCGCGCTGCTCGATCACGAGCTCCGCGCGTGCCGCGATGGCATTGACGGTGGTGCCGCCCTCGATACGGCCGATGTTGGTGCTCGCCTCGCGCCTCGGGGGGCGGCTGAGCGCACGCGCGATCCGGCACACCTCGTCGATCGCGCTGGGTCGCCCGCGGTTGGCCCAGGAGTGACCTCCGGGGCCGTCCACGCAGATGCGGGCGCGCAGGCTGCCCACGGCGTCCACCGCGACGTGCATGAGGCCGTGGCCCTCGAGTGCCAGGGCGAGCTCCGGCCGCAGCTCCGCGCACGCGGCGCGCGACCCGGCGAGGTTGCCGAGGCCCTCCTCGCCGACGGTGAAGGCGACCGCGAGCCCCTCGACGCTGCGCTCGCGCGCCATCTCCTCGACCACCGCGACGGCGCAGACGACGGCCGCCGCGTTGTCCCCCACGCCCGGCCCGCGCAGGCGTCCGTCCTCGAGCACCGGCTCGTGCGCCAGCTCGCGGGCGAACACGGTGTCGACGTGCGCCAGCAGGAGCACGCGCGGACGTCCCTCGCCGAAGCGCCAGATCAGGCTGCCGGCCGAGTCGGTGACCCGCGTGCCGGGCGCATCCGCCAGGCGCCGCCGCAGCCACTCGATGCGCTCGCCCTCGTCGAAGGTCGGCGCGGGCACGCGCGCCAGCGCGAGCAGGTCGTCGAGGGCATCGTGCACGGCGCTCACGCCGCGCGGACGCTATCAGGCCGCGATGGCTCCGGGCCGGCCGCCGGCGCCGCGAGCGCGGAATGCCGCCGCTGCCTCGATGGCCGCGTCCACGCTGAACCCGAGCTCGCGTGCCTGAGCGATCAGCATCACGTGCTCCACCGCGTCGAGGTTGTAGAGCCGCTGCTTGACGCCGAGCGTCGAGATGGACGCGCGCTCGGTCCAGAGATCGAGCTGCATCTTCGTGATGCGGGCGATCGTGCAGACCTGGCCGACCGTGAACAGCACGTCGCCGATGCGGGACGTGACATCGACCGGGCGCAGCAGATCGGCCTTGTCCACCATGCCTCGTTCATCGGCGGATTCCCGCGGGGACTTGAGTCTGGATAGGGTCTAGGTCGTCCTCGACGAAAGGAGGGTCCCGTGGCAGACGACGCGATCGTGCTCGAGGTCGGAGAGCGCCAGGTGCGGCTCTCCAGTCCGGACAAGGTGCTCTTCCCCGAGAGCGGATGGCGCAAGCGTGACGTGGTCGACTATTACCTGTCGGTCGCGGACGCCGCGGTCGTGCATCTGCGCGAGCGGCCCTGCGTGCTCAAGCGCTTCCCGAACGGCGTCGCACAGCCGTTCTTCTTCCAGAAGCGCACACCCAAGACCTACGAGTGGCTCGAGACCGCGATCGTCACCTTCCCGAGCGGCCGCCATGCCGAGGAGGTCGTGATCCAGGACGCGGCGCACCTCGTGTTCGCCTGCAACCTCGGCGTGATCGACTTCAACCCGTGGGCCTGCCGGCGCGCCGACCTCGACCATCCCGACGAGCTGCGCGTCGATCTCGACCCGCAGCCGGGCGCCGAGTGGGACTCCGTGCGACGCGTGGCGCTGATCGCCCGCGACGTGCTCGCCGAGCACGGGCTGACCGGGTTTCCGAAGACCTCCGGCTCGCGCGGCATGCACATCAACGCACGCGTCCTGCCCGAGAACGGCTTCATCGAGGTGCGCCGGGCCGCGCTCGCCCTCGCGCGCGAGGTGGAACGCCGCGCCGAGGGCCTCGCCACGACTCGCTGGTGGAAGGAGGAGCGCCCCGACGGCACCGTCTTCGTCGACTTCAACCAGAACGCCCGCGATCGCACCGTGGCCTCCGCCTACTCCGTCCGCCCCACCCCGGACGCCCGCGTCTCCTGCCCGGTGCGCTGGGACGAGGTGCCGGGCGTCGAGCCCGCAGAGCTGCGCATCGACACGGTCCCCGAGCGCGTGCGCACGCTCGGCGACCCGGCCGCCGACATCGATGACCACGCGGCCTCGCTGAAGAGCCTGCTGGAGCTCGCGGCCCGCGACGAGGCCGAGGGCCTGGGCGACGCCCCCTGGCCGCCGAACTTCAGGAAGCAGCCAGGCGAGGCCCCGCGAGTCCAGCCAAGCCGACGCCGCAAAGACGCGTAGGGAAGCGGCGCAAAGCTAGACGAGCTGGTCGAGGCTGCAGCTCTTCGGTTCGCGGTCGTCGCGCCAGCGCACCACGCGGGTGCCGTGGCGGATGCGGCCGCCGCTCACGTGGTCGTAGGAGACCTCGATCACCAGCTCGGGCCTCAGCTCGACCCATTCGAGCTCTCTGCCCGCCGTCCAGCGGCTCGCCTCGCCGCTGCCGTGCTCGCCCGTCTCGAGCGGCCGCAGCTTCACCAGCAGCTCGCGCTTCTCCTTCTTGCTGAAGGCCGAGCAGTGGCCGACGATGTGCATCTCGCCCTTGTCGTCGAAGAGGCCGAGGATGAGCGAGCCGACGCTCTCGGGCTCCGTGCCGGGCCGGTAGCCCGAGATGACGCAGTCGAGCGTGCGCCGGCGGCGCACCTTGAGCATGCCGACGCGCTTGCCGGGCACGTACTGCGCGTCCGCCTGCTTCGCGATCACGCCCTCGGCCGTGTCCAGCCAGCGCGCCGCGCGCTCGGAGGTCGCCTCCTGGGGCGTGAGCGTGACCGAGTGCCCGCCGGCGTCGGCGAGCAGGCGCTCGAGCGCCGCGCGGCGCTCGCTGAACGGCCGCTCGAGCAGCACCTCGTCGCCCTCCGCGAGCAGGTCGAAGGCCACGATCGAGGCGGGCGTCTCGCGCGCCAGCAGTTCGACCCGCGAGGCGGCCGGATGGATGCGCTGCTGGAGCGCGCCGAAGTCCTGGCTGCCGTCGCCCGGATCGATGACGATCTCGCCGTCCAGCACGTAGCGGCCGGCCGGCAGGGTGAGCTCGGGGAAGTAGCGGTCGAGCGGCTTGCCGTTGCGCGACTGCAGGAACACCTCGTCGGCGTCCACGAATGCGATGACGCGGAAGCCGTCCCACTTCGGCTCGTACACCCACTCGCCCTCGGGCGGCAGCTCGGTCGCGGTCTTGGCGAGCTGGGGCTCGATCGTCGGTTTCAGTGGCAGCGTCACTGTGCGAGGGGCCTGGGATCGGGGATGTCGAAGCCGCCGGCCTCCTCGAGGCGGTGGATGCGCTCCTCGAGCGGCGGGTGCGTGTCGAACAGGCCGCCGAGGCTCGAGCGCAGCCCGACGTTGTCGCGCAGCGGCGACTCGATATAGAGGTGCGCGGTGGCGCGCGTGACGTGCTTGAGCGCGCGCGTGTCGTTGCCGAGCTTGGCCAGCGCGAGCGCGAGCGCCTCGGGGTCGCCGGTGATCTCCGCGGCGGATGCGTCGGCCAGGTACTCGCGCCGCCGCGAGAGCGTCGCCTGCAGGAGCGCCGCCGAGATCGGCGCCAGCACGAGCGCCGCGATGCCGACGATCAGCGTGATGGGGTTGTTGCCGCCATCGCGGCTGTCACGCCGGCCGCCGCCGAACAGGCTGATGCGGAAGAGCAGGTCGGCCACCAGCGCGACGACGCCCACCAGCACCGCCGCGAGCGTCATCAGGCGCACGTCGCGGTTGCGGATGTGCGACATCTCGTGCGCCATCACCGCCTCCAGCTCACGCTGGTTCATCAGCGCGACGAGTCCCGTGGTCGCCGCGACGTAGGCGTCGGAGGGCTTGCGCCCTGCCGCGAACGCGTTGGGGGCATCGTCCTCGATCAGGTAGACGGGCGGCGTGCGGTCGAGGCCGGCCGCGATGGCGGCGTTCTCGACGGCGCGCACGAGCTCCGGCTGCTCGGCCTTGGTGACGGGATGCGCGTGGGCGACGCTCGCCACGATGCGGCCTGCACCGAAGTACGAGAAGACGCCGTAGGCGATGCCGACGATCAGCAGGACGATGCCGATGCTGGGATCGAACGCGTACCAGACAGCCGCCCCGAAAACGCCCAGGAGCAGGGCAAATCCGAGCACCACGAACCCCGTGCGGATGCGGTTCGCACGGATCTGCTCCTGCAGGCTCACGTCAGGCTGACGGCCACGGGCGAGCGGTCCGCGTCGTCCTCGATGCGGAAGAACTCGCGCTCCTGGAAGCCCGCGATGCGGGCGATGATGTTCGTCGGCACGCTCTGGATGAGCGAGTTGAAGCGGCGCACCGTGGTGTTGTAGTAGCGGCGCGCCGCGGCGATCTTGTCCTCGGTGTCGCTCAGCTCGGCTTGGAGACGCTGGAAGTTCTCCGAGGCGCGCAGCTCCGGATAGGCCTCGGCGATGCCGAAGAGCCCCGTCAGGGCTGCTGTCATCAGGCCCGCCGCGTTGGCGGCCTGCCCCACGCCGCGCGCGGCGAGCGATTGCGCCCGGGCCTCCGCCACCTTCTCGAACACGCCGCTTTCGTGCGCGGCATAGGCCTTGACGGTCTCGACCAGGTTCGGGATCAGGTCAGCCCGGCGCTTGAGCTGCACGTCGATGCCCGAGAAGCCCTGCTCGGCCTCGTTGCGCAGCCGCACGAGGCGGTTGTAGCCGAACACGAGCCAGAGCAGGATGATGACGAGGAGGAAGAGGGCGATCCAGAGGGCGAGCATGCTCCGGGACGGTAGCGTCTCGGCATCGCTCACGCGCCCAAGACGGGCCCACACGGCGAAGACGGGCTTCTTCTGGTTGTGGTAGGTGACCAGGCCGCTGCGCCAGTAGCTCGTCGGAGACTCGTCGCGCAGCAGGAACCACACGAGCATTTGCGCGTACGGGTAGTGGGCGCGTACGACGTCGACGGACTGTTCGGCGAGCTCGGCCTGCCGCTCGGGCGTGATCACGCCGAGCCCGGGCTGCGGCGCGGTGCGCCAGGCGAACTCGGTCAACCAGATCGGAACGGTGCCCCCGTAGGCGGCCGTGAGCGCGTTCTCGAAGCGATCGAGATTGCGGATCGTGATCGCGCCGTGGTCCTCCTTCTCGGTTCCGCGGTAGTCGGGCAGCAGGCTGCCGAGGTACGGGTTGAGGGCGACGACGTCGGGACGCGGTCCGCCCGCGGCGCGGTAGCGGGCCATGAATGGGATCGGCGCGATGCCGCCCTGGCCGCCGCGGCTCGCGAGCGGCCCGAGCGCGACCGTCGCGTCGGGCGAGACCGCGTGCACGGCGCTCGCGCACGCCCGCATCAGCCGGGCCAGCACCTTGGGCGCCTCGAAGCCGTGCTTGCCCTGCGGCTCGAGGAATTGGCCGCGGTTGGGCTCGTTCCAGACCGTGAAGCTCGTGACCTTCGGCAGCGCGGCCGAGGCTCCCGGCGGAACGTAGCTGCCCGAGTAGCGCGTCGCGACGGCCCTGCAGAACGTCCCGTAGTCGCTTGCGTCGAGCGGCGCGGCACGCGGCGCACCGCCCCCGTTGGCCCAGGTCGGCGCCTGCACGATCGTGAACAGGACTCGCGCTCCCTGCCGGGTCGCGTTCTGGACGATGCCGTCGGTCGCGACCCAGTCGTAGGCCGGGTCGCCGGGCGAGGCGGGCCGCGCGGGCTTCGTGCGAGCCATGCCCGACCAGTCGACGTTGTAGCGAACGACGTCAGGCCGCAGCTCGCGCATGAGCTGCCAGGCCCGCGGATCCGCCGAGCTCAGATAGGCGTCGTCCTGGAGCCCGAGTTCGAGCCCTGCGGACGCGGTCGCGGGGAGAACGCCCAGCGCAACCACCGCTGCGATGAGCAACCGGCGCACCCGGGAACCGTAGCCCGGATGCGCCGGCGTTCACGTCAGGACTGCTTGAGGATGCTGTGCAGAACGACCTTGCGGCCGAGGGTGCCGCCGTTGCCGTTCTTGTCGCGCGCGATCACGATCAGCATGGCCTGACGCCAGCTGCCCGGCGCGAGCGCGCTGCGGCCGGCAGCGCGCAGCGGCACCTCGATCACGTGTGCGCGACCGGCCTTGAGCTGCACCTTCGTGCGGGCGACGATCGGCCCGCGCGGGCCGCCGAGGCGGAGGATGGCGACACCCGTGCAGCCGCCCGCCGTGCGCGCTGCGCAACCGATGGTGGCGCGCGCCGTCCCGGCCTTCACCTTGAGCGGGCCGGCGGCGAGGCGCACGACCGGGCCCGTCCCGTTGCGCGTCACGCGTACGGTCACGGTGGCGGTCGTCGCGGCGCCGGAGCCGTCGCTCGCCGTGACGCCGAAGGCGTCCACGCCGCGGTAGCCGGGCTTCGGCCTGTAGGTCACGGAGCCGCCCTTGACCCCGGCCAGCGTCCCGTGCGTGGCCTTCGAGGCGATCGCATAGGTCAGCGCGTCGCCGTTCGGGTCGGTGCAGGGCAGGAGGATCTGGGTCGGCACGCCGACGCCGGCGCGCAGCTCGCGCTTCAGGCAGACGGGCGGGGCCTGGCGCGCGAGGGCGATCAGGCCGGTGCTCGTGGCGGCGTACAGCACGTCGCCCGTGGGCGCGATCGCCAGGGAGGTGGCGGGCCCGAGCAGCGGTAGCGCCTGGCAGCCGCCGGCGGCCGTGGTCGAGATGCAGCCCGCGGGTGCCGGCGTGGCGGCCAGGAGACCGCTCGTCGTGTCGCGGTGCAGCGTGAGGATCGTCCCGTCGCCCGCTGTCGCGACCGTCAGGCTGGTGGCGTCGGGGCCGAGGGCGAGCGAGTTGGGGCCCGTCAGGAGCGGCGCCGCGGAGCAGTCCGCGATGCCCTGGCCGATGCAGCCCGCCGTGCCGGCCGGCTGGATCAGCAGGCCGGTGACGGCATCGCGCTGCAGCAGGGACACGGCGTTGCCCGATGCGGAGGCGACGTAGAGGTCGCGGCCGCCCGGGCCGATGGCGAGCGCCGAGGGCTGTGCCAGCGCACGCGCCGTGGCGCAGCCGAGACCGCCGGCGAGACGGATGCAGCCGGTCTGCCCGGGCTGCTGGGAGAGCGCGCCGGTGGTGGGATCGCGCTGCAGGACCGCGACTGCGTCGACGTCCTTGGCGGCCGCGTAGACGATGGCGCCGTCCGGCGAGATCGCCAGCGCGTCGGTGCCGAGCAGCGCGCGGCCGTCGAGGCACGCGCCGGCGTCGGGACCGCCGCGCACGCAGGCGCCCTTGCCGCCGAGCTGGAGCAGCGCGCCGCCAACCGGGTCGATCGAGAAGGAGGCGACGGCGTTGGCGTCGTGGCCTGCCACGTAGAGGCTGCGACCGTCGGGGGCGATCACGAGCGCGGTCGCGCCGGCCAGGCCGACGCCCGAGGCGCAGCCGCCCCCGCCGCCGGGGCGCACGCAACCGGCCGCGCCGCGCAGCTGCGTCAGGCCGCCGGTGGTGACGTCACGCGCGAAGGCCGTCACGGAGCCGGAGATGGAGGAGGCTGCGTAGAGATGGCGCCCGTCGGGCGAGAGCGCGATCTGCGATACGCCGCTCAATCCGAGCGCGTGGCCGCAGCCGGTCCCACCCGAGGACGAGAGGCACCCGAGAGCGCCCGCGAGTTGCGTCAGCGCGCCCGTCTTGGGGTTGCGTGCGAAGGCGGAGATCGAGGTGCCGCCGCCGACGTAGAGGTTGTGGCCATCGGCGGTGATCGCCACGGCCCGGGCGCTCTCGAGGCCAGGGGCGCTGGTGCAGCCGCTGGCGGGCGTCTGGGCGAAGCAGAGCTGCGGCGAGGCGAGCGGGGCGAGCGAGCCCGGGGGGCCCGGCGCGGCGTGCGCGCTTGCGAGCGGCACGAGGGTCGCGAGCAGCGACCCGAGCAGAAGAGCACGTAAATGAAGCTTCATGCACGTGCGCTTCGACACGCGCCGCGCGACTCCTGTAGCGACCGCGCCATGCCGCTGCAGGATCGCTGCCTCGAGCCGGGCCGATCAGCCCGTCACGCGCGACTTCTGCCTGCTGAGCTTGCCGCCCACGTGGGCGACGTCGACCGTGGCGTTGGCCGACACCTTGGGGGCGTTGCCGGAGGTAGCGACCACGACGTTCTTGAGCGATCCGCCCTGGAAGTCCTTGTCCACCTTGGCCTTGAACGTGAACTCGTGGGTCGACTGCGCCTTGGCGAGGTCGAGGTGCCAGCAGACGCGACCGTTGCTGAGCGCGCCGCCGCCCTTCAGCGAGCGCGTCGCGACCACCATGTGCGCCGGCAGCGTGTCGCAGACGTCCACCTGCTTGGCGTCGATCTTGGACGGCACCTTCAGCACGATCGTGAAGCTGACGACCGGCGAGTTGCCGCCAGTCAGCGCGACGCTCGCCGGCTTGGCGCTCTTGCGCACCAGGATTTTCGAGGGCGGCAGGCCCTTGATCTTCACGGTCGCGTTGTCCTTGTTGTTCGTGAGATCCGAATCGGGCGTCGACGAGGAGACGGTCGCCTCGTTCGTCTTCGTCTTGTTCGCGAGCGAAAGCGGGATGCCGGAGACGAGGGTGATCGTCACGCTCTGACCCTTGACCAGATTGCCCAGCGAGCAGCGCACGACGATGCCGTCGAGGCCGCACGCCGCCGGCGTCACGGACACGAAGCTCATGCCCGCCGGCATCGGGTCGGCCACCTTGACGTCCTTGGCGGTGGAGGGCCCGTTGTTCGTCACGACGAGCGAGTAGGTCACGTTGTTGCTGGGCGGCGTGGTCGTCGGCGTGACCGACTTGACGATCGCGACGTCGGCGTTCGAGGTGATCGGCACGGTGTCGTCGTCGGTGTTGTTCGACGTGTTGGTCTCGCTGCCGCCGCCGGTCACGCCCGTGTTGGTGACGGTGTCCGGCGCGTTCTCGAGCACGTTCACGACGACGCCCACGGGCTCGTACGCGGCACCCGCGGCGAGCGGATCGGCACGCTCGCAGTGCAGCGAGTTGGCCGCCGTGCTGACGGAGCACGTCCAGTTCGTGCCACTCGCGCTGACGACGCCGAGCCCTGCCGGGAGCGTGTCGTCGATCACGACCGTGCCCGAGGTGGGCCGGCCGCCGACGTTGCTGACGAGAAGGCTGAACGTGCCCTGCCCTCCGCGCACGAAGATGCCGGTGTGGGACTTGAGGATCGTCACGTCCGGAACGGGGCCCACGGTGACGGCGGCGGGCGCGCTGGCGATCGAGGTGTAGTCCACGCCGTTCTCGTCCTTGCTCGAGAGCACTGCCGTGTTGAGGATCTGCGTCCCGTCGCCTGCATTGGCGGCCACGACGACGTCGAAGCGCACGCTGAAGGACTCGCCCGGAGCGATCACGCCGCCTCCGTCGGGACTGAGCGGACCGCCGCCGTTGAGGGCGGTCGCCCCTGTGCCGACGCGGAAGCGCACCTCGTTCGGGCCCGAGTCGTACTCGGCCTGGTCGGCGTCGGTCGGATCGGACTTTTTGCCGACGACGCCCGTACCCGGGCTCGTCACGATCGTGAGCGTGTCCGGCTGATAGCTCGTGAACGCCGGGATCGCGTCGTTGATGCGCGCATCGTAGGCGGAGGTCTGACCGGTGTTGGTCGAGTTGATGTCGTACTGCAGAACGTCGCCCGGCCTGACATCGCCCCCGTTGAGATCGGTGACCGTCTTGTGGAGCACCATCTGCGGCGCGTAGATGTCGGTGCGGAAGTACACGACCCCGGGCAGGTAGCGGTCGTTCACGGTCGTCAGATCGATGGTGGCGCTCGTGTCGCCGTTCTTGACCACGCCCGCCGGGACGGCCAGCACGCCGGCGTCGAAGCCGAGCTGATTCTTGTAGTCCGGCGTGCTTCCGCTCACGGGCGTGCCGAGCGTCGAGATGCTCGAGTCGAAGAAGTTGCCCGAGGGATGCGCGACGTCACCGAGCGGCGTGCCGTTGAGGGCGAGGCCGTCGCCGGTCAGGTTGCGGTCGCCCTCGTAGGCGACCACGCCGATCTGCGTGTTGACCGCGGCAGGCGCCAGGGGCGTCTTGAAGCCGCTGACGGTGATCGGCACGTGGGCGTTGAGAGCGACCTGGCCGAAGCCGTCGAAGATCGTGAGGTTGCGGGCCGGCAGCGAAGCGTCCTGGTAGGCCACCACGAGCGACCAGCCCGCGTGGCGATCGGCGCCCGTGCCGGCCTGGACGTTCGCGACCGTGTAGCTGCCGCCGCCCTGCTGCTGCACGAACGAGGTGACGTCGGCGAAGCCCTGATAGCGCGTGCGCTCGTCGGCACCGGGAGACGGGCAGCCCAGGTCCTCGGTATAGGTGTCGAACACGCTCGCGTTGACCGGGACGTACCCACCGGCGCCTGGGCCCTTCAGCATCGCCGAGCCGGCTGCGGCCGGGTTGGCGGCCGCAGCGCCCGTGCGCGGCTGCGCCGGGTCGCACTGCAACGGCAGGGTCTCGCCCTGGTCGAGTGCGGCTCCCCAGTAGAGGCCGGCGAAGAGCACGGTCGCCCCCGCGGGGACGCTGAGATTCGCGCTGGAGGAATCGAACGTGGCCGGATCGTTGTCCACGTTCACGTAGCCCATGTCGAAGTAGTTGTCGTCGCCGATCCCGCCGTTCTGCACGTCGGTGCAGCCGACGTGCGACTGCGTCTCGATCGCGCCCACCGGGCACGTCAGCAGGGTGTTCGCGGCCGTCGCGATGTCGCCGTTGGTGTTGATGGCGTAGCGCACCGTGAACGGGCGCACGATCTGGCTCGGGCTGACCGCGGCCGAGGCCTGAGTCGCGCTCATCAGCCCGATCGCAAACAAAATCAGGCCGGCGAATCGGCCGCGTGCCGTGCGGGAATGCATCTCCGTGTCCCCCTGCGATCGTTGCCCGGCCCGACGGGCCCCCCGGCCCCGTGTCACCCGGACGAGGGAGGGTGACAGATAGCGGTCAGATCTGGCAACTTTCCGCCGAAAACTACTGAATCGTCTAGGACCGGGATGGGCAGGTCCAGTACGACGGATCGGAGATCAGACGTCGTCGATCGCGACGCCCTCGGCGCGCAGCACCGCTTCCAGCCGCTCGCGCTCGTCGTCGTCAGCCAGTTGCAGGTGGGGCACTCCGGGCGCGAGCAACTGCTGCTCGAGCAGCATGGCGGTGAGCCGCAGGGCGGCGGCGCGCGCGGCCGGCGGGGGCTCGGCGGCCAGCACCATCCGCACCTGCTCCCCGCGCGCGCGCAGGTACGCGCGCCAGCGCTCCGGGGAGCCGGCGAGCACGAGCTGCTCGACCTCGCGCTCGCGCTCGTGCCGGCTGCGGCCGGGCGCGCCCGGATCGTCCAGCAGCGCGATCAGCGCCGGCCCCTCGCGCTCGAGCTCGGGCGGCAGGAAGAGCCACGTGTCGAGCCGGTCGCGGCGCGACCCGGTCACCCTTCGTCGATGCCCGGCACCATCTCGCGCAGCAGGTCGTGGTAGTGCGCGATGGCGCGCTCGTTGCGGTTGAGCACCCCGCGCTCGTAGGTACGCGCGCCCAGTCCCTTCTGGACGCCGGCGCAGAGCGTCTTGTCCTCGTTCATCACGGCGTCGTTGAAGCGCCAGTTGATGCGCCTCGCGACGCGGTTCGTGAGCGACTCCTGCTCGGGCGTGAAGACCCACGTGACGGTCACCGTGCGGTCGGGCGCGACGGGGATGAGCTGCCAGGTGTCGTACTGGTCGGGGTAGAGGTCGAGGAACAGCCCCGGGAAGAGGTGCGCGTAGGCCCAGGTCCCGTGCAGATCGGCCGGATAGGCACCCATCGGCCGCACGAGGCGCTGGTACAGCCGCTCGCGGCGCACGACCGAGGGCTTGTCGCGCAGCGGCGCGCTGATCCAGGCGTGCCGGCGGCCCAGCTGCGGGTCATAGCGCTTGTAGTCGAGCATGCGCAGGAGGCCGGGGTGGCCGACCGGGATGTGGTAGCCCTCGAGGTAGTTGTCGGCCAGGTTCTTCCAGTTGTACGGATACTCGACGACGAGCGGGCCCTCGGCCTTGAGGCCCGCGATACCGAGGGTCTCGAGGCGGCCCGCTACGTCACCGAACCATTCGGCCAGCGGCGGGGCATCCGCGTCCAGCGAGACGAATACGAGCCCTGCCAGCGACTCGACGCGGAAGGACGGCAGCGCCACGCCCTCCCGGTCCAGCGCGGGGAAGCCGCGCGCCTCGGGGACGGCCGCCAGCCGGCCGTCCTGCCGGTAGGTCCAGCCGTGGTACGGGCAGCGCAGGACCTTGGGGCAGCGGCCCGTCCCGGACAGGATCTGCATGGCACGATGCCGGCAGACGTTCGAGAGCGCTCGCAGCTCGCCGTCGTCGCCGCGCACGACCGCCACAGGCTCGCCGGCGATGTTGGCAGTGGCGAACGACCCCGGCTCGGCGACGACTCGCTCGGGGCAGACGAAGATCCACGCGCGCGCGAAGACGCCGGCGAGCTCCGCCTCGAAGACGTCGCGCTCGACGTAGGCGCGCGCCGGGAGGGTGACGCGCTGCTCGTCGGCGACGCTCACGGCCGCAGCTCCGACGCGATCGCCTGCCGCACCAGGCCGCGGGCTCGGGCGCGGCCGATGCTGCCCAGCAGAGCCTGCTGAGCGAGGCCGTCGACGAGCGCGCACAGGCGCGCCGCGGTGGCCGCATCGTCCACTCCCTCGGCCGCGCAGGAGCGCACGTACTGGCCGACCTCCTCGATCCAGGAGCGATAGGACTCCTCGACGTCGGGGCGCAGTGCCGGCTCGTACAACGCCGCTCGCTGCATCTCGGACCAGATGCGCCAGCTGCGCTCCACGGCCTCGTCATCGACGAGATACGAGATCACGGCCGTCTCGAGCCGCTCGCGCGGCGTCTCGCAGCGCGCGACGGCGGTCTGGATGAACGCGTCGACCTGTTCGTCGGCGTACAGGAACGCGCGCCGCAGCAGCTCCGAGCGCGTGTCGAAGTAGTAGTGCACGAGGGCGCTCGAGACGCCTGCGGCGCGCGCCACGTCCCCCATGCGCATGCCGTCGCAGCCACGCTCGGCGATCACGCGGCACGCGGCCCGGAGAATGTCGTGGGTGCGGTCGGCGACAGCCATCTGACTGACTCGTTAGTCAAACCTATCGGGAGTCCCCTGTCAAGGCGGCCGGAGCCTGCGGCCAACGTCCGAGAGCCCCCGTAGGCTGCCGCCGTGATCCCGTTCCTCCCCGCCCGCGGTGGCTCGCTCGACGTCATCTGCGGCCCGATGTTCTCGGGCAAGAGCGAGGAGCTCTTGCGGCGCATCCGCCGTGCCGAGATCGCCCAGCTCTCACCGCTCCTGTTCAAGCCCAGCCTCGACGACCGCTACGGCGATGCCGACGTCGTCTCGCACGCCGGCAGCCGCCTGCGCTGCATCTCGATCGGTTCGAGCGCCGACATCGAGCTGCACCCGGAGCTCGCCACGGCGAGCGTGGTCGGCATCGACGAGGTGCAGTTCCTCGACGACGGCATCGTCGAGGTCGCCCTGGCGCTCGTTCGCCGCGGTGCGCGCGTGCTGGCCGCAGGCCTCGACCGCGACTTCCGCGGCGAGCCCTTCGGACCGATGCCGCTGCTGCTCGCCCACGCCGACGGCGCCGACAAGCTGCACGCCATCTGCCAGATCTGCGCAGGACCGGCCACGATGACCCAGCGCCTCGTGGACGGCCGGCCGGCGCGCGCCGACGACCCCGTGATCCTGGTGGGAGCGAGCGAGAGCTACGAGGCTCGCTGCCGCGGCTGCCACCGCCTGACCGACGCGGCGATGCCGCTGGCAGCGGCCGGCTGAGCCACCTGCAGGCCCGTTTTGCGAGGGGCTGACGTCACCCCTTGCCAGTTCGTGCGTTTCGCATCATGCTGCCCGACGACTGCGTGACCGTGATGCGAGCCGGGAGCTCGTGGTCGCCAGTCTCCTTCCGTCCCACGCCAGGGACACATCGGCGGGCCGGGGCCACTCGTGCCCGGCTCGCCCCTTGCTTCGACGTTCTCACGTCTTGGGGCCCGTCTCAGTAGGGCGCCGCGCCCTACTGAGACGGGGCCTTAGCGGCGCCCGGCCGTCCACTCGCCGGGGCCGATGACCCCCGAGCGAACCTCGGCGAAGCCCGCGCGCTCGAGCCTCGGGGCCACCAGCGCCGTCGGGAACCAGATGGGCGTCCCCGCGCCCATGGGGTAGCAGAAGAGCGCCCAGCCGCCCGGGGCGAGCACCCGGTGCAGCTCGTGCTCGAAGGGCTGCACGAGCAGCGACACCGTCAGGTCGAAGGTCGCGTCCGGATAGGGTAGGCGGCCTCCGTCGGCGACGGCGAAGCGCACGGCGGCGAGCTCGGGCTTCGCGCCCGCCAACGCGATCATCTGGGCGGAGGCGTCGACGGCGTCGATCTGCGCGCCGGGGAAGCGCCCGACGAGGATGCCCGAGGCCTGCCCCGTGCCTGTGCCGACGTCGAGCACGCGCCCGGGCGCCGTCACTTCGAGCTCGTCGAGGGCGCGCTCGAGCATGCGGCGCGAATCGGCGATGTCCGAGCGGATCGTGTCCCACTTGGGCGCGAGCGCGTCGAAGCGCCGCGCGTGCGAGCGCGTGAGCAGGGCGTGCAGCGCGGGCACGCGGCCCTCGAGCCGGGTCAGCACGCGCATCGGGTGCCGGCGGCGGTCGGTCATGTGAAGTGCAGCAGCACCTTGCCGCGCTTGCCGCTCGCAGCCATCCGCTCGAATGCCTCGACGGCGCGCTCGTACGGGACGATCGTGTCGATGACCGGGCGCACGCGACCGCTCGCGAGGTGCGGCAGCACCTCGCGCTCGAACGCGCGCACGGCGTCGGCCTTCTGCTCGAGCGCCCGGGCGCGCAGCATCGTGCCGCGCAGGCTCGCCCGCCGTGCCATCAGCTGGCGCAGCACGAGCGTCACCTCGGCGCCCGCGCCCATGCCGACCACGACGATGCGGCCGAGCATCGCGACCGCGCGCAGGTTGTCGGGGAAGTTCGGCGCGCCGACGAGCTCGATGATCACGTCCGCCCCGCGCCCGTCGGTCGCCGACAGCACGTTGTCGGCGAACCCGGTGTTGCTGATGGCCTCGCCGCCGAGCTCCCGCACGAGTACGGCCGCGTCGGCGCTGCGCACGGTTCCGAGCACGCGCGAGCCGCACACGTTGCCAATCTGCAGGGCGGCGCTGCCGACGCCGCCCGCGGCACCGTGCACGAGCAGCACCTCGCCGGTGCGCAGATCGGCCTGGCTGCGAATCGCGTCGTGCGCCGTGATGAACGCCTCGGGCACCGCGGCCGCGCCCGGCTCGTCCAGGGAGTCCGGCACGGCCGCGACGTGGCGGTGGTGAACGACGACGCGGTCGGCCAGCCCGCCGCCGCCGACGAGACCGAAGACGCGCTGGCCGGGCTTCCACCCCAGCACCTGCGCACCGCAGGCCTCGATCGTGCCTGCGACCTCGAGCCCCGGAATGTCCTGCGGGCTCCCGGGGGGTGCCGGGTAGTGGCCGTCGCGCTGCGACAGGTCGGCGGGGTTCAACCCGGCGTAGGTCACGCGCACCAGGAGCTGGTCACTGCCGGGTACGGGGTCGGGACGCTCCTCCAGTCGGATGACCTCGTTGCCGCCGGCTTCGGCGAAGACCACTGCGCGCACGTCTGCTCCCTCGATTGGATGCTCGCGCCAGCCTAGAGCACTCCCGGCGAGCGATCTGCGAGCATCCGGCCATGAGCGAGCTCCCCGCCCGGGCGGATGTCGTGATCATCGGCGGCGGTGCGGTGGGCGCCAGCACGGCGTTCCATCTCGCGACCGGCGGTG
Source organism: Gaiellales bacterium (assembly GCA_035696365.1). Lineage (GTDB taxonomy): Bacteria > Actinomycetota > Thermoleophilia > Gaiellales > JALYLC01 > JALYLC01. The sequence goes on along the minus strand of DASRQS010000109.1, from coordinate 17,542 downwards.
TCTCCGACGTCGTGGTGCTCGAGCGTGAGACGCTGGCCAGCGGCTCCACATCGCGCTCGGCGGGCGGTGCGCGGCTGCAGTTCGCCGACGAGCTCAACGTCGGCCTCTCGCTGCGCAGCCTCGACGAATTCGAGCGCTGGGACGCGCTGATCGGCGAGCACGTCGAGTTCGTCCCCGAGATCGCGTTCCGGCAGGTGGGCTACCTCTTCCTGCTCGACACGCCGGAGACGGTCGAGATCTTCCGCGAGGCGCTCGCGGTCCAGCAGTCGCTGGGCGTCCCCTCGCGCGAGCTGACGCCCGCCGAGGCGCTCGAGATCGTGCCGCAAATGGAGCTCGACGGCATCCTGGCGGCCACGTTCTGCCCCCGCGACGGGTACATGAGCCCTGAGGCGGTCGTGCAGGGGTACGCCGCCGCGGCCGTCGCGCGTGGCGCCCACGTCGTGCAGGGCTGCCCGGCCCTCGGGATCGAACGATCCAACGGCCGCATCACCGGCGTGCGCACAGCGCAGGGCACGATCGCCACCGACACGGTCGTGTGCGCGGCAGGCGCATGGTCGAGCGAGGTAGGGGCCATGGCGGATGTCGAGATCCCGGTGCACGGCGAGCCGAGGCACATGTGGTTCTCGCCGGAGCGCGGCGACCTGCGCGCTGACCTGCCGCTGACGATCGACTTCAGCACCAGCTTCTACTTCCACGCCGAGGGGCCGGGCATCGTCTTCGGCGGCCGCGAGATCGAGCTCGAGCAGATCGCCGAGCACGCCCTCGAGCGCCTCCCGCTGATCCTCGAGCTGCCGATCCAGAGCAGTTGGTGGGGGTACTACGAGGTGAGCCCCGACCACAACGCGATCGTGGGCGAGTCGTCAGCGCCGGGGCGCTTCCTCTATGCGACCGGCTTCTCGGGCCACGGCTTCCAGCAGTCGCCGGCGATCGGCGAGCACCTCGCGCAGCTCGTGCGCCGTGAGCAGCCCTCGTTCGACCTCGGCGCCCTGTCGGTCGAGCGCTTCGCGCGCGGCGAGCAGCGCGCCGAGCGCTTCGTCGTCTGAGACGGTCTCACCGCATCGACGCGAAACGGGAAAACGAGTGACCGGACGACCGCCGTTTCGTCCACTCCACCGACGTACCGATTCCCGAAGGAACTTGTACCTCGGCGGGGCTTCAACCTACTTCGGCGGCGCCCGGTGCGAGACGGAAGGTAGGTGATCGAGCCGGGGGCGCGCAAGCGGATCTCGTGAAGAAAATCCGCTACGAGCGGGAAACGAATTTCACGTGGCCGCGCCGGGGCGCTGCAGGTGCCCGAGCCGGCGTCCCTCGGCGGAATCCTCGATCAGCCGCTCCAGGCGCCGCGCCCGCGTCTCGGGACGCTTGGCGGTGACGACCCACCAGAGTGCCGCCTTCCGATATGACCGGGGCTGCGCCTGCAGGAACTCCCAGGCGCCGGGCCGCGCGCGCAGGAGCGCTTCCTGGTCCGGCTCGAGCTCCGGCTCGCCGGCCTGCTCGTGCGAGTAGATGCCCGAGCGCTCCTCCCGCCGTCGCACGAACGCCTCGCGCCCGGCCGGCTGCATCAGCCCCAGCGCCTCGAGCTCCTGGACGCGCGCGACGTTGACGGTGCTCCAGATGCTGCGCGGCTTGCGCGGGCCGAAGCGGATGCGGTAGCGCGCGCCGTCGATCGACTGCCGCCGGCCGTCGATCCAGCCGAAGCAGAGCGCCTGATCGACCGACTCGGGCCAGCTGATCCCGCTCTCCCCCGCGCCCCTCTTGTGGAAGCCGACCCAGAGCTCCGACTCCTCGCCAGCGTGTGCCTCGAGCCAGGCCCGCCACTCGGCGGGGGTGCGGAAGAAGACGGCGTCGCGATCAGGCATCGGGCGGGGATTGGCCAAGTGGCACACGCAGCGGGTGCCACTGGCCACCCTAGCGCCGCCCGCCCCACCGCCCGCCCGCCCCTGGCTACGCTGGCGCCGTGGGCGCCGCAGACCATCCGGCCCCCGTGGGCACCGCCCGCGATCTCCGCTCGGCGCGCGCCGCAGTCATCACGGCCCTCGCCGGGCTGGTCGGGGACGGCAGCGCCGCCTGACCTGAGAAACCGGCGCAAGGATCCCTCGAAGGGTCCCTCAAGGCGGGCACCTCTCGTGCCGACACTGGGAGTACAGATGTGAGGAACGGCTCCGGCTCCCGGCCGAGCCGGAAGACCTCCTCGCCGTCCCAGGAACACCCTTATGCCCCGTCACGCGCTCGTAGTTGCAAGCCTCGCGCTCGTCCTCGCCGCCACTTCCACCGAGGCAGGCGCAGCCGCGCTCAAGCCGCTGCCCGTGCTGAACGGCGTGCACTGCCGCACGGTCATCAACTCGAGCGCCCTCAACGGGTACTCCTGCGGGCGGGTGAGCGACCTGCGCTCCTACGTCGTCACGATCGAGATCGCCAAGCGCAGCCCGTATGGCCCGCGCCCGAGCGATCAGCACCTTGGCAGCTGGGTGCGCTCGACACGCACGGGCGTGAAGGGCAACATCTACGTCATGGTCGTGGCGACGCGCACCGACGGCAACGCAAAGGCCGCGCGCAACGAGGCGGCAGCCGCGGCCAGGTGGATCGCGCGCATGAACGCCGCCTGACCCAGGCGCTCTCCCTCAGACCGTTGCTCGGAGGATGGCGATGGCGCGGCCCGCCTGCTCGGGGCGCGGCAGCGTGGCATGCGCCTCGGCGATCCGCCTCACGCGCGCGAGCACCTCGGGCTCGGCGGGCGCCGCGCGCCGCGCCACCGTGTCGACGTGCAGGAACAGCTGCTCGGCCGTAGCGAGCAGCGCACCGTCGCCCTCGCGCCAGAGCGAGTGGAAGACGTGCAGCCGGCGCGGGTCGAAATCGAGCACCTGCGTCGTGACCGAGAGGCAGTCGTCCAGCAGGGCCTCCCGCAAGTGCGAGAGGTGGCTCTCGACCGTGAAGTAGCTGCCCGCCTCGAGGTACTCGGGATCGATCCCGAGATAGGCGAAGAGCGCGTCCGAGCTGTCACCGAAGACCTGCAGGTAGCGGCTCTCGTGCGCGTGGCCGTTGTAGTCGACCCAGTCCGGCCCGACGACCGCCGAGTGCAGGGCCAGGGGCTCGGAGAGCTCGTCAGCGTCGGCCAGGACGCGCGCTCGAGCCGATCGTGCGAGACCGGCCTCGTGCCGGGCGAGCACCGCGCCCGCGCCGACATCGCGAGCACGCAGCGCCTGCAGTACCCCGACGAGGCAATCGTCGCGCAGCTGCTCCAGCTCGCGCACGCTGCGCCCCTCGGCCTGCTCGTCGGACTGCGCGACGATCGTGTCGAGCAGCTCGTCCGTCAGCTCCGGTACGTCCATGAGCTTCGTCCACGGCCACTTGAGCGCCGGGCCGAACTGCGCCATGAAGTGACGCATCCCCGCCTCGCCGCCGGCGATCCGGTAGGTCAGGAAAGTGCCCATGGATGACCAGCGCAGGCCCGCGCCCAGACGGATGGCATCGTCGACCTCGGCGGTCGTCGCCACGCCGTCGTGGACGAGCCAGAGCGCCTCGCGCCAGAGCGCCTCCAGCATGCGATCGGCCACGAAGCCGTCGATCTCCTTGCGCACGACGAGCGGCGCCATGCCGAGCGAACCGTACAGCTCGGCCGCCCGCTCGATCGCCGCCGCGGAGGTGCGCTCGCCGCCGCACAACTCGACGAGCGGCAACAGGTAGACCGGGTTGAACGGATGGGCCACCAGGAAGCGCTCGGGGCGGCCCATCTCGGCCGCCAGCGCGGTCGGGCGCAGGCCTGAGGTGGACGATGCGATGAGCACCTCTGGGCCGGCCGCGGCGCACACCTCGGCAAGCAGGGCCTGCTTGAGCTCGAGGCGCTCGGGGGCGCTCTCCTGCACCAGCTCGACGCCCTCGGCTGCGGCGGCCGCGCTCGGCACGACGGTCAGGGTGCCCTCACGTGGCAGCGGTACCGCCGAGAGCCGCCCGAGCGCGCGGCGCGCGAGCTCGAGGATCTCGCCGAGCTTCCGCTCGGCCTCGGGATCGGGGTCGTAAAGACGCACGTCGCTGCCGCCGAGCAGAAAGCGCGCGGCCCAGCCGCCGCCGATCACGCCGCCCCCGAGCAGGCCGACCGTCCGCACTCCGCTCATGCGAGCAGCAGCGACATCTCGTGCGTCGCACGCAGGGCCGCTCGGCCGAGCGACGGCAGGCGTGCCCGCGCGACCCGCAGGCTGGGCCCCCAGATGTTCACGATCGCGATCGGCCGGTGCGTGGCGTCGAAGACCGCGGCCGAGACGCCGTTCGAGTAGTCGTACTCGCCGAGGCACGAGGCGTAGCCGTCGCGCCGCACGCGCTCGAGCTCGCGGTCGAGCGCTCCCCGGTCGACGATCGTGTGCGAGGTGAAGCGCTCGAGCGCCGACGGCAGCACCGCGGCGCGCTCGTCCTCGGGGAGCCAGGCCAGGAAGACCTTGCCCGACGAGGTCGCGTGCAGCGGGATGTGCCGGAGCGTCCAGTCGGGCGAGGGCGGCCCGGGCGGATCCGCCTGATCGACGTAGACGAGGCCGAAGCGCTTCGCGATCGCGAGCGTGACGATCTCGCCGGTCGCCGCCGCAGTGCGCTCGAGCAGCGGCCGCAAGCGACGGGCGAGTGCATCGTGGTCCTCGGCCGTGGCCAGCTGGAAGGAGGCGTAGCCGACGACGTAGCGGCCGCTCACGGCATCGCGCTCGACCAGCCCGTGCGCCTCGAGCGTCGAGAGCAGCCTCCAGGCGGTGCTGCGATTGACGCCGCAGCGCTGCGCGAGCTCCTGTGCGCTGCTCGGCGCGGTGGACGCCGCCACCGCCTTGAGCAGCCGTAACGCGCGATCGACCGACTGCACGCCGGCGTTGGCGGCGTCTCCGGGCGGTCGGGTGCGTGCGCGTTCCGAGCTCATGGTTCGCATTATGAACACTGCGGCGGAAGGGTCGCCGCGTGGGGAGCGCCACTATACACACGTGACCTGCCCCTATCAGGCCGGATCTTGACAACTCCTTGACATCGCACCGCAAGGCTCTCTAGCATCGGCCACCCGGCGCACTCCCCGAACATCGTGTTCACGATACGAACGCGCAGCAACTTGCACCGGGACTGGCAGAGAGGAGCCACGTATGGAGCAGCACCCGTTCGACGAAACCTCGGAGGGCAGAGGCGGGTCGCTCTCCCGCCGCGACCTCCTGGCCGCCACGGGCGGCGTCGTCCTGGCCGGCAGCCTCGCGGGCAACGCCGCGTCGGCGTTCGCGGCGGGCACGGCCGCCAAGCCCAAGCGCGGCGGCACGTTCCGCCTCGGCGTCACCGGCGGCGGCGCCAAGGACTTCATCGACGGTCAGTCGATCACGACGAAGCCGGACCAGGCGCGCATGACCTCCGGGTGGGAGACGCTGCTCAGCTACGACCGCAACTACAAGCTGGGCACCGACGCGCTGGCCGAGGAGGCGACCCAGGACAACGCCAAGCAGTGGACAATCCGGCTCAAGGACGGGATCGAGTTCAACAACGGCAAGACCCTCGGCGCCGACGACGTGATCTATTCGATCCGGCGGATCGCCGACCCGAAGAACAAGCTGTTCGGCAGCGCGGGCATCGCCGCCGTCGATCTCGCCGGTCTCAAGAAGATGGACAAGCGCACGGTGCGCGTGCCGCTGAAGACGGCGGACTCCACGATCGGCGAGCAATTCGGGCAGTACTACAACGGCATCGTGCCCGTGGGCTACTCGCGCACGAACAAACTGAAGTGGGTCGGCACCGGGCCCTTCATCACGCAGAGCTTCTCGCCGGGCCGCCAGAGCGTGCACAAGCGCAACCCCAATTACTGGCGCACGGGGCAGCCCTACTTCGACTCCGTCCAGGTGATCGACTTCGCCGATCCGTCGGCGCAGGTCAACGCGCTCTTCTCGGGCGCGATCGACGCGATGACGGACATCCCGTTCGCACAACTCTCGACGGCCCAGAGCCACAGCAACATCAAGATTCTCGAGTCGCCGGGCGGCGGCTGGCTGCCGCTCTGCATGGCAGTCGACATGCCGCCCTTCGACAATGTCAACGTGCGCAAGGCGATGCGGCTGCTCGTCGACCGGCCGGCCATGCTGGCGCAGGTGCTCTCGGGGCACGGGCGCGTCGCGAACGATCTCTACGGGCCGTTCGACGCCGACTACGACACCGCCCTGCCGCAGCGCCACCAGGACGTCGAGCAGGCCAAGGCGCTGCTCAAGGCCGCAGGCCAGGAGAACCTGACGGTCGACCTGCACACCACGGACGGCGCGGCCGGCATGGTCGACTCCGCCAACGTCTTCGCCTCGCAGGCGAAGGCCGCAGGCGTGACGATCAACGTCAAGAACGACCCGAACTACTACGGCGACCAGTACCTCAAGCTCGCGTTCTCAGTCGACTTCTGGGGCACCCGCAGCTACCTGGCGCAGGCCGCGCTCGGCAGCATCCAGGGCGCGGCCTACAACGAGTGCCACTGGGGGCTGACGGGCTCGAAGTACCTGGGTCTCTACAAGCAGGCCGTCGCGGCGCCGACGCTCGCGAAGCGTCACGAGCTCGTGATCGAGATGCAGAAGATGGAATTCAACACGGGCGGCTACATCATCCCGTTCTTCAACAACCTGCTCGACGCCTACAGCTCGAAGGTGACCGGGTTCAAGAAGAGCAAGGGAACGCTGAACCTCGACGCGTTCGGCCATGGTTATCGCACCATCTGGTTCGCCTAGCGGCGACCTTTCCGTCCCGGCCGGGCCGCCTGTCGCGGCCCGGCCGCGGCGCGCCCTGATTCCGCAGTTCGGCGGCATCTGGGGCTTCATCTTCCGTCGCATCCTGCTCGGCCTGCTCGTGCTCTTCATCGTCTCGATCGTGGTGTTCGCCGCGACCCAGGCGCTGGGCGACCCGGCGCGCGCGATCCTCGGCCGCCAGGCCACGCCCGAGGCGCTCAAGTCCCTGCGCGACCAGCTCAACCTCGACCGCTCGCTCGTCTCGCAGTACTGGACCTGGCTGACGGGCCTACTGCATGGCGACGCCGGAGTCTCGTTCGCAGCGCAGGAGCCCGTGAGCACCCTGATCAACGACCGCATCGTCAACTCGGCCTTCCTCGTGTTCCTGGCCGGCATCATCTCGATCCCGCTTGCGATTGCGATCGGCGCCTACGCAGCGCTCCGCCGCGACAGGACATTCGACAGCGTCACCTCCATCGTGACCCTGCTCCTCGCCGCCATGCCGGAGTTCGTGATCGGCCTCTGGCTGCTGGTCATCTTCGCGACCACGGTCATCCCGGGCTTCCTGCCGTCGATTACGCAGATACCACCGGGCGGCCGGCCATGGGACGACATGACGGCCATGATCCTGCCGACGGCGACACTCGTGCTCGCGGTGACGCCCTACGTGACGCGGATCGTGCGCGCCTCGATGATCGAAGTGCTCGAGTCCGACTACGTGGAGATGGCCCGGCTCAAGGGCCTCAGCGAGCGCACGGTGATGATCCGCCACGCGCTGCCCAACGCCCTCGGCCCCGCATTCCAGGTGATCGCGATCAACCTCGCCTACCTCGCCGGCGGCGTGATCGTGGTCGAGTACATCTTCAACTACCCCGGCATCGGCAGCGCCTTGGTCGACGCCGTGAACAACCACGACATCCCGGTCGTGCAGGCGCTGGCGATGCTGATCGCGGCGGTCTACGTCGTGGTCAACCTGCTCGCGGACATCGCCACCATCCTCGTCACGCCGCGCCTGAGAACACGCCTGTGAGCGCGATCGCAGACGCCGGCATCGTCCCCGTCCCTGAGGTCGCTGCCGCGCGCCGGCCCACAGGGCAGCTGCTGCGCAACGCTCTGGCGCTCTGGCGCACTCGCATCGGCCTCCTGATCGTGGGCGCTCTGGTGGCGGTCGCCGTCTTCGGCCGGTTCCTCGCCCCCCACTCCCCCACGGCCTTCGTTGGGCAGCCCAACACCCGGCCCTCGAACCTCGTCTTCGGCACCGACCACATCGGCCAAGACGTCTGGAGCCGCTTCCTCTGGGGCGGGGGTCAGATCCTCGCCGTCTCCGCGATCGCGACGATCCTCGGGCTCGTGCTCGGCGTCGCCGTGGGACTCACGGCCGCCTACTCGCGCAACTGGCTCGACGACGTGCTCATGCGCGCGATGGACGTGATCCTGGCATTCCCCCAGATCATGCTGGCGCTCGTCGCGATCACGACGCTGGGCGCGAAGAACTGGCTGATCGTGCTGGCGGTCGGCCTGACCACGATGCCGCGCGTGGCGCGCGTCGTGCGCGGCGCGGCCCAGCCCGTGGTCGAGCGCGATTTCGTGGCCGCCGCCGAGGCGCTGGGAGTCGCGCGCTGGCGGATCCTGCTGGGCGAGATACTGCCCAACATCCTCTCGCCGCTGATGGTGGAGGCGAGCCTGCGCCTGACGTACTCCATCGGCCTGATCGCGGCGCTCGCCTTCCTCGGCTTCTCGACCGACCCGAACGGCGCCAACTGGGGCACGATGATCCACGAGAACGCGCTGGCGCTCGTCTCGCAGCCGTGGGGCGTCGTCCTGCCCATCGCGGCCATCGCCATGCTCACGATCGGCACGAGCCTCGTCGGCGACGGCGTGGCGCGCGCCGCCATCGGGATCGACCGCGGGAGGGCCGCCGAGTGAGCGCCTCCGAGGCCGCAGTCGCAGTCGAGGGGCTGCGCATCGTCCTGCGCGACACCGAGATCGACATCGTCGACGAGATCTCGTTCACGATCGCGCCCGGCGAGGTGCTCGGCCTGGTGGGCGAGTCGGGCTCGGGCAAGACGACGGTCGGCCTGGCGCTGCTCGGCCATACGAGGCGGGGAGCGGCGATCGCCGCCGGCAGCATCCGTGTCGGCGACGTCGACGTCCTGAAGCTGTCCAACGCTGCGCGCCGCTCGGTGCGCGGCCGCATCGTCTCCTACGTGCCGCAGGACCCGGCGGCTTCCCTCAACCCGGCCCTGCACATCGGCACCCAGCTGCGCGAGGTTCTCGAGGTGCACGGATTCGGCTCGGGGTCGGGCGAGCGCGAGGCCCGCATTGCCGAGGTCATGCGCGAGGTCGCGCTGCCCGACGACAAGAAGTACCTGCGGCGCTATCCGCACGAGCTCTCGGGCGGCCAGCAGCAGCGCATCGGGCTCGCCATGGCCTTCGCCTGCCGCCCGCGGCTGATCGTGCTGGACGAGCCCACGACCGGCCTCGACGTGACCACACAGGCGCACGTGCTCGGCACCGTCCGCGAGCTGGCGGCCGCTCACCACGTCGCCGCGCTGTACGTCAGCCACGACCTGGCGGTGGTCGGCACCCTCGCCACCCGCACGGCCGTCATGTACGCCGGGCGGATCGTCGAGCTCGGCCCGACGGCCGAGCTGTTCGCAAACGCCTCGCATCCCTACACGCGCCGGCTCGTCCAGGCCATCCCGCACCTCTCGGGACGCCGCGACCTGGTCGGGATCCCCGGGCGCGCGCCGTCGCCTGGCGCGCGGCCCGACGGCTGCTCGTTCGCGCCGCGCTGCACGTTCGCGATCGACGCATGCCGCGCCGAGGAGCCGCCGCTGCGCAAGCTCGCTACGGACCTCTGGGTCAAGTGCATCCGTGCCGAGGAGGTGCGCGCGAGCGCCGTCGCCCGCTCGGGACGGCTCGAGGAGCACATGGCGCAGGAGGCCATCAGGAATGGCGTGCTCTCGCTCGACCACGTCTTCGCGGGCTACGGCCAGGTCACCGTCGTGCACGACATCAACCTGCAGGTCGCCCCGCACGAGTGCCTCGCGCTGGTCGGCGAGTCGGGATCGGGCAAGACCACCCTGGCGCGCTCGATCGCAGGCCTGCACCGCGACCGCTCGGGGCTGATCTCGCTGCGTGGCGTGCCGCTCGCCGACAGCGCCCGCGCGCGTACGCGCGAGGAGCGGCAGGCGATCCAGTACGTCTTCCAGAATCCCTACGGCTCGCTCAACCCGCGCAAGACGATCGGGCAGATCGTGCGACAGCCGCTCGGGGTGTTCGGCACCGCCACGGGCGCCGAGGCCGACAAGCGCGTCGAGGAGATGCTCGACCGCGTCTCGCTGGCCGCGAGCTATCGCGACCGCTATCCCGACCAGCTCTCGGGTGGCGAGCGCCAGCGCGTGGCGATCGCCCGCGCCCTGGTGGTCAGCCCGGCGGTGCTGGTGTGCGACGAGGTCACCTCGGCGCTCGACGTGAGCGTGCAGGCGGCGATCGTCGAGCTGCTCGCCGAGCTGCAGCGCGAGCTCGGCCTGGCGATGCTGTTCGTCACGCACAACCTGCCGCTGGTGCGCTCGATCGCACAGCGCGTGGCCGTCATGAGCACGGGCCGGATCGTGGAGCTCGGCACCGTCGAGCACGTCCTGCAGTCGCCCAGCGACGACTACACCCGGCGTCTGCTCGCCGACACGCCGTCGCTCGAGACCGCGATCGCGTGACGGCCGCCAGGGCGGCCTTGGGTATGGTCGCGCGATGAGCGCGCGACCGAACGTGCTGCTGGTCATGGCCGACCAGCTGGCCGCCGCGCACCTCTCCGCCTACGGCAACAGGGTCGTCCAGGCCCCGAGCCTGGAGGCGCTCGCGCGCGAGGGCACCGTCTTCGAGAGCGCGTACTGCGCCTCGCCGCTGTGTGCGCCCTCGCGCTTCGCGCTGCTCACGGGGCGCAGGCCCTCGTCGATCGGGGCCTTCGACAACGCCGCCGAGCTACCGGCCGGCACGCCGACGATCGCGCACGTGCTGCGCGCGGCCGGCTACGAGACGACGCTCGCCGGCAAGATGCACTTCGTCGGACCGGATCAGCTGCACGGCTTCGAGGAGCGTCTGACGACCGATGTGTATCCCTCGGGATTCGACTGGACGCCGGACTGGGCGCTGCCCGAGCGCGAGCGGCTCGAGTGGTACCACAACACCGCCAGCCTGCTCTCGGCGACCGTCACCGAGGCGGCGCTGCAGACCGACTACGACGACGAGGTCTGCTTCCGCGCCGTGCAGAAGATCCGCGACCTCTCGCTGCGGCGCGGCGGCGCGCCGTTCTTCCTGACGGTCTCGTTCACGAATCCGCACGACCCCTGGGAGATGCGCCGCCGCTACTGGGAGCTCTATGACGAGCGGGCGATCGACTTACCGGCGGTGGGAACGCTCCCGCGCGCCGAGGCCGACGCCCACAGCCTTCGCCTGCGCGACATGATCGGGCTCGACCGCCGGCCGCTGAGCGAGGCCGAGGTGCGGCGCGCGCGCCACGGCTACTACGCGGCGGTCAGCTATCTCGACGAGCGCGTCGGAGAGGTGCTCGCTGCGCTCGCCGCCACGGGTCTCGACGACGACACGATCGTCCTCTTCACGGCCGACCACGGCGAGCTGCTGGGGGAGCGCGGGCTCTGGTACAAGATGTCGTTCCTCGAGGGCTCGGCGCGGGTGCCGCTGATCGTGCGCGGACCGGGCGTTCCCGCGCGCCGTTTCGAGACGCCGGTCTCGCAGCTCGACCTCGCCCCCACGCTGGCCGAGTGGGCCGGGGCGGGCGCCTCCGAGGCGGGCTTCGAGGGCACGAGCCTCGCCGGGGCGCTGGTAGGCCCTGCCGCGGGGCCCACGGAGGTGCTGGGCGAATACCTGGCCGAGGGTGTCACGGCGCCCGCTGTGATGATCCGCCGCGGCCCGCACAAGTACGTCCGCTGCGCCGGCGATCCCGACCTGCTCTACAACCTGGAGGCCGATCCGCTCGAGCTGCGCAACCTCGCGGACGATTCCGGCAGTGCGGAGCTCGTCGCCCGCTTCCGCGCCGAGAGCGACGAGCGCTGGGACCTCGAACGGCTCGAGCGGCGCGTGCGGGAGAGCCAGCGCCGGCGGCATCTGGTCGCGCGCGCGCTCGCGCGCGGCGCGTACGCGCCATGGGACTTCCAGCCCTACTCCGACGCGTCGCTCCTGTACGTGCGCAGCGAGGCCGCGCAGGGGGAGCGCCCGGGGCGATCGCGCCCCGCCGGAGGCCTACCACCATCGGACAGCCAGTGACCTAGACGATCGTCGAGTCCGTGCCTACAAGCACGAACGCCTGTGATAGACACCGCAGGTGGGTGGAGCGCGGCCGGCGCCCGCGACGGGCGGCGCCAGGCCTAATCAACTACCGAGCTCCAGGGAGTTTTCTCGTGTCTCAACCGATTCTTCGACGGCGTTTTCGGCGCGCCTGTGCGCTCACCTTCGCGATCGGGTGCGCCGCGCTCGCCGCGCCGGCTGCGGCGCTGGCCGACGGCCAGCTCGATCCGAGCTTCAACGGCACCGGCTTCCACGTCGGCACCGCGGGCGAGAACCTCATCTTCAGCAACGTCGAGAACCGCATCCCGATGGTCGTGCAGCCCGACGGCAAGATCGTGGTCGGCGGCTCGCGCGGCGGCTTCATGACGCTCGTCCGTTACAACGTCAACGGCGCGATCGACACCAGCTTCGGCAACGGCGGCTTCGTCACCAGGCAGTTCGCCGGCACGCCCGCGGGTACTCCCGGCACGAGCGGCGCCGTCGCGATGACGCAGGACGGCCCGGGTGGTACGAGCGGCAACATCATCGTGGCCGGCTTCGGCGGCTCGCAGTCGATGGTGGTCGCCCGCTTCACGGCAGCGGGCGCCTACAGCGCGAGCGCGGTCTGCTACGCGCCGCACCTCATCGACTACACCGCTCGCGCGGTTGCGGTCAAGCCCAATGGCAACATCGTGCTGGCCGGCTACGGGCGCGATCGCCACGCGTCCGCGGCCGTTCCCCCCACGGGCCCCGCGGTGGTCTACGGCCTGCGCGCCGTCGTCGCGCTCCCCGCGAGCGGCGAAAGCCCGACGGCCTGCGGCACCTACTCCTCGAGCGGCGGCCTGTCACTGGGCTCGAGCGGCGTGGGACTGGACGGCGTGAACGCCGACGGCTCGGGCGCCGATCCCGCGCGGGCAGGGCGCTTCTACGACGCAGTCGTCGCGCTGCCGAGCAACGGGTACGTCGTCGCGACCACGAGCGGCCCCGACGGCACCGCGTGGGTGCAGCGCTATGCGAACGCGGCCACGGGCCCGGGCGCGATCGACACCACCTTCGCGGGCGGCCGCCTGACGCTCGGCGCGACGTCGCTGCACGCGCTCGCGCTGCTGAGCGACGGCTCGGTCTACGCCGCAGGCGAGTCGATCGACGCGGTCTCGTCGGCCAACCGCCAGATGCTGGTCGCCAAGATCGGCACGACGGGCGCGCTGAGCGCCTTCGGATCGGGCGGCATCGCGCGCACGACGGTGGCGGGCGGCAGCGACACGGGCCAGGCGATCGCCGTCCAGAGCGACGGCGGCATCCTCGTGGGCGGCTCGGCCAATCTCGCGGGCAAGACGGCCTTCGGTCTCACGCGCTTCACCTCCGCAGGCGTGCGCGACGACACGTTCGGCACACACGGGCAGACCGTGACGCCGTTCGGCACGCCCGCCGTCAACGGCTACATCACGGGCATGGCGCTGTCGGGCAACCTGCTCGCCGTCGCCGGCCGGCTGACCGACGCCGCCGGGCTGGCCGTCACTGCGGCGCGCTACTTCGCGACGGGCGCACCACCGCCCCCACCGCCTCCGCCCGCCGCATCGACGCTCAAGATCGACGGGATCACCGGGAGCGGCGCGCACGTGACCGGCACGGTCAACGCCAACGGCACGGCCGCCAACTGGTGGCTCGAATACGGCCCGACGAGCAGCTTCGGCTCGAAGACCACCGCCGTCGCGATCCCGGCGTCGACCGCCGACGTCGACGTCGCGGTCACGCTCAGCGGCCTCAAGTCGGGCACCCTCTACCACGTGCGCTTCGTGATCGCGAACGGCCTCGGCACCACGCCCGGTGACGATCTGACCTTCACGACGCTCGGCACCCCCGGCGCGGGCGGCACTCCCGGTGCGAGCGGCGCCGGCGCCACGAAGTTCTGCAAGGTGCCGAAGGTGACCGGCAAGAAGCTCAACAAGGCCCGCCGCAAGGTCATCGCCGGGGGCTGCAAGGTCAAGCTCGTCTACAAGAAGTCGAAGCGGCCCAAGGGCATCGTGCTGAAGCAATCGCGCAAGGCCGGCAAGAAGCTCTCCTTCCACGCGATCGTGAAGCTGACGGTGGCTGTCAAGCACCTGCCGAAGAAGCACACGACGTCGAAGAAGCACACGAAGTCGAAGTCTCACAGCAGCACGGCGTGAGCCCCGACTCGGGCGCAATGGCCGGCGCCTGACTCCGCAGCAGTGCCGAGTCGGGCTCCGGTCGTAGCGCACGGATCGGTCGCGCAGGCGTGACCTGTACGGTGCAGGAAACGCCTCAGGAGGCATGCCTTGAGCTCGTCCGCGACCGGCCCCATCCTGCTCTGCCACGACCGCTCCGATGGCGCTCGCCGCGCCATCGAGACTGCGGGTGCGCTCTTCCCCGGACGCAAGGCCATCGTCCTGCACGTCTGGACCCCCGTCGCCGTGCTGGCCGCCGCCTACGGAGGCGTCACGTCGCTCCCCGACTACGACGAGGACGCACTTGAGAAATCGGCGCGCGAGGTGGCCGATGAGGGCGCGGAGCTGGCGAGGAAGGCGGGGCTCGACGCCACTGGCGAGATCGCGGAGGGCACGTACGAGGGAACCTGGCATGCGATCGTCGATACCGCCGAGGCGCGCGGCGCGGCGCTGATCGCGATCGGCGCGCGCGGTCTCTCGACCTTCAAGTCGCTCGTGCTCGGCTCTGTCTCGCACGGCGTGGCACAGCACGCGCACGTGCCCGTGCTGATCGTCCCGCCCGCCGGCTGACGGCCCGGACTGACGCAGGGCCGCCCTCAGGCGCCGGCCGCTGCGTGATCCGGCCGCGTCCATTCCGCGACCGCGATGCCCGGCCCCGGGATCGCTCGGCCGTCGATCCGCTCGACGATCCGGCCGTGCTCCACGCGGGCCGGATAGTCGTGGCCGGTGAGGATGTAACGACCGGAATTGAGGGCCTTCTTGATGGCCGCCTTCTCGTGTCGCTTGCTGAGCGCGTGGTTGCCCGTGACCTGCGGCTCGCCGTCGAGGGCGACGTGATACGGCTCCACGACCGAGTTGTGCACGTCGTACATGATGTCGCCGCACAGGCAGGCGACCCCGTCCGCGGTCTCGACGAGGATGTTCATCGAGCCCTCGGTATGGCCGCCCGTCATCTCGCATACGATGCCGGGCAGGATCTCGTCGGGGCCGGACAGCTCGAGGTCGAGCAGACGGAGCGCGCGCGGCGCGTGGAGCCGGTCGATGTGGTGCTTGACGTACTCGGGCGGGTACTGCGCGCCCATCAGGCCGGACGCCGAGAACTCGAGCTCGCGCCGCGTCATCACGACCGTGGCTCCCGGGAAGCGCTCGTCCTGGCCGGCATGGTCGATGTGCGTGTGCGTATGCAGGATCCAGCGCACGTCGGCGAGACCGACCCCGTGCAGGCCCAGCTGCGCCTCGAGTCGCTGCTCATCGGAGGTGTAGCCGGTCATGCCGAGGCGCGCCATGATCTCGGGGCTCGACGCGCCGCTGTCGACCAGGATCGGGTCATCCCCGCCCAGGAGGAGATAGGCCCAGGTCTTCGCTCGCGTGACCACTCCCATGTCGTGAGCGAGTACGAGGAAGCTCGATTCGACGTCGACGTCCATGAGATCGAGCACCTTGATCTCGTAGCGCATGAGGTACTCCTCCTGTCGCCCCCCAGTCACCGCGATGTCTACGGTGTCGCATCGCGCGAGTCAACACCGGGCGCGCCGATCGAAATCCGCAGATGCGAGAATCGGGTAGGTGGAGCGAGGGCACTCACGCGACTCGGGAGGGGCACCGAATGCGAACACTCACGGCCGCGCTTGCTGCGCTCTGCTCGCTCACGGCGCCAGCAGCGCTCGCGCAGGGCGGCTTCCCCGACAAGATTCCGCTGCCGGACGGCTTCGCGCCCGAGGGGATCGAGATCGTGCCCCGCAACACGTTCTTCGTCGGCTCGACGCAGACGGGCGCGATCTACTCCGGCAGCCTGCGCACAGGCAGAGGCCGCATCGTCATCCCGGGCGCAGCGCCGGGTGCCCGTGCCGCGACCGGCATCGAGTACGACCGCGGCAGGCTGTGGGTCGCCGGAGCGGGCGGCGGCACCGCGCGGGTGTACCGGGCCAAGACCGGCGCCTTGATCCGCGAGTACCACCTTGCGTCCCCGCCCTCGACGTTCATCAACGACGTGGTGGTGACGAGGAGGGCCGCGTACTTCACCGACTCCCAGCGGCCGGCCATCCTGCGCGTCGCGATCGACAAGTCCGGAGCGCCCGGGAAGGTGAGAGCGATCCCGCTGTCGGGCGACTACCACCACATCGCCGGGCAGCTCAACCTCAACGGAATCGTCGCGACGGGCGACGCCACGTCGCTGATCGCCGTCTCGACGGCCGGCAGGAAGCTCTTCCTGATCGACCCGTCGAGCGGCGTGGCCAAGGTCATAGACACCGGGACCTACGACGTCGTCAACGGCGACGGCCTCATGCTCGACGGGAAGCTGCTCTACGTGGTCCAGAACCGCTCGAATCTGGTCGCCATCTTCCGGCTGTCGGACAACTTCAGGAAGGCCACCTACGTCACTGCGATCATGGACCCGGACCTCGATGTACCGACGACCATCGACCGCGTCGGGAACAAGCTCTATGCGGTCAACGCGCGCTTCGGGACCGCGACGCCGACCGACCAGCACTACGACATCGTCAAGGCCGGCGACGGCTGACCGGCATCAGGACGCGCTGCTGAAGTCCACATTGTTGGCCTCGACCGTCCCGGCCGTCCGTCCCGGCGCCGTCTCGTAGGTCCAGTACAGGTTCGTGTGCGCGATGACCTGCTTCGGCGGCGGCGCGCCCCACTCCGTCTGATCCTCCGTCGTGTGGGCGTCGCTGACGAGCGTCGCGTCGTAGCCCCTGACGAATGCCCCGTGGAGCGTCGAGCGGATGCACGCATCGGTCTGCGCACCGACGACGACGAGTCGCCCGACGCCAAGGCCCGACAGCACGGTCTCGAGGGTGGTGCCCTCGAAGGAGTCGCCGTGGCGCTTCTCGACGAGCGGCTCGCCGTCCCCTGGAATCAGCTCGGAGACGATGCGCCACTCGTCGCTCCCTCGCTCGAGCTGCTCGCTGGAGTGCTGGACCCAGACGACGGGGACCCCTTCGCGCCGGGCCTTCTCGACCAGGCCGGCGACGTTGGCGACGACGGCATCGCGTTCGTGATTGCCCTCGACGACGCCGGTCTGCACGTCGACGACGAGGAGTGCGGTGTTCGGCCGGTTCTCGAGTGTGGTCATCGTCTCCCTCTCCCCACGCGGGACTGCAGCGAGCCATGCGTACGCTAACGGAGGGCCGGTTCGCTGACGGCCGCTCCTCGCGAGGGCCTTGGGGGGAACGACCTCTTCCCCCCAAGCTGACCGGTAGTGGAGGCGGCGGGACAGGTTCAAGCGAATCTCCGCTCTGTGGGCCCGGATTCATCGGCCGTTGCTACCCAATTGCGACCCAGCGTCGCGCGACCGGATCGATACGACGCTTGGAGCGTAGGCGCGCTTGAGGCGCTCTCGAGCGCCTTCCT
>DASRQS010000108.1:0-19620 GCA_035696365.1 Gaiellales bacterium | reverse complement strand
GCTTCGACCGCTGCCGTCATCGCGCGGCACGGTAAGCAGCGCAGATGAACGTCCGGTGACTGTTCGCGATCATTCGTAGCGGAGCGCGGCGATCGGGTCCAGGCGTGCCGCGCGTCGCGCCGGGTAGTAGCCGAAGAAGAGCCCGACGGCCACCGCGACGACGAACGCGAGCACAACCGAGCGAGGGCTGACGAGCGTTTGCCACCCGACGAACGAGCCGATCAGGCGAGTCGCGCCGATCCCGCCGATGACCCCCGCGATCCCGCCAAGCGTGCTCAGGACGAGCGCTTCGATCAGGAACTGGAGCTGGACGCGTAACGGATCGGCGCCGACGGACTTGCGAATGCCGATCTCGCGCGTCCGCTCGTGCACGGAGACGAGCATCATGTTCATGATTCCGATCCCCCCGACCAGCAGCGAGATGCCGCCGAGCGCGAAGGTGAGCGCCTTGAAGGTCGTCGACGCGCTCTGACCCTCCTTCAGGATGCTGGCCTGATCCTGCAACGAGAAGTCCGCGGGGTAGCCCGGGGGGAGCGCGTGCCGTGCCAGCAGGAGCTCCTCCATCGCGTCCTGCGAGCCCTGCACCTCCGAGGCGCTCGTCACGCGCACGGAGAGGTGGACGGTGTTCACGCCGCCGATCAGGACGCGCGTGACCACAGGCAGTGGCACGAAGATGCGGTTGTCCAGGTTCTCGTCGGCGAGCTGGCCGCGGCGGGCCTGCAGGCCGATGACCTCGAACTCGTGGCTGCCCACGCGCACCGTCTTCCCGATCGGGTCCTGGCCCGGGAACAGGTGCGCGGCCGCGTCCAGGCCGAGGAACATGACCTCGCGGCCGAAGTTGACGTCGGCATTCGTGATCCCCCGCCCGCGCGCGACCCGCTGGTTGTAGACCGCCGAATAGGACGGGGTCATGCCGACGAGCCAGGTGTTCGTCCGGAACCGCCCGGCCGACACGACCTGACTCTCGATGTCCTGATGCGGCGCCACCAGGCTGATCATCGGGAGCTTGGAGATCGCGGCGACGTCACCAGGGGTGATCGTGCGATCGGTCGCCGACTGGCGGCTGCCGACGCTGATGAACTCGCCGTCCACCTCGACGACGTTGGCGCCCAGCCGCTGGATGCTGGCAGCGACCTGGGCCGAGGCGCCCGCGCTCACGGCGGTCACCGTGATCAGCGAGGCGACGCCGATGACGACGCCGAGCGCGGTCAGCAGGGCGCGGAACCAGTTCGCCCGCAGTGCGGAGAGCGCAATCCGCCAGTACTCCCGTGTCGCGCTCACCCGGTACCCGCCACGAGTGTCCGCTCCGCGGGCTCGTCCGAGACGATCACGCCGTCGGCCAGCCGCACGATACGCGAGGCCCGCTCTGCGACCTCGTTCGAGTGGGTGACCATGGCGAGCGTTGCCCCTTGGCCGTTGACGTGCTCGAGCAAGGAGAGCACCTCCTCCTCGCTCGCCGAGTCCAGGTTGCCGGTGGGCTCGTCGAGCAGCAGCACGCTCGGCCTCATCGCGAGCGCCCGCGCGACGGCGACTCGCTGCTGCTGACCGCCGGAAAGCTGCGTCGGGAGGTGATCGGCCCGGTCGGAAAGGCCAACCTCCGCAAGGCCGGCGAGCACGCGACTGCGGCGCTCGCGTGCAGGCACGCCCGCGTAGACGAGCGGCAGCTCGACGTTGCGGTAGGCGTTCGTCCTGGGAAGCAGGTTGTAGGCCTGGAACACAAAGCCGATGCGGCCGCCGCGAACGTGCGCGCGGTGCGTCTCGTCGAGCGTCGACATCTCCTCGCCGACGAGCTTGTAGGAGCCCTGGGTCGGGCGATCGAGACAGCCGAGGATGGCGAGCAGCGTCGTCTTGCCGGACCCGGACGGGCCCATGATCGCGACGAACTCGCCCTGGTTGATGACCAGGCTCACGGAGCGCAGGGCATGGACGGACAGCTCTCCCGTCTCGTGGACCTTGCTGACGCCGGACAACTCGATGACGGGAGCGCCGGCGTCACCGCTCATCATTGCCCACCCGCCGCGGAGCTCGCATCGACCGCGACGCGCTCGCCCGGGCGCAGTCCCTGCACGATCTCGACGCTCTTGTTGTTTGCGAGCCCGAGCTTCACGTGACGGGTCAGGCGCGTGCCATCCGAGCGCACGACCGCCACGACGGGGCGATCCTCGCCGTCGTGCGAGACGGCGTCGATCGGCAGCGCCACAACGTCTTTCCGCTGCGCGATGATGATGCGGACGCTCACGTTCATGCCCGGCCGCGGGCCGTGCAGGCCGTTGAGGGCGACGATCACCGGGAAGGTGACGACGCCGTCCTTGTCCGTGCCCGCGAGGGCGGCGAACAGCACCCGACCGCCGAACGCCTTTCCGCCGAGCGCATCGACCCGCACGATGGCCTTCTGCCCGGGATGCACGCGGGCGACGTCGAACTCGCTCAAGTCGACGCGCACCGCGAGGCGCTGCAGATTCGTGACCGACGCGATGGGCGTCGTGGCATCGACCGGAGCGCCCCGCTCGGTCAGGAGCGCCGTGACCGTTCCGGTTCGCGGTGACCGGACGATGAGATGGCGCAGGTCGGCGCGCGCCGTCGAGAGCCTCGCCTGTGCGGCGTGGTACCTCACCCGCGCCAGCGCGATGTCCGAGGGCGACGCAGGCCCGCTGCGAGCCTTCAGGGCCGCCTGGTCGGCGACGGCCCGGGTGACGGCGAGACGCGCTGCAGTGAGCGCGGCGGGCCCTCGCGTCTGCGTGAGCTTCGCGCGCGCCGAGGCAACCGCCTCGCGCGCGGAGGCCAGGCTCTTCGGGCTCGGGCCCGCCCGCAGCGTCCGCAGGTCGGCCTGCGCGCCGACCAGGTCCTGGCGCGCCGTGGCCACCTCGGCGGGATCGGGGGGACCTTGCAGCGCGGCCAGTTTGGTGCGCGAGGCGTCCAGAGCGGCCTGTGCGGACGCGAACTCCTGCGCGAGCGGCGGCTGCAGCGCTGCGAGCGCCGCGATCGCCTTGTCGAGCTCGAGCTGAGCCGCGTTGACCGCGGCGGGATCGACCGGGGAGGCGGCTTTCGCGTCGGCGAGACTCTGTTGCGCGGCCGTCACGGCGAATTGTGCCGCGGCGACGTCCTGGGGCAGAGGCGTGGCGGGCGCCTTCTGCAGGATCGCCATGTCGGCCTCGGCCTTCCTGACCTCGGCCTGGGCGGCGCTGACATCGGTCCGGGTGGCTCCGGCGAGCACGCGGTCGAGGCGCTTCTGCGCGGCCGTCACGCGATCCTTCGCGAGCGAGATCGCGCGAGCGCGAGCGCTGGACGTCCCGCCGCGCAGTGCCTGGAGATCCGCCTGCGACCGGCGCAGGTCGGCCTGCGCGGCCGTGACCTCGGCAGGGCGTGTGCGACGGATCGCCTGGGTGAGGTCGGCATTCGCAGAGGCGATTGTCGCAGCCGCCGCGGCGAGCTCTGCCGGCGTGGGCGGAATACCCTTCTGCGGATCGCTGTGGAGCCTCTGGCTCAGCTCGATGCGAGCCGTCGCGAGATCGAGCGCGGCCTGCCGCGCCGCTGCCGCCGCGACGCTACCGTCGTCGAGCAAGGCGAGCCGCTGTCCTGCCGCGACGTGCTGCCCGGGCCGTACGGAAAAGAACACGACGCGGCCGCTCGCGCGCGGGAAGACGGCGTCCGCCGGCGCACTGGTCGAGCTTCCGCCCGCCGGGGCGGTGCCATTCGAGCTCGGCGACGCCGCCGGCACCTCGATGACCGTGGCCCCCGTCCGGCTGACGACGCGCCCCACGCCACCCACGGACACGACCACGTCGCCTTGGCTGGCCTGGACGCTCAGACCAGGCGCAGCTCCCGCCGAGCCTCCGCGCTGCGTCAGCCAGATGCCACAGGCGATCGCCGCCGCAAGCACGAGAGCACAGCCGGCGAGGGTTCGCTGGGGCGATCTGCCAATCAGCCTACGCATTGATCATCTCTCCTGTGACTGCGCGCATGTGGCGCGGAGTTCTCGTTCGACCGGCCTGCGGTCATCGTGCAGCTCCGTGATGAAGCGTTGATGAACGACTGGCTCCGTCCGGCCATCCTGGATGCCGAACATGAACGCCAAATGAACATGGCCTGCCGCCACCCCGGCTATTGGGGTGGAAATTCCCCGAAAAAACCACACGCAGAAGAGTGGCCGTTGGGGGAGTTGAGGGCGCCGCCGATGGAAAGGCTTGACTTCCAGTCGAGCGGGTTGTACGAACGCGCTTCACCTACTGGGGAGTGGGGAGAACAGTGAGACGACTCGAGGATCCCGGCGAGAGCCACCGGGAAAAGCCGGGCGAAAGCCTGGGCCGGAACCGTGCATCCGCAAACGCGCTCCCGCGATTGCCGAGGCGATCGCAATGACGCACTGGATCGTCGCCTGGAGCATGAAGTTCCGGCTGCTCGTCGTGGCCGTCGCGGCGCTGACGCTGATCGTCGGTGTCTCGGAGCTTCGTTCCATGCCCGTGGACGTGCTCCCCGAGTATGCGCCCGTCACGGTCGAGGTGCAGACCGAGGCGCTGGGGTTGTCCTCGGCCGAGGTCGAGCAGCTCATCACGGTGCCCATCGAGCAGGATCTGCTCAACGGCATCGCGTTCCTCAAGGACATCCGCTCGCAGTCCGTACCGGGCCTCTCGCGCATTTTCCTCGTGTTCGATCCTGGCACCGATCTGTTCACCGCCCGGCAGGTCGTCGCCGAGCGCATGACGCAGGCCCACGCGCTGCCAAACGTCTCCAAGCCGCCGCAAATCCTGCAGCCACTGTCGTCGACCAATCGCGTGCTCATGGTCGGTGTCACGTCGAAGACGCTCTCGCCGATCCAGATGTCCGTGCTCGCGCGCTGGACGATCGTTCCGCGTCTGCTCGGCGTGCCGGGCGTCGCCAACGTCTCCATCTGGGGCGAGCGCGCACGGCAGCTGCAAGTGCAGGTCGACCCCCAGAAGCTGAGTGCGGCCAACGTCTCGCTGCAGCAGGTCATCGACACCGCCGGCAACGCCCTGTGGGTGTCGCCGCTGACGTACCTCGAGGCATCCACGCCCGGCACGGGCGGCTTCATCGACACCGCCAACCAGCGACTCGGCATCCAGCACATCTCGCCGATTACGACGCCGGAGTCGCTCGGCCGCGTGACACTCGAAGGCACGAAGAAGACACTCGGAGACGTCTCGACGGTGGTCGAGGACCATCCTCCGCTGATCGGCGACGCGCTCACGACATCGGGCCCCGGGTTGATGTTCGTGATCGAGAAGGCCCCGGGCACCAGCACGCTCGACGTGACACGCCAGACCGAGGCCGCGATCAAGGAGATGCAGCCGGGTCTCGGAGGAGTGGCGTTCAACACGACCGTCTTCCGCCCGGCGACCTACATCGAGCAGGGCATCGGCAACCTCGAGACGGCACTGATCGTGGCAGGAATCCTGGCGCTCCTGGCGCTGGTCGCCTTCCTCCTGCGCTGGCGCGCAGTCGTGATCATCCTCGTGACAGTGCCGTTGTCGTTCGTCGCCGCGGCGCTCGTGCTCGACCTCACCGGTGCGACGATGAACGCGGTCGCCTTCGTCGGCCTGATGGCGGCGCTGGCATTCGCGATCGACGACGCGATCGTCACGGTGCATTCGATCCTCAGGCGATTGAGCGAGCCCGGCGCGGAGTCGACGGCGAGCGCCATTGCGCGTGCGTCGGTCGACGTGCGCGGCGCGAGTGTCTACGCGACGCTGGTCGTCGCCGTCGCGATCGTGCCCGTCTACTTCCTCGAGCAGGTGCCGGGCGCGTTCTTCCCGGATGCGGCCAGCTCCTACCTGCTCGCGCTGCTGGCGGCGCTCGTGGTCTCGATCACGGTCACGCCGGCGCTGGCCGTGCTGCTCCTGTCGCGAACATCGGCGGCCGGACGCGAGTCTCCGCTCGTGGGGTTGCTGCGCCGCGCCTATGGCAAGTCGCTCCCGCGCATGATCTCGCGTCCCCTGCCATTGCTCCTGGCGTGCGCCCTCGTGCTCGTAGCCGGCGGCGTGTCACTGGCCTCGATGGGCAGCTCCGTCCTGCCGACACTGAAAGAGAGCCAGGTGCTGATCCGCTGGGACGCGGCTCCCGGTACCTCGCTGCCCGAGATGGATCGGCTCACGGCGCGCGCCGCCAAGGAGCTGCAAGCGGTTCCGGGCGTGACCCAGATCGGCGGCCACGTCGGTCGCGCCGTCACGGCCGATCAGATCGTGGGTGTCAACTCGGGCGAGTTGTGGGCGACCATCAGCCCCGACGCCGACTACACCCGCACGGTCGCATCGATCAGGAACGTCATGACGGGCTATCCAGGCCTGGCGAGCCACGTCGAGGCGTTCTCGACCGAGAAGGTCAGGGAGAACCTCACCGGATCGACGAGCAACGCCATCGACGTCCGGCTGTACGGCGAGGAGCTCCCGGTGCTCGAGCGCACTGCCGGCACGCTGGCGAAGGCGCTCGGCAAGGTCGACGGTGTCTCGCAGGCCCGCGTCGCACGCCAGCCCGCGGAGCCGACGATCAAGGTCCAGGTCGATCTCAATGCCGCCGACAGGTACGGGCTCAAGCCGGGCGACGTCCGGCGCGCGGCGGCGACGCTGCTCTCCGGGACTCTCGTCGGCAGCCTGTTCGAGAAGGAACGGGTGTTCGACGTGGTCGTCTGGGGCACGCCACAGACCAGGCGCGACCTGACGGCCGTTCGCAATCTGCTGATC
Organism: Gaiellales bacterium; assembly: GCA_035696365.1. GTDB lineage: Bacteria > Actinomycetota > Thermoleophilia > Gaiellales > JALYLC01 > JALYLC01. The sequence goes on along the minus strand of DASRQS010000108.1, from coordinate 12,925 downwards.
GAGACGCCCTCCGGGGGTCACGTCCACCTCAGCCAGGTCGCCGACGTGCGCGTCTCGCCCTCTCCCCCGGTGATCGAGCGTCAGGCCGTCTCGCGCCTGATCGACATCCAGGTCGCAACCAACGGCCGCGACCGCGGCGCGGTCACGCATGACATCAACCGCGTCCTGCAGTCGACGACGCTGCCGCTCGAGTACCACGCCGAGGTACTCGGCGAGGACTCGCAGCCGATCGGGCTGCTGATCTCGCTCGGCATCGCCGCGGTGATCGCGATGCTGCTGCTGCTCCAGGTGTGGCTCGGCAGCTGGCGCTTCGCCGCCCTCTCGCTGCTGACGCCGCTGTTCGCCGCCGGCGGCGGCCTGCTGGCCGCGCGCATCGCCGGTGACACCCTGACGATGGGAACCTGGTTCGGCGTGTTCGCCGTCTTCGGCCTCGCCATGCGCAACGGGCTGCTGCTCGTCAGCGGATACCGGCGGCTCGAGAGCGATGCCGGCGAGCCGGCGTCGTCTGCGTTCGTCGTGCAGGGGTCGGCGGAACGGCTCGTCCCGGTCGCGGCGACGGCCTTCGTGACGGGCCTGATCGCGCTGACGTTCATCGCCTTCGGGTCGCGGCCCGGAGAGGAACTGGCGTACCCGTTCGCGATCGTCGTGCTCGGCGGCGTCATTGCCGGAACGGCCTCGACGCTGCTGGCCGTCCCGGCCCTCTACGCGCGACTCGCCGGGGTGCAGGTCTACCGCGGTGCGGCCATGCACGTCGAGCTGAGCGAGCGGACCGAGGCCGAGACGACGCTCGAGGTGACCCCGTGAAAGGAATCGTTGTGAGCCGTGGCAATCGCATGATCGCTCTGGGCCTGGTGGCGCTCGGCCTGGGCCTGTCCGCCTGCGGAGGATCCTCGGGAGAACCGGCTCCGGTTGCACCCGCCACGGTCACCAAGCTCGCCGACGGAGCCAGTCAGATAACGCTGACGGCAGACGCCGCCAGGCGCATCGACGTCAAGACGGCCACCGTCACGAGTGATGGCGGCAACACCGTCATCCCGTACGCGGCCGTGCTCTACGACCCCGACGGCGCGACCTGGACCTATACCAATCCGAAGCCGCTCGTCTTCGTGCGCGCAGACATCACGGTGAAGAACATCGTCGGTGAGCGCGCGATTCTCAGCAAGGGCCCATCTGCCGGCACCGCCGTCGTCACCCTCGGGGCAACCGAGCTGTGGGGCGTCGAGTACGGCGGCATCGAAGAAGACTGACGGACGGTCCAGGGCAATGTCGCAACTCATCAGGAGAGGAGGGCCGGAGCGTTGATGCGCTGGATTGTCAGCTCGAGCGTGAAGTTCCGGCTGCTCGCGGTCTTCCTCGGCGCCGGGATGATGTTCTTCGGCGTGCAGCAGTTGCGCGACATGCCGATGGACGCCTTCCCGGAGTTCGCCCCGCCGCGCGTGGAGATCCAGACGATCTGTCTCGGATTGAACGCCGCGGAGGTCGAGTCACTCGTGAGTGTCCCGCTCGAGCAATCGCTCAACGGCCTCGACGGGTTGCACCTCGTCCGCTCCAAGTCCGTCCCGCAGTTGTCGTCGATCGAGCTCCAGTTCGATCCGGGCACGGACATACTCCATGCCCGGCAACTCGTCCAGGAGCGCGTGACATCCGTCACCCCGTCGCTGCCGACGTGGGCCGCGCCTCCGGTGATCATCCCTCCGACCTCGACGACGGCACGCGTCGTGAAGATCGGCGTCTCGTCGAACACGATGTCGATCCAGCGGCTCTCGACGATCGGCTACTGGAAGATCCGGGCGCGGCTGCTGCGGATCCCCGGCGTCGCCAATGTCGCGATCTGGGGCGAGCACCTCGAGCAGTACCACGTGCTGGTCGACCCCAACCGGATGAGCAAGCAGGGGGTCACGCTCGACCAGTTGATGGAGGACACCTCGGACGCCCTGGACGTCGGCCTGCTGCGTTTCTCGAGCGGCGCGACGATCGGCACCGGCGGATTCATAGACACACCCAATCAGCGGCTGCTCGTCAACCACGAGCTCCCGATCGTCACCCCCGATGATCTGGCAAAAGTCGCCGTCAAGGGCAGTGGCGCCAACGCGGTGCGCCTGGGCGACGTGGCCAATCTCACGATCGGCACGCAGGCGCTCTCGGGCGATGCCGTCGTCAACGGCGGCCCCGGCCTGCTCATGATCGTCGAGAAGTATCCCTGGGGCAACACGCTCCAGATCACGCGAGACGTCGACCAGGCCGTCAAGGAGCTTCAGCCAGGGCTCCCGGGCGTGAAGTTCGACACGCACATCTTCCGCGCCGAGAACTTCATCAACGTCTCGATCGACAATCTCACGAAGGCGCTGCTGATCGGCGCGCTGCTCGTCATCCTCGTGCTCTTCCTGTTCCTGTTCGAGTGGCGGACGGCCCTGATCAGCACCATTGCCATCCCGTTGTCGCTGACGGCTGCCGGCCTGGTCCTCTATTGGCGCGGAGACACGATCAACGTGATGGTGCTGGCAGGGCTGGTGATCGCCCTCGGCGTCGTCGTGGACGACGCCATCATCGACATCGAGAACATCTGGCGCCGCCTGCGCCAGAACCGCGCCGAGGGCGCGGACATCCCGGTCGCGAAGGTCATCGTCGAGGCGTCGCTCGAGGTACGGAGCTCGATCGTGTACGCGACCATGATCATCCTCCTCTCGCTGATCCCGATCTATCTCCTGTCAGGGCTCACGGGCACGTTCTTCCGGCCGCTCGTGTTGTCGTACGGGCTCGCGGTCGGGGCGTCGCTGCTGGTGGCACTGACGATCACGCCGGCGCTGAGCATGCTGCTGCTCTCTCGCGCGCCGCTCCGGCGCTACGACCCGCCGCTCGTTGCGTGGCTGAAGCGGGGCTACCGGTGGCTGCTGACTCGCGTGATCCACCGGCCCCGGCCGGCGTATCTGCTCGTGGCGCTCACCATTCTGGCCGGGCTCGCGGTCGTGCCGTCGCTCGGCGAGTCGCTCGTGCCGACGTTCAAGGAGCGCAACTTCCTCGGCCACTTCATCACCAAGCCGGGCACCTCACTCACGGAGGAGACGCGCATGATCACGCGCGCCCAGAAGGATCTGAAAAAGGTCCCCGGCGTGCAGCACGTGGGCACCCACATCGGGCAGGCCTTCCTGGCCGACGAGATCGCTGGCGTGAACTTCGGCGAGGACTGGATCGCGATGGATCCGAACGCCAACTACGAGAAGACGGTCGCTGAGATCCAGCAGGTCGTCGACAGGTACCCCGGCGCCTTCCACGACGTCCAGACCTATCTGAACGAGAGGATCGACGAGGTGCTCACGGGGTCGAGCGACCCGATCGTGATTCGCATCTTCGGCAACGACCTCAACACCCTCCACAAGGAGGCCGACGAGGTCAGGGCCGCCATCTTGCGCGTCAAGGGCGTCCATGACCCGTTCGTCGAGTTCCAGGAAGGCGTTGCGCAGGCGCAGGTCACGGTCAAGCTGGCGCAGGCGCAGCACTACGGCCTCAAGCCGGGTGACGTCCGCCGCGCCGCCGCCACGATGATGGAGAGCGAAGAGGTCGGTGACATCTTCCGCGGCGGGCGCGCCTACGACGTGCACGTGTGGAGCACCCCCGCGACGCGGCACAGCATGAGCAATCTGCTCAACCTGCCACTCGACACGCCGAGCGGCGGGCGCGTGGCAATGCGCGACGTGGCGAATGTCAGGATCGTCTCCTCGCCGAACGTGATCCACCACGAGGGCGCGTCGCGCAGCATCGACATCTCCGCGGGCGTCCTGGGCCGCAATCTGGGCGCCGTCGCCGGCGACGTCCAGCGGCAGGTCGCGAAGATCAACTTCCCGCTCGGCTACCACGCGGAGCTCCTGGGCGAGTACAAGGAGCGCCAGAACGCGCAGAACGACATGCTGCTCTACGGCCTCGCGGCGGCGATCGGGATCTTCCTGCTCCTGCAGGCCTCCTTCCGCAGCTGGCGGCTGGCGATCCTGTCGTTCGTGACGCTGCCCATGGCCCTCGTCGGCGGACTGCTCGCCGTCGTCATCGGCGCCGACGGGATCCTCTCGATCGGCTCGCTCGTCGGCTTCTTCACGGTCTTCGGCATCGCTGCACGCAACGGCATCCTGATGATCAACCACTTCCAGCATCTCGAGCGCTTCGAGGGCGAGACATTCGGCCCCGAGCTGGTCATGCGCGGAGCGCTGGAGCGGCTCTCCCCCATTCTCATGACGACGCTCGCGACCGGGCTGGCGCTCGTGCCGCTCGTGATCGCAGGCAACTCGCCAGGTCACGAGATCGAGCACCCGCTGGCCGTCGTCATCGTCGGTGGCCTGATCACGTCGACCCTGCTCAACCTGTTCGTCGTGCCGGTCCTGTACCTCCGCTTCGGAAAGGCGATGAATGCTCCTCCCGCTGAGACCGGCGGCGCCGCCGCCTGAGCGCCGCATGCGGCTCCTCGCGAGCGGGCTCGCGGCCGCCTTCGTGGCGCTGCTCTCGCTCGCAGGCCCGGCGTCCGCCGACGACTTCGACGCCGCGACGTTCACGCATCCCACGCGCGTCGACAATCCCTGGCAATCGCTTCAGCCGGGCATGCAGTTCGCCTACGAGGGGACGACGATCGAGGGCAAGCAGGCCGTCGGGCATCGCCTCGTGTCCACGGTCACGGATCTGACCAAGGTGATCCACGGCGTGCGAACCGTCGTCGTCTGGGACAGGGATTTCAGCGACGACAAGCTGGTCGAGGCCGAGATCGCGTTCTTCGCGCAGGACGACGCCGGCAACGTCTGGGAGCTCGGGGAGCACCCGGAGGCGTACGAGAACGGCAAGATCGTCGAATCGCCGACCTGGATCCACGGTGTCGAGCGCGCACGGGCCGGCATCTCGATGAAGGCGGCGCCACGCGCGGGGACGCCGAGCTATTCGCTCGGACTCGGTCCGGCCGTGGGCTTCACGGATCGCGCGCGCGTCCTCAAGGTCGGTGACCGCACGTGCATCCCGGCGCGCTGCTTCTCGCGCGTCGTGCTGGTCGACGAGTTCAATCCGGACCAGCCGGGCAAGCACCAGCTGAAGTACTACGCGCCGGGCGTCGGCAACGTGCGAGTCGGCTGGTCCGGCACGAAGGAGGACAGCAAGGAGACCCTCGTGCTCGTGAGCCTCGAACGGGTGGGCCCGCGCACCCTGGCGAAGGCTCGTGCCGGCGCCCTGGCACTCGAGCAAAGCGCCTACAAGACGACGCGCAGCATCTACGGGCGTACGGCCCCGGCCGAGATCACGCCCGTCGACCTCGGCGGTGTCGGATGGGCGAAGCTCGCCGCTCGTACGAGCCCGCGCGGCGCGGCACAGGCGAGTTTCGCGACAACTGCGCAGCGCATCGTGGTCACCGCTCGCGTGACCTCCCTCCCTCGCCTCGCGCGCGGCGTGAAGATCGACGTCACGCGGCCCGACGGCCGGATCGTGCGCACGGTCTGGCTCGGCCGGATCAGGCAGGGGAACACGGTGAGGGTCGAGCTCCCGCCTGCGCTCTACGCTCGGCACCCCGGCACCTGGCACGTGCGCTTCAGCGTCCGCCGCTCGGTGCGCGCGGCGATCGCGTTCGCCGTCCGCGGGCCGTGATCAGGCCTTCTTCGGGCCGACCGTGATGATCCGGTTGCCCGCCACGTTGGCGAGGCCAGTCGTGGTGCCGTCGGGGTAGCGCACGCTGAGCGCCGCCAGCCTCGTCGCGGAGCCGAGGCCGAAGTGCACGCGCGGGTCCTCGGAGGACAGGTAGCTGCTGCCCGCGTGCACCTCCTGCACGAGCTCACGCCCGTCCGGGAGCGTCGCCGTGACGATCGCACCGGGGTGGAAGCCCTGGAGCGACACCTCGAGCCAGTTGCCCTTCGTGTCGCGATTCTCGAGCAGGACGAGCGGGCCGCCGATCGAGTTGATCGCGACGTCCATGTGGCCGTCGTTGTTGAAGTCGGCGGAAGCCAGCCCTCGCCCGATGATCTTCGGCAGGCCGGCCTGGTCGATGACGCCGCTGGCATTGCCCACCGGGCTCTTCGCAGCCTGGCCCGCGAGATTCTCGAGCACCTGGATGGGCTCGGTGTCCTTGCGCAGGCTGGTCACCGGGACCGCGCCGTTGGCGACGATCAGATCGGGTCTGCCGTCGTTGTTGAGATCGGTCCACGAGACGCCCCAGCCGACGGTCTGGCTGCGCTGAAGCGCCGCGGCGAAGACGTCTCGCTGCTTGGTGAAGGCGAATGAGCCGGCCGGTGCCGGCGCGCTCTCGAAGACCGCGTGCGGCTGCCCGCGCGAGTTGGTCACGAACAGATCGGTCCGCCCGTCGCCGTTGTAGTCGCCGGGCGCGACGCCCATGCCGGCGTTCTTGTCGTCGACGCCCTTCGCCCGGCCGCGCTCGACGAAGCGGAAGTCGACGCCGCCCTTCGCGCCGGGCCGCTTCTCGTTGATGTAGAGGCGGTTGGGATCCTCGTCGTTGGCGACGTAGAGGTCGGGCCGTCCGTCGCCGTTCACGTCCGTGAACACGGCACCCAGGCCGTGCTCGAAGTGCGAGCGCTCGAGCCCCGCCGCAACGCCGACCTCGCGGAACCTGGCGCGGCCGTTCGGGCCGTTGCCCTCGTTCAGGAAGAGCAGATCCCGCACGCCCTCGTGGTTCGTCGGGAAACCGGCGACGGAGTTCGGGATCGCGGCAGTCGGGTTCGTGTAGCCGGCGACGAAGAGGTCGGGGCGGCCGTCGCCGTTCACGTCGGCCACGGCCGCGCCGGAGTGCCAGCCGAAGGAGACGACCCCGGCCGGCCGCGCGCCCTCGGTGAAGGTGCCGTTGCCGTTGTTCCAGAGCAGCTTGTCGTCGACCGCGGTCGAGACGTAGAGGTCGGTGTGGCCGTCGCCGTTGAAGTCGGCCGCGACGCAGCCCGTCCCGCGCACCGCCAGACCGGCGCCCGACGTTCCGCTCACGTCGACGAACTTCCCGTGCACGTTCTCGTACAGGGCGCTGCGCGGGAAGCCGCCGTGCTTCAGCCAGTGCGCGACGTTCTGCTCGGAATACGAGTTGACCGCGTACAGGTCCATCCAGCCGTCGTGGTTGTAGTCCAGCCAGCAGACCCCGCCACCCATCATGGCTGGGCTGTCTCCCGACATGCCGTAGCGGAAGGCCCCCTGCCTGAAGTGGATGCCGACCTTGGCCGCCACGTCCGAGAGCTTCACGCCCGCGAACGCGGCCGTGCCCTTGGAGGCCACGACGGGACGTGCCGGGACGCTCGGCTGCGCGGGAGCCACCGCCGCGCCCCGCAGGGCGACGATCACGAACCGGCTGCCCTCGAGCCGGAGCTGGTACGACTGCTTGAACGCCGTCGGGGAGCCGCGTCTCGCCAGCGAGCCCCGGTTGTAGGTCGAGCGCTGGACCGTCCCCTCGAGCAGCGCGAAGACCCTCGGGGCCTCCTGTCCGATGCCCGGCTCGAGCGAGACGTGCGCCCGCTCGACCCGATAGGCGGGAACGACGAGCGAACCGCTGGAACCTGCGCGGATCTGGCTCTGCAACTGCGTGAGCCACGCGCCGCTCGCGCCTACGGCCGCCCGGCGGGCGTCTCGCCGCCGCAGGGCGTCGGCCGCCACGTCGAGATCGCCGGCGGCGTCGCGGGCGACCTTGCGGCCGGTCGGCAGATTGATGGGAACCACACCGGGCTTGGCCGAGACCGTCACGCTCGCGACGGCGGCGCCGGCTGGCGCATTGGCCTGGGCGCTCGACCGCGCGGGTGTACCGGCGAGGACGAGCGCGACTGCGAAGACGGCGGCCGCGCCAAGCGCTCCGGCGCCGATCGCGGCCCGCCGAGCGGCGCGGACGCGAGTCGCGCCGAGCGCGAGCCGGGCCGCGAGCCACCCTCGCCGGGACTCGCTGATCCGCGACGCGAGGATGATGAGGATCGGACGGGCCGCACAGACGATCGTGAGCGAGCCGAGCAGCGCCACCTTCGCTCCGAACTCCGTGGTCTGCGGCGCGATCAGGAGCGACGCGAGCAGCCCGATGCTGACGGCGTAGACGCGCCGGGCGAGCTTGCCTTCGGGCACTGTCTTGGGGTCCGTGATCATGAACGACAGGAAGACGAAGACCTCGGGCGAGAGAATCAGCACGCGCCAGAAGTAGCCGTCGGCCACCGGCCCGAGGTGCCAGTTCGTCGTCATTGCATGTCCGGTCACGCCGAGCACCGCCATGCCCGCGGCGAACGTCACCCAGAACAGCGCGGCGATCCCCAGCAGGTGCAGGCGGGAGAGGATGCCGAGCGCGCCCCCGACGATGATCGCGAGCGCCAGCACGAGCCAGGGCGAGGTCGGCCCCCACCAGAATTCGAGCGGCTCGGTGCGCGTGCTGCCGAGCACGAGGAAGAAGAGCACGAGCCCGAGGTTCGACGGGTTGAAGATGTGCCGCCCGCGGAAGCGGATCAGGTACTTCGAGAGCAGCGACACCGCCGCCACGCCGATATAGATCCAGACGCCGTGAAAGCTCCACCAGTCCCCGTGATGCGTCCCGGGGACTCGCAGGATGAAAGCGATGCCGTTGCCGGTGAGCATGGCGCTCGCCGGCCACAGGATCACGCGCTTCTGCCACAAGGTGATGCCGACCTCGAGCAGTGCGCAGGTCAGGATCGACGAGAAGATCTGCGGGATCGAGAGCCGGAAGTTGAACTCGAGCTGCCCGAGCACCTGCAGCGTGATGAAGACCGACGCCAGATGCAGCCGGGGATCGCGCCAGGAAGGCAGGATCACCGGATAGGAGACACCCCTGATCCGCAGCGTCGGCCTGCCCGCGAGACTGGGTGCGCTCACGACGCGATTGTACGCGCCCATGCGCAATCGCGCCGCTCCCCGAGACCCTACCCTCAGGATTTTCAACACTTGAAGTGTTGCAATAGCGGCGTGGCGTCCCTAGGCTGGAGCCTGTCGATCGAGAGGAGCGGGTTCGAAGTGCCTGCGGCCACCAGCAGATGAAGGCCGCCAGCCCGCTCCGGACATCGCTTTGTGACCTCCTCGGCATCCGGCATGCGCTGTTGCTCGCGGGCATGGCAGGAGGTCCGAACACGCCGGCGCTCGTCAGCGAGGTCTCCCGCTGCGGGGGAGCCGGCGTACTCGGAGTGACGGGAATGACCGTGGACGCCGTCGCCCGCGCGACCGACGCAGCCAAGGCTCGTGCAGGCGAGGGCCCGGTAGGGGTGAACGTGCAGCTGGCTGCACGTACGCCGGTGAACGTGCAGCTGGCTGCACGTACGCCGGCGACGGGCGAGCGCGACTCATCGCCAGCGTGCTCGCACCGTTCAGGGAGGAGCTCGGACTGCCGCCCGAGAACACGCCGCCGAGCCGGGCCGACACTCCCCTTGCGCTGCTGGAGACCGCGATCGGGGCGGGCGCGTCGCTCGTCACGACGTTCGAGGACCCGAGTCCCGCGATTCCCCTGGCACGCCGTGCGGGCAGTCCGCTGCTCGCGATGGTGACGTCGCCTGCCGAAGCGGTGCGCGGTCGCGGCCGGCGCGGATGGCGTCATCGCACAGGGGACCGAGGCGGGCGGCCACCGCAGCGCCTTTGCCGGCTGCGAACCCGCTGCGTTGCAGTCCGAGGTCGGCCTCTGCGCCTTGATTCCCCAGGTCGTCGCCGCCGTCGGAGGCCATGTGCCCGTCGTCGCGAGCGGTGGGATCATGGACGGCCGGGGCAAGCACGGGAGTTCCCCGTCCGCGGGCGGCGTCCCCGGAGGTGCCCGCGAGGCTCTCGTGTCCTCGCTCGTGAGCTTGGGCTTCGCGCCGGTGGAAATCGCCAGCGGGAGCCGCGGCGAGGTTGCGCTCGACCTCACGAGCTGTCCGTGACGAGCTCGGCCAACGGCAGCCAGATCTGCCATCTCCACCATGGCCTGCTGGCCGGAATCGCAGGCATCCACGGCGGCAAGCTGGACGAATTCACGATCAACGATCCGCGCCGCACTCCATGCCGCGTCCGCTTCCACGAGGCCGCCCACGCCGAGAGGAGGCCACGATGACGGCGCACCACCAGCCCGATTCGGCGATCGGCGTTCTCGAGCGCTGGGCGGCGCACGGTGCAACCTGGCGCGTGCTCACGCTGACGGATCGGCTCGCAGTCGTCGAGCTGTGCACGTGCTACGGCGAGTCCGTGGACGAGTTGTGGTCCAGCGACCCCGACGTCATCCGGTTTCTCCGGGGACGAAAGCCGCCAGGGTGTAGGTGAGGATCACGATGCCGGACGCGAGGCGGTTGGCGTCGACGAGATCGAGTTGCATTGCGAGGCCCCTACGGGCGATGAGGTCGCTCGCTTCGCCGCTGCCCACGAAGAACGGGTGTCCAGAGATTTCAGCCCACACGACATCGGCGGTGACGCCACGGCCCTCTGGCTCCTCTTCGTGATCGTCGCTCCGCTCCGCGGAGTCGGCGGCCCCGCACACTGAATAGGACGAACCGTGTTAGATGCCGCTATGACGCAGCCGCACCCGCCGCCGGGTTCAGAGCTCACGGTCGCCGCAGACGACGCACCTCCAGTTCCGACGTCGCCGTCCGATCTCGATCAGATGCGCCGTACGTCGATGGCTGCGGAGCGCACCTGGCTGGCGTGGTGGCGCACCGCGCTGGGCGCCAGCGCTGGGGCGCTCGCTGTTGGCAGGTTCGCCCCGCAGCTGCTCCACGTCGCCGCATGGCCGTACATTCTGCTCGGCTGCGGCTACGCGTCTCTCGCGGTCGGGCTGTTGATCGTCGGCGCACAACGCCAGCGCGAGTTGGAGCATGCGCTGCGAACCGGCGGCCACGTACCGCTGCGGTTCCGCACCGTTGCGCTGTTCACCGTCGGCGGCGTCGCGATCGCGGTCATGACCGTCGTGCTCGTGCTCGCGCAGACCTGACCCACTCCCGCAAAGAAAGCCCGCCTGAGCGGGCCTTTCGTGAGTGCGCGCGTCGAGGTACGGCGTCGGGTGGTGAGAGGAAACGAGGCTTCCCAGGGAACGCCGGGAACCGCATGGTTGCCGTCGCGAAGCGCGCGGACTGTGCTAGCCGGTCTTCGTCGATTCCGAGAGCGGCACCGAGGGCGGCACGGGACCGGCACATCTTGCGAGATGTCCCGAAGCGACAGCCGCAGCGATGGGTATGGGCCTGGTAGGTCGAGATGGACTCGCTTCCGTCCTGGATTCCGTACTTAGGATGAGTTGGCCACGTGTGCCGAGACTCACAGCAGCTGGGTCGATCGGGACACCATCACCCCACCTCCGTCCCCCTACAGCCCCAGCAAAGCACCCTGCGTCTCCGCATGGTTCTCCGAGGAGAACTACAACACGGCACTACGCGAATATGCGTTTTGCAGGCCTTTTTGAGGTCATCTGCAGTTCGCCTGGGGCGAACTCTGTCTTGAGTCTCTTACCCCTCTTCACACACTGGGAGCTCGTGCGAGGGATAGGGGGCGAACCGATGCATCAATGGGCCACCAGGCCGGCTGATCAGCGCCATCTACAGGCTATTGGCGAAGCGACTCCGCCGCGTAAGGAGTTGGCGCGGGACGGGCACCCTTCGCGGCCCGTGTGCGAGCGAGTTCCGCGAAGGGTGCTAGTCGGTCGAGTAGCCGCGGCCGCTTGACGTGAGCCGGTAGGTAGCAGGCCGCGCGTTCGCATCGAGCCAAACAAGCTTGAGGTCCGCCAGGTAGGTCCACACCGCATCGTCCGTCTCCGGCGCGAGCAATCCCTCTTGCAGTCGACGGAGAGCTTCGAGCTCGTCGTGTGTCAGCGCGTAGATGCGCCGCTCCAGCGGCATGGGAGGAGCCTACCGCTCGCAGCCGGTTCGATGCGAACAATCCCGAGTGGATTCACCTCGCACCTAGCCCAGCGGCCATTCAGCGCTCAGGTCGCGAGGCGCGGCTCCAGGGTGAAGACCTCACAGGCGACGTCGTTGTTGATGTCGACGCCGCTCATGAACGAGACGACGCGTCTGCCGGTGACTTCTTCCACGGCTGCGCGGAAGCGGTCTTCGGTGGCGTACTGGAACATCATCCGGATATCGCGCAGCCGCGCGTCCTCGCCCATGGCGTGCATGCTGTGCTCGACCGGGGTGAGGCTGTCGTGGAGCAGGCAGATGATGGTGTCGGAGCCTGCGTAGTGCGACCGCGCGCGTTCGGGGCCGCGCCCGAACTGCTCCTTGTAGATCCTCACCATGGCGCGAGAGACGAGCACGAGTTCGGAGGTAACCGAAGCTCCGTCAATTGCGACCGAGCCGTCGATCGGGGTCGGGACTACGCCATCCATATGGCGTCCCTTCGCTGGGCATCCTGATGCACATCCCACCCACCGCCCAGACCGGGTTTGGGACTCGGGTCGGCGGATGGCCCAAGGGTGGCGACAAGACATGCGTCCCGACGCCTGGCATTGGGTCGCTCAGAGCATCGGCGCACCCAAACAGCGTCGTACGGCCCACAGAAACCCTACTCCCTCAAACGACGACCTACTTGGAAAGATCTGCGCGGCCCGCTGTGTCCTCCCCGGTGGGCCGTGCAGCCTGCTCGACGATTCGGTGCGCTAACCCCAACCACGGAGGGTCAGCGCCCAGGCGGCCGCCCCGGCGCCGTGCATCTCGACCAGGCCGACCGTCCTGGGGCTCGGCCGTCTGCGGCTTGACGCGCGCGCAGGCTGGGCGTAGCTTCGTGGCTCGGCGAATGCTCAACTCGGCGGACGCTGCCGATCGTTCGGATACGGGGCTTCTGACCCACGGCAGATCCCTATAGAGGGCTCGAGGTATGCCTAGGCGAGTGACGGAGGTCAGGATGTCTTTGCAAGAACGCCTGCCGGGAGATTCGCCGGCTGGCGCCCACGCCGCGCTATCAACTATCAAGCGCGAGGCGATCTCGCTTCGCACATCCATCGTCACGCTAAGCGGCGAGCACGACGTGCTCGTCAAGCAGCAACTGC
>DASRQS010000107.1:0-22913 GCA_035696365.1 Gaiellales bacterium | reverse complement strand
GCCGGCGCCGGCTCGAGCGCAGCGCCTGCCAGCGCCTCGGCATGCTCGACGCGGTCGGGCGCGAGCCGGTACCCGAGCCCGGCGAGGGCTGGCTCGACGGCCTCGACGAGGCGCTCGCGCACCTGCCCGAGGCACAGCAGGATGCCATCCGCCTGCGCGTCGTCGAAGACCTCGGCTACGACGAGGCTGCCGAGCGCCTGGCGACCACGCCCCAGGCCGTGCGCGCGCGTGTGTCGCGTGGCCTGAGCGCCCTTCGCAAGCATCTTTTCGATCCCATGGAGAGCACCCGATGACCGAGCTCGACCCCAAGCTCCACGCGCTCGGCGACCGCCTCGAGCGCGCCGCCGCAGCCGATCTCGCCGGCAGCGCACGACCAGCGGCGGCACGCCGGCCCCGGCGTCTGTCGCGGCGTCTCGTGGTGATGGCCGCCGTCCTTGCCATCGGCGTGACCGGCGTTGCGATCGCGGCCGATCAGTTGATCGGCACCAGCGACGTCGCGGCGAGCATGCCCGCGGGCACCCTGGCGCTGGCCGGCACGGAGCCGACCTGCACCGTCGTCACCAAGGACGTCGAGTTCCACTGCGTGCTCGCCAAGGCCCCCGCAAGCGAAGTCACCGACGCACACGGCAACCCCGCCTGGAGGGGCACCGTCGAGCCGACAGCGGACGCGAGCAAGCAGGTCAACGGCGGCTGCCGCTCGCTTCAGCAGGACGGGCGCGAATGGGAGTGCTACATCGGCCAGGCGGCCGTGGACCAGAAGATCATCGGCCGGCAGTTCCTGGGACAGCCGATGCCGTCGCCCGGCGTGGGCTGATCTCGTGACATGAATAACTTGGGGTCAGACCCCAAGTTATTCAGCGCACAAGCGCACACCGGGGTCAGGCACGCACGTTGCGTGCCTGACCCCGACGTGTGCATCAGGAGCGTGTGCGCAGGATCGCCAGCGCGGCGATGTAGGCGACGCCGGCGATCGCGCCGAGCTGCACGAACGGCGTGCCGTCGCGGCCGTGCGCCCACTCCCAGGTGCAGGCGACGATGATCGAGAGGATCACCGTGAGGCCCGAGAGCGCCGTCGCGGCCAGGTCGATGCGCGCCCAGCGCTCGTCGCGCCCGTCGCCGCGGATCGCGCGGATCGTCTCGCTGCGGCCCCCGAGAGCGAGCACCGCGGCGATGGCGACGAAGAACGCCATCGACGTCAGGCCGGTCTCGCGATCGCCGCCCTTCCACTGGGCGCCGCCGAGGCACACGCCCAGGAAGACGGTGAAGACGGGCAGGAACCAGCGCGTCGTGAACACGCGGCTAAGGGGTGCCGTGCGCATGGAAGACCTCCTCGACAGGTCGTTGGAAGAAGCGTGCGAGTGAAATCGCGAGCGGCAGGGAAGGCGTGTAGCGCCCGGTCTCCACGGCGTTGATCGTCTGGCGTGAGACCTTCATCTCCTGTGCCAGATCTCCCTGGGAAAGGCCCCGTTCGGCCCGCAGCTCACGCACGTCGTTGTTCATCTGATGGAAAGCTAGCTTGACACAGGAGAGGTGTCAAGTCTGCTTTCCATCTCGCGGGCCACGGTAGCCTCACCGAATGCGTCTCTACCACCAGCCCCGCTCCCGCTCGACCCGCGTCCTCTGGCTCGCCGAGGAGGCGGGCGCACCGGTCGACGTCGTCGTCATCGCGCGCGAGGAGAAGCTCACCGACGACTACCGCAAGATGCACCCGATGGGCCGCTCTCCGGCCTACGTCGAGGACGGCGGGCCGGTGTTCGAGTCTGCGGCGCTTGTCCTGCACCTCGCCGACCGGCACCCCGAGGCGGGTCTCATCGCTCCGCTGGGCTCGTACGAGCGAGCGCTCCAGTACCAGTGGAGCTTCTTCGCGATGACCGAGCTCGAGGCGCCGTTGCTGGACGTCGCGCGGCAGGTCTGGAAAGACTCGGGCGAACCGAGCGCCGAGATCGTGGAGGCCGCGATCGGGCGCTTCGAGCGCGGAGTCGCGGTCGTCGAGGCCGCGCTCGCGGGTGGCGACCACCTCGTCGGCGACAGCTTCTCGGTCGCCGACATCGTCGTCTGCGGCGTGCTGAGCTTCGCGCGCACCTCCGAGCTGACCGAGCTTCCGGCTGGGATCGTCCCGTACGTCGACGGCCTCGAGGCACGCCCCGCCCGCCAGCGCGCGTACACGCGCACCGCCTAGACACCGCGCTACGATCGTTCCGTACCGGACTGGTGGCGGCCTTCATGTCGGACGGCGCAGTCGCGCCACGCACGAGGATGTCTTGCCATGCCGTCCACTGCGATCAGGCCGTTCCGGCGGAGTGACCGGAAGCAGGTGGCCGAACTGGTCTACGCGCACATCGGCGCGGTGCTGCCCGGAGTCTCGGTGCCGGTCAACGCGGTCATGAGCCAGCTCGAGCGCGAGCCCAGCGAGGCGACCGCCCGCTCGCCTTCGCGGCCCGGCTCGGCTGGCACGAGCTCGTGCGCACCGGGCGCGGCTGGATCAGGGTCGCGGGCGATCCCGCGGCCGCGTGATGACCGGCTCGCCGGCGTGCGGCGCCCACGACATGGGCGCCGCACACGGCGCCCTCACCGGCGCGCCGATGCGACGAGCGTGAGACCGGGAATGTCGACGGCGCCCGTGTGCGAGCTGTACGGACGCACGGCCTCCTGCAGGGCGCTGCGCAGTGCCTGCCTGGCCTCTGCGCTCTGGCCCGCGAGCACCTTCGCCAGCGGGCCCGCCAGGGCCGAGGTTCGCTGCCACCACTCATCGAACGACCCGGCGCGCAGTGGCGTCGGCACCTCGCTCAAGCGGACGTCGGAGAGCCCGGCGCCGGTGAGCAGTGCGGCGACCTGACCATCGCCGCCCAGCGAGAACGGACCGGGCACCCCGGGCGGGGGCACCGGCGCGCCGGTCTGTGCGCTCACCGCATCGAACACCAGTCCGAGCCACGGGTTCCGCTCGAGCGGCCCCCAGACGGCGACCGCGACGCGCCCGCCCGGACGCAGGACGCGCTGGATCTCGCGCGCGGCGCGGCCAGGATCGGGCGCGAACATGAGCCCTTCGCGGCAGAGCACGACGTCGTACGAGCGGTCCGGCTCGTCGATGCTCTCGAGATCGAGCACGCGCGTGCGAACATTGGTGAGCCCGCGTGCGCGGGCGCGCGCCGCGGCGATCGCCGTCATCTCGGCGACGACGTCGGAGAGGATCACCTCTCCCGCCGGCCCGACGTGATCGGCTGCCGCGAGGCCTGCGCCGCCAGGTCCGCAGGCGAGCTCGAGCACGCGCTCGCCCGGGCCGGGCCGGCACGCGGCGAGCATCGCCAGCGTGACTGCCGCGGCCCGCGCGTCCACGTACTCCGCGTGCTCTCCCCAGGGCGCGGCCACCGCGGCCCACATGCCGTGCAGATGCGCACGGAGCGCATCCGGCGCGGCGACAATGCTGGCTTCCATCGTGCACCTCCTGGAGCGTTGCCTGCTCCAATTAGACTCCCTGAGAGAGTATTGAAGTTATCTGGACTATACTTAAATGTCTGAAGCCGTCAACCCCAAGCGCGCCTACGAGTCGCCCCGCCGGCGCGAGCAAGCCGCCGCGACGCGGCGCGCCATCCTCGAGGCGGCCCGGCGACTGTTCGAGCGCCAGGGCTTCGCCGCGACCAAGATGGCCGACGTCGCGAGCGAGGCGGGCGTCGCGCTCAAGACCGTGTACTCGGCCTTCGACACCAAGAGCGGGGTTCTGCGCGCGCTCTGGAACATGCTCCTGCGCGGCGACGAGGACGACGTGCCGGTCATGCAGCGCGAGTGGTACCGCGAGGTGCTCGCAGAACCCGACCCGGAGCGCCAGCTCCGCCTCAACGCGCGCAACGCGCGTGCCGTCAAGGAGCGGATCGCGCCGGTCCTGGACGTGATCCGCCACGCAGCGCCGCTCGATCCCGAGACCGCCCTCCTCTGGGAGCGGATTCAGTCGGACTTCTACGAGAACCAGGCCGCGATCGTGCGGTCGCTGCAGGCGAAAGGAGCGCTCGCACCTGGCCTCGACGTCACGCGCGGCTCCGACATCCTTTGGACGCTGAATCACCCCGATCTGTGGCAACTGCTCGTCGCCCAGCGCGGCTGGACGCCCGCGCAGTGGGAACACTGGTTCGGTGACACGACCTGCGCACAACTGCTCTCCGCGGGTCCGGCAGACGCAAGCGGTTCCTGAAATCGCTTACATCACGGCGCCGCGAGCGCTACCCTGGCGGCGTGAGCACCTCCGGCTCCCCGCGCAGGAGACCGACGATCTACGACGTCGCGCGTCTGGCCGGGGTGTCCACGGCGACCGTCTCGCGCGCCCTCAACGGCACCGGCCAGGTGGCGGAGGCGAAGCGCATCGCGATCGAGGCCGCGGTCGAGCAGCTCGGCTACCGGCCCAACACGATCGCGCGCAGCCTCGTCACGCGCTCGACGCAGACGATCGCGCTGCTGCTGCCGGACATCACGAACCCCTTCTATGCGGAGCTCGTCGCCGGCATCCACGAGCTCACGCTCGAGCGCGGCTACACGATGCTGCTCTGCACGACGGACTTCGACCCCGAGCAGGAGGAGCGCTACCTGCGCCTGCTGCGCGGGAAGCACGTCGACGGCGCGCTCGTCGACGGCCTCGTCCTGCCACCCGAGCGCATCGCGCGCTTCGTCGAGGACGGCTTCCCGATCGTCTGCCTCGACCGCGACGTCGACTCGCCGGCCGTCCCGCTCGTGCAGGTCGACAACCGGATGGGCGCTGGCCTTGCGACCGACCACCTGCTCGCCCTCGGCCACCGGCGGATCGCCCACATCACGGGCGCTCCGGCACGCATCAGCGAGGAGCGTCTGCTCGGCTACCAGGCTGCGCTGACCGACGCAGGCATCGCGACGGACTCGGCGCTGATCGCAATGGGCAACTTCACCGAGGGCGGCGGTCACGAGGCGATGAGCGCGCTGCTCGCCGGCGCGCCTGACCTCACGGCGGTCTTCGCCGCCAACGACCTGTCGGCGATCGGCGCCCTCAGCGCACTCGCCGCAGCGGGTCGCAAGGTGCCCGGCGACATCTCCCTCGTCGGCTTCGACGACGTGCGCCTGTCGCAGTACACCTCGCCCCCGCTGACGACCGTGCGGCAGCCGGCGGGTGACATCGCGCGCCGGGCGACGGAGCTGCTGCTGGGCATGATCGACGGCCGCAAGCCCGGTGCGTTGCACCACCGCCTCACGCCGGAGCTGATCGTGCGCGAGTCGACGGCGAGCCCCTCCTGAGAGGCTTCCGGCGGGTGTCCTTGACGGCGAATCTGTAAGCGCTTACTGTAAGCGCTTACCGATGGAGTCCGGCGCACGGAAACCTGGGTCGTCCGCCCTCCGCATCGGCGTCATCGGCGCCGGGCGGATCGGGTCCTTTCACGTTCGCACGCTCGTCTCGCTCCCGCGCGTCGCCGGGGTGACCGTGTGCGACGCCGACGGCGCGCGAGCTCGCAGCGTGGCCGGCGAGCTGGGGATCGGGGTGGCCGCGACGCCGGAGGACCTCGTCGCCTGCGGAATCGATGCGCTCGTGATCGCCACGCCGACGCCGACGCACGTGCCGATGATCCAGCTGGCCGCCCGCGCGGGACTCCCCGCCTTCTGCGAGAAGCCCGTCGCCCTCGATCTGACGGCGCTGGACGCGGCGATCGACGACGTCGAGCGCGCCGGCATCCTCGTGCAGATCGGCTTCCAGCGGCGCTTCGACGCGGGCTACCGCGCCGCGCGGCAGGCACTGACCGGCGGAGCGCTCGGTCGGCTCCTGATCGCGCGCGCCGCGACCCACGACCCCTCGCCGCCGGCTGAGACGTACATCGCGGGATCGGGCGGCATCTTCCGCGACCTCCACATCCACGACTTCGACGCGCTGCGCTTCGTCACGGGCGAGGAGATCGTCGAGGTTTACGCGGACGGCGCCGTGCGCGAGACGCCGTGGTTCGCCGACCACGACGACGTCGACGTCGCGGCCGCCGTGCTCAAGCTGAGCGGCGGCGCGCTTGCGATCCTGTCGGGAACACGGCACGATCCGCTCGGCTACGACGTGCGGCTCGAGCTCTTCGGCACGCGGGACAGCGTCGTCGCCGGCCTGGATGCGCGCAGCCCGATCCGCTCGCTGGAAGCGGGCGGGGCGCAGCCGGCCTCCCACGCCTATGCCGACTTCATGGAGCGATTCCACCAGGCCTACCAGGACGAGCTCGCGGCGTTCGTGGCGACAGTGATCGACGGCGGACCGAGTGCCTGCACACTGCACGAGGCCCGCGCGGCCCTGTGCGTCGCCCTCGCCGCCGACCGCTCGAGAATCGAACGGCGCCCCGTCGCAGTCGGCGAGGTCGCCAGCACACCGGTCCCCGCGGGCTGACACCCAGCCCGATCAGACCCGACACGGAGGGAACAGATGGGTATGCAGGAGCAAACGGCAGAAACGGCGACGAGCGAGGAGTCGAGCGCGCTCTCGCGCCGCGGCCTCTTCGTGTCGGGCGGCCTGCTCGCCGCCGGGATCAGCGCGTTCGGCGCCGAGGGAATCGCGTCGGCCGCCTCGACGGCGACGACGACCAAGGTCGCGGTCGTCACGCACGGTGACACGGGCTCGTTCTGGTCGGTCTTCAAGGCCGGCGTCGACCAGGCCACGAAGGACATGAAGCCCCACGGCATCAACGTCACGCAGGTCTACGCCAACAACGACGTCTCGAAGCAGGTCTCGGGCATCAACGCGGCGATCGCGTCCAAGGTCAACGTCATCGCGACCTCGGTCCCGGATGCCAGCGCGCTCAAGGATCCGCTCACGAAGGCGTCCGCGAAGGGCATCGAGATCATCACCGTCAACTCCGGCGAGGGCGCGTTCGACAGCCTCAAGACCTACGAGGTGCACGTCGGGCAGAGCGAGGAGATCGCAGGCGAGGGAGCGGGCAAGCAGTTCAACGACGCCGGCGCCAAGTCGGTCGTCGTCGTGATTCACGAGGCCAGCAACTCGGGCCTGACGGATCGCGCCAAGGGAGTCAAGAAGACCTTCAAGGGCACCACCAAGACGCTGCTGATCCCGAACGCCAAGGCCGACATCCCGGGCACCCAGGCCAAGATCAAGGCCTACTTCGCCGCCAACAAGGGCACCGACGCGCTGCTGGGACTCGACCCCGACGTGACGGTGCCTGCACAGCAGGCGGCGCCGGCCGGCACCAAGGTCGGGACCTTCGACGTCAACCCCGCCGTGATCACGGGCATCAAGGGCGGCAAGATCCTCTTCGCGATCGACCAGCAGCAGTACCTGCAGGGCTATCTGCCGGTCGTCTTCGCGGTGCTGTTCGTGAACAACCTGAACACGGTCGGCGGCGGCAAGCCGGTGCTGACCGGGCCGGGCATCATCAACAAGGCGAACGCGGCGAAGGTCGCCGCGCTGGCCGCGAAGGGCACGCGCTAGCAACCAGCGAGGGGTGGGTGGCATACTCGCCACCCACCCCTCGTGGGGACGCATCATGGCCGCAGCACCCACAGCCCCCGCAGCCCGCGACGAGCGACTCGCGCGGGTCAACATCGTCGCGAAGCTCGTCGCGCGGCCCGACATCGGCGCGTTCTGCGGGGCCGTGGCGGTGTTCTTCCTCTTCGCGTATACGGCGCGCAGCGTGCACTGGCTCTCCGATTTCGCCATCTGGAGCCAGTGGATGGATCAGTCTGCGCAGTACGGGATCGTGGCCGTGCCCGTTGCGCTGCTCATGATCGGCGGTGAGTTCGACCTGTCTGCCGGCGTCATGATCGGCAGCTCGGGCCTGCTGCTGGGCCTGCTGACCACGCGCGCAGACTGGAACGTGTGGCCCTCGATCGCGGTCGTGCTGCTGTTCGGCATGGCCATCGGGTTCATCAACGGCTATACGGTCGTCAAGACCAAGCTGCCGAGCTTCATCGTCACGCTCGGGACATTCTTCATCCTCCAGGGCGTGAACGCGGGCGGCACGCTCAAGATCACCGGCACCGTCGCGATCAACGGCATCGACGCGGCACCCGGCTTCGACTCGGCGCGACCCTTCTTCGCCTCGACCGTCTGGTCGCCCTACGACTTCAAGGTCAACATCATCTGGTGGCTCGGCCTGACCGTGCTGGGAGCGTGGATGCTCGCGCGCACGCGTTTCGGCAACTGGATCTACGCCGTCGGGGGCGATCCCGTGGCCGCGCGGAACGTCGGAGTCCCCGTCGCGCGCACCAAGATCGCGCTCTTCATGATGACCTCGACGACCTCGGCCCTGCTCGGCATCATCACGGCCATCGGCCTGCGCGGCATCCAGGCCAACGAGGGCGTCGGGCGCGAGTTCATCTTCATTATCGCGGCCGTCGTGGGCGGTTGCCTGCTGACCGGCGGCTACGGCTCGGTCGTGGGCGCAGCCTTCGGCGCCGCCATCCTGGGAATGGCCAGCATCGGGATCATCCTCTCGCAGTGGGACAGCAACTGGGTGTACGCGTTCCAGGGCGCGATCCTCGTGCTGGCGGTCATGCTCAACGCGGCCATTCGCGCCCGTGCGGCGGGGGCGAGATCGAGATGAGCGAGCCCGTGAAGCATCTGCTCGAGGCGCGCGACCTTTCGAAGTACTACGGCAATGTCGTCGCGCTCAAGAACATCTCGGCGCACGTCGACGGGGGCGAGGTCACGTGTGTGCTCGGCGACAACGGAGCGGGGAAGTCGAGCTTCATCAAGATCCTCTCGGGCGCCCACCAGCCCGACGAAGGCCAACTGCTGGTCGACGGCCAGGAAGTGCACTTCCACTCGCCCCGCGACGCGCGTGCCCTCGGCATCGCGACCGTCTACCAGGACCTCGCGATGGTGCCCCTGATGTCCGTCTGGCGCAATTTCTTCCTCGGCGCCGAGCCGACCACTGGCGTCTGGCCGCTGCGCATGTTCGACGTGAAGCTCGCGCGCGAGACGGTGCGCACGGAGCTGCGCCAGATGGGCATCGACATCCGCGACCCCGACCAGCCCGTCGGCACGCTCTCGGGCGGCGAACGGCAATCCGTCGCGATCGCACGCGCCATCTACTTCGGCGCGCGGGTGCTGATCCTCGACGAGCCCACCTCCGCGCTCGGCGTCAAACAGGCCGGCGTGGTGCTGCGCTACATCCTGCAGGCGCGCGAGCGCGGTGTCGCCGTGATCTTCATCACCCACAACCCGCACCACGCCTTCCCCGTCGGCGATCGCTTCGTCGTCCTCAACCGCGGGCAGATGCTCGGCTCGTACAAGAAGGGCGAGATCGACCAGACGGAGCTCGTGCGCCTGATGGCGGGCGGCAGCGAGCTGGCCGAGCTCGAGTACGAGCTGGCGTCGATCAAGGCCGAGGTCGGCGAGCCGGCCGCCGGCTGAGCTACCCGGGAAGCCAGCCCTCGCGGATAGGCGGCCGGCGGCATCCCCTCTTCTCGATCACGCTCACTCGTCCGACGCGACCCGATCGATCGCGGATCCCACGGTCAGTGCGTACGCCCGGATCGCGAGCTCCAGGTGCTCGATCGGGGTGTCCTCCTCCTTGGCGTGGCTGATGCCGTTGGTCGAGGACGAGAAGATCATGACCGTCGGCACGTGACGCGCCATCTCGGCCGCGTCGTGCAGCGGGCCCGATGGCAGGGCGTGGTCGCTGCCCGCGACCGCCTGACAGGCGCGGCGTGCCGCCGCGATCAGGCCCGCGTCGAACGGAATGGGCTCGATGCGCCAGATCGGCTCCCACTCCACCGTGCAGCCCTCCGCCTCGGCGGCCTCCTGCGAGAGCGATTGCGACTCGGCCAGGAGCGCGGCCAGGACCGCGGCGTCGAGGTGCCGCTGATCGAGCAGCAGCGCCGTCTCGCCGGCGATCGCGGTGACCACGCCCGGCTGCGAGGTGGCGCCGCCGGTCGTGCTCATGCCGCCGTGGCGCACAGCCGCATCGCGCACCGCGAGCGCGAAGCGCGCGGCGGCGAGGAAGGAGTCGCGCCTGTGCGTCATCGGGGTCGAGCCGGCGTGCGCGGCCTGCCCGCGGAAGATCAGGCGGTTGCGTTCCACACCGACGGTCCCGAGCACGGTCCCGACCGGCAGGCCGAGACCTTCGAGCACGGGCCCTTGCTCGATGTGCAGCTCGAGGTAGGCGCGCACGTCGCGCAGGCGGGAGGCCGCCTCCGGGGCGCGGTCGAGCACGACCCCGTGGGCCGCGACGGCGTCCTCGAGCCGGACGCCGCCGGCGTCGCGCAGGTCGCGCACCGTGTCGGGGTCGAGCGTGCCGGCCACGGCGGAGGAGCCCAGCAGGCTGCGCCCGAAGCGCGCGCCCTCCTCGTCCGCGAAGTCGACGAGCGTCACGCTGCAGGGCGGCGTCCCGGCCTCGGCCAGCGAGCGCAGAGTCTCGAGCGCGCCCATGACCCCGAGCGCGCCGTCGAGCCAGCCGCCGTTCGGCACGGAGTCGATGTGCGAGCCGATGACGACCGTCTCGGGCCGCTCGCCCTCCAGGCGGGCCCAGAGGTTGCCGGCCTCGTCGATCTGCACCTCCACGGGCAATTCCGAGACACGCTCGATCAGGAACCCGCGCGCCTTGGCCCACTCGTCCGTCCAGCACAGACGGCGCGCCCCTCCGGGGCCGCCGGTCAGGTCCGCCAGCGCCCGAAGATCGGCGATCGCGCGCTTCGGCTGACAGGCGATCTCCACGCCGCTAGTCCGCGAGCAGGGGGATGATGTGCTCGCCGTAGGCCCGGAAGTGATCCTCCTGGGCGCCGGTCATCAGATACATGTTGAACTGCGTGACGCCGTGTGCCTCGAGATCGCGGAGCTTGGCGATGTGATCCTCGACCGTGCCGAGGACGCAGAAACGGTCGCATGTCTCGTCGTCGACGAACTCGCCGTGCTTCGCGCCCGTGCGGCTGTGCTCGGAGTAGTCGTAGAACTCGCGGCGCTCGAGGTAGCCGGTGAGGCTCGGCGGCAGCAGCGATTGGTCGTAACGCTTGAGCAGGTCGACGACGTGGTTGGAGACCATCGCCGGAAACCAGCGGGAGGCGTCGCGCGCGGCGACGATATCGTCGCTGATGACGGCTGGTGCGCACACGATCGACTCGAGCAGCGCCGGGTCGCGGCCGGCCTCCTCGGCAGCGGCGCGCGCCTGGCCCATGATCCAATCGATGATGTCGACGTCGGCCAGCTGGATCACGACGCCATTGCCCTGGCGGCCTGCCACGGCGAGCGCCTTGGGACCGTAGCCGGCGACCCAGACCGGGATCTCGGGCAGATCCTTGGCCCACTCGAGCGTGATCTGCTTGCCGTTCCAGTCGGCGGTGCGGCCGTTCGCGAGCTCGCGGATGAGCGCCGTCGCGGCCTCGAACTCCGCCACCTTGACCGGCTCCAGCCCGATCGTGCGGCGGGCCGAGTCGCCCCGGCCAATCATGACGACGATGCGACCCGGCGCCATCGAGTTGAGCGTCGCATGGAAGCTGGCCGTGACGGTCGGCTCGCGCGTGCCCGGGTTGGTCACGCAGAACCCGAGGCCGATGCGCTCGGTCTGAGCCGCTGCAGCCGCGAGGAAGGCCGAGCCGTCCTGCCAGAGGATGTGCGAGTCGTAGGTGTAGGCCCAGTGGAAGCCGCTGGCCTCGGCCGCCTGCACCAGCTCGACGAACCGCGTGCTGGGCGGATCGGGAAGGATCGTGACGCCGAATTGCATGCTGCGAGCATAGAAGGAATGCGCAAACCGGCGTCAGACCCCAGCGTGTGCAAGCGCGACGCATTCCATCGGTGCCTGGCACCGATTCATGCGGCCCCTCGCTACTCGACGCGTGCGAACTCCGCGATCGCGATTCCCAGCAGGCCGAGGCCGATCACGAGGATGAGGGACACCGAGAGCGCGTTCGGCACGGCCCAGCTCCCCCACAGGATGGGCGGGTCGAGCGCCGCTCGGGCTGCCGGGCTCGCGTTGATATGCGAGAAGACGATATTGCGCGAGACGTGCACGGCGTAGGTGATCGGATTGGCGCGCACGATCACGGACATCCAGGTGGGCAGATCGCCGATCGGGTAGAGCGAGCCCGAGAGGAAGGCGAGCGGGAACAGCAGCACCTGCATCACACCCATGACCGTCTGGATGTTCGAGATGCGCGCCGCGATGACGAGGCCGAACGCCGTCAGCGCGAAGGCCAGCAGGAACATCACGACCGTCAGCTCGAGCAGCATCGCCGGGTCGTAGGGCACGTCGACCAGCGGCGCCAGGAGGAGCACGAGCACGCCCTGCAGCGTTGCGACCGTCGCACCTCCCAGAGCCTTGCCGACCAGGATGGAGCCTCGCCGCACGGGCGCCACGAGCATCTCGCGCAGGAAGCCGAACTCGCGATCCCAGACGATCGAGATCGCCGAGAACATGGCGGTGAACAGCACGCTCGTGGCCAGCACCCCGGGGAACATGAAGGTGCGCAGCGAGGTGCCGCCGGTCGAGGCGCTGGTCAGCGTCTGCAGACCCGTACCGAGCACGAACAGGAACAGCACCGGCTGCACGAGCGCCGCGACGATGCGGATGCGGTCCTGCCCGAAGCGGATCAGCTCGCGCTGCCAGACCACCCGCACGGCGCGCAGGTCGCTGCGCAGGCCCGGAGGGGCGACCCGCACACCGACGACGGGAAGCGCCGAGCCCGCGCCGATCTCACTCATCCGCGTGCCCGCGCGAAGGCGCGCATCGAGTCGGCCGCGGAAGCCTCGGCATCGCGAATGGTCGTGCCCGTGTACGACAGGAAGACGTCGTCGAGCGTCGGGCGCGCGACGCTGACCGAGCGGATCGGCACCGGCAGCTCGGCGAACAGGTGCGGCACGAAGCGCTCTCCGTCGGCCACGTGGAACGTGACCTGGCCGTCGCGCCGCTCGGCCGTGATGTCGAGCAGCTGTGCCAGGGCTGCGATCGCGGCGCCGTCGTCGGCCGTCGTGATCTGCACGCGGTCGGTTCCGACACTGGCCTTGAGCGCGTCCGGGGTGTCGAGCGCGATGATCCTCCCCTCGCTGAGGATCGCGATGCGGTCGCAGTGCTCGGCCTCGTCCATGTAGTGGGTGGTCAAGAAGATCGTGATCGCCTCGCTCTCGCGGAGCTCCTCGAGGTAGTTCCAGATTGACACGCGCGTCTGCGGATCCAGGCCGACTGTCGGCTCGTCGAGGAAGAGCACGCGCGGCGAGTGGAGAAGGCCGCGGGCGATCTCGAGGCGGCGCTTCATGCCGCCAGAGAACGTCGACACGCGCGCCCCGCGGCGATCCCAGAGGCCGACCGTCTCGAGCACCTGCCGCGAGCGCTGGGCGATCACCGGCCGCGGCACGCCGTAGAGCTCGCCGTGGAAACGCAGGTTGCGCTCGGCCGAGAGGTACTGATCGAGCGTTGTGTCCTGGAAGACGAGGCCGATGTTGCGCCGCACCGCAGTCCGCTCACGCACGACGTCGAAGCCGGCCACGCTCGCGTGGCCGTCGCTGGGCAGCGCGAGCGTGCAGAGGATCTTGATCGTGGTCGACTTGCCGGCGCCGTTGGGCCCGAGGAACCCGAACGTCTCGCCGGCCCGGACCGCGAGGTCGAGGCCGCGGACCGCCTCGACGTCGCCGTAGCGCTTCACGAGCCCGCGGGCCTCGATGACCGTCGAATCTGTCACCCCCGGATTTGTAGCGCGCATCACGCGCGGGAGCGTCCGTCGCGACTGGGCGACCAACCACGCCAGGTGGGTGGCGTCGGTCGACGCCGGCGACGATGAGCGCCGTCCCTCAGGAAGACTGCTCGAAGCGGGCGTCGGCGCGCACGCTGTGCACGTGGTGGGCACGTTGCTCGAACCAGCCGTAGCGCGCCCCGGCGCGGTCGTCGAAGGGCGGCACGTAGGGCTTGATGTCGAGCAGCGGCGTGCCGTCCAGCAGGTCGAGCTCCTCCACGTGCAGCACCGAGCCCTCGACGCGCACGAGCCGGACGAGCGAGAGGCCAATCGCGTTCGGGCGCTTGGGCGAGCGCGTCGCGAACACGCCGCGCCGGCTCGTGTCGAGGTACGGGGTGACGCGCAGCGAGGGCGGCCCGGTGCGATGGAGGTGCGTGATCAGGTGGAGATGGGTGAAGCCCTCGAGGTCGGCCAGTCCCGCCGCATAGGCGGGATCGAGCTCGATGCGGCCCTGCACGCCAGGGGCCGCGACGGTCTGGATCGGCATGCCCTCGTGCGTCGCGAACGGCGTGCGCACGATCCCGATCGGCGTGAAAGTCACCGGCTCCGCCACGGCCGCTACTCCTCACGCTCGATGATCACGGTCGTCGCCTTGACGACCGCAGCGGCCGGGTCGCCCGGCTTGAGGCCGAGGTCGTCCAGCGAGTCGGTGCTCAGGAGCGAGACGATCCGGAAGGGGCCGCAGGCCAGCTCGATCTGGCTCATCACGCGACCCCGCTTGATCGCGACGACCGTGCCGTCGAGGCGGTTGCGGGCGCTTGACGTGCGCGCCCGCGCGGGACGATCGCGCAGCAGGCGCTCGACCTCATCGCTCGAGATCACACGCTGATTGCCCACGCGCTCGAAGTGAATCCGCCCCTCCTTCTCCCAGCGACGCAGCGTGTCGACACTGACGCCCAGGCTCGCGGCGGCTGCGCCGATGCGCAGTCGCGTCGGCGCGACGTCCAGCGAGCTGTCCTTGTCGGAGGGGTCAGCCATGCGGCTTGCCTAGCGTAGCCGTCGCGAGCGTTCGCGTCGGGCTGATATCGTCGCCGACCCCTAGGTTCTGCCTAGCTTGCCGAGGCTCCTCACTTGATCCTGGACGTCACATGAAGCGCGTGCGCGCCGCCGCCTTCCCCGTGGCGTGCTTCGCCGCGACGGTCATCGTGCTCGGATTCCTCGTTCTTCCCATCGTCGCCATCTTCGCGCGAGTGCCGCTGCGCCTCCTGATCGACCAGCTGGACGACCCGACCGTGCGTGACGCACTCGTCCTCACCGCCGTCACGAACGCCATCGCGCTGGCCGTCATCCTGCTCGTCGGCACGCCCGCCGCCTACCTGCTCGGCAGGCGTCGATTTCGCGGTCGGGCGATCGTGATCACGCTCGTCGAGTTGCCGCTCGTCCTGCCGCCGACCGTGGCCGGCATCGGTCTCCTGGCGGCGTTCGCGGGCCGCATCGGCCTGCTCTCCGACGTCCTCGATCCGCTCAAGATCAACGTCGTCTTCACGACGACGGCCGTGGTGCTGGCGATCTGCTTCGTGGCCGGCCCGTTCTACGTGCGCCAGGCGATCGCGTCGTTCGAGACGCTCGACAAGGACATCCTGGACGCCGCCCGCGTCGACGGGGCGGGCCCGTTGCGGCTCCTGCTGAGCATCGGTGTCCCGCTGGCATCGACCGGCCTCGCGGCGGGCGCGGCGCTGGCCTTCGCCCGCGGCATCGGCGAGTTCGGCGCGACGATCATGTTCGCCGGCAACCTGCGCGGCACCACCCAGACGCTTCCGCTGCTGATCTACCAGGACTTCGAGCTCAGCTTCGACACCGCGCTGGCAATCGGCGCGCTGCTCGTGATCGTGAGCGCGGCAGTCCTGATCCTCGTGAAGCTGCTCGTGCGCCTGCCGGGCCGGGCGCGCGGTGGGGACGGCGGGTTCATCGTCGGCGCTCTCCGGCCCGGCGGCTGAGCGGCGGCATCCGCCTTCACACTTCTGATACTGTCGCGATCTTCTTATGTTTTGCCTAGGTGTGGAGGGGCGATCGGATGGGTGCAGGTGGAGTCAACCGGCGTGGGTTGCTCACGCGCGCGGGCGTGGGAACCGGGGCGGGGGTCTTCGCACTGCTGGGGGCGACGGCGGCGCTCGCCGCGCCGTTGATCTCCGACCTCGCCAACGTGCGCCTCGTATGCGTCGGCAAGCGCGTCGCGATCAACTGGCTCACGACCTGGGTCAACACGCCCAAGGCCGTCGACAGCGGCGACACGGCCGATCTCATCCGGGCGATCCGCAGCCAGGAGCAGGGGCACTACAGCCTGCTTGCGCCGCTGCTGAACGGCACTGCACCCGTGGACGACGACTACACCTACAGTTTCCCGGCAGGCGCGCTCAAGTCGTTCGACCGCGCCGCGAACTTCGCGCTCGACCTGGAGCAGCTGCTGCTCGGCACGGCCATCGGCGCCGCCTCGACAACCGATGACCCGGGCGTGGCCGAGTTGCTGGCGCGTGTCGTCGCAGGCGATGGCCAGCACTTCTCCGCGCTCGCCGTGCTCACAGGCGCCTCGCCGACGCCGGATGGCGCTCCGCGCGCGCTCGGCATCATCGACGCCGGCAACCAACTAGCCCCGTTCCTCTCCTGACCAGGTGGCACCGGTGAAACGCATCTCCATCCTGCGCCGTGCAACCGGCGCGCTGCTGCTCTCGCTCGCGATCCTCACGGCCTTCACCGTCGGGGCGGCGGCCGGCACGCGTCGTGCAACGGCACAGATGAACGTGTTTGCGGCGGCATCGCTGATCGTCGCGTTCCCGAAGTTCGATGGCGGCCAGAAGTACAACTTCGCAGGCACCGACGCCCTCGCCGCGCAGATCCGCCTCGGCGCTCCCGCTGATCTCTTCGCCGGCGCCAGCCCCGATGCGCCGCAGGCGCTCTACAGGGCCGGGCTCGTCGAGCAGCCGGTCACCTTCGCGACGAACAAGCTGGTGCTCGCGGTGCCGGCCTCCAACCCGGCGAACATCACCACCATCTACGACGTCGAGCGCGCCGGCGTGAAGCTCCTGATCGGCACCCCGACGGTGCCGATCGGCGCCTACACGCGCCAGGTGCTGAACAACATGGGCATCGCGGACAAGGTGCTCCCCCAGGTCGTCAGCCAGGAGCAGAACGTCAACGCGATCTCTTCCAAGGTTGCGCTCGGCACCGCCGACGCGGGGTTCATGTACGTGACCGACGCGCTCGCCGTGGCCGACAAGGTCAACGTCATCCCGGTGCCCGCATGGGCCCAGCCGCCCGTGCGCTACCAGATCGCGATCGTCTCGAGCACGAAGAACCATGCCGACGCCACGGCCTTCATCAAGCGGCTGACGAGCACTGCCGGCCGCAAGCTGCTGGTCGACAACGGCTTCGGAGTCCCGAAGCTGCCGCCGAAGAAGAAGCCGCCGAAAAAGCACAAGTAGGTGTCAGCCCTACGCGGCGTCGACCGCGTGCTCGCGGCGCCACCCGCGATTGGCCTCTGCCAGCCATTCGTGGGTCGCGGTCAAATCCATCGGGCGGGAGATGAAGTAGCCCTGCCCGAAAGAGCGGGCCGCTCCCCTGCAGCACGGGGCCGAGCAGGTAGAGGCCCGAGGCGCCCCCGGCGACGACGAGGTAGGCGATCCAGGCCCGGCTCGCCCTCGTCCCGGCGAGCAGTGTCATGCGGCCGTCAGCGTGATCCACAGAGGCGCCCACCCGCGGTGGGCGCGCGCCGATCGGTTAGGCGAACGTCGCGAGAGATCTCCACCTCGTACTGATCGACACATCGCGCCGTTCCATGATGTCCGAGTCGCGACGAGGGCCGGCCGGGTCGCCGGCCCTCGTCCCATTCGCGAATCTCAGCCGGGCAGGGCCGCGCCGTTCTCCGTGAAGGCAGGCGCCACGTACGGCTGCCCCGGGGTGGCGCCGATCGCGAGCAGCTGCACCGGCTGGTCGCCGGTCGTGATGCGGCGGCTCACTCCCGGGCCCACGCGTGCGAAGGTGCCCGGCACGAGCTCGTGCCGCTCGCCGCCTGCGTGGAGCGTGGCCGCGCCCGAGAGGGCGGTGTAGACCTCCTCCTGCCCGTCCGCCGAGTGGTCGTGCTCGGGGAAGTGCTCGAAGTTCGGCGGGAAGTTCTCGACCTGCATACCGAAGGCAGTCACGCCGAGGCCCGCCCGAGCGCGGCAGAAGCCGCCGCCGTTCGGCGAATCGAACTGATCCACGCTCTTGATCGTGATATCGGACATTCCGTTCCTCTCCTGTCGCAGTCTTGGGACCGTTCGTTCTGGTGACGAACGGCCGCGCCTCGAATCGACAGGGTGCATGCTGCGAGTACGTTCGCCGTATCCCGGGTACGTCAACCCACGGCGGTCTCCCGTACCCACTCGAGGCCGCTCCGGGATGAGCCGTGGGGTCGCACCTCGCCGCACGCGGCCTCACGGCAACATCCGCGTCCCCGCCGTATGGTCTTCGCGACCTCCCCGTTGCCAACCCAGGCGCGCGAGCAGGAGCAGGAAGGCGTCGTGGACGACATCCTCGGCCTCCGCCGCATGTCCGAGCCGTCGGTGCGCGATCCCGAACAGCCGGCCGCGTGGCCCGATAGAGATCCTCATGACCGACCGTGCTGAGAGGGCGCACGATCGAGTCACGCCGCCCGTCACAGGTGACCCTAGCGCTGCGGATCGATCTCGTCGATCTCGGGTACGGACTGCAGGGGGCTCGGCCGGTCGTGCGACACGCGCAGCGTTGCGCTTCCTCGCAGCTGGGAGTTAGTACCGCCGCCGTCCCTCGACGCGGCGCACGAGGCCCTCGTCGCGCCCCCGTTCGGCGCTGAAGCGGGCGCTCGTCCCGCCGTCGGCGAAGAGCGTCGTGACCCAGCGGCCGACGCGTCGCAGCGAGTGAGCGGGAGCGATGCGGGCGGATTGCGCACGCGGCGCCTCGAGACGGACGGCACGTACGGCTTGGGACGGGCGGGACACAAGAGCCCCCTTCGGCTGATCGGAAGGCGCGAAGCACATTTCTCGGGTCGAGCGTAGCCCTGGCCCTGCGCGGGTTCCGTGCGCGTCGCCACCGTGAGTTCGTGACGATCGTCACACCTGCATTGCGCCCAATTCCGTAAGCCGGCCTCGCGGCGGGGCGCCCAGCCCGCACCCCGCAGTCGCCGCCCGAGGCCGATTCAGAGCGTCCAACCAGAACTTCGGTAGAACCACGGAGCCCGGTCGCACGTCGCGGTATCAGCTCGCCATGGCCCCGCGCCAACTCCCCGCTGATTCGCCGCCGCTTGCCCGCGACGCCGGCATCTCGCGTGCCCGAGAGCGTGGGTATCTCGCGTTCATGACCGCTTGAGCTCCCATGAGTCAGACTCTGCCGGGCGGTGCAGGTGAGAGCGGCTGGGAGGCTCGTGCACGAGCTGAAGACACTTGGTCGTGAGATGGGCGGCGCCCGTGCGGTATCGCCGGGTCTGGTCGCCGTGCATCGCCGTGTCGCGGATGTCGCGAATCGGGTGGGCGCGCCTACGGTCGGCGCGATCCTGCTGGCGCTGGTAGGGGTCGTGGTGGCGGCCCACATGTTGTTCGTGCAAGGGCTGCTGCCGCATTCCTACGACCTTGATTCGTTCTACGCGCCGTCGTGGGAGTTCTACGCGCACAACCTGAGAGCCGGCGAGTTTCCCGAGTGGAATCCATACGTCTTCGGGGGCGCCGCTTACACGGGAGATCCCCAGAGCCAAGCGCTGTATCCGCCGACGCTGCTGCTGTTTAGCTGGCTGTCGCTGCCCACGGCGGCGCTGGGTTGGTTTGCGTTTCACTACCTCCTCGCTGGGGCAGGGACGTTCCGCCTGGCGCGCAATCTCACGCTCACGCCAACGGCGTGCGCCATCGCAGCGATCGCCTATGCAGGCTCTACCTATCTCGTTGCGCGCGTGCAGGCTCCGACACTTCTGGCCGGGGCTGCGTGGATGCCGGCAATCCTCGCGGCCGCCGTGAGTACCCGGTTCCGCGACCGCGGGAGACGAGTGCCGCCTGTGAACGTTCCTCTCGCTCTCGCCTTCACGCTGCAAGCGCTTTCTGGGAGCCAACAGGTGTTTCTGCTCACAGCCGTGGCTTGCATGGTCGTGACGATGGTGGACGCTGAGCGCCGCCGCATCGTGGCCACGGCGGTCTCGCTTGCCCTGGGCGGCCTGATGGCGGCACCGCAACTCATACCCGTGGCGTATCTGGTGCGCGACTCGACTGCCGCCTCAGGCATCGACCGAGGCGGGTTTGGAGCCCTCTCCTGGAGCGATCGCGTCATTCTTGCCGGCTTCTTCTCACGCACGGCGAGTGAAACGGCGCCGATCTATCTCGGTGCACTCGGCGCCGGACAAGCGCTGATCGCGATCGTTGTCGAGCGCGCGCAGAAGCCCGCCCGAGTCATCGTGGCGCTCGCTGCGCTGTCGCTCGTCTGGTCATTCGGACTGGTGGGCGACCTCGTCGCGCCTCTGGTCCCGTCGCTTGCGACGGTGACGTCTCATCAGCCCGTGCGTGCGCTGCCGCTCGCCGTGCTCGCCTTCGCCCTGGCAGTAGGCATGTACTGGAACCGGATGCGGTCGCAAACCGTCGCTTTCGCGGCGGTCGGTGTCAGCGTCGTCGGCTTCCTGCTTGCCGGCACTCTCGGCCCGGTCGCAGCACCCCTGCTCGGCGGTGTCGCGGCGCTCACGGTCCTGCTGATGGTTCTTGCCACGCGGCGTGCCTGGCTCGTCGCGATCTCAACTGCCTTCGCGCTGCTCCTCGCGGCGGACCTCGCCCTTCACAACGCGAACCTCCGAAACACCCACCAACGCCCGGCCGTCTGGCAATCGCCGTCCAATCTGTTCCCCGCGCCTCCGCAGACGGCGCGACTGCTTGCCGAGCACGGGGTGTCGATCGCCGGCTCTCGCTACGCCTGGCTCGCGCCACGAGTGCTGCGCGTGCACGAACTCAGCCGCGCGTTCAGCGCGGTCGGACAACTGCTTCTCGTCGGCGGCGGAAACCTCCGTTACCAACTCCCGGCTCTCAGTGGATACAACCCCCTCATCGACAGTGAGTTCACGCGAGCGGTGCGTCGCTCGAACGGCGCTGCGATCCCGGATCGCCACTTCGTGTACTTCACCAGACCCAATACGCCACTCCTGCGCGCTTTCGCGGTGCGCTACTACCTCTGCGTCCCCGCCACATGTCCGACCGGCATGCCGAGAGTGTGGGCAGGCGACAGAGTTCGGATAGTGGAGGACCGCGCAGCGCTGCCGTACGCGCGGATCTCCACACGTCGCGGCGCGACGACGTCCATCCACGCGCTCAACGCAGCCGCGAGCACCGACACCATCAACCTGAGCCTCCCGGCAGGCCAGCAATCCTCCGCCGGAACAATCAGCGTCGCAACACGCCTCGACGACGGTTGGCGCGCGTCGGTCGACGGCAAGCGCGTGCCCATACGCGCAGGCCACTTCGGCGTGATGACAGTACACGCACCGGCAGGCTGGCGAAGCGTTCGCTTCACGTACGAAGCGCCAGGCCTCCGCACCGGCCTCATACTCGCCGCGATCGGCCTGCTCGCCTGCGCCGCAGCATGCGCAACCCCCCGGCTCCCGCGACCTCGACACCGCGCGCACTAGCCCACCGGCCACGGTCGCCATTCACGGACCACTTTGCACCGGCAGAAAGACATCGCCGCCGTGAGTTGCCTTTCGGCGCTCCGGACGCAAGCAATCTCAGCTGGGCTGCTCCGCGATCGCCACAACCTTGCACACAGTTGCCGGCCACCAACTCGCGCCAGCGTGCGCTGTCTCACCACCATCCTCGTTCAACGCCCGTGCGATGGCCACGAACGTCCACCCGGCTCGCCGCTGTAAGACGATCCTCGAGACGACCGCCCCATCGAGTTCCACGGCGCGACCGCGACCGGGCCAGGGATCACGAAGCTGCTCATCAAGTCACCGCGTCAGGCTCGTCGCCGTCCGAGCGAACGCTACCCGGCCGGCGCCCAAGGTGCCGCGCCGGCCGGGTTGTGTTGGCATTAGCGGAGCGTCGTGGTGTCGTCGCGGATGACGGTGGTTGTGCTGCCGCGGGAGCCGAAGCCGCCCCAGCTCGACCAGAAGACGAACGAGAGCACGAGGCCGACAGCTCCCACGACCATGAGCACGACACCCACGGTGTTCAGGTTGATGCCTGATGTCGAGGCTGTGACGGCCCACTTGAGAATCGCGCCGGCTGCGATGAGGACGAGACTGACTCCGATACCCATGACGATGCCCCTTCAGTTGAGGACTGCCCGGATCCCGGTATCCCATCCGCGACCTCATTCGAAACGCACGACGCGCACGTCGATCGTGAGTTCCGGTTTAGCGCCGCACTTCTCCACCTCGACCTGCCGCGCCACACTCCCTTCGGCTGATCTCGGCGCTCGACGAGCTCTTTGAAGCGCTCCAGGCTGTTCTTCACGTCGCGGGTGTCAGCGCCGAGCGCGGGCCAAAGGTTGAGGGGTGAAGCGCCGTCATCGTCGGGGTGGGTGTGTGCGTTGGTAGGCTCGTCGCCGATGGTGGATCACGTGCAAGGCGGGGCCCTGTCTACCGAGGAGCTACTCGCGCTCCCGATCGATCGCCTGGCGGAGCAGATCGTCTCGGTCGCGGAGCGCCTGGCAGGGGCCGAGGTCGGGCTCTACGTCGTCGACCTCGAGGGAGTGGCGCTGCGGCGACTGGCAGGCGGCTTCTCGTTGGCGGAGGAGATCCCGATCCCGCAGATGGCGGGGCCCGAGATCCCGGTGGGTCATCTCGCGGCACTCGAGGAGGAGTTCGCCGGGCGCGGGCTCGGGAGGGTCGTGCCGCTGTGGCTCCGCCATCGGGCAGTCGCGGTGTTTCTCGTGGATGGCGAGCCGGGCGACCGGCTCGATGCATTCGCCGGCAGTGCTGCGATCGCGCTTGAGCTTTCGCTGCGCTACACCGATCGCTTCGCTGCGGCGCGACATCGGCAGCGCGCGACGGCAGGAGCCGAGTTGCAGCAACTCCTGCTGCCTCCCCGTATCGCAGGCGTGCGCGGAGCGGAGATCGCGGGCTCCGTGCTGCCGGCCTACGACGTCGGGGGCGACTGGTTCGAGCACAGCGCCAACGCGACGGGAGCGTGGCTGGTGGTCGCCGACGCCGCAGGCAAGGGAGCGCGAGCATCGGCTGTTTCAGCGCTCACGCTGGCAGCGCTCCGCGCGGCGCGACAGGCGGGCGGAACCTTGCCAGACGCGGCGACGATCATGGATCGCGCGGTCACCAGTTTCGCCGA
>DASRQS010000106.1:0-13624 GCA_035696365.1 Gaiellales bacterium | reverse complement strand
ACGTGCTCAGCGCCGTCTCAGCAGCCCTTGCCGGCGCAGAGCTCGGGGCCCGGCACCGTCTGGATCGTGCGGACCCGCGAGTTGCCGGCAAGGTCGATCCTGAGCGGTGGCACGCGTACGCGCCCGTTGCTTGCGAGCTTGACCGACAGCAGCAGCGTGAGCGTGGCCCCGGGCTTGAGCTCGAAGCTGGTCATGCCGAGGAGCGGGGGAGCCCGCACGTCGGTGGGCGGCGTCACGTGCGGCGGCACGGCGCTGTCGGCCACGCAGGCCACGCAGCCGCGGTAGGCGAGCGCGCCGATCACGGTCAGCCCGGGCACGGCGTGGGCGACCCGCACCTGCTTGATCGTGACGGTCGAGCGGCTCGAGTTGGAGATGCGGAAGGCCGTGACGGTCAGCGGCACGCCGACGGTGGGCGCATACGATCCGCCCTGGGCATGCACCTGGATCGGCGGGGTGTTGCTCGGACCGCGCAGTGTGACCGCAAGCACGATCGCCGCGACCGGGACGACGAAGGCAGCGCCGATCATGGCGAGTCGCATGCGCCTCCCGGCGACGCGCACGCGTGGAACATCCGCTGCGGCGGAGAGATGCTCGGCGCTCACGTCACGAGGGTACGCGCACTCGGGCGATGTGGGAAGCCCTCGGACGCGCACCTGGACCCAGGACTCGACCCGCCATCGCACTTCGGTGCTGCGGAGACCTCTTCGGCCGGCGCACCACTCGGTGTCAGGCCCTTGACATTGCGCGGTGCGGGCGGGTGCTTCGGCGACGGGTTACCGCCAGTGGGCGCAGGTGCGTACATTCATACGCGGCGTCAGACCCTCTGTAGGTCGCAGTGGCGGGTCACTCGGCTTGCAACGGGTCAGACCCCAGGACGCCAGGTTCGGGGTGGCGCGCCCATTCGCGTGGTCGCATTCCGGGGCGCCACCTTTCTCCGGAATTTCACGAGGCGTCATCTAGGCTGCGGCCGTGCCAGTGCCGATGCGCAACTTGCCGCAGGGCCGTCGCCGTGCCGGACGGGTGCTGCGCCTCGCACTGCCGCTCCTGGCCCTGGGGGTCGTGGCGGGAGGCTGTGGCGCGAGTCTGGGCGGGCGCTACGACAGTGCGACGACCGCTCCTGCGCCCGTGCGGCCCCCCGGCGCGACCACCAGCAGCCTGCGCGTGGTGACGGCGCAACCGCTGCCCTCGCTCGACCCGGCCTTCGCGAACACGCGCCAGTCGCGTGCCGTGGCCAACGCCCTCTGCACCCCGCTCGTGCGATACGCGGATGCGCAGGGCCTGCCGGGCACCGTGATCATCCCGGGGCTCGCGCGCGACCTCCCGATCGTGTCGCGCGGGAGCCGCACGTTCCGCCTCCAGTTGCTGGCGGGCCTGCACTTCTCGGACGGCGCGAGCCTCACCACCGAAGACGTGCGTGCGACCTTCGAGCGCCTGCTGGATCCCGCGACACGCTCGCCGGGGGCCGCGCTCTTCCACGACATCGACGGCACCAAGGCGTTCGTGGCCGGCGTGACGCCGCACCTGCGCGGCGTGCGTGCCAACGGCGGGCAGATCACGTTCACGCTGAAACGCTCCGATCCCGCCTTCCTCGCGCGGCTCGCGATGCCGATCGCGTGCCCGGTGGAGAGCACGACGCCGCATCGTGAGGTTCCCGATCTGCTGGCGCGCGAGTCGACAGGCCACTACCGAGTGGTCGAGAGCTCGTCGTCGCTGATCGACCTCAGGCGCGCCCCGGGGAGGGCCGGCATGAACGACGGCGGCACTGCGGGCGCCGCCGCGCGCATCTCGGTCGAGCGGCTCGACGGGGCGGGCGCCCTCGACGCCGCGATCAGGTCGGGCGCTGCCGACCTCTCGCTTGACGACCTGCCTGGCGCCTCCTCTCCGTCGCTCGCGACCCCGTCGTCGGCGCTCGCGGTCATGCGGGTCGATCCGACCAAGTGGCCGCTCTCGGACGAGAGCGTCCGCAGGGCCATGTCGCTCGCGCTCGACCGCCAGGCGCTCGCGCAAGCCGATGGCGGCGACGTGCTGGCCGCGCGCTCGCTCCTGCTCGATCCGCAGGCGCCCGGCTCGCTGCCGGCCGACCCCGCCACGGCCCGCGCGCTGCTCCGCCGGGCCGGCGCGGAGGGGACGCTGCGACTGGCGCTCTGGGCGGAGCCCGGAGCCCAGGCACGCGTCGCGCGGGAGATCGGTTATGAACTCGCGCCGATCGGGGTACAGGTGGCCGTGCACGTTGCCAGCGCAGCCGATCGGCCCCCCGGTGCCCGGGCCTGGATCGAGTGGCTGGATCCCGCCTACGGCGATCCCGCCGCCGTCTTCATGCCGCTGGCGGATTCGCTCGCCGATGGGCCGCAGGCGGCGCTCGCAAAGCGCGTCCGCGGCGCCGCCCTGCTGGCCGGGGATGCGCGCCGGGCGGCGTTCCGTCGGCTCGACGAGCGCCTCGGCGCAGGCGGCCTCGGTGCAATTCCGCTGCTGCGTGCAAACTTTTCCACGCCGATCTCGTCCATGCTGGTTGGAAGAGGCACCCATCCCGTGTTCGATGTCGACCTCTCCCTGCTCTTCACTCGCTGATGACTGCACCCCGACCTCAGAATCCGCTCCCGCCGCTGTGTGAGATGGCACGGCTGTGGATCTCCATGGCCGCAGACGGCGAGGCCGGCGATATCGAGCGCGCAGCGCTGGACGAGCATCTCGAGGTCTGCGAGGAGTGCGTCGAGTGGCGCGCGCTGGCAGAGGCCGTCGTCCTGCACGTGCGCACGACTCCGCCGAGCCCCGTGCCGGCGGGGCTGCTGCCCGAGTTGCCGCGCAAGCGGTCGCGCAACCGCGGCTTCGCGGTGCGCGCCGGAGGCCTGGTGGCCGCTGCCGCCGCTGCCGCCGTGCTCGGCGTCGCCGCGGCCGGCTGGCACTCGTCGCCGTCTGCGCCCGCCGCGCAGTCGGGCGTCGTCAGGCCCTCGGAGATCGTCGTCGGGTGGAATACGAACGACTCGGTGGACGGTCGCCCGATTCTCAGCCCGGCCCGCCCGGCGCCCTGACTTTGTAACGCCGCCCGTGCGAAGGGACTCCTGCCGGGATCGGCATGGCTGCGGGGCATGTTCGGCGCGGGAGGTGGACACCTCCGGTACAGTTCGTGCGCCCCGCGAGAGCTGATGAAGGAGCGCGTGTTGCCCGCTGAGGACCGTCCCGCCGGGAGGATCATCGAGATCAAGGGTGTCGTGCTCGACGCCGTGTTCGACGGCCACCTGCCGGCGATCTACAACGCGCTCGAGATCACGATGCCCGACGGCCGCACGC
Source organism: Gaiellales bacterium (assembly GCA_035696365.1). Lineage (GTDB taxonomy): Bacteria > Actinomycetota > Thermoleophilia > Gaiellales > JALYLC01 > JALYLC01. Next base: position 10,336 of record DASRQS010000106.1, on the reverse strand, counting down.
TCGTGGCCGAGGTGCAGCAGCATCTCGGCGACGACCGCGTCCGCGCCGTCGCCATGGATGCCACCGACGGCCTCGCACGCGGCACCGTCGTGTACGACACGGGGGCGTCGATCAGCGTCCCGGTCGGCGAGGCCACGCTCGGCCGCATCTTCAACGTGCTCGGCCAGACGATCGACAAGGGCGACGACGCCCCGATCGAGGCCTCGCCGCGCTGGGAGATCCATCGCGACCCGCCGGCCTTCGACACGCTCTCGCCGACAGCGGAGCTGTTCGAGACGGGCATCAAGGTCATCGATCTGCTCGCCCCGTACGTGCGAGGCGGCAAGGTCGGGCTCTTCGGCGGCGCCGGCGTGGGCAAGACGGTGCTCATCCAGGAGCTGATCAACAACATCGCGACGCAGCACGGCGGCGTGTCGGTCTTCGCCGGCGTGGGCGAGCGCACGCGCGAGGGCAACGACCTCTGGCGCGAGATGACCGAGTCGGGCGTGATCGAGAAGACGGCGCTCGTCTACGGCCAGATGAACGAGCCGCCCGGCGCCCGCCTGCGCGTCGGCCTGAGCGGCCTGACGATGGCGGAGTACTTTCGCGACGAGGGCGGTCAGGACGTCCTGCTCTTCATCGACAACATCTTCCGCTTCGTGCAGGCGGGCTCCGAGGTCTCGGCGCTGCTCGGCCGCATGCCCAGCGCCGTCGGCTACCAGCCGACGCTCGCGACCGAGATGGGCGAGCTGCAAGAGCGCATCACCTCGACGACCAAGGGCTCCATCACGTCGGTGCAGGCCATCTACGTGCCCGCCGACGACCTCACCGACCCTGCGCCCGCCAACACGTTCGCGCACCTCGACGCGACCACCACGTTGTCGCGCGCGATCTCGGAGCGCGGCATCTACCCGGCCGTCGACCCGCTCGACTCGACCTCGCGCATCCTGCAGCCGGGCGTCGTGTCCGACGAGCACTACGACGTCGCCACGCGCGTGCAGCAGCTGCTGCAGCGCTACAAGGACCTGCAGGACATCATCGCGATCCTGGGCATGGACGAGCTGTCGGACGAGGACAAGGTCGTGGTCACGCGGGCCCGCAAGGTCGAACGGTTCCTCTCGCAGCCCTTCCACGTCGCAGAGGTCTTCACGGGCCGGCCCGGCAAGTACGTCAAGCTCGAGGACACGATCCGCTCCTTCCGGGAGGTGCTCGAGGGCAAGCACGACGACCTGCCCGAGCAGGCGTTCTACCTGCAGGGCGACATCTCGGACGTGCTCGCCGCTGCCGAGGAGCTCCAGGCCGGCGCGCGCGCATGAGCGCGACCGAAGGACCGAAGCGGCTCCGCGTGGAGCTCGTCACGCCCGAGGGCCCGGTGTACGTCGAGGACGCGCGCATGGTCGTCGTGCCCGGCAAGGCGGGCGAGCTCGGCGTCCTGCCGCGGCACATCTCCCTGGTCGCCCAGCTGAAGCCCGGCGAGACGCGCGTGCACACGCTCGACGACGAATGGCTGTCGTTCGCAACCGGCGCGGGCTACTTCAAGATCCAGCACGACCGCGCCTCCGTGCTCGTCCAGAGCGCGATCGCGGTCTCGTCCATCAATGCCGAGCAGGCCCGCAACGACCTCGAGGATGCGCAGCGACGCCTCTCCGAGGCGCAGGCCGACGGTGACGAGGGGCCGGATCGCGCGCGGGCCGAGCGCGATATCGCGGATGCCGAGAACCGCCTGAAAGTCGCCGGTCGCGCGTAGCGGCGCGGCACTCGAGCAGTGGTTGCATGAGCGAACCCCGTTCCGTGCGGCTCTCCGGGGAATCGCCCGCGTTCCACGACGCCGGGATCGAGGATCGCGAGCTCGTCGTCGACGGCGTGCGCTGGGCGCTGGTCGAGTACGGCGCCGGACAGGGCCGCGCGGACTGGTGCCACGTTCCCCATTGCGGCTACGTCGTCGGCGGCGCGCTGCGCTACGAGTTCGAGGACGGTCGCGAGCCACTGGTCGTCGAGGCCGGCGATGCCTTCGTACTGCCGCCGGCGCCGGGCCACCGCGGGCGCAACGACGGGAGCGTCCCGGCGAGCCTGTTCCTGATCGACGCCCTACCCGAGCGCGGCTGACCCGCGTCAGGCAGCAGCGGCGTGCTCGCCCGCCCGCGGCTCGACCAGCCACTTGTCCGGCGCCTGCCGCCAGCTCTCGAACCCACCCAGCAGGGCGATCGCGTCCGGCGCGATCGCGTTCAGCTCGATCTCGACACTGCGCAGCTCGCGCAGAGCGGCGGCTCGCTCGGTGTCGCGTTTGGCCTGGCCGTGACGCCGCGCCCGCTCGCTGCTCTCATGGCGTGCCCGCAGCTCTCGCTCGAGCCGCGTCCGCTCGCGATCGAGCTCGACCACGCGCAGCCGCTGCTCGTCCAGCAGCGCCGCCGTGCGGTCGCGGGCGGTGCGCACGCGCTTGGCCTCGGCGGCGTGCCGGGCGCGCTCGCGGCGCCGCCGCTCGGCGCCTCCGGGCGTGCGGGTGCGGGCAACGCGCGCCTCGGATTCGGCGACCCCGGCCTCGGCCGACGCCAGTGCGCCATCCAGCGCGGCGACCGTCGCGTTGAGCGACTCCACGCGCCGCCGCGCGTCGATCAGGCCATCGTCCAGGTCGCGGAAGGCCGGCGAGCGACGCGGCGAGAACGGCGTGGCCACGCGGTCGAGCTCCCGCAGCCGGCGGCGCAGCCGGCGCCAGCGGCGGCCGAGGTCGTCCCAGCGCTCGTAGTCGATGCGGGAGCGGCGGACACAGCGCGGGCAGGGGCGCTCGCGCGGCTCGCCGAGCGTGCTCGTGCGGCCGCACACGGGGCAGTGCCAGCCCGCGGCCCGTACGTCGGCGGCGTCGACCGTCGAGACGGTGCCGTCGGGGAAGCGGACCTCGACGCCGATGCGGCGCAGCTCGATCGGGAGCCCGCCCCAGGCCGTGCGGCGGCTCACCCGAACCGAGCTGTCGAAGGCCTCCACGCGCCCGAGCGTGAGCATCCCCTCGTGCTCGACGGTGACGCTGTCGCCGACGGCGATGCAGAGGGCCAGCCGGGCCTGCTCGAAGCGCTGCCGCCAGGGGATGCGCACCGCGCCCGGGTTCCAGCGGACGCCCAGCCCGGAGGGATCCTCGAAGATCGCGTCTTCCCACCAGGCGGGCGCCGGGCTACCGTTCTCGCGCTCGCTGAGCTCGGTGTAGGCGCGCTCCGAGAGCAGCACGAGCGAATTGCGCACGAGATCGCGCGCCGCGTTGATCGCTCGCATCGTCTCGCCGCGTTGCTCGCGCTCGGCGTCGGGTGCTCCGTCGGGGTGGTTTTCCCGCGCGGCGCGGCGATACGCGTCGCCGAGCTCGCCGTCGTCGATGGTCTCGTCGAGCGGCAATCCAAGGCGGCGCAGCGCGTCGGCGAGTGGTGCGCTCATGTGGGTGGGCTGGGGTGGAGAGCGCAGCGGATGCCCTCAGCGTGACATGCCTGGCCCCCCGGGGGCGTCGGGCGCGGCCGGATGATGCTCTAGACTTGCGCAAGCCGCGCGTCGCACCTCGACCTGCGCCCCGCATGGTGCATTCCCGTCTCCGAGAGCTCCAGCACCCGCACGCCGTCACGCACCTGCGACGGCCCGCCGAGGGCTGCGCGTGAGTACGGGGACGCTTGGCGGCGGCATGTTCCGCCCGCCGTCGGAGATCAACGTCTACACGGCCCGGCGGCCGCACAAGCGCTGGACGTTCTGGCGCATCCTGCGCTGGACGCTCGCGGTGGTGCTGATGAGTGGCGTGACAGTCGGCGGAGCGGTCGCCTACTACGTCTGGAACCGGCTCGAGCGCATCACCACGACCAACGACCCGAACCTGAAGGCGGCCGATCAGCAGCTTGCGCCGCTCGTCGACGCGGCCACGCAGCCGGCTGTCGCGCTCGTGCTCGGCTATGACAAGCGCTACGGCACTGGCAGCGCACGCGGCCACTCGGACACGCTCATGCTGATCCGGGTCGACCCGAAGACGAAGATCCTCTCGCTGCTGTCCCTGCCGCGCGACATGTACGTGAACGTGCCGGGCATGGGCATGCGCAAGATCAACGACGCCTACGCCTACGGCGGCGCGCCGCTCGCGATCCAGACCGTCAGCCAGGTGCTGGGCGTGCGCATCAACTACTACGTGCCGGTCAACTTCCATCTCTTCCGCAAGACGGTGGACACGTTCCACGGCGTCTACATCGACGTCGACAGGCGCTATTACCACGCCAACAACAGCGCGGGCAACTACGCCGCGATCGACCTGCAGCCGGGGTATCAGAAGCTCTCGGGCTTCCAGGCGCTGCAGTACGTCCGCTACCGCCACCTGGACTCCGACTTCATCCGCACGGCGCGCCAGCAGGCCTTCGTGCGCGAGTTCAAGCGCCGCCTGGACGTGTGGTCGGCCGGCACGAACCTCTTCGACCTGCTCGACTCGCTGCCCAACGACCTCAAGGTACGCGGTTCGGCGAAGGGCCAGTCGGTGGGGCCGAAGACGATCCTGAGCTACGTCAAGCTACTGGCCGAGATCCCGCGCGGGAACATGGTGCAGGTACGGCTGACCGGCGCGACGCCCATGATCAACGGCGCCTCCGTCGTCACGGTCACGCAGTCGACCATCGACGCCGCGGTCGCGGAGTTCAAGAACCCCAATCCGGCCGTCGCGCAGTCCGTCGCAAGCCGCATCGGCGGCACGGTCGTGGGCGGCGCCAAGAAGCCGGCCAAGAAGAAGCTCAAGGGCCCGAAGCCGATCCCGCCGGCCAGGCTGCGCGTCGTCACCGTCAACGGCTCGGGCGTGCAGAGCGTCGCGACCCAGGCCAAGATCGAGCTCCAGCAAGCCGGCTGGCCGCACACGAGCGTCGGCGGCACGCTGCCGCAGACCAACCTCTTCTCGACGCACATCTACTACACGACCACCCGCGCGCATCTCTCGGCCGAGAAGCTGCGCCGCTCGCTCGGCGACACCACGGCCTCGGTGCGGCTGCCCGCCGCCATGAGCGACTTCGGGCTGGGTGCCGACGTCGTCGTGGCGATCGGCAGCGCCTTCTCGGGCGTCACGCCACCCCCGACCGTGGCCGCCAAGCAGGCAGCCCCGCCACCCGAACGGCCGCTCGTGCAGTCCGCGGCGGCATCGGATCCGGGCGACTTCTTCCTGCTCCAGAAGAAGGTCGGCTACCAGCTCCTCTACCCGACCAGGGTGCCGCTCGGCTCCACCTACGGCGAGGCCATCGAGACCAGCTCCAATGCCTTCCGCGTCTACCCGCTGGGCAAGCACGGCAAGGCGCTGGCCGTCGACGCGCGCACGGCCTACGACTCCTCGCATGCCTGGGGCCTGCGCTACACGACCTGGACGGACGCGCCGATCCTCGAGCAGCCCACGCGCCAGGTCTGCTGGGACAAGCACCAGGTGCGGGTCTACACGAACGGCGCGGCGATCCACCGCATCGCCGTCTTCTACGGAGGCGACCAGTGCAAGGCCGCCGGTGGCGTCGTCGTCTGGATCGACAACTCGCTCGACGACAAGCTCTCGGCCGAGACCATGATCGCGATCGCGCGAAGCCTCGTCCCGGCGCGCCGGGCGCCGGCCTGATCCTCGGCACGGGGCGGGCAGTGTGAGCACGGAGCGGCTCGGCGTCATCGGCGTGGGGTACGTCGGCCTCGTGACGGCGGCCTGCTTCGCACAGGCCGGCTACGAGGTCGCCTGTCTCGACATCGACGAAGCGAAGCTCGTGCGACTGCGCGCCGGCGAGGCGCCCATCCACGAGCCCGGGATGGATCAGGCACTGGCGGACGCCCGCGAGCGCCTGCTGTTCACCTCCTCCGCCGCGGAGCTGTTCGAGCGGGCCGACATCGCGTTCGTGTGCGTCGACACGCCGCCGAGCGCCTCGGGCGATGCCGATCTCAGCCGGGTCGAGTCGGTCATCGAGGCCATCCCCGCGGGCACGGCGAATGCAGTGCTCGTGATGAAGTCGACCGTCCCGCCTGGCACCGGAGCGCGACTGCGCCGCGCGCTCGACGAGCGCGGCCTGCTCGGCGTGGCCTACGCCTCGAATCCCGAGTTCCTGCGCGAGGGGAGCGCCATCAAGGACTTCCAGCGGCCCGACAGGGTGGTCGTGGGCGCGGACGATCAGGCCGTCGGGGAGCGCATTGCCGCTCTGTATCGGGGCTTCGGCGGCGCCGAGCTGATCACCGACGTCACCTCGGCGGAGATGATCAAGCACGCCTCGAACGCCTTCCTTGCGACCAAGATCTCGTTCATCAACGAGATCGCGAACGTCTGCGAGGAGGTCGGCGCGAACGTCGACCAGGTGGCGCGCGGCATGGGGCTGGACGCGCGCATCGGGTCGAGCTTCCTGCGGCCCGGCCTGGGCTTCGGCGGCTCCTGCTTCCCGAAGGACGTGGCCGCGCTCAAGCAGCTGGCGGGCAACAGCGGCTACCACTTCCAGCTCCTGAGCGCCGTGATCGAGGTCAACGAGCTGCAGAAGCGCCGCGCGGTCGCCAAGCTCAAGCGCCATCTGGGATCGCTGCGCGACCGCCGCATCGCACTCTGGGGCCTCGCCTTCAAGCCCGACACCGACGACATGCGCGAGGCCTCGAGCGTCGTGCTGGCGGCGCGCCTGATCGCCGAGGGCGCCGAGGTGTCCGGCTACGACCCGGTCGTGTCGCACGTGCAGGCGGCGGCGCTCCTGCCGCGCGGGATCCAGCTGGCCGAGAGCGCGCTGGCGGCTGCCGAGGGCGCCGACGCGGTCGTGATCGTGACGGAGTGGCCCGAGTTCGCCGCCCCCTTCCGCGACGGCTCGCTGCTCACCGTCATGCGCACCCCGCTCGTGATCGACGGCCGGAACCAGCTCGACCCGGATGCCGTGCGCGCCGCAGGCTTCGCCTACGAGGGCGTTGGTCGTGGCGAGTAGACACCCCCGGCACGGCTAGAGTCACGCCGTGGATGCGGTGGTGCTCGTCGGAGGGGAGGGCACGCGGCTTCGGCCGCTGACCCTGGAGCGGCCCAAGCCGGTCCTGCCGCTGCTGGGCCGGCCGCTGCTGACCTACGTGCTGGAGCGGCTCGCCGAGGCGGGCGTGACGCGCGTGATCTTCGGCTGCGGCTACCTGCCCGACCCGATCCAGGCCTGTTTCGGGCAGCGCGAGCTGGGCCTCGAGCTCGAGTACGTGGTGGAGCCGCGCCCGATGGGGACGGCGGGCGGCATCCGGCACGCTGCGCGCGGCCGGGTCTCCGAGACGTTCCTCGCGCTCAACGGCGACATCCTTGCCGATGCGCCGCTGGCCGACCTCGTCGCCGCCCATCGCGCGCACGGCGCCGTCGCAACGATCGCGCTCACACCCGTTGCCGACCCGAGCCGCTACGGCCTCGTGCGCACCGGCGCCGACGGCCTCGTGCTCGGCTTCCTCGAGAAACCCGACCCCGCCGAGATCGACACCGACCTCATCAACGCGGGAGCCTATGTGCTCGAGCCGGGCGTCCTCGACCTGGTCGAGGACGGTCGCGCGGTCTCGATCGAGCGCGAGACGTTCCCCGCGCTCGTCGGCGCCGGGCTGTGCGCCCTGGCACAGACCGGCTACTGGTCGGATGTGGGCACGCCGGAGAGCTACATCGCGGCCCACCACGACCTGCTCTACGGGCGAATTCGCTCGGGGCTCCCGGGCCTGGTGGTCGAGGGGAGCTGGATCGACGAGGGCGCGACCGTCTCGCCCGAAGCCGTGGTCGAATCACCCTGCCAGATCGCCGCCGGCGCGACGATCGAGGCCGGCGCGCTGGTCGGAGCCGGCAGCTCGGTCGCCGCCGACGCGCAGATCGGCGCGCGCGCCGATCTGCGCGGCTCGGTCGTGCAGGAACGGGCGCAGGTGGGGGAGGCGGCGATCATCGAGGACGCCGTGATCGGCCCGCGCGCGCAGATCGGCGCAGGCGCTCGCATCGCGTCGGGAGCCGTCGTCGGGCCGGGCGTCTCGATCCCTGCCGGGGCCACCGTCCCCGCGGGTGAGCGAGTGTTCCCGGAGGGCGCTCGCGTGGAAGCCGAGGGAGGCAGATGAGCCGCTACGAGGAGATGTTCGGGCTGGTCGGCCAGCTCGGGTCACAGCTGCGCGAGGGCTATGCCATCGGCCAGGCCGCCTTCGAGGGCGCTCGGCCAGAGCCGCCTGCGACGGCGACGATCAGCGCACTCGGCGGCTCGGCCATCGGCGGCAGCCTGGCGGAGGCGCTCTGGCGCGACTCCTCCCGCACGCCCACCTTCGTGAACCGTGCGGACACGCTGCCCGGCTGGGTCGGGGAGGGCGATCTGGTGCTGCCGGTCTCCTACAGTGGCGCGACCGGCGAGACGCTCGCGGCCGCGCGCGCCGCGGTGCGATCCGGCGCCGGCATCATCGCCATCACCTCGGGCGGGCCGCTCGAACGGATCGTCAGCGAGGCCGGCGGGCAGGTCGTGCGAGTGCCCGGGGGACTGCCTCCGCGCGCAGCGCTTGGCACGCTCTTCGGAGCCCTGGCGGCCGCGCTGGAGCACGTGGCCGCGATCCCCTCGGCCGCTGGGGACATCCGCGCAGCGGCGCACGCCTGCGACGCCGTGGCAGCAGATCGCGGCGGCAGTCTCGCGAGCGCGCTCGGCGAGGCGCTCGCGACGACCACCACCTGGGTCTACGGCTACGGGCCCCTGGCCGCAGTCGCACGTCGCTTCAAGAGCCAGCTCAACGAGAACGCGAAATCCGTCGCGGCGTTCGCCGAGTTGCCCGAGGCCGACCACAACGAGATCGTCGGCTGGGCGGGAGCTCGCCGGACGGGCGGGCGCCACGCGGCCATCCACCTCTCCGACCCGGACGATCCCGTGACGATCCGGGCCACGATCGCGACCACCCCGCGCTTGATCGACGACGACGCGACGCTCCACCGCGTGCTCACGGGCGAGGGCCAGACGCGCGCGGGGCGAACGTTCTGGCTGCTGTCGCTGCTTGACCACACCTCTGTCCACACGGCGCGGGCGGCCGGCGTCGACCCCTTCGAGATCGACCGCATCGGCGAGCTCAAGCAGGCGCTGGCAGCCGCGAAGTAAGCCGGCTGGCACGCGCCGCTGCCACGGCGCGCCGTGCCAAGTGGCACACGCGGCGAGTGCCACTTGGCACGAACGGCCCGACGCCACCACCGGGCTAGACTGCACCGGCGCCACCGAAACGAGGGGATTTCCGGATGACATCCGTGAGCTACGTTGCCCACGACATCAAGTCGCTCGATCTCGCCGACGCGGGCCGTCGCAAGATCGAGTGGGCCGATCGGCAGATGCCGGTGCTGGCCGCGATTCGCGCCCGCTTCGAGCGGGAGCGTCCGCTGGACGGCCTGCGCATCGCGTCGTGCCAGCACGTCACGACCGAGACAGCGAACCTCATGCGGACACTCAAGGCGGCCGGCGCCGACGTCGTGCTGTGCGCATCGAACCCGCTCTCGACCCAGGACGAGGTCGCCGCGGCGATGGTCGTGCACTACGGCATCGGCGTGTTCGCGATTCGCGGAATCGACGCCGACGGCTACTACCGGCATCTCGACGCCGCGATCGACACGAAGCCGAACTTCTGCATCGACGACGGCGCCGACGTGATCGGGCTCATGCACTCGACCCGTGACGACGCGCTGGCCGACATGATGGCCGCCTCCGAGGAGACGACGACCGGCGTGATCCGGCTGCGCGCGCTCGAGGCCCAGGGGCGGCTCGCGTTCCCCGTGATCGCGGTCAACGACGCGCAGACCAAGCACCTCTTCGACAACCGCTACGGCACCGGGCAGTCGACGCTCGACGGCATCATCCGGGCGACCAACGTCCTGCTCGCAGGCCGCGTGTTCGTGGTGGGCGGCTACGGCTGGTGCGGCCGCGGGCTGGCCAGCCGGGCACGCGGCATGGGCGCGCGGGTGATCGTGACCGAGGTGGATCCGCTGCGCGCGCTCGAGGCGACGATGGACGGCTTCGACGTCATGCCGATGGCCGAGGCGGCGCCGAAAGGCGACATCTTCTGCACGGCGACGGGTGACAAGCACGTCATCCGCGGCGAGCACATCGAGGTCATGAAGGACGGTGCGATCCTCTCCAACACGGGGCACTTCAATGTCGAGATCGACATCCCCGCGCTCGAGGCGCTGACCGCCGAGCGCGCCCCGACACGGCCCAACGTGGAGCGCTTCACGCTCACCGACGGCCGCACGATCTACCTGATCGCCGAGGGCCGCCTCGTCAACCTGGCCGCCGCCGAGGGACACCCGGCCGCCGTCATGGACATGTCGTTCGCCAACCAGGCGCTGTGCGCCGAGTACATGGCGAACCAGCACAGCTCGATGGCGCCCGCGGTCTACGACGTGCCGCGCGAC
>DASRQS010000105.1:0-13735 GCA_035696365.1 Gaiellales bacterium | reverse complement strand
GAACGGCATCTCGTCCGCGGGGTGGATGCCGGCTCTCGCGGCCTCGAAGAGGTCGACGAGGTCGTCGTCGTCCGGGATGCGCAGCTCGAGTCGGGGCGTCGCGATGCGAAGGCCGAAGGGCGGCCACGGGTGCGTCTCGCGGGACCGGCCGGGCATCGAGTCAGCCTACACTCGCCGCCATGGAGGACGACTGGTTCGAGGTCAATCGCGAGATGTGGGACGAGCGGGTGCCGATCCACGTGGCGAGCGAGCTGTACGACGTCGAGGCCTTCGTGGCCGGGCGCTCCTCGCTGCGCCCGTTCGAGCTGGCCGAGTTGCCCGACGTGCGCGGCCGCACGCTCGTGCATCCGCAGTGCCACTTCGGCGAGGACACGCTCTCGTGGGCGCGCCTGGGCGCGCAGGTCACCGGGCTCGACTTCTCCCGGCCCGCGATCCAGGCGGCGCAAGCGCTCGCCGCCCGTTGCGGCCTGCAGGGCGAATTCGTGGAGGCCAACGTCTACGACGCCTCCGAGGCGCTCGGCGGCCGCAGGTTCGACATCGTCTACACCGGGCTCGGCGCGCTCAACTGGCTGCCCGACGTCGAGCGCTGGGCGCGGGTGATGGCATCGCTGGTCGCGCCCGGCGGCTGCCTCTACCTGGCCGAGTTCCACCCGTTCTCGCATGTCTTCGGCGACGACGATCTGACCGTCGAGTACCCGTACTTCCACGTCGAGCCGTTCGTTTTTCCCACTACCGGCACCTACGCCAGCCCGGGAGTCACCACGGTGCACAACCGCGCCTACGAGTGGAACCATGGCCTCGGCGCGGTCGTCAGCGCGATCATCGGCGCCGGCTTCGAGCTCGAGTTCCTGCACGAGCACGACTCCACGCTGTTCGCGCGCTGGCCGTTCCTGGTCGGCGAGCGAGGGTCGTTCACCCTGCCCGAGGGCATGCCGTCGCTCCCGCTGATGTATTCGCTGCGCGCCGTGCCGCGCGGCTAGGGAGATCTGGTCTCACAACTTCGCGCGTCGCCACTGGACGTCATGCGGCAAACGGCCATTCTGCTATCCGCTGACAACGGGTGCCATCACCGTCTGCCGCGACCATTGCCGAAGTGGTGCGCTCCGGGCGCGGTCGCCCGCAGGCGCGTCACGTCGTCGCCCACCGCGACCGGGAGCTCCTCGAACGTCTGCGAGCTCCCGACCGGCTGCAGCGCGGTCGGCAGCACGCGCCGCGACGGGGTGCCGAGCGGGACGAGGTGCTCGACGATCACGTTGATGTTGCGCTCGCGGCGCTCGAGCTTGCCGTGGGCCTCGAGCAGCGGCTCGGTGCGCGCCAGCAGGCGGTGCCGCTCGTAGACGTCGCTGAAGAGCACGAGGTTGACGAGGCCGTGCTCGTCCTCGAGCAGCAGGAAGACGACGCCCTTGGCCGAGGCGGGGCGCTGCCGCGCCACTGTCAGGCCGGCGATGCTGACCGGCGTGCCGCTCTCGATGTGCTCGAGCGCGGCGGTGGTGACGAAGCCGCGCGACGTCAGGCCGGCGCGCAACTGCGCGAGCGGATGGTCGCGCACCGACAGCCCCGTTGTCTCGTAGTCGGCCACGAGCTCGTCCCAGGCGCCGGGCAGGGGCAGCGCGGGCGTGACGCCGAGCTCGAGGTCGAGCGCCAGCTGCCGTCCGCCGCGCGTGGACTCCGGCCGGGCGATCAGCCCTGCCCGCCAGAGCTGCTCGCGGCGCGGGCCGAAGAGATCGCAGGCGCCGGCGGCGATGATGCGCTCGCACTCGGGGAGCGAGAGCCCGGCCCGGCGCACGAGGTCGGCCACGTCGGTGTAGGGGCCGCCCTGCTCGCGCGCCTCAACCAGACCGAGCGCCGCCGGCTCGCCGAGACCGCGCACGTAGCCGAGGCCGATCCGCACCGCTCCGTCGGGCTCGATGCTGCAGCCGGCGGCGGAGGCGTTGACGTCGGTGCCGCGCACCTCGACCCCGCGGCGCTGCGCGTCGCGCACGAGCGAGGCCGGCGGGTAGAAGCCCATCGGCTGCTCGTTCAGGAGCGCGCACAGGAACTCGGCGGGGTAGTGACGCCGCAGCCAGGCGCTCTGGTAGGCGAGCAGGCCGAAGGCCGCCGCGTGCGCCTTGGGGAAGCCGAACTCCGAGAACGCCACGATCTTCTCGAACACGCGCCGGGCCGTCGGCTCGTCAACGCCACGGCCGCGCGCGCCGGCCCTGAACGCGTGCCAGTGCGACACCATCGCCTCGCGCGAGCGCCGCCGGCTCATCGCGCGGCGCAGACTCTCGGCCTGTCCCTGCGAGAAGCCGGCGAGCGCGACGGCCACGTCGAGCACCTGATCCTGGTAGACGATCACGCCCAGCGTGTCGGCGAGCGCGTCGGCCAGCAGCGGGTGGTCGTGGGGCACCTGATAGTCCGGGTCGGCTCTGACCGCCTCGCGGCGCTGGAGGTAGGGGTGCACGGCGCCGCCCTGGATCGGTCCCGGCCGCACGAGCGCAACCTCGACGGTCAGGTCCTCGAGGTTCTCGGGGCGTGTGCGCAGCAGCATCTGCATCTGCGCGCGTGACTCGATCTGGAAGACCCCGACGGTGTCGGCGGCCTGGATCTCGGCGTACGTGCCGGGATCGTCGAGCGGGGCGCGCGAGAGGTCGATCGTCTCCCCGCGCGCCCGCGCGATGAGATCGATGCAGCCCTCGACAGCGCTCAGCATGCCCAGGCCGAGCAGGTCGATCTTGAGGAAGCCCGCGTCGGCGCACGAGTCCTTGTCCCACTGGCAGATCTGGCGGCCCTCCATGGCGGCGGGCACGAGCGGCACGAGCTCGGCCAGCGGGCCCGTCGAGACGATCATCCCCCCGGGGTGCTGCGAGAGATGGCGCGGCAGGCCGGCGATCTCGCCGCAGAGGTGGGCGAGCGCCCGGAAGCGGCGGTCGTGGGAGCGCTCGCGCACGCCGTCGGTCTGTGCGAGCTCCTCGCCCACGCGCTCGGCGCGATAGCCGTCGGAACCCCGCGCCAGGCGGTCGAGGTCGGGCGGCGGCAGGCCCAGCGCCTTGCCCAGCTCGCGGATTGCGCTGCGCGAGCGGTAGGTCGAGAACGCCGCGATCAGCGCGCTGCGCTCGCGGCCGAAGCGGTCGTGCACCGCCAGGATCAGCTTCTCGCGGATGTCGCGCGGGAAGTCGAGGTCGATGTCGGGCACCGAGGCCAGCTCGCGGTTGAGGAAGCGCCCGAGCGAGAGGCGCGCCGCGACGGGATCGACGTGCGAGAGACCGGTGAGGTAGCAGACGATCGAGCCCACCGACGAGCCCCGCCCGCGACCCGGCGGCAGCGCCATGCGCGCCGAGTGCGGCCCGCGCACCGCGATCGCGATCTCGCGCGCGATCTCGAGGATCTCGCGGTGCAGCAGGAAGAAGCCCGAGAGGCCGTGGAAGCGGATCAGGGCGAGCTCCTCGTCGAGCCGCGTACGCGCCTCGCCGCGGTGCGAGAGGCCGCGGTAGCGGCGCTCCAGCTCGAGTGCGCAGATCTGCGCCAGCTCGGCGTCGGCCACCGTGTCGTCGGCCGCCGGATAGCGGTAGCCCAGGTCCTGGGTGAGGTCGAAGCGCAGCCGCTCGGCCAGCTCGACCGTCTCGCGCGTGGCCTCGGGCAGGTCGCCGAACAGGAGCGCCATCTCGCGCGGGCTCTTGAGCACGTGCTCACGGTTGCCGCGCCGCTCTGCCTCGCAGGCCTCGAGCGGCAGGTGCGTGCGGATGGCGACCATGGCGTCCTGCAATGCGCCCCGCCGCCGGTCGTGCACGTGCACGTCGTTGGTGGCGCAGAGACGGAGCCCGAAGAGGCGCGCGCTCTCGAGTAGGCGCCGGTTGCGCGCGCGGTCGCCGCGCCACAGCGGTCGCTGCAGCTCGACGCGCAGGCCGGCCCGGCCGAAGGCCTCGTAGAGCACCCGGCAGCGCTCCAGCGCGACCCGGTCTGCGGAGTGCACGAGCGCGCCGTGGCGCGCGCAGCCGGTCAGGCAGACGAGCCCCTCGGAGCGCTCGCAGAGCAGCTGCAGCGGCGTGCTCGGGCTCAGGCGATCGCGTGCGTGGGCGGCGGTGAGCAGCTGGGAGAGGTTGGAGTAGCCCGTGCGCGTCTCGACGAGCAGCGTGACGTGGAAGGACCCGTGCTCGTCCTCCACCGTCAGCTCGCAGCCGGTGATGGGACGGATGTCCAGTGCCTTGGCCGCGTGCGCGAACTCCAGCGCGCCGCAGAGGTTGTCGTGATCGGTCAGCGCGAGCGCGCCGTAGCCGAGCGCATGAGCCTGCGCGACCAGCTCCTCCGGCCGCGACGCGCCGTCGAGGAAGGAGTAGGCCGAATGGCAATGGAGCTCCGCGTAGGCGACCGTCAAGAGGGACCTTTCGCGCTCGCTGGACGAGCATCGGGGGCCAGATAGGGTAGGCGAACGTATGTTCGATTGCAAGCGTCTACGATTCCACGAACGTGAGCACGAACGCCGACGAGGTGCACCGCATCGCGCTCTCGCTGCCGCGTGCCATCCAGGACGGCTCGAAGCTCCGCTACCTGGTCGACGGCGGCAAGGCGTTCGCCTGGACCTGGAAGAAGCGCGTCCACGAGAAGCGCGCCCGGGTCGAGCAACTCGACGTCTTCGGCGTCCGCGTGGCCGACGAGGAGGAGAAGCAGGCGCTGATCGCCTCCGATCCCGCGAAGTTCTTCACCGAGCCCCACTACAACGGCTACCCGGCCGTGCTCGTGCGCCTGGACGCGATCGACGAGGATGAGCTCGCCGAGCTGCTGACGGACGCCTGGCGCAACGCCGCGCCGCGGCGGCTCGTGGCGGAGCTCGACGCGGGCGCCGGCACCTGAGCGGTCGCCACCGGCGCTCCCGCGGGCCTCCTTCGGCGCGCTGGGATCGATCTTCTCGATCTCGTGCCTGCTCGACGATTCCACGGGCGGGCGCACTCGCCGGCTCGCTCTCCTCGCGGGCCTGATCTCGCTGCTGGCGATCATCGTCGCCGTGGTCGTGCTCTACCGGCGCCCTGTCGGCGGCAACTAGCGCAGGGCGCAGGAGCCCTCGTCTACGGTCGAGGCGTGGCGGTCGCGACACGCGTTCCCAGGGCCGGCTCCGCGAGAGCCGCCGACGCCATGCTGCTCACCGTCGTACTGCTCTGGTCGGGCAACTTCACGGCCATGCGCTACGCCGTCGCGACCTTTCACCCGCTCGCCTTCTCCTCGGTGCGCTTCGGGCTCGGCGCCGCGCTGTACGCGCTCGTGGTGTGGTGGAGGGAGGGCTCGCTGCGCATCGCGCGGCGCGACCTCGGCGCCATCCTCCTGCTGGCCGGCGTCGGCATCTTCGCCAATCAGGTGGCAGTCATCTACGCCGTGCAGAAGGCCGGTGCCGCCAACGTCGGCATGCTCATGGCGAGCGCGCCGATCATCGCCGCGCTGCTCGCCCGCCGGCTCGGGCACGAGCGCATCGGCGCCCGCCACCTCATGGGCATCGCCGTTGCCGCGACGGGTGCCCTGCTGGTGCTCTACGGCGGCGGGGGCGTCGGCGGGGCACCGCTGATCGGCTGGTTCCTCGGCCTCGCCACCGCGGCGACGTGGGCCGGCTACTCCGTGCTGCTGCGCCCGCTGATGGCGCGCTACAGCGCCGAGCGGCTCTCGGCCGCCGTGCTGCTCACGGGCTCGGCGATGCTGATCCCCGTCTCCCTGCCGCAGCTCGCGGAGCAGGACTGGGGTGCACCGACGGGCAAGGCGTGGCTCGCGCTCGGCTACAGCCTCGTCTTCTCGCTGCTCGTGACCAACGTGCTCTGGTTCGACGCCATCCACCGCGTGGGCGCGTCGCGTGCGACGCTCTTCCTCTACCTCGAGCCGTTCTGCGTCGCGCTGATCGCGATGGCGGTGCTGGGCGAGCAGGTCTCCGCGGCCGAGTGGGTCGGCGGCGTGGTCATCCTCGGCGGCGTGCTCGTCGCGCGCCGTGGCGAGGGCGACTAGACGATGCAGGCGCCACTGCGTATCCGATCAGATGAACTGCGACTGGGGGGGGGACCCGGCAGACGCTCGTCGTATCACTCCCCCTGGTCGTACTTGAACGAGATGCCGAGGCGCACACGGTAGTCGGCGATTTTCCCGTCCTTGATCGTGACGTCGAAGCGGGTGGCCTCCGCGACGCGCAGGTCACGGATGGTGTGACCCGCGGTCGTGACGGCGTTCTGCGCAGCTGCCTCCCACGACTCGGCGCTCGTACCGATGATCTCGGTGACGCGATACACGCTGTCGCTCATCGTTGGGCTCCTCTCGGCTTTGCGTTAACTCGCGGCGGCACTGAGGCAAGTATCACGCCTCCTTGATCCGTAGGTGCGATCGTCTACGCCGAACTTCGGGAAGCCCGTCTCGCCGGGTTGCCGCCGCGGCGAGGCCGCGTCGCCGGCGACGCGTGGCGGTGCCAGCCGCCGCCCGTGAGATCCTCGAACACGACGGCCAGGCCGCCGTCGGCCAGCACCAGCTCGGCGTAGGCCCGGCGCACCGGCGCGTCGGACCACCAGCCCTCCTCGACCACCCAGCGCTCGCGGATCTGCTCGACCGGACGGTCGTCGAGGCGCACGGGAGTGCCGTCGCGGCCCAGCTCGACCTGTGCGGGCTGCACCTGGGAGAGGCGACGCAGCGTGACGGGCGGAGATTTGCCGGCGGTATTCATGCCATCGGTGAGCAGAGCTCGATCAGCACGCCGTTGGGATCGCGCACGTACGAGACGGTCTGGCCCCAGGGCTTCTGCCCGGGAGCGGCCAGCTCGCGTGCGCCGGCCTCGACTGCGCGGGCGTGGGCGGCGGGCACGTCGTCGTCCACGAGGGCGATCTCGAGCGCGGCGGGCGGGCCGGCGGGGTCGTGTGCGGTGAAGCCGCCGGGCAGGTTCGACTTCCCCATCTCGTGCGATGCGAACGAGAGCGTCGTGGCGCCGGTGTCGAGCTCGCCGTAGCTGCTGTCCCCGGCGACGAATCGCCGACCGAGGCCGAAGGCCCGCTCCCACCATTCGATCGTCGCATCCACATCTGCCACGTACGCGATCACATAGCCCAGCCGCATCGGATCCCACCTCCGTCGAATATCATCCTCAACCTGAGGGTTAGCTCTGTCATTCCTCCTCCGGTGCGAGCGCGAAGCGCCGCTCCGGCAACCTGCTGTCGGGAGCGACCGCGACCACGCGCAGCGCGGCGTCCCTGCCCACCGCGGCGCGCACCTGACGGACGGCCTCGGCTCTCCGCTCCCGGCGTTCTTCCCCCTCCGCGCGCAGCAGTACACCCTGGCGGTGCGCATCGGTGAGTGCCGAGAGCTCGATCGCGATCTGGTCCACGGGAGTGCCGAGCGCGATCAGCCGGGGCGTCGCGACCATCTCGAGCAGCTTGCGATCCGAGCTCGGCTCGCGCAGCGGCACGTGCTCCTCCCACGAGCCGCCGCCGGCCAGGCGGGCGCCGACGCGCAGCGAGCGCGGAGCGCGCCCCGCCCGCTCGGGCCGCGCGAGCAGCCGGTCGAGCAGCAGGCGCACGGCGTGCGCCATCGCCTGCTCGGTCGCGATCGGCTCGCCGAGGGCCAGCATCTCGCGCAGCGCGGGGGCCACCGCCCGGGGCTCGATCCGCTCCGAGTCGTGCCCTGCTGCGAGCAGCCAGGCGCGCTCTCCCTCGTAGCCGAAGCGGTCGCGCACGACCGTGGCGGGCAGCGCCGCGAGATCGCGCAGCCGGCGGATGCCGAGCCCCTCGAGCACGAGCAGCAGGTCGTTGTCGATGCCCGCGAGCCCCGTGCCCGCCGGGCTGAGCGACGCGACCGGCAGGTCGGCCAGGAAGGCGGTGGCCTGCGCGGCGGGGATGACGAGCGGCTTGCCGGGCCGCGCCCGCCGGGCCGCGTGCGTGGTCAGGAACCGCCCGGGCGCCGCGCCCAGGCGCGGGCGCAGTCCCGTCTCCTGCAGGGCGGCCTCGGCACTCGCGCGCAGCACGCCGCCGAGCCCGTCCCAGAGCCGCACGAGCGGGCGGGCGTCGAGCAGCGCGAGGCCGTCGGCGACCGGCTCGACCGCGGCCCCGATGCCCTCCAGCGCGATGTACAGCCGATCGGCCCGCAGGCGCACTGCGAGCGGGTCGGGGGGCACGAGCCGCAGGGCGGGGCAGAGGGCATGGGCCTGGCTCGTGCGCATGCCCGGTCGGACGCCCGCGGCGGCCGCAGCCGGGCTCACCTCGCCGATGGGACCGGAGCCGCCGTCGAGCGGCGCGAGCGCCAGTGGAGCGCCTCCCGTTGCGACCCCGTGCTCGTGTGCGGCGACTGCCAGATCGAACCGGGGGATGTGGACGCCGACGAGCATCGGGGGGAAGAGATGCTAGGCGAACGTATGTTCGATTGCAAGCGAGCGCTTCGCTGCCGATGCAGACTGGGTGCCGCGCGCTCTTTCTCACCGCCTGCTCGTCGCGGTGCTCATCGCCGTTGCCGCCGTGATCGTCACGGCCGGGCCGCTGCGCAGCCAGATCGCGAGCCAGGGCCTGGGCGACGAGCGCTCGCTCGTGGCGCCCGGGCCGTTCACGCACTCCCGGTCGCTGACGCCGCTCGCGCCCAGCCTGCCCAAGGCCGGCCCCAACGGCGTCGCGATCTGGGTGCACAGCGCTCAACCGCCTGCCGCCGCGGTCGGGTTGCTGCGCGCCGCCGGCATCCCGGCGACGGTGATGCGCGATTTCGACGACGCAGCGCGCCACCCGCTCGTGCTGAGCTGGCCGGCCACGCACCTGAATGCACGGGGCCGCGCGCGCGTGCTCGTCTACGTGCACCACGGCGGCATCTTCCTGGCCGTCGCGCCGAGCAAGGCCGTCCGCGCCGCAATCGGCTCCGGGCACACCGCCTTCTTCACCCGACTCGTCCAGGTGCCCGAGCTGGGCCTCGAGAGCGGCGGGCATCTGCGAGACAGCCAGATCGCGGCGCTGCGGCGCTTCTGGGCCGCGACGCCGGGCGGGTTCCGGCTCGGCGACGCGCCTGGAGGCGCGCGCTCGGCGCTCGTCCTGCTGCACGACGTGCGCGGCCTGCCCGCGCTGCGCGCCTCCAGGGCGCTCGTGCAGCGCGAGGGCCGGACGGGCGTGCGCGCGACCTACGTCCTGCAGACGCGCTACCTGCCCGATGCCCGTGGGACGGCGCTCGTGGGGCCGGCGCTCGAGCAACTGGTGCACGCGGTCCGCTCGGCCAGGGCCGACGCGGTCGCGGGCGGCGTGGCCGGCGGCCCGCTCGACCAGACCCCGCGGGGGAGCGGCAGCGAGGCGTATCCGACCTACGCCGCGGCCTTCGCGTCGGCGACCGAGGTCGACGGCGAGACGCTGAGCGGCGAGTTGCGCGTCTCGCGCCACGTGCTCGACGCGCTCGGCGCGGGTGACGTCCAGTCCTTCCGCGGCGTCTCCGGCGCCACGCCGCGTGGCTTCGCTGCGATCGCCGAGGCGAGCGGATTCGGCGTGGACGCGACGCTCTCGGTGGATGCCGCGGGCGGATCCTTCCCCTTCTGGCAGGTGCAGGCCGACGGCCTCGAGCGCCGGCTGCTGCGTTTCCCGGTGGCCTTCGACGACGTGCCCGGCGAGGGCCCGGCCGCCGCGCTCGCGGGCGCGTGGGTGGCGCTCCGCCGCAACCGCTCGAGTGGCGCGCCGACGCTCGTGGAGCTGACACCCGACCGCAAGGGCTGCTCTGCCGCCGTCGAACGCGCCCTGCTTGCGGACACGCCGCCGGATGTCTGGCGCGGCACGCTCGATCGGCTGGCGAGCTTCTGGGAGCAGCGCGCGGGCATGTCGCTGGACGCCCGGCCGCTGGGCGCCGGCCGGGGCTGGCTCGTGCGGGTGCGCAGCGAGCGCCGGGCCTCCGGGCAGTCGCTCGTGGCGCCGTTCCCGGTCGCCCGCGCGGTCGGGGCGGACGGCCACCCGCTCGCGGTACGCGACGGACGCCGCGTCGTGCTTCCGGCGTTTCACGGAATGACGGCCGTGGTCATCGTCCCCGCGCGCGCGAAGGTCAACCGGTCGGGGGATCCCTCTGCCCGTGCATTGAGCCAAGCTGCGACTCGGCTCCCGCGGCAGCTCACCCGCCTTTCAAGCTCCGCAAATGTCTGTCGGTAGGAAGCCTCGGACGAGGGACGCACCATCGCAGACGACACTCATGACCGCACTCTCCAGGACCGCGTCGACCAGGCCACGAAGGCCGCGTCGGGCCGGAGCCTGCGCGGAGCGCTGGGACGAGCCCAGGAAGATGCGATCGAGCAGCGCATCCAGGAGGAGCGTCAGCGCATCCTGCAAGAACTGCAGTCGCAGTTCGAAGAGCGCCTGAAGGTACTGGAAGAACGCGAGCGCGCCGTTGCGGCGAGCGAGGACGCGGATGGCCGTGAAGGGCTGGCCGAGCAGGCTGCCAACACGGTTCAGCTGCGCGATGCCGTGGAACGGCAGGAGCAGCGCATCGCCGAGCTCGAGCGCAATGTCGAGAGCGAGCGCTACCGCCGCGAGGTGGCGGAGTCCGTGCTCGAGGATCCGCACCTCATGCACCAGCTCAATGTCGAGATCGAGCGCCTGCAGTCGGCGCTCTCCGACCGTGAGCGGGAGATGGAGGAGATTGCCGCACGCAGCGAGGCGGGCGGGGACGGCGTTGCCCCCGGGCCCGCGCTGAACGGCATCGATCCGGAGCAACTGAGCGAGCTCGAGGGCAGGATCGCGGTCTACGAGATCGAGCTGCTCGAGCTGCGGGCCCGGCTCGAGGACGTCGTCGATCGCGAATTCGCCGATCTGCGCGAGAGCGAGCTCAGGGAGGAGATCGAGCGCCTCGGCGCCGCGCTCTCCTCGGCCCGCGACACGGAAGGCCCCACCGAGGAAGACCTGGTGACGCTGCGCGAGGCGCTGGCGTCGGCCCAGGATGGGCGCGACCAGGCGACGGAGCGCGCGACGGCCCTGGCCGCGCGCGTCGATGCCCTGGAATCCGAATCCGACGGCGCGCCGGACACCGAGGAGCTGCTCGCGCCGCTGCGCGCCGAGCTGGCGGCCGCTCAGGCCGAGGCGCAGACGGCGGCCGAGCGCGCGGAGCAGCTGGAGAGCGAGCGCACGGCCCGCGCCGAGCGCGAGAGTGAGCTGCAGTCGGAGATCGAGCGGCTGGCTGTGCAGCTGGCGGAGGCCGCCGCCGCGCCGGACGCCGAGGAGCTGCTCGCACCCGTGCAGGCCGAGCTGGCAGCTGCTCAGGACGAGGCGCACAAGGCCGGCGAGCGCGCGAGCGAGCTGGCCGCTCGCGCCGAGGAGCTACAGCACGACCGGGCCGAGCGCGGCGAGCGGGAGATCGAGCTCAGGCGGGAGCTCGAGCGGCTCGGCGCGGAGCTGGCCGCCGCGACCGCCGCGCCCGATCCCGAGGAGCTGCTGGCGCCGGTACGGGCCGAGCTGGAGGCTGCACAGGCCGAGGGGGATAAGGCGGCCGAGCGCGAGCGGGAGTTGCTCGGGACGCTCGATGAGCTGCGCGAGCAGGTGCGGCTGCTCGCGCGCGATGCGGATGAGATCAGCGCGTTGAACGAGCAGGTCGCGTCACTGCGCGAGGCTGCGGCGCGCGCCGAGGAGTTCGCAGGCGAGCTCGAGCTGCTGCGCACGGCCGGCGCGCAGCTCGGCGCCGAGCTCGAGCGCGAGCGCGCGAGCCTGGAGGAGGCGCGCTCGCAGGTCGAGGCCTCCGCCGAGACGGCCGAGCGCATCGAGGAGCTGGAGGAGCTCGCCGCTCAGCGCGAGTCCTCCGCGCAGGCGATCGCCGCCGAGCTCGCGGCCGCGCAGGACGAGGTCGCGCGACTGGGCGAGCAGGCGGTAGAGGTCGCTGCCGTGGCGGCCGAGCTCGAGAGCACCGAGAGGCAGCGCGACGAGGCACGCACGCTGCTCGAGGAGCTGGAGCGTGAGCTGCCTGCCGCGCGCTCGCGTGCCCAGGTGGCCGACGCCGCCGAGGCGCGCATCGCCGAGCTCGAGCAGCGCATTGCCGAGCAGGCCGAGCAGGCCGGGGATGCCGCCGCGGCGACCGCTGCCGACCTCGCGCGCGCCCACGAGCAGGTCGAGGCGGCCGAGACGCAGCTCGAGGAGCGCGAGGCGGCCGCCTCGTCCATCGTCGGCGATCTGTCCAGGGCGCGCGAGCAGGCCGACGCTGCGCGGACGCGCGTCAACGAGCTCGAGAGCGAGCTCGCCGCCGTGCGCGACCGCGCGGAGCTGGCGGGCGCCGCCGAGCAGCGGGTGGCCGCGCTGGAGGCGCAGCTGGTCGAGCGCGACGCCCAGGCCTCGGCCGCCGCCGAGGAGCTGGCCGCGTCGCGCGACGCGGAGCACCGCCTGGAGCAGGAGGCAATCGAGTTGCGCGGCGCGCGCGACGTGCTGGCCGCGGTGCACACGGAGTTGGAGGCGGAGCGCGTGCAGGTCGAGTCGCTGCGCGTGGAGCTGAGTGGCGCAGAGGGCAAGGCCGAGGCCGCGCTGGCCGCCGCGGAGCGTGCGGAGGAGCTGGAGCTGGAGCTCGAGGCGGAGCGTGTGCAGGTCGGGTCGCTGCGCGCGGAGCTGAGTGGCGCAGAGGGCAAGGCTGAGGCCGCGCTGGCCGCCGCGGAGCGCGCCGACGAGCTGGAGCGGGAGCTCGAGGAGACGCGCGCGACGCTCGTCGAGGCACGGGTGAAGATCGACGACGCCCGCGCCGAGCGCGCGCGTGTGCCGGAGCTCGAGGCGGAGCTGGCCGAGCGCGCCGCGGAGGCGGCCGCGCGCAACGACGCGCTCGAGCGGCTGCAGGACGAGCTCGCCCAGGCCGTCGAGCTCGCCGCCCAGGTCGAGCGCGCGCAGTCGGCGCTGCAGGAGCGTGACGGCGACCTCGATCGCCTCACGCAGGAGATCGCCGGGCGCGAGAGCGCCCTCGTGGCCGCGCAGGCGCAGGTCGCCAGCGCCCAGGCTCAACTGGACGATGCCGAGGCGCGTGCCGGCGGCGCGCTGGCCGAGCTGGCGCAGCTGCGCGCCGCGCTCGACGAGGGCGGCACCGAGCTCGAGAAGCTACGCGCCGAAAACGGTGCCGCACAGGCCGCGCGGGCCGGCCTGGAGGCCCAGGTTGCGGGGTTCGAGGCCGAGCGCGCCCGCATGCAGGCGGAGCTCGAGGCCGCGACGCAGCAGAGCGAGCAGATGCGCGGCGAGTTCGAGCACGAGCTGGCCGCGGCGGCCGAGCAACTCGCGGAGCTCGAGGCGCGCGACGATCGCACCTCCCTGCTCGAGCAGGCCGTCGCCTCGCGCGAGGCCGAGCTCGACCGCCGGCGCGAGGCGGAGCAGCTCCGCAGCGAGGCGTTCGATCGCCTGCAGGAGCAGCTGCGCCAGCGCGAGGTCGACCTGGAAGCCGCGCGAGCTCGCGTGCGCGAGCGCGAGACCGCGCACACCGAGATGCGCGCGGAGTTCGACCAGGCCCGCATCGAGGAGGCCGAGGCACGCGCGCAGATCGCCCGCCTGCAGGCCAGCTGCACCGAGCTCGAGCGCACCGTCGTCGAGCTGGGAGAGCGCAGCTCGGCCGACAACGAGAGCCGCGAGGAGGCCTTGCGCGAGCTCGAGGCTGCTCTCGCGACCCGCGAGACCGAGCTGGCCGGCGCCGAGGCAGCGCTCGAGGCCTCCCGTGCAGAGGCACAGCGCCGCGCCGACGAGCTGACGGAGCGCGAGGCCGCACTGGCTGAGCTTTCGACACGCGAGGCCGAGCTCGCGGCTCGCGAGGCCGAGCTGGCCGAGGGCGAGGCGGGGCGTCAGGCAGAGCT
>DASRQS010000104.1:0-15755 GCA_035696365.1 Gaiellales bacterium | reverse complement strand
ACGCGGCCCGCCGAGCCCCGGGTAGGCGGCTCGAGCCCGGTGGCAACACCGGGCCCAGATGGATGGCTGCCCACGACAGAATCCGGCTTATCGGCCTGCTAACGGAAAGCCCCGCTCCGGCGGGGCTTTCCCATTGAGGGGAAGATAGGGGTGCGAGTCAGCGGGAATGCCCGACGAGCCGCCGCGTCGGGCCAACGATTCTGCGCTCGCGACCGGGGGCGCGGACGCCACTCTCGGCGGCCAAGATGAAACGACACTTGCTCACCGCATGCATGCTCGCCGCGCTCGCACTCGCACTGCCGTCGCTCGCGCTCGCGAGTGGGCCGGCGGACGGCACGTACAAGGCGAAGATCGCGACGCCTGCGCAGCTCAAGGGCACGTGGTCGCTCAGCTTCGCAAAGGGCGGCGCCTACACGATCGCCCAGGGCTCGAAGGTCGTGGTGCGCGGCCACTCGCTCTCGGTGGCACCGCAGATCAAGTTCGCCAAGGAAACCGGGCCCCTCGCCTGCACGTCGCCCGGGTACTACAACTTCAAGCGCAGCGGCCAGACGCTCAGCTTCAAGAAGCTGAGCGACTCCTGCGGAGGCCGGGCGCTCATCCTGGCCCACCGCTTCACGCTGGCGGCCTGAGCTCAGCGGCCCAGGGAGTCGATGCGGGCGACCTCCGACGCGTCCAGGGCGAACCCGAAGACGTCGAAGTTCGCGGCGATCCGCTCGCGGTGCGAGGACTTCGGGATCACGACGAAGCCGTGCTCGATGTGCCAGCGAACCACGACCTGGTAGGGCGTCACGCCGTGGCGCTCGGCGATCTCCCTGAGCACGGGATCGTTCATGTTCATGCTCTCGAAGGGGCTGTAGCCCTCGAGCGTCACGCCGCGCCTGCGCAGCGCCTCGACGACCTCCGGGTCGTAGAGCGCCGGCGACCACATGATCTGGTTCACCGCCGGGCTCACGCCCGTCGCGTCGATGAGCTCGTCGATCTGCCGCTCGTCGTAGTTGCTCACGCCGATCGCCCGCGTCAGGCCATCCGCGCGCGCCTCGACGAAGGCCTTCCAGGTGCTCGGCCTGGCCTGGCCGCCGGGAGGCCAGTGGATCAGCCAGAGATCGAGGTGCTCGACGCCGAGCGCAGCCAGGCTGGCCTCGATCGTCTCGCGCTCGCGCCCGGCGTTGCCCGAGGGCAGCTTGGTCGTGATGAAGACCTCGTCGCGCGGCACGCCGCTCTCGCGCAGCGCCTGCCCTACCTCGCGCTCGTTGCCGTACATCGTGGCCGTGTCGATGTGGCGATAGCCGATCTCGAGGGCGTAGAGGACGGCGCCGTGAGCCTCCCGCCCTGTGGCCCGCCAGGTGCCGATGCCGACGAGCGGCATGTCGACGCCGGGAGCGATCGTGACCGTTGGGTTCTCGAGTGCCGTCATGCCGGTACCAGTCCTCCGTCGAGCGGGTAGGTCTTGTTGGTCAGGTAGCCAAGTCGCAGCATGGTCGCGGCAAGATCCGCGACCTCGTCGGTCGTGCCGAGCCGGCCCACGGGCACCGGCATTGGCATCGCCTCCGGATTCCCCGGATCGGCGGGAAGCATGCGCGTGCCCGCCACGAGCGCCGGGGCGATCGTGTTGACGGTCACGCCCCTGCCGGCCACGCGCGCTGCGATGTGGTGCATGAGCCCGTGCAGCCCGGCCTTGCTGGCCGCGTAGTGCGGGCCGACGACGCCGCCGTTCAAGGCCGCGATCGAGGACACGTAGAGGATGCGCCCGAAGCCGCGCTCGAGCATGCCCGGGAGAGCCGCCTGCGTGAGCAGCCAGGGCGCCCGCAGGTTGACGGCGACCGTGCGATCCCATGTCTCGAGATCGACGTCGGCCCACGGCAGCCGCTCGCCCGTGCCCGCGTTGGCCACGAGCACATCGCAGGACCCGAGCCCGCTGGTCGTCTCGGCGAGCAGGCGCGCGGGGACCTCGGGATCGGCGAGGTCGCCGGACAGCAGGATCGCCCGCCTCCCCAGCTCGCGCACGCGGCCCGCGACCGCCTCGGCCTCGCCGGCGTGCGTGCCGTAGGCGAGCGCCAGACCGACGCCCTCCGCGGCCAGCCTCAGCGCGAGCGCGCCTCCGATGCCACCGGACGCGCCGGTGATCAGCGCAACGCGATTCTCGAGCGTGCTCGTCGCCACCCAGGAACGATTGCGCACCGCGGGCCGGTCGAACAGCAACACTCCGGCCATGGCGCGATCCACGACCACCATCCGGTCGAAGCTCGCGCCGGCCCAGGCGTTCGCCTACATGACCGCACGCGGCGCTCAATCCGTAGCCCGGGGCGCAGAGTGGCCCGCCCGCACCTGACAGGCTGGAGTTCCACCGAGCGCCAGTCGCCGGATGGCGCCGTCGAGTTCGAGCAGCGCGCGCGGGCCACCCGCCCGCTCGTCGAGCTCTCCGAGCGCGGCGCGATCGCGCTCGGCACGCGCTACTGGGAGGAGGTCGAGGCCGCCACCGGCCGGCTCGTGCGCGTACGGGCCAGCGGGCAGCAGCTCGAGCTGCGCCTGCTCGGGCGCTGGACGCTGTTGCGCTTCGGCACGCCCACCTTCACGGTCGACGACGCGGTCGTGTCCACGCGCTTTCCCATTGCAGGCGGCCTGCTCGCACGCGCGCCAGGGGGATCGATCACGTTCGCTCAGATCGTCGAGCCCGCCGTGGAGCTGCGGGCGACGATCGAGGGGTTCCACCCGCGCCTCGGCGGGAGCCCGGGCGGGCCGCCTTGGGCGGGGGCGCTCTACCGGCACGTCCAGCGGCGCCTGCACACGAGCGTCAGCCGCCGCTACTTCCGGCGGCTGATCTCGGAGGGCCCGCGATGAGGGTCGTCGTCTTCGGTGCGACCGGCACCATCGGAACGGCGCTCGTGCCACTGCTCGCGCGTGAGCACGAAGTGGTCGCGGTCTCGCGGCACGGTCGCGCGGCAGCGGGTGCCGTGATCTGGGCTCGCGCCGACGCGGGCGACGCGGCCTCGGTGCGGGCGGCACTCGCGGGTGCCGACGTCGCCTATTACCTCGTGCACTCGCTCGGCTCCTCCGATTTCGAGCGGCGCGACCGCGTGGCGGCCGAGACGGTTGCCGCCGAGGCCGGCGCCGCCGGCCTGCGGCAGATCGTCTACCTGGGCGGGCTCGGCGACGACGCGCCCGACCTCTCGCCGCACCTGCGCAGCCGCATCGAGACCGGTCGGGCGCTGGCGGGCGGCACCACGCCTGTGACGACGATCCGCGCCGCCATGGTCGTGGGCGCGGGGAGTGCCGCCTTCGAGACGATCCTGGCGCTCGTCGACCGCCTGCCCGCCATGGTCTGCCCGCGCTCGGTCTCGACGCCGACCCAGCCGATCGCGCTCGACGACGTCGTGGCCTACCTCGCCGCCGTCTGCGGCCGCGCGGAGTGCTTCCGCCAGAGCTACGACGTCGGTGGGCCGGAGGTCATGACCTACCGGCAGATGATCGAGCAGATCGGCAAGCTGCGCGGCCGGCGGCCGCTGATCGTCGAGGTGCCCGTGCTCACGCCGCGGCTCTCTTCCTACTGGCTGCGCCTGGTCACGCCGGTCGGGGCCGCGGTCGCGCGACCGCTGATCGAGGGGCTGCGCACGGCGACCGTCATGCGCGACGAGCGCATCCGGCAGCTCGTCCCGCTCGAGCTCACGCCGTTCGGGACGGCGGTCGCTCGGGCCGTGGAGGCGCGCAGGTAGGCGAGCACCGCCAGGCCGTGGCGACCCCGCGCAGCACCGACGCCGTCGTCGGCCACGCTTACGCGCAGCGTGCCGTCCACGCGCGTCGCGCGCAGCTCGATGCGCGATGCCGATGTGGACGCAGGCCGCGCGCTCTATGGTCATTCGCACCTGCCCGCAGCCCAGGCGCTTTCGAGGAGCGTCACGCTGATCCCACACAGGTTGCACTCCCAGGGACAGCGCTCTAGGGTCGTCGCGGCCGACTCTTGCTTTCTCTCGGGGGAGCTCAACGACTGGAGCAGGCGATGTCCATACGGAGTGATGCGGGCGACACGGGTCCGAGTAGGTGGCTTTCCCTGAGCGGAATTCCGTTCGTCGTGGTGACCCTCGTGGCGATCTTCGGCATCGGCGGAAATACTCCGGACGGCAATGCCTCTGCTGCGAAAGTGGCATCGTTCTACGGCGGGCAGTCGACTCGACAGGGCGTGGCTGCGTTCATCCTCGCCGCAGCCGTGCCGTTCGTCGTCTTCTTCGCCATCAGGCTCGCGCTCTCCGTTTGGCCGCAGGAGCCGGGTCGGCGTCCCTTCTGGCAATTCGTCCTGATAGCGGGGAGCGTTCTCACTGCAGGCGCGTTCCTCGTGGCGGCGATGGTGCACCTCGCCCTCGCCGACGCGGCCGGCCACGTGACACCGAGCACGCTCCAAGGCATCAACGCCCTGGATGCGGACACCTTCGTCGTGTTCAACGGGGCGCTCGGCGTGATGATGCTCGGTGCGGCGGGCTCGCTGATCCCGCGCAACAAGGGGTACCGCATCCTGGGGTGGGTGGCATTGGTGGCCGGCATCGCCCTGTTCATCCCGTTCGCAGACTTCTTCGCTCTCATCGTCACCGCGCTCTGGCTGATTGTGGCGAGTGTGATGCTGTTCCGGCGCGAACCTGCGATGGCATAGCGTCAACCGCCGGCCGACGACCACTCCTGCGCCTCGTAGGCCTGGCCCGGCGCACCGCCCACGATCAGCAGACGCGCGCCGTCGGAACCCGTCTGGAACAGGCGGCGCGCGTCGGGCGCCACGCGCGCTACGACGTCCGGCGCGAGCTCGACGCGCTCCTCCTTGCCGGGCTCCCCGACCAGCAGGGTGGCCGAGCCCCTGAGCACGAGATAGAGCTCTTCCTGCCCGGACGCCGACTCCGTGTGCTCGCTCGTCGTGTAGTCCGGCCCGAAATCGAGCACGTTGACGCCGAACGCGCTGAGACCGAGCCCGACGCGCACGAGCTTGCACATGCCGTCCCAGAGCGTCGGCAGATCGTCGATGCGGCTGCTGCTGTAGGCGTCCGACATTTCTGACTCCATCCTCGTGTGGCTGGTCGCGATGCGCCGGCGGCGACGCTAGTCCCTCGATCGAGGCATGTCAAATGTCAAGTCTGGACAAATTCACCGGCCGGGAGATACTGGCGCCGCAAGCGGAAAACCGCCATCGATTTTCCACTCCCGTCCAGACCCCGACAGGAGGACCACAATGGACACTTCCAGTGCCCCCGCCCTGCCGCGCAACGGCCGGGTCCTGCACGGCTACGAACAGCGCGGCTACCAGCGCGTGCGCGAGACCGCCATCGGTGTCGTGCTCCGGCATCCGAACGGCGGCGTCGTGACCGTGCTCGCCAGCGGCGAGACCCGCAGCGGCGACAAGGCCGGCCCCGGCGCGCACACGCCCGATGAGTGGTGGGGCGAGCCGACCTACACGGTTCCGCGCTAGTGCTGGCTCAGCAGCGGGGCGATCAGGGCCGCCGCACGCGCGGCGCCCCCGGTCGTCACCGCTGCTGATGTGACGGGGCGCGCGAGCTCCTGCGCGATCCCCTCGGCGATCGCGGCGGCACTTGCCGTCAAGTACTCCACGCGCCTGCCTGCGCGGTAGCGCGCGAGCCGGTGCGCGGACGTGCACGCGCTGCTCGAAATGGCGCTCGAGCGGGAAGTAGAGGAACGGCCGCCGGGCTGCCACGAGCTCCATCGTCGTCGTCAGCCCGCCCTGCACGACTGGCGGCACACGGCGGGCCTGGGCCGCTCTCCTGTGGGCGGAGGCGTCGCACGCGTCGATCTGCGCGGGACAGACGCAGCCGATGCTCGCGGACGCCCGGGCAGCCTGCTGCGCGCTGCCCCCCGGCGACGAGGGCGTGGAGGCTTGCACCGCCCGGGTCGTCCTGGGCATGGCGCTCGTCTTCGGCGGGGCGGGGGACGAGGGCCCCCGCACGCTGCGCGCGGCCGCCGCGATGCCCGCGTTCGCACAACTGCTGAACGGCCCGCCGTTCCTGCGGCGCTGGGCCGTCGAGACGCCGCTCTTCCTGCGCGAGGCGCGCACCGCGCGCGAGACGCTCGCGCGGGGGCTCACGGCGGCGCGAGACCACGGAGTCGCGGGCGCGCTCGCACGCTGCTCTACCTCTTCGCACGCGACGCGGCAACGACCGATCGCTGGCCCGAGGCGCGAGCGAGCTACCCACGAGGCGGCCGAGCTCGCCCACCAGACGGGCCAACCGGGCGAGGAGTGCGCCGCTCTCTCCGGACTGGCCTGGCTGGAGGCGCGCGAGGGACGCGAGCAGAGCTGTCGCGAGCACGCCTCCCAAGCCATTGCACTCGCACCCGCGAGGCCGCCGCCAAGCTCTACCTCAGCCCCAAGACGATCGAATACCACCTGCGCAGCGTCTATCGCAAGCTCGGCATCGCCTCGCGCGCCGAGCTCAGCGAGAAATTCACCCGCTCAGAACGCAAATGATCTCGCCACATCTGCTACATATGAAGGCATGAGCGCGAAAGCGCACGTCGTTGTCGATGGCGAGGTCTACGCCGTGCACCCGTGCTCGCGCCGCGAGATCGTGCGGGCGTGGCGCGAGGTCGGCGGCGGCGTGACGGCGCTGGTGGATGCGCTGGCCCATCCGGGCGAGCGCCTCGTGTCTGTCGACCACGGTGAGGATCCGCCGGACGGCGCGACCCGGGAGCCGCGGCGGCCACTGCGGCCCCTACCGGGCTCTCAGATCGCGCTCGACCCGCCCGAAGCCGCCTGACGCAGCGCGGGCGCGGCGGCCAGCGCGGGGACAAGCCGGTCGACGAAGGCGGCCAGCGTCGAGCCGTCCTCCGCGCCATGATCGGGATTCAGCTCGGTGATCGTGAGGGCGCTGACGCGCGAGTCGAGTAGCACGGCCGCGAGCGTGGCGAGCGCCGCGTCCTGGGTCAGCCCGATGTTGCGACCGGTGTTCTCGGACAGCGGTGCGTCGGTGAAGTCGATGCAGTCGACGTCGAAGTGCACGGCCAGCCGATCGCACGCCGCGAGCGCCTCGAGCGCTTCGCCGGCGGCTGCCGCGGGATCAGCGCCCACGGCCTCCAGCGGCACCGTGATCAGGCCACGGCGCTCGATCGACTCCAGCTCGCGCGCGGTGCTCTGGTCGCGGCGATGCGCGAGGAACACGATCTGATCGTCGCCGAGCAGCGGCGTGGCCGGCCCGAAGTCGCGCAACTCGGGCGCCGCGTCCTCGTCGCCCAGCAGGTGGGCAACGCCCATCCAGTCGAGCGCGCCGTCACGGACGCCGGCGGGGACGTTGAGGTCGCCGTGCATGTCGAGGTAGATGACCCCGAGGCGCCCCTCCTCCGGTAGATGGCCGGCGACGGTGCCGAGACCGACGGTGCAGTCGCCACCGAGCACGAGCGCCAGTTCACCCTCGACCAGCGCCGAGCGCACGCGCTCGGCCGTCTCGGCCGCGCAGGCCGCCACGGCCTCGAGGTTCTGGGCGTCGGGGCGCGCGCGGTCGGGCCGCCAGCGCCAGACCTCCGAGTCACCGTGATCGACGACGGTGACGCCTGCCGATCTGAGCCCGGCCAGCAACCCGGCGTCACGCAGGGCGCGCGGCGCCTTCTCCTGGCCCGGGGCGTAGGCACCGGCGCTCGACGGCACGCCGATCACTCCCAGCGGTCGCGTCACCGCCCGAGGCTACTCGTGCGGGGTGACCAGCCGCAAGCGCGTCGGCAGCGGGGCCTCGAGCACGCTCTCGCACTCCATGCACGACGCGCTGCGCACACCCGCGTGCGCAGCGATCTTCGTCACGCCACCGCAGACGATGCACTGCCCGCCGAGCACGCCGTGGCGCACCTGCGCTGCGCGTGCCGGCGCGAGGGCGTCTGCGATCGCGTTCGCGAGTGTCTCGGATGGGAGTGCCAGCGCGTGCATCGGCTCTAGGGGATCCTCCGGAACACGCCCACGATCTTGCCGAGCACGACGACGTCATCGGCGTAGATGGGCGCCATGGCCGAGTTGGCGGGCTGCAGGCGGATGCGCTCGCTCTCGCGGTAGATGCGCTTGACCGTGGCCTCGCCGCCGTCCACCAGCGCGGCGATGATCTCGCCGTCGTCGGCCGTGTCCTGCCGGCGTACGACGACGTAGTCGCCGTTGTGGATGCCGTCCTCGATCATCGACTCGCCCCGGACACGCAACAGGAAGTTCTCGCCCGAGGCCGTGAGCATCTCGGGCACGGGCAGCAATTCCTCGACCTGTCCCTCCGCGAGCAGCGGCGTGCCCGCGGCGATCTGCCCCAGCAGCGGCAGCATGCGGATGCCCGCCGTCTCGTTCGTCGCGGGCACCTTCTGCTCGCGACCGACGAGGTTCAGGGCGCGCGGCTTGGCCGGATCGCGCCGCAGAAGGCCGAGGCGCTCCAGGTTCGCGAGGTGCGCGTGCACGGTGGACGAGGACGTGAGCCCGACCGCGGTGCCGATCTCGCGCACCGTTGGCGGGTAGCCGTGCTGCGCAGAGTGCTCGTTGACGAACGCGAGGATCTCGCGCTGGCGAGCGGTGAGCTGCGCCGTGGGGACTTCGGTAGGCGAACGCATGTTCGTATACTAGACCGCGGGTCGGACGGGGTCAAGGTTCATGCCCCCGGCCCGGCCGTCTCGGGTAGCATGGTGCCCGTCCACGCGCTGGTGGCGGAATTGGTAGACGCGCTAGGTTGAGGGCCTAGTGGCCTTTGGGTCGTGGAGGTTCAAGTCCTCTCCAGCGCATAGCGGGTGGCCCCGCGTAAACTCGTCCCATGCCGACGATCGTGCGCGGAGCCTGCCCGCTGGACTGCCCGGATACGTGCTCGTGGCTGGTCGAGGTCGAGGACGGCCGTGCCGTCGGGTTGCGCGGTGACAAGGCGCATCCGTTCACACACGGAGCGCTCTGCCCGAAGGTCAACCGCTACCTCGACGCGCTGCACGATCCCGAGCGCGTCATCCACCCGCTGCGCCGCGTGGGCGCCAAGGGCGAGGGCAGATTCGAGCGCATCGACTGGGACGCGGCGATCGAGGCGGTGGCCGCTGGCCTGCACTCCGCGATCGAGCGCCACGGCCCCGAGTCGGTGCTGCCCTACTACTTCGCGGGCACCGAGGGCATGGTGCAGGGCTGGATCATGGGGCCGCGCCTGTTCGCGGCGCTGGGCTCCTCGAAGCTGCGCACGACGATCTGCACGGCGGCAGCGAACGCCGCGCTCAACGCGACCTACGGCGGCTCCGTCGGCGTGGATCCCGAGGACTTCGAGTACGCGCGGCTGGTGATCCTGTGGGGCGCGAACCTGCTCTCCACCAACCTCCACCAGTGGCGCTTCGTGCTCGCGGCGCAGCGGCGCGGGGCGCATGTGGTGGCCATCGACCCGCTGCGCACCGACACCGCCGAGCGCTGCGACGAGCACATCGCGCCTCGCCCCGGCACCGACGCCGCCCTCGCGCTCGGGCTCATGCGGACGGTGCTCGACGAGGACGCCCAGGATCGCGAGTGGCTCGCGCGCCACACGGAGGGCTGGCCGGAGCTCGAGCGGCGCCTGGCCGAATGGCCGGTCGAGCGCGCCGCCGAGGTCTGCGGCCTGCCGGTCGAGCAGGTGCGGGAGCTCGGGCGCAGATTGGCCCACACTCGGCCCACGGCGATCCGCCTCGGCCTTGGGCTCCAGCGGCACGGCGGCGCCGGCGCGGCCATGCGCGCGGTGCTTGCGCTGCCCGCGCTCACGGGCGACTTCCGGCACGTCGGCGGCGGCGCGCTCTGCATGACGGGCGGTCACTTCGGCGGCATCACGGCCGGCCGTGTCGCCGTGCCCGCCGATCTGCCCGCGCCGGCCGCCCGCACGATCAACATGTCGCGCCTGGGCGAGGCGCTGACGGAGCTCGACGACCCGCCCGTGGCGGCGATGGTGGTGTTCGACGCCAACCCGGCTGCGAGCAACCCCGACCACGCCCGCGTGCACGCCGGCCTCGCGCGCGAGGACCTGTTCACGGTCGTGCTGGAGCAGCGCATGACCGACACGGCGCAATTCGCCGACATCGTGCTGCCGGCCACGATGCAGCCTGAGCACCTCGATCTGCACGACTCCTACGGGCACCACTACGTGACGCTCAACCTGCCTGCGGTGGAGCCTCCCGGCGAGTGCCTCCCGAACAGCGAGATCTTCCGGCGGCTGGCCCGCGAGCTCGGCCTCGACCACCCGAGGCTGCAGGAGTCCGACGAGGAGATGGCGCGCGATGTGCTCGATTGCGATGCGGCGCGCGCCGCCGAGATCACCTTCGAGCGGCTGCGCGACGAAGGCGCGCTGCGTGTCACGATTCCCGGCCTGGCGCGCTTCGCCGAGGGAGGCTTCCCGACGGCCCGCGGCCGTCTGCGGCTGCTGGCGCCGGAGCTCGCCGACCAGGGCGCCGACCCGCTCGTCGGCTACGTGCCGCCGCACGAGCTCGAGGACGCCGAGCTCGCCGAGCGCTACCCGCTCGCACTGCTCTCCCCCGCCTCGCGCCACGTGCTCAACTCCACGTTCGCGTCACTGCCCTGGCATCGCGAGCGGCTCGGCCCGCCGCAGGTGCACCTGCATCCGCAGGACGCGCGCGAGCGCGGCATCGACAGCGGCGCGCAGGTGCGCGTGCACAACGCTCGCGGAGCGTTCCGCGCCGAGGCCGTGGTCGAGGACGCGGGGCGCCCGGGCGTGGCCTTCACCTTCAAGCAGCAGTGGCCCAAGCTGCTCGGGCCCGGCCGCCACGTGAATGCGACCATCCCGGAGCGCGACGCCGACCTCGGCGGCAGCCCGACCTTTCACGACAACCGGGTGCAGATCGAGCTCGATCTCACGTAATCGCGGGCCGGCGCGTCCACCCTTCGTGAGCGTGTCCGCATACCACCTGCCGCCGTTCGAGCAGGTCATCGATCTGCACGGGCCGGCCGTGCTGCGCTTCTGCGCCGCCCAGGTCGGCTCCGATCAGGCCGAGGACGTGTTCCAGGAGACCATGCTGGCGGCCTTGCGCGCGTACGACGAGCTGCGCGAGGCCGCTGCCATCCGCTCCTGGCTGTTCGCGATCGCGGCGCGCAAGGCCGTCGATGCGCATCGCGCGCGAGCGCGTGCGCCCGAGCCGGTCGCCGACCTCGATCCGACCGCCGCAGACGACGGCGAAGAGCTCCCGGACGACGGCATCTGGCTGCAGGTCCGCTCGCTTCCCGGCAAACAGCGCACGGCCGTGACGCTCCGCTACCTCGCCGACCTCTCGCACCGCGAGATCGCCGAGGTCATGGGCACGAGCGAGGACGCGGCCAGGCGCAACGTGTTTGAGGGCCTCAGACGGCTGCGCGAGCACGGACAGGAAGGAACCGCATGAGCACCTCCGCCACGACGAGCAGGACGCTTGCACGGCGCGTCGACGGACTGGACTGGGACGATCTGCGCGAGCAACTCGACACGCGCGGGTTCGCGGTCAGCGACCCGCTGCTCGACGCAGCCGAATGCGCGGAGCTGGCCGATCTCTTCGACGGCGGGCGCTTCCGCTCGACGATCGACATGGCCCGCTACCGCTTCGGCGACGGCCGCTACCGCTACTTCGAGCATCCGCTGCCCGAGGCGATCGGCGAGTTGCGAGGCTCGTTCTATCGGCACCTCGCGCCGATCGCGAACGCCTGGTCGGGCCTGCTCGGGGGCGCCGAGGACGCCTATCCGCTGGAGCACGACGAGCTGCTGGAGCGCTGCCGTGCCGCGGGCCAGGAGCGGCCGACGCCGCTGATCCTGCGCTACGGCCCGGGCGACTGGAACGCGCTCCACCAGGATCTCTACGGCGACGTCTATTTCCCGTTCCAGGTGCTGACCGTCCTCTCGGAGCCGGGCGTGGACTACGAGGGCGGGGAGTTCGTGCTGATGGAGCAGCGCCCCCGGGCGCAGAGCCGCGCGCACGTGGTGCCGGCGGCGCGTGGTGCCTTCGTGATCTTCCCCACGCACCACCGGCCCCAGCAGGGCGCGCGGGGGTACTACAAGGTCGGCCTGCGCCACGGCGTGAGCACGATCACCGCCGGCTCGCGCACGGCGCTCGGGATCATCTTCCACGACGCGAAGTGACCGGCTCTCACGAAGACGGCGCTCGTCGCGTCTCACAGACATGAGCAACGACAACGACATCACTCCGCTCGAGCAGTCCCTGCGCGAGCTGCCGGGCCCGGCGCCGGCCGCCTGGGAGCGGATGCGCCGCGACCTGGCCGGCGCGGCCGAGCGCTCGGGCCTGATCGACGTGGCGTTCGAGCGTCACGACTCCCCGCTCGGCGTCATCCTCGTCGGTGCGACGCGCGACGGCCTCGTGCGCGTCGGCCTGCCCGCCGAGGACGAGGACGCCGTGCTGGCGCAACTCGCCGAGCGCGTCTCGCCTCGCGTGTTGCATGCCTCGCGCGACTCGCTGACGCAGACGCGCCGCGAGCTCGACGAGTACTTCGGTGGCGGCCGGCGGGTCTTCGAGGTCCCGCTCGACTGGCGCCTGACCAGCGGCTTCCGCCGTGAGGTGCTGCGCGCCACGTCCGAGATCCCCTATGGCAGCACGGCCTCCTACCGCGACGTCGCCGCGCGCGCCGGCAGCCCCAACGCTACCCGTGCCGCGGGCAGCGCGCTGGCGACCAACCCGCTCCCGATCGTCGTGCCCTGCCATCGCGTGCTGCGCACGGGCGGCGGGCTCGGCGGCTACGCGGGCGGCCTCGAGGCCAAGACCGCGCTGCTACAGCTGGAGGGTGTGGCATGAGCGCGCGCTGGGACGTCTACGAGAGCCCGCTCGGCAGGCTCCTGCTGAGCGCGAGCGAGCGCGGGCTGACGGGCCTGTCCTTCACGGGCCGCGCGGGGGAGCCGGCCGAGGACGATCGCAGCCCGGAGCTGCTCGCGCCCGCCGCCGGTCAGCTCGCGGAGTACTTCGCCGGAGAACGCCGCGTCTTCGAGCTCGAGCTGAACTTTGCGGGGAGCCCGTTTCAGGAGCGCGTCTGGGAGCAACTGCTGGAGATCCCGTTCGGCGAGACGCTCAGCTACGGCGAGCTCGCCCGCGCGGTCGGCAGGCCCGACATCGTGCGAGGCGTCGCGGGCGCCGTCGGCCGCACTCCGATCCCGATCATCATCCCGTGCCACCGCGTGGTGGGTGCCGACGGCGCGCTCACGGGGTACGGCGGCGGCCTGCAGCGCAAGCGCGCCCTGCTCGACCTGGAGCGCTGCGGCGCGCGTCAGTTGTCGCTGCTCTGAGGGGCCGAGGCGGCCGGAGGCGTTCGAGGTTGTCGAGGCGGTCGCGAGCGCGCGCGTCGCAGACAAGGCCTCGACTGCTCGGCCGCGGGGCGGCGCGAGGCTCAGGGCGCTAGATGCGGTCAGGATGGCGCGTCCGGTAGGCGGTCAGGCGCGAGACTCGAGTGCCGAAGGTCCGCGGGCAAGGAGCTTTCCACCAATCGCGAGTGGTGCTCGCGGCGATCCCGCCGGTTGTCGCTAGCTCTGATCCGCACTAAGCTCGACTCCTGTGCGCTTCCGCGGCGACATTGAGGGTCTGCGCGCCGTCGCCGTACTGCTCGTGGTAGGCGAGCACCTGCACGTCGCTGGCTTCCATGGTGGCTTTGTCGGGGTGGACGTCTTCTTCGTCATCTCGGGCTACCTCATCACGAGTCTGCTTGGCACCGAGTACGCGGAGAATGCTGCGAAGCGCCACGGCTATGGCTCAATCTCGATTCTGCACTTCTATCTGAGACGTGCCCGTCGCATCCTTCCCGCGGCACTTGCGGTGACTTTGGCGATTGTGATCGCGGCGCACGAACTCTTGAACTCGCTGCGTGTCCAACAGGTGCAGCGGGATGCGCTGTGGGCGACGTTCTTCGGCTCAAACATCAACTTTATCCGCCAAGCCAATAACTACTTTGCCGAGGGCGCCGCGACGACCTCACCATTCCGCCACTACTGGTCACTTGCCGTCGAAGAGCAGTTCTATTTCGTGTGGCCCGTGGTATTTCTCACGATCGCGGGTCTTTACCACGGCCTTCGTATCGGCAGGAAACGAGTGACGTGGCGCATTCGGCTTGGCGCCGCGCTCACCGTGATCGGCTCCGCATCGCTTGCGTGGTCGATCCTCGAGACCCAGGCCAACCCAACGGCGGCGTACTTCTCGACCTTCACTCGCGCCTGGGAACTAGCTCTCGGCGCGCTGCTCGCCGTCGCCACGACGACTGGCACGAACATCACGCCTCGAGCATCGCGATTCGCCTCGATTGCGGGGATCGGATTGCTCGCCTTGAGCTGTTTGGTCATCGACTCGAACAGCGCTTTCCCGGGGTGGATCGCGCTGCTCCCAACGCTCGGCGCCGCGCTGTTGATCTTTGCCGGGCTGACTCGATCACCGGCGATACCAAACCGGATTCTTGCGCTCATGCCCTTTCGCTTCATTGGCCGGATCTCGTACTCGCTGTACCTCTGGCACTGGCCCATCATCGTCTTCGCGGGTGCTCTCTACCCAGCCGCCAGTCGCAAACCGGAGACACGCGCCGCACTGTTCATCATCACGATCGCTGTCGCGACGATCAGCTACTACGCCATCGAGAGGCCGTTCCGGCGCCTATCGTTCACCGGCAAGCGCGACGCGCAGCGCCGAATCACACGTACTCGTGAGCGGCGCTTGCGATACACGGGCGAAGTCATTGGCATTGCGGCATGCGCCTGCGTCCTCATCGTGACGTTCGTCGTCGCGTCGCGCTACCAGTCCAAGCACTCGGGCGAAATACCCGCTGATGCGATTCGCGCAGCTGCCGCTGTGCCGGCTTCCGAGCAGAGGGTTCCGGCGACGCATCACGTC
The DNA here is from genome assembly GCA_035696365.1 of Gaiellales bacterium. GTDB lineage: Bacteria > Actinomycetota > Thermoleophilia > Gaiellales > JALYLC01 > JALYLC01. Next base: position 962 of record DASRQS010000104.1, on the reverse strand, counting down.
CGGGCGCCCCGCCGTCGCCTCGCCGCGACGTACGAGACGGTACTCGCACGCTGGAGTCGGCGGGTTGCGACTGCCACGAAGCAACGCACTCTGCCGAAGAATCTGCGCCCAATCCAGGATCACCTCACCAATGTCCCCACGCCGTGCGCCGACTACCGACTGGCGATGCCGGAGCACGAGCAGGCATGCGCCTGGGGAAGTCCGAACGCTGCGCACACCGCGGCCATCACGGGCGACTCGCACGCCGGTATGTGGTTGAGAACGCTAGAAGGCGCATTGGACCCTAAGCAGTGGCGTCTCTACGTCTATACCCGGTCCTGGTGTGGCTGGTCGGGAACGTCCGAAATGATCGCCGCATCGGACCGACCCAAGAACAAGGATTGCCCCGAACTTCAAGCGCAGACGCTCCAGCGACTCAAGCGCCTTCAACCCGATCTCATCGTTCTCTCCGAGAGTGGCGTCAGAACGTCTGGAAAGATGCTGAGCGTCCTAGAGGCATACTCGGCGCTCAAGGGGCGCGTCGTGGTGCTAGGACACACGCCGGAGGTCGTACCTCACTTTGAGACGTGCCTTCAAGGGGATTCGAATATCTCATCGTGCCACGGAACGCTCTCGCGTAAAGACCTCTCAGACACCGACCTCGAACTGAAGGCGGCTTCTCTGGTCGACGATCCCTACATAGACACCACGCCGTGGTTCTGCGACGGGATCACCTGTCCGGCCATTATCGACGGCGCCGTGAGTTTTACGGACGGCAGTCACATCAGCGCAGAACTTGCCCCAAGGCTTGTTCCTCTCCTCCGGTTGAGCTTGCGCGAGGCCGGCGTTGGAGCCATCTGAGCGACCAGAGGGCTCGCGGCCAGAACGCTAAGTAGCCAGCCGCTGACGCCGAGACGCCTAGCTCGATCTGTTGCAAACGGTGCGTGCCTCGATCCCCCCGTCACGAACTGTGCGTTCTTCCA
>DASRQS010000103.1:0-2774 GCA_035696365.1 Gaiellales bacterium | reverse complement strand
CGGTGGGCGACCAGCGCGCGTCCTCCCGGCTCGCGTCGATTGCCATCCCTGCCGGCGGGGCGCTCCTCGGCAGCACGCACCCGCTCGCCTACCCGGAGGACGGCGAGGGGCCCGTGCGACGGGTGCGGCTCGACGGGTTTGCGATCGCACCTCACGCCGTCAGCAACGGCGAGTTCGCACGGTTCGTCGAGGCGACCGGCTTCGAGACCGAGGCCGAGCGGTTCGGCTGGTCGTTCGTCTTCGCGGGCCTGCTGCCCGATGACTTCCCCGAGACACGAGCGGTCGCCGCTGCGCCGTGGTGGCGGCAGGTCGAGGGCGCATCGTGGCGCCGGCCGGAGGGCCCGCACTCGGCTCTCGCCGCTCGTGGAGACCATCCCGTCGTGCACGTCTCCTGGAGCGACGCGCTCGCGTTCTGCGCGTGGGCGGGGGCGCGGCTCCCGACCGAGGCCGAGTGGGAGTACGCGGCGCGCGGAGGCCTCGAGGGGCGCGTGTACCCCTGGGGCGACAAGCTCGAGCCCGGCGGCGAGCATCGCATGAACGTGTGGCAGGGCACCTTCCCCGCGCACAACACCCTCGCCGACGGGTATCTCGGCACCGCGCCGGTCGGCGCCTACGCGCCCAACGGCTTCGGCCTGCACAACATGACGGGCAATGTCTGGGAGTGGTGCGCAGACTGGTTCGATCCGCACGCCTACGCCCGAGACCGACATGACAATCCGCTGGGTCCGCCGGGCGGCACGCACCGCGTGAGCCGCGGTGGCTCCTACCTCTGCCACGCTTCGTACTGCCGGCGCTACCGCGTCGCCGCGCGCAACGCACTAACGCCCGACTCCTCGACGGGGAACACCGGCTTTCGTTGCGCATTGGATGTGCCGGCGTCGCGGGAAAGCTGAGATGGGCGCGACGATCCGCGAGCCCTGCGGCTCGCCATCGGCATCGCGATCAGTCCGGTACCGATCATCGCTGCCATCCTCATGCTGCTGTCGCTGCCGGTGGGCAACGAGCACGGCATCTGATCGGCTAGATCGCGGGGATCGTCGTCGTCGTCACCGTCGTCGTGCTGCTGCTCGCCCGTGAGGCCGGCGACACCGACGAAGGCAAACCGTCGACCTGTCGTCGATCCCCAACAGCTTTAAATTGCGATGCCCCCGGGAGGACTCGAACCTCCGACACACGGATTAGGAAACCCGCATTCTTCGAGTCTGGGAGCGCGCGCCTTCAACACGGGCGGTGTGAACCCGTTCGCCACGCTCGACCGAGGTGAGCACGATCGAGGCCGACCGCCACTTGCGTCCGACCGAGGCCCGGCCAGCGCGTGATCGAGATGATGCCCATGGTTTCTCCCGGAGCGTCGGTCACCCGCTGTTGGGCCGTCGGCGGGCGGGCGGTTCGGCCGCTCAGGACGGCGCCGGCGCGCGCTGGAAGCCGGTCGGCGCCGGGCGCGGGTCGAGCGGGCTCGTCGCCAGGTCGGCGGCGAGCGCCGGTGCGTTGTAGGCGCTCGGCGCGACGTCGTTCGAGCCGTCTGGGTGGTGCAGGGCCGCGAGGAGCTGGATCTGGCCGCGCCCGACGCCGAGCTCGCCCATGCCGCCGCCGTACATCGCGATGTCCTGCGCCTCGCAGTGGGCGTAGAGCTCGAACAGCGTGCGCAGCGAGCCGATCCGCGTCGGCTTGACGTTGATCGTCCGCACGCGTACCGGCGTCGTCGCGAGGTCCGCCGCGGAGCGGATCAGGGCGTCGTACGAGACGCGCCGCTCGTGCCCCGCGAGCAGTGCCGTGACCGGCTCGAGCGGGTGCGGGTCCTCGACGAGCGCGTCCGGAAAGGCCGGGAGCAGGCGCTCGTAGAGCCGCAGGAGCGCGGGCTCGTCCGTCACCTCGAGGCCGTAGCAGCCCTTGAAGTCGATCACGTCGACCGCATGCGTCGCGACCAGCGCGTCGACGATCTGCGGCGTCCACGCCGGGTGCGCGTCGAGCTTGAAGCGCAGGTCGGGATAGGCGGCGACCCGACCGAGCACGGTCTGCACGTCCGGCTGCTCGCCGAGCCCGAGCGAGTTGACGAAGCGGAGCGGCCGAGGCTCGCGCCCGAGCGCCTCGTGCAGCGGCAGGCCTGCCTGGCGCAGCGCGAGGTCGAGCGCGGCCGACTCGAAGGCGTAGCGTCGGAAGCTGCGCATGAGCTCCCATTGCGGCGGCTCGGGCCAGACGTCGAGCGCGGCGGCGTGGTCGCAGAACGTGGCCAGGGTGTAGCGGCCGGCGAGCGGCAGACCGGGCACGAGCCTGCGCAGCGCCTCGTGCGGCTCGGGGCCGGGACCGCCGATCTCCTCGCCGACGCCCTCCTCGCCCTCGCCGTGGAGCACGATCTCGGTCGTCACGCGACGCCCGAACGCCCCGGCGTCGGCCTCGAGGTGACGCGCCTCGCAGCGCTCGACGACGAGCTCGAGGCCCGCGAGGCGGGACCACGCGGAGGTGCCGGGGGCGGCGTCCATCGCGGGCGAGCCTAGCGAAGCGCGGGTCGCCGCGCGGTCAGGCGTCCACCGGCGCGTCGAGCATCTCCCTTGTCGAAGAGGCGCAGCGCATCGCAGTCGACCACGGCTAGAGGGCTCGAGGTATGCCTAGGCGAGTGACGGAGGTCAGGATGACTTTGCAAGAACGCCTGCCGGGAGATTCGCCGGCTGGCGCCCACGCCGCGCTATCAACTATCAAGCGCGAGGCGATCTCGCTTCGCACATCCATCGTCACGCTAAGCGGCGAGCACGACGTGCTCGTCAAGCAGCAACTGC
>DASRQS010000102.1:0-14760 GCA_035696365.1 Gaiellales bacterium | reverse complement strand
TGCAGCTGGCGCCCAAGGAGTTCGACCTGTTCTGGGAACTGCTCGATCACAGCGGCCTGGTGCTCACGCGCGACCAGCTGCTCGAGCGGGTCTGGGGCTACACGTTCGCCGGCGATACGCGCACGGTCGACGTGCACGTGCGCCAGCTCCGGCGCAAGATCGGCGACACGTGCCCGATCGTGACCGTCTGGGGTGTCGGCTACAAGGTTGCCGACGATGCCTCTGCGGTCTCTTAGAACGCGACTTGTCGCGCTCTTCCTGGTCAGCCTCGCGATCGCTGCCTTCCTCTTCGCCGCGGTTGCGGTGCGGCAGTTCTCCCAGGACGAGCGCTCGCGCGCGCGCTCGGATCTGAGCCGGCAGTCGCTCCTGATCGTCAAGCTGATCGAGGAGTTCGCCGAGAAGCGCCTGCACGGTCAGGCCGGCGCACCGCCCGACTTCGCAACCAGCCTGGGCGGGATCACCAACGCCAGCGTGTACTTCGTGGGCCGCGACGGCCTCTCCGCCCCGATCGAGGAGGTCGACTTCGGCAAGGCCCCGAAGGGCACCGACGCGCGGATGAACTGGGCCCTGCTGGGCGATCCGAAGCGCGCGCAGACGCTCAACCTGACGCTCGCCGACGGCACGTCTACGATCGCCGCCGCGGCCGGCTTCCGCTACGGCAAGCCGCTGATCGGCGCGATCGTCGTTGCGCGCCCGGTGCGCTCGATCAGCACCTCGACGCTCGTGCAGGGGCGACGGTTCGTGCCCCCGCTGCTGCTCGCGCTGGCGGCGGCCGCGCTCGTCGGTCTGCTGCTCAGCCGGCGCATCACGCGTCCGGTGCGCGAGCTCACGGAGGCCAGCGAGCGCATCGCGCTCGGCGACTACGACGTCCATCTGGCCTCGAAGGGCCCGGACGAGCTGGGGCAGCTCGCCCACCGCTTCGAGCAGATGGCGCGCCAGCTCAAGGAGGCCAGCGAGCACGAGCGCAACTTCCTGATGCGCATCTCGCACGAGCTGCGCACGCCGCTGACTGCCATCCAGGGCCACGTGCAGGCCATCGCCGACGGCGTCATCGACGGCGAGGACGAGCAGCAGGCCTCGCTCGAGATCGTGCTCGCCGAGGCCGAGCGGCTGCAGCGGCTGATCGGCGACCTGCTCGACCTCGCACGCCTCGAGACGCGCAGGTTCTCGCTCAACGTCGAGGAGGTGGACGTCGCCGCGTTGTGCGACCGCGCCGCCGGCGCGCAGCGCGAGGAGGCGCGTGGGCGCCGCGTCGACCTGCAGGTCACCGCTCTCGCCAAGCCCGTCGTGCTCGGTGACGGCGATCGCATCCTTCAGATCGTGACGAACCTCATCACGAACGCGCTGACCGCCACCCCCGTCGGGGGCGAGGTCACGGTCGAGGTGACTGCCGGCGCGGGTGTGGGGCGGGTGATCGTGAGCGATACAGGCCCGGGCATCCCCGACGGCGACAAGGTCGCGATCCTGCGCCCGTTCGTAACGAGCAGCGTGCGCCACGGCATCGGCCTCGGTCTCCCGGTGTCCTCCGAGCTCGCACTGGCAATGGGCGGGACGCTCGTGGTGGGTGACCGCCCTGGTGGAGGCGCGGCGTTCACGCTGTCGCTGCCGCTGGCCGCCGGCTCCAGCGCGGCTCCGAGCCCAGAGCCCGCCTCACAGTTGGTGGGCGAGTAGCCCCGCAGCCGGGGCACGCGACGTCGCGCGCCCCGGCCGTGAGCTCGTTATCCGTGCTTCGCGGTACCGACCTGCGTCACCGCCTCCTGCAGACGGCGGACGAGCGCGGTCGCGATCGGCCCTCCGACCTTGTTGTCGATGGCTGCGGCCACGGCCACGAGCAGCGCCGCGACCGCCAGCACGATGCCGACGTACTCGACGGTGCCCTGCCCGCGCTCGGGGCGCAACATGCACACCGCAACGCGGTGCGACAGGGATTGGAACATGGAGGTCTCCGTTCTTCGGCCCACCGTGCGGTGGGCGGTGGGTGGCGGACATGTCGATTTACGTGCCGAACCCCTGGGCGATCACGGCCAGGCCGTGTGCGCCCGGGCGCAGGTAGACGAGGTGGACGTAGTCCTGGATCAGGCGGACCGATCCGAACCCGTTCGAGTCGATCCTGGGAGCGGGGTCGCTCCCCCCGTTGCGCCAGGCCGTGCGGTGGACCGGCCAGGCCACGAGCACGTCGCCCGCCCGCATTCCCGGAGCCAGGTCGCCGTCGTCCGACTCGACGACGTGGACGGCTTCGACGCTCAGCCGCGTGGCCTCGATCGCGTCGCGAGCGCTCGTCAGGGCGACCCTCTCGAACGGCAGCGCGCCGGCCCGGACCGCCACCCGCACGAGGCCACCCGCCGGGATGAGGGCGACAGCGTCGAGCACGAGGCCGAGGGCGTTCGGGTGACGATCCAGCGCGGCGGCCACCGCCCGGCGCTGCGCGGCGACCGTGGTCCACACGACCACCGGCGCACCCCTGGGCTGCTCCACATCGCGGTCGCCGGTCGATGAGCCAGCGGGCTGAAACGGGCCATCGTCGGGCCCCGACCACGCCCGGTAGGTGCGGCTCGCGCCCAGCCATGGAGTGGTGCCTCGTGCCGCGCTCAGGACCAGCGCGGCCGCGACCTCGCCGGCCTCCTCGGCGCCGTGACGGCGTCCGAGCGCGACGAGGGCCGCGTCCGGCGTGCGTGCGTCCGGGCCCGCGAGCAGGGCGGACTCGACATCGGCGATGTCGGCGGCGCTCGTGACGACCGGCGTCGCTGCAGACGCGCTGCGTGAGAGCGCCGCCACGAAGGCGTTGCGCACGGCGCCTGCCAGCGGCGGTCCGGCGACGAGAGCGAGCGCGGCGCCCAGAACCGCTGCGATTCCGAGCAGGCCGGCGTACTCCGCGGAGGCCTGGCCTTGGACGTGCGTCATGGCTGGGTGTCACCTGTGCCCGACAAGTGCGTCCGCTGTCCGATGATCGTGAGGCCGGTCCCCGGCCGACGCCGCAGGAGGACATCGCGGAGGCCGCCGTTCAGCTCGACGACCACATCTCCTGCGGCTCGTCCCGGGTCGATGCCATCCGTTACCTCGGGGGCGAGGCCGGCGTCGTGGAAGAGCGTTGCGAGCGCGCCTGGCGTGCCGGCGGCGCTCACTGCAAACTCCTTGAACCGGCTGAGCGTTCCCGGGTGGAAGCGCTCGCGCAGCCACGAATCCTCCTCGTCGCGTCCGACGAGCGTGATGTTCTCGGGCGCATCCACGATCGAACGAGCCGAGAGGGCACGAGCGACGAGCGGGCGCAGCGTCGCGGCGAACGCCGTGTCGCCCGCCGTGCTGCCGAGCCTCGAACGAAGGCTCGCCCGCAGGTCGAGCAGCGTCGGTCCCTCCGGGTCTGCGCTGGTCGCGCCTGCGAGCAGCAGGCGCTCGAGCGAGTCGAGCGCCGGGGCAGTCGGCTCGCCCGCATCGAACGCGGCTGAGATCGCCTGCGCGATTGCCTCGGCCAGGGGCGGCCCGACGCGCGCGACGCCCAGCGAGAGGGCAGCCGCGAGGGCCACCACCGCCGCCAGCAGTGCGATGGTCTCGACGCTTGCCTGGGCTCGTTGCCGCATGCCGCCACAGTGGCGGCGCGGCCTGTGACGGATCTAGGCGCGGGTGTGACGAGGGCGTATCAGGATGCGTCAGGGCGCACGCTGGGCACGGCCACGGGGGCCGCGTCTTCCACTCTCGCGCGCACACGCAGGCTCTCCGGCGCAGCTTCGGAGGCCGCGCCGTCCGGGCTCTGGTCGCGTGCGACGGTGACGTGCAGCGGCTGGCCGACGACGGCCTGCAGCTCGGCCAGTTCCCTGCGTACCGAGCGGAGGTCGGCTCGCAGCGCGCTCAGGCCGCCGCTCACGAGGTCCACGAGCACCTCGAGGTCCTCGACGCGCGCCATGCGCTCGGCCAGCAGGTCGCGCTCGACCCGCTCGACAGCGGCGCTGATCTGGCCGCTCTGATCGACGACCGTGTCGAGCCGCCGCCCGAGACCGCCTTCGTCCTCTCCCAGGGCGCGCGCCACGGCAGCCTCGACCCGGGTCGGCAGGATGGCGGCGAGCTCGCTCGCGGACCGCCGCAACTCGTCGACGTGTCGCTCCGAGCGTGCGAGCAGCGTGCGCAGATCGGGCCCTGCGGGCTCGCCCGCGCCGAGGTTGCGCTGCCGCATCTCGCCGATGCGGCGCAGGGCCGCCTCGCGCGCATCCCGCAGTGGATCGTGCTGAGCGTCTTCGGCGTCCATGGGCTCCCCTTGAGACGCGCGAAGCGTAGATCATCGACCTGACGCCACAAGGGGGCGCGGCCGGGACTGACGGACTACGGTGGGTATCCGATGGATACCTGGCATCAGGTTCGGGCCTCGGATGGCCGGCCGCTGCTCGAGCGGCTCCGCTTCGCACGCAAGCTCGCGACCCGCACTCGCGGTCTGCTCGGTCGACGCGAGCTGCCGCCGGGCGAAGGCCTGGCGTTCCGCGAGAAGTCGATCCACATGTTCTTCATGCGGATGTCGCTCGACATCGTCTTCTGCGATGCCGACCTGCAGGTCGTGCGCGTCGTGCACGCTCTCCCGCCCTGGCGCATGGCCGGCTGCAGGCGGGCGCGCTACGTGCTGGAGATCGGCCCCGGCGAGGCCGCTCGGCTCGGCCTGCACGAGGGCATGCAGCTGGTCGTCGAGCCCGCATTCTGACTCGCACCAGCCACGTCTGAAACACACCGCTCGCGACCAGAGCGTGACGAAAGTGTGTCAATCGGCTCGATCGCCTTGATCATTCTGCTTGTTCGCGCTTACGGTGGCTCCGGGAGCACGGACGGCGGCGAGGGGGAGATCGGGATGCGCAGGACGGTACTACTCGTCGAGGACGAGGCGAAGCTCGCTGACGTCCTCGCGGAACAACTCGCCCAGGAGGACTTCGACGTCCGCCAGGGCCGCTCGCTCAGGCACGCGCTGCGGATGCTCGACGACCTGGTGCCGGACGTCGCGATCATCGACATCGGGCTCCCCGACGGGTCCGGCCTCGATGTGCTGAGGCGGCTGCGCTGCGGTGCCGATCGGCTCGACAGCGGCACGCCGGTGCTCGTGCTGACGGCGCGTACCGAGGAGGCCGACGTCCTGCGGGCGTTCGAGCGAGGGGCCGACGACTACCTGCGCAAGCCCTTCGCGCTCCCGGAGTTGATCGCCCGTGTGCATGCCCTGCTCGCGCGCGGGCGCAGGATGCACGCCAACATCCGCGTGGGCGATCTGCTGCTCGAGCCCGCTGCGCGCAGGGCGAGCTGGGCCGGCTGCGAGCTGCCGCTCTCCGGGCGCGAGTACGACCTGCTGCTCGAGCTCGCACGCGATCCAGGGGCGGTCCGATCGAAGGCCGATCTCCTGAGGGAGGTCTGGCGCATGCCCGCGACACTGCGCACTCGCACGGTCGATTCGCACGCGAGCCGCCTGCGCCGCAAGCTCGTCGCGGCCGGCGCGCCGACGGATCCGATCGTCAACGAGTGGGGGCGGGGGTATCGCCTCGAAGTCGCTCGTGCGCTCTAGCTATCTGCCGCGCAACCTGCCCCTCGAAGCACGCCTGTCGATAGCCGTCGCGCTCGTCGTGGCGCTCGCGCTCTCGGCGATCGGCCTGGTCGTCGTGGCGCGTGTCCACGACCGCGTGGCCGGCGAGGGCCGGGCGAGCCTGATGCGAACGCTCGACGCGGCCTCGCCGGCGCTGGAGCAGGGGCGCGTTCCGCGCATTCCGGGCACGAGGCTGGCGTGGCTCGACGGCGGGACATCGGGCGGCGACGCGGCGTTGGTCGCCGCTGCGCGCGCCGGCCACGCGTCCGACCTCGGCACGGTCGCCGAGGCCCGCGTCGGAACCCGGCGGGTGATCGCGGTCAGCCGGGCGCCGCAGCACGTCGAGCGCGACCTGCTGCTGATCGAAGCGGAGGGGCTGGCCCCGATCGGCCTCGTGCTCGTCCTCGTCGGGGTGCGGCTGTTCGAGCGCGCCGGCCGGCGTCATCGCAAGCAGCTCGAGACGATCGTGCTGGCGGCACAGCGGATCGGCGACGGCGACCGCAGCGTCGCACTGGTGCCTGGGCGCGGCGAGGTTGGCCGCGTGGCCGGGTCCCTCGAGCACCTCGCGAACGGCCTGCGCGAGCTCGATCGCGAGCGCGGACTGTACGTCTCGCAGGTCAGCCACGACCTGCGCAACCCGCTGGCCGTGATCGGCACCTATGCCTCGGTGCTCCGCCGGGGCGAGCGCTCGCGCCCGCGGGCCGCGAAGCTCCAGACGATCGAGGACGAGGTCTCGCGCCTCGCGCTCATGGTTGACGACCTCCTTGCGCTCGGGCGCACGCACGCGCTGGCGCTCCACATCCAGCGCGCGCCGACCGACGTGCGGGTGCTCGTCTCCGATGGAGTGGCGGCCGCGCGTGCGCGCTCGGGACGGACGCGCGTTCTGCTGCTTGCTTCCGGCGTCGCCGTCCCGGCCGTCGTGGACGCGCAGCGGCTGCGCCAGGCGCTCGACAATCTGCTCGACAACGCCGTCCGCCACGCGCGCAGCGAGGTGCGCGTCGAGCTCGTGTACGAGTCCGCCGACGTGCTTGTCCTGCGCGTCGAGGACGACGGCCCTGGCATCGATCGCGAGCTTCTGCCGCGGCTCTTCGACGCATTTGCCCAGGGCGCAGGCCGGGTCGGCGGCGCGGGCGTGGGACTCTCGACGGTGCGAGCCGTCGCCGAGGCCCACGGGGGTGGCGTGACGGTGGGCGTTGCGCGCGACCGCGGTGCGCGCTTCACGCTGCGCCTGCCGCTCGCGCCCACGGGAACGATCGCATCGTGAGTCGCTTCGCTGCGCTCGATCGGCTGCGTGAGCAGTGGCTGGCCGCGACGGGACTGACGCTCGCGTTGCTGTCCCTCCTGCTCGGGCTGCTGCCGGGAGCCGATCAACCGCAGACTGCGGTGCTTGCGCTCCGGCACTCGATCGCGGCAGGCGAGATCGTCCGCGCCGTGGATGTCGTGGCAGTACCGATCTCGGGGGCCGATCGCACGCCTTCCATGCTGACGCGGCTGGGTGACCTGGCCGGCCGCCGCACCCTGATCGGGCTCGCCGGCGGGGATTTCGTCCTGCGCGGTGCACTGCGCTCGGGTGGCCGCGCATCCGTCCTACGCCCCGGCGAGCGTGCCGTTGCTCTCGTACTGGCGCAGGGATCGGCGCCGGACACACGGCTGTTGCAGCGAGGTCGCCTCGTGGATGTCGTGATCATCGCGCCAACGGGCTCGCGGGTCGCCGCGCGCAAGTTGGAGCTCCTGTCGCCGGCGAGCGAGCGTCCGGACGGCATCTCGGTGACCTTGCGTGCGCCGGCTGCGGTTGCGCTGTCCCTGGCCACAGCAGACCGCGGTCGTGAGGTGCGGCTACTCCTGCGTGGCGAGAGCCCGTGATCGTGCGGCTCGCCCTGCTGGGTGGCGATCGTGCCCTCGACCTCGAGTTGCGCGCCGCCCTGATCGGAGTGCCTGAGATCGCGCTGCTCGCCGCAGCTCATTCGGGGGATGCCGACGTGCTGCTCGCGGCCGACTCGTCGCTCGCCGCCGCAGGCGACCTCGTGCGCGGCGAGCGAGCCCGGCGACCGGATGCGAGGGTCATGCTGATCGCGCTGGCCGGCTCGGAGAGTGCAGCGCAACAGGCGCTCGACTGCGGGGCGGTGGGCATCGTCGAGCGCCCGCTCGACGCTCCTGGGCTGCGCCACGCCCTGGCCGCGGCGGGCTGCTTCGACGCGCGCCCCTCCCGGGCGCCGGAGGACGAGGGACACGTCGCGCTCCTGGGCGCCGGAGGCGGCATGGGCACGACCACGTGCGCCGTCGCGCTGGCCGTCGCCCACGAACGGGTCTTCCTCCTCGATCTTGCACTCGCGACAGGCGATGCCGCCGATGTCGCGGCGGCGCAGGTCGCCGTGCCGGACGCGCTCCTGCGCATCGCCTGCGGGCCTGTGGCCACGCCGGCCGAGCTCGCCGCCGGCCTGGCCAAGGGCGACGGATGCCGGGTCCTGCCCGCACCGACGCTGCCCGAGCATGCGGACCTGATCGACGAGCGCGGCATCGCCCGCGTGCTGGACCTTGCGGCCGCGAGTGGGCTCCGCGCGATCGTCGACTGCGGCGCGCGCGTCGGCGTCGAGACGATCCCGGTGCTCGAGCGCGCAGGCCTGGTCGTGATCGTCGCCAGCGCCGACGCGCGCGGCGCCCGCGGAGCTCGCCGCACGGCGCTTCTCATTGCGCGGCTCGGCCTGTCCGCGCGCTGCATGGGAATCGTCGCAACCGCCTGCCGCAACCCGCGCGTCGCGCAGAGCCTTGCTGCCCAGGCGGGAGTGCCGCTGCTTGCGACGGTGAAGACGGATCCTCGCGTGCCGCGAGCGCGCGAGCGTGGACTGCCGCCGCCCGCCGGAGCGTTCGGCGCACTCGCCGCGCTGGGGAAGGCAGTCTCGTGAGTCTCTGGGAGCGAGCGCAGCTGAGTGCGGCGGCGGCGCGCGAGGGCCCGGCCGGTGCGGATGCCGCGGCGGCGCGGCCGGATCCGCTGGCCACCCTGCTCAACGATCCGAGTGTCACCGAGGTGATCGCCAACGGGCCTGCGGAGATCTGGGTCGAGCGCCGTGGCCGGCTGCAGCGAGCCCCGCTGCGCTTCGACGACGCCGGTGCCCTGCGGGACGCGTGCGTGCGCCTGGCTGCCCGCGCCGGCAGGCGCCTCGACGATGCGCAGCCGATGGTCGACGCTCGCCTGGCGGACGGCTCGCGCCTCAATGTGGTGCTGCCACCGCTTGCGCCGGACGGGCCGCTCCTGACACTGCGACGCTTCGCGCCTCGCCCGTTCACGTTGGCGGAGCTCGTCGAGCTCGGCTCGCTCACCCAGTCTGATGCCGAGCTGCTGGAGCGCTGCGTGCGCAGCCGGCTCTCCGTCGTCATCAGCGGTGGCACCTCGAGCGGGAAGACCTCGCTGCTCGGCGCGCTCGCGGCGCGGATCGACGCGAGCGAGCGGATCGTGACCGTCGAGGACGCAGCCGAGCTACGCATCGACCGGCCGCACGTCGCGCGCCTCGAGGCGCGCGGTGCGAGCCTCGAGGGCACGGGCGAGGTCGGCATACGGGAGCTCGTTCGCAACGCGCTGCGGATGCGGCCCGACCGGCTGGTGGTGGGCGAGGTTCGCGGGGGAGAGGCGCTCGACATGCTCCAGGCGATGACGACCGGCCACGACGGCTCGCTCACGACGGTGCATGCCAAAGGCCCCGGCGATGCGCTCCGGCGGATCGAGCTGCTGGCGCTGATGGCGGGCCTCGAACTGCCCTACGCCGCGGTGCGCGAGCTGGTCGCGTCGGCCTTCGACGTCGTGGTGCAGGTCGCCCGCCGGAGTGACGGCGAGCGGCGGCTTGTGTCGGTCCACGGCGTCGAACGGCGAGGTCGCGCCTGGGAGCTCGTGCCCCGCGAGGCTGTCGCAGCGCGCTGTGGCGAAGCCGCACCCGCGTGAGCGCTGTCCTGCTCGCCGGACTCGCCGCGCTCGCCATGCTCGCCTGCCTTGCGAGCGTGGTCGGCGCCGAGGCCCTTCCCGTTGCGGCTCTCGGGCGCATCAGGGCGGCCCGGGCGGAAGGTGCGCTCGAGCGCGAGCTGCCGGACGCGCTGCGGCGGGTCGCGGCGGAGCTGGGAGCGGGGCGCACGGCCGACCGTGCGCTCGTCGCGGTGGGAGCCGCGGGCGGAGCGGCGGGTGAGGCATTTGCGCTCGCGGGACGGCGGGCCGCGGCCGGCGAGGACATCGCGGATGCGCTCGCGGCTGCGCTTGGACAGCGCGCGCGCTTCGCGGCGGCGGCCATTTCACTGCAATTGCGCACCGGCGGTGATCTGCCGGCGCTGCTGCGCTCGCTCGCGCGCCGGCTCGACGAGCGGCGCAGCGTGCATGCGGAGATCCGGGCGCTGACTGCCCAGGCCAGGCTGTCTGCGCGAGTCGTCCCGCTCCTGCCCGTCGTCGGCCTCGCGCTCGCCGCGCTGCTCGACGCCGGGGCCGTGCGCCTGCTGCTGACCACGGCGCCCGGTCTCGCGATCGTGGCCGTCGGGGCGGTGCTCGATCTCGTCGGTCTGCTCGCGATCCGCGCCATCGCGCGGGGCATCGCGTGAGCGCGGCGCTCGCCGGCATCGCCGCCGTCGTCGCCCTGGCGGCGCTCCGTCCGCGTGCACGGGTGCTGCTGTCGCTTGCCTTTCTCGCGGCCTGTGCAGTGACCTGGCGGGAGCTCGGCGGCTCTGCGGGCGTGGTCGAGTGCGCCGCGGGCGGTGCGGCCGCTCTCGCAGTGAGACGGCGCCGGGTGATGAGCAAGGCTCGCGGCGACGGGGCGCTCGCAGCGGCGCTGCCCGATGCGCTCGATCTGCTCGCCGCGTGCGTGGAGGGCGGCGCGACGCTCGACGCCGCGCTCGCAGCCGTCGCTCCCCACGTCGACGGCGGTCTGGGTGTGCGTCTGGCAACCTGCGCCGCCGACCTGCGCTCGACGCGGCCGCGCCGTGAGGTGCTGCGCGCGCTCGGCGGTGAGCACGTGCGCGCGCTGGAACGCGCAGGCCACGCGCTCGCCTCGGCCGACGAGCTCGGGTCCCCGCTGGCGGCGACACTGAGCGAGCAGGCCGCGCTCCAGCGGGAGCTCACGCGCCTCGCCGTGCGCGAGCGCGCAGCGGCGGCCGGGCCGAAGATGGCGCTCGCCGTGGCCGTGACGCTGGTGCCCTCGGCGCTCGTCCTCGTGCTCGGCTCGCAGGCGCTCTCGCTCCTGGCAGGTGTCTAGCCGGAAGCTTCGCCGAAGCGCCGGCCGCGGATGACCTGGGTCTGCCCGCCGCGGCGCAGCTGGAGGTCGACCACGTCGCCCTTGTTGTAGACGCCCACGCCGAGCGAGAGCAGCACCTTGCCGATGGTCGAGACGGACGTCCGGCGCCGTACCGGATTGGCCAGATGGATGCGGCCGGGCAGCACCTCGTAATCCTGGCCCGCGACGAGCGGCACGCCATTCACGAAGACGCCCAGCACCTCGGCATCGGGCGGCAACGCCAGCTCGTCGTAGCTCTCCTGATCGGCCATCAGCAGACGATGGTAGCCGTAGCAACCAACCTGCCCTAGGCTGCGGCGAGAGATGGCGATCGACGTCGACGAGGCGGGGTTCGACCAGGCGGTCATCGAGCGCTCGCGCAGCGTGCCGGTGCTGGTCGATTTCTGGGCGGAGTGGTGCGGCCCCTGCCACATGCTCGCACCCGTGATCGAGCGTGCGGTGGACGCCGCGGACGGCGCCGTCGAGCTGGTCAAGGTCGACATCGACGCGAATCCGGGCATCGCGCGCCGCTACGGCATCCAGGGCATCCCCAACGTCAAGGCCTTCCGCGCTGGCGAGCTCGTGGACGAGTTCACCGGCGCGCAGCCGCCTGCGGTCGTCGAGCGCTTCGTCCAGGGCCTGATCCCGAAGCCTGAAGATGCACTGCTCGCCAACGGTGACGAGCAGTCGCTGCGCGAGGCGATCGAACTCGACCCGACGCGGGCCGACGTGCGCGTCCGGCTCGCGCGCCTGCTGCTGGCGGACGGACGTGAGGACGAGGCGCTCGAGCTGCTCGCGCCGGTCGCCCACGATTGCGAGGCCGACGGCCTGCTCGCGCGCGCCGAGCTCGCCGCCGATCCCGTTGCCCCGCCGGTCGCCCGGATGGGCCTCGAGGCGCTCGCGCGCGGCGAGTACGAGGCGGCCCTGCGCGCGCTGCTCGAGGCCGTCTCGGAGGCGAGCGGCGAGACGCGCGACCGCATCAGGCGCGTGATGGTCGGGGCGTTCGCCGAGCTCGGCGACTCCGACCCGCTGGCCGCTTCGATTCGCAAGCGGCTCGCCGCCTCGCTCTACTGAACCGAGTCGCCCGCGGCAGCGCGGTGGCCGGTTTCACCACTCCGGCATGAGTTCTGCGGCGAAATCCGCCACACTAGGGGCCTCGTGAGCTCGGCCGACTCCACGCCCGTGAACGACGACGCCCCGACGGCGCACTTCGACCTGCTGGCGATCGGCGGCGGCCCGGCCGGCCAGAAGGCCGCGATCCAGGCCGCCAAGCTCGGCCGTCGCGCCGCGATCGTGGAGCAGCAGCAGCTCGGCGGGTGCAGTGTCTTCAGCGGGACGATCCCCTCCAAGACCCTGCGCGAGGCGGTGCTCTACCTGACCGGCTTCATGCAGCGCTCCATCTACGGCCAGAGCCATCGGGTCAAGGAAGACATCACGATGGACGACCTGCGCACGCGCTCGGCCGACGTGAGCCTGCGCGAGGCCGACGTCATCCGCGATCAGCTGACGCGCAACCGCGTGACGATCTTCGACGGTTCGGCGCGCTTCGTCGATGCGGACACGGTCGCGATCACGGCCGCCGACGGCCGCAAGCAGGTCGTCGACGCCGGCGCGATCGTGATCGCGACCGGGAGCCGGCCCGTGCGGCCGGCCGCGATCGAGTTCGACGACGAGTCGATCCTGGACTCCGACGGGATCCTCAACCTCGCGCACATCCCGCAGTCGCTCGTCGTGGTCGGCGCCGGCGTGATCGGCATCGAGTACGCCTCGATGTTCGCCGCCGTCGGCACCAAGGTCACGGTCATCGACGCACGCCGTGAGCTGCTGCCGTTCTGCGACTCCGAGATCGTGCGCGCGCTGCAGCTGTCGCTGCGCGATCTCGGCGTGATCTTCCGCCTGGGCGAGACGGTCGAGGCGGTCGAGCGCCACGAGAGCGGCGCGCTGACCATGCTCAAGAGCGGCAAGCGGATCGTGGGGGAGACGGTGCTCTATTCGGCCGGGCGCCAGGGGGCCACGGCCGGGCTCGGGCTCGAGTCGGTCGGTGTCGAGACCGATGCGCGTGGCCAGATCCACGTCGATCACCTCTACCGCACGTCGGTCGAGGGCATCTATGCCGTGGGCGACGTGGTCGGCTTCCCGGCGCTCGCGGCGACGGCCATGGAGCAGGGCAGGATCGCATCGCTGGCCGCACTCGGAAAACCGACGGAGGCGATGAACGACAGCCTGCCGATCGGCATCTACTCCATCCCGGAGATCTCGTTCGTGGGCAAGACCGAGGAGCAGCTGACCGAGGCCGGCGTGCCCTACGAGGTCGGCATCTCGCGCTATCGGGAGCTCGCGCGCGGCCAGATCCTGGGCGATCACCACGGCATGCTCAAGCTGCTCGTCTCGCTCGACGACCGCACGCTGCTGGGCGTGCACGTGCTCGGCACGGGCGCCACCGAGCTCGTGCACATCGGCCAGGTGGCGATGGGCAACGGCGCGACCGTGGACTACCTCGTGGGCACGGTGTTCAACTACCCGACGCTGGCGGAGGCCTACAAGGTCGCGGCGCTGGACGCCCAGAACCGCCTGCAGACGCTGACCGACGTCGGTCCGCTGCGCTCCGCGAACTGACGCTCATTCTGCGTCGAGGAACTGCTCGACGAGCGGGTTGACGAGCTCGGGCCGCGTCAGCGGCGCCATGTGGCCGCCCTCGTCAAGGTAGCGGAACGTCCATGCGGGACAGCCCTGTGCGAACAACTGGACGATCTCGCGGATGGGACGACGTGTCCCGCGGTCGCTCAGCACGAGCGTGCGGGCGATGGTGGCCGCGTAGCCCTCGATCCCCGTCTGCTCGTTCCCCACCGCGTCCCACTCGTGCAGGTTGGGGGGCAGGGACTCGACGAATGCGGCCTGGCGCCGCTCCGGCATCGCGTTCCAGGCACCCTCCCCGAGCCAGTAGTCCGCGAAAGGCTGCGCGGCGCCCGGCCAGTCGCCGGCCGCCATGCGGCCCGTGACGAGCTCGCGCAGCTCCTGCGTCTCGCGCCAGGCGGCCATGTGCTCGCCATCGTTCAGCAGGTGGAAGGGATTGGGCTCGAGCAGCACCAGGCTCGAGGCCCGGTCGCCGAGCAGGAGCGCGCTCTTGAGCGCGACCGACCCGCCCAGAGAATGGCCGACCAGGCGAACGGGGCCGTCGAGCTCGTCGCATACGGCCAGGACGAGCTCGGCTTGCGCGGCGAGTGACTGTGGCTCGACGCCGGGCCAGGGCGTGGTCTCGCCGTAGCCGTAGAGGTTCGGGGCCAGCACCCGGTAGCGGTCGCGCAGGGCTTCGGTGAGCGCGCGCCACTGCCGGTTCGCGCTCACGGAGCTGTGGATCAGGACGACCGGCGGGCCGATTCCCTCGTCCGCGTAGTCGATCCGCACGCCCGCCTTCGACAGAACCGGCACGCCGGTCAGCGTATTTGGTGGGGCGGGCATCGCATCTTGGTGTTGCAATGTGGGGGGTGGTGGGGTAAAGTGGTGCGCACTGGGAGATCATGCGCCGATCCGGGCGCGGTCAGGGGAAATGTGTGCTCCTCGGCGAGTTCGAGCAACGGCTGGATGACAAGAACCGCGTTACGCTGCCCGCACGCCTGCGTGAGCATTTCGCCGACGGGGTCGTCTGCGCCCGCGGCTTCGACGGCTGCGTCTCGGTGTGGTCGCCCGCCAGCTGGGACTCGTTCGTGAACGAGCAGGTCGACCGCCTCGACGGGTTCTCCCGCGAGGGCCGGATCATGCAGCGCTACCTCTTCGGCGGTGCGCAGCCCGGCGAGCTCGACCGCCAGGGCCGCGTCGCCCTGCCTGCACCGCTCCTGGCGCACGCGCAGCTTGGCAAGGACATCGTCATCGCCGGTCTGCAGGACCGGCTCGAGATCTGGGACCGCGAAGCCTGGCGCCGCCAGCTCGCCGAGGTCGAAGGGAGCGCGGAGAGTGTTGCCGAACGTCTTGCCCAGC
>DASRQS010000101.1:0-7954 GCA_035696365.1 Gaiellales bacterium | reverse complement strand
ACGCCCTCGGGATGAATGTTGCGGTAGGCGCCATGACCGGCGCGCTCGACCCGTTCCATGTGCGGATGATGACATGCGCGACGATCGGACCGGGCGACGGCCACGGGTAGCATGCGCAGGTGCCGCGCGACGTCTTCCACGAACAGCTCGAACGCCTCGAGGAGGCGCTGCAGGAGCAGGGGCAGATCGTGCTGCGCGCGCTGCGCTCGTCAGTTAATGCGCTCTACCGGCGCGATGTCGGCCTCGCCGACGAGGTGATCGCGTTCGATGACGAGATCGACCACCGCTACCACGCGCTGCAGCAGGGCATCGAGGGGCTGCTCGCACTGCAGACGCCGGTCGCCGTCGATCTTCGCCTCGTGCTCGCGATGCTGCACGTCAACCTGCACCTCGAGCGCATGGGCGACCACTGCGTGACGATCGCCAAGCTGACGAAGCTGTCGCAGAGCCTCACCTCCGACGACTCGCTGGTCGCGGGGTTCGAGGACGTCGCGGTGCGCGCGGAGGAGATGATCCGCGTGGCGCTCGCCTCGTTCGCCTCGCGCGACGTCGCGCGCGCGGAGATGCTGGTGGACCTCGACGAGCTGATCGACCGGGCCAACCGCCGGGTCGTCTCGCACGTGCTGAAACTCGGCGGTGACGAGGCCCTGCGCGAGTGGGGCCTGCGCATGATCATCGTGTCGCGCTGCCTGGAGCGCATCGGCGATCACGCAGTCGATATCGGCGAGCAGACCGCGTACCTCGTGACGGGCGAGTTCCGGGAGTTCACGGACGCCTCGCACGGCCGCGATTAGCAGGGACTTCGCCACACGTCCCGGGCTGTCGTAACCACATCTTCACCAGGTCATCACCAGAACGTCTCCCCTCGTCTCGGAGGCCGTCTGTAGGTTGGCCTCGCCTGGCAAAAGTCGGGCGCGCGCGCAGCCCTGCGAGCGCAGTACAGCCTCTCGGAGGAACGGATGATTCTCAGGAAGACCGTACTGGCCGCCGGCGCGCTGGTCGCGCTGCTGGCCTCGGCGAGCGTGGGGTCGGCCAAGCCGGCCGCGCCCGCCGCATCCGGTGCTGCTGCGCCGGTGCAGTGCAGCACGAAGCTGCTGACGCTGCGTCCGCACTACCCCGACCCGGTCAAGCCCCTCACGGGCGCGGCCTCGTCGCTCAGCGGCGCCGGCTCGACGCTAGCGCAGCCCGTGATCAGCATGTGGGCGAAGGCCTACTCGTCAAAGGGAACCAACGTCGCCTACCAGGGCATCGGCTCGGGCGGCGGCGTCTCGCAGATCAGCGCGCAGACGGTCGACTTCGGTGACAGCGACGTCCCCATGACCGACGCGCAGCTGGCCGCGGCCAAGGGCGGCCCGGTCCTGCACATTCCGCTCGTCCTCGGCGCGGTCGCCATGGCCTACCACGTCAAGGGCGTGGGATCCGGCCTGAACTTCGACGGCGACACGATCGGCAAGATGTTCACGGGTCAGATCACGAAGTGGAACGACCCCGCGATCAAGAAGCTCAATCCCAAGGCCAACCTGCCCGACGAGACGATCGCGATCGTGCACCGCTCGGACGGTTCCGGCACGACGGGCGTGTTCACCGACTACCTGACGAAGACCAGCCCGACGTGGGTCTCGAAGCTGGGCACGCCCAGCTCCCAGGGCACGGTCGTCGCGTGGCCCACGGGCATCGGCGCCAAGGGCAGCGACGGCGTCACGGCGCTGATAGGCCAGACCGAGGGCGCGTTCGGATACGTCGAGCTCCAGTATGCGATCGCCGGCAAGCTCACCTACGGCAACGTCAAGAACAAGAAGGGCACATTCATCAAGCCCTGCCCGGCCACCTCCACGGCCGCCGCGAGCAAGACCTCGTTCCCGCCCGACATGCGGGCCAGCCTGACCTGGAAGGGCGCCGCTCTCGCCTACCCGATCACGGCTACGACGTTCGCGCTCGTCTACCAGAACCAGACGGACGAGGCCAAGGCCAAGGCGATGGTCAATTTCCTCACCTGGGCACTGACCACGGGACAAAATTTCCCGGCCACGATTAACTACGCACCCATGGGCAAGATCCTGCAGCAGCGCGCGCTCGGGCAGATCAACAAGATCACGCTCAACGGCAAGCCGCTCGTGAAGATCCCGATCTCCTTCAATTAGTGAGTGCCGCCTCTCACAGGGCGGGCGTACGCGAGGCGCAGGCCCTGCACAAGCAGCGCCTGCGCCTCGGCGACGCCTCCTTCCGGGTGATCGTCGCCGGAGCCGCGCTGCTGATCGTCCTGGCCTTCGCCGCCACGGCGTTCTTCCTGGTCAAGGAGGCGTGGCCGTCGCTGCGCCATTACGGCCCGGTCAGCTTCCTCGACTCGACGCGCTGGGCCCCGTCCGAGGCAATCGCGACCAAGTCCGATCCCAACCCCTACGGCGTGCTGCAGTTCGTGTACGGCACCGTGCTCACGTCGTTCATCGCGATGCTGCTGGCGGTGCCGGTCGCCGTGGGCCTCGCGCTCTACATCACCGACGTCGCCCCGGTCCGCCTGCGCAAGCCGCTTGCGTACCTGGTCGACCTCTTCGCCGCGATACCGAGCGTCGTCTACGGCTTCTGGGGCATCTTCGCCCTCCTGCCCGCGCTCCATCCGATCGCCGATCATCTCATCAGCTGGCTGGGCGGCATCCCCGTGATCGGCGCCGTCTTCGCCGGGCCGTTCTTCGGGCCGTCCTATTTCGCTGCGGGCATCGTGCTCTCGATCATGGTCCTGCCGATCATCACGGCGATCTGCCGCGAGGTCTTCGCGGTCGCGCCGGTCGCCGAGAAGGAAGCCGCGCTCGCGCTCGGCGCGACACGTTGGGAGATGCTCCGCATGTCGGTGCTCAAGCGCTCCACCGCCGGCATCTTCGGGGCCAGCCTGCTCGGCCTCGGTCGCGCGTTCGGCGAGACGATCGCGGTCACCATGCTGATCGGCAACAGCGTCCTCGCGATCGCGACCAGCATCTTCGGCCAGGGCGCGACGATGCCGAGCGTCATCGTCAACGAGTTCACCGAGGCGACCGAGCCCTTCCATCTCGACTCGCTGTTCGTCGTGGGCACGCTGCTGCTCATCATCACGCTGATCGTGAACGTGATCGGCAAGCTCGTCGTATCCCGCATCAGCGAGACGATCGCCTAAGTCATGGCGACGGTCGACACGCTTCCGGGCAGCAGCCCTGCGGCTCCCATGCTGCGCCGCCGTCACCGGCGCGACCGCGGCATGACGATTCTCCTGACGGCGCTCATGATCGCCATCGGCGGCCTGCTCGCCTGGATCCTCCTCTATGTCGCCCTCAAGGGGATCAACGCGCTCAACTGGGGATTCCTCACCGACACGCCGCCCGGGAACCCGTCCGACACCGGCGGAGGCTTCGTCAACGGCATCATCGGGAGCTTCATCATCGTCGGCCTCGCGACCGCCGTCGCCATCCCGCTCGGCATCGGCTGCGCGATCTACCTGAACCAGTACGCGGCGGGCCGCGTCGCGGCGGTCGTGCGGCTCGTCGTCGATGTCATGCTCGGCATCCCGACGATCGTCACGGGCGCCTTCGTGTACGCGATCTGGGTCATCAACTTCGGCTTCTCCGGCTTCGCCGGCTCGCTCAGCCTGGCGCTCGTGATGGTCCCGCTGATCGTGCGCGCCACGGAGGAGATGCTGCGGCTCGTGCCGCGGGACGTGCGCGAGGCGAGCCTTGCCCTCGGCGTCACCAAATCCCGCACGATCGTCTCGGTCCTTCTGCCGACGGCGCTCGCCGGCATCATCACCGGGGTCATGCTCGCCGTCGCGCGCGCCATGGGCGAGACGGCGCCACTGCTGCTCACGGCCCTGGGCAACGACCTCTTCACGGTGACCAATCCCAGCCAGCGCATGTCGACGCTCTCGATGCAGATCTATACTGGCGCGACAGGCGGATTCACCAACGCCCAGGACCGCGCGTGGGCGGGCGCACTCACGCTGATCGCCATCGTGCTCGCACTGACCATCATCGCCAGGCTCGTGGCCCGCCGCTCGGCGATCGGCCAATGACAACTCCTGAAAGGCCCGTCGTGATCGACGTCCCGAGCGAGAGCGGTACCGTCGCCAACGGCGCGTCCGCAGCTTCCGCGGCCGGTGGCCAGAGCACCACCAAGGGACCCGCACGCCGCATGGATGTCGTCAACCTGGATGCCGGGTTCGGCGACAAGACGGTCATCGCCGGAATCAACCTGAAGATCGAGCCGAATGCCGTGACGTCGCTGATCGGCCCTTCGGGCGCCGGCAAGTCGACGCTCCTGCGTTGCCTCAACGCGATGCACTCGACCGCGAAGGGTGCGTTCGCCCGCGGCGAGATCCTTCTGGACGGCGTCGACATCAACGCTCGCGGCGTCGATCCGGTGCTCGTGCGCCGCAGGGTCGGCATGGTCTTCCAGCGTCCCAACCCGTTCCCGACGATGTCGATCTACGACAACGTCGCTGCGGGTCTCCGGCTGACCTCGGGCAAGCGCTCGGGGCGCCATCTCCACGACGAGGTCGTCGAGCGGGCACTCCGCCAGGCCGACCTCTGGAGCGAGGTCAAGGATCGCCTGCGCAGCATGGGCGGCGCGCTCTCCGGCGGCCAGCAGCAGCGGCTGTGCATTGCACGGGCGCTCGCAGTGGAGCCCGAGGTACTGCTGATGGACGAGCCGTGCTCGGCGCTCGACCCGATCTCGACGTCCAAGATCGAGGAGACCATCCACACGCTCCGGGCCACGTATACGATCGTGATCGTGACGCACAACATGCAGCAGGCGGCGCGCGTCTCGGACACGACGGCGTTCATGACGATCCTCGAGGCCGGGCAGCCCGGAACGCTGGTCGAAACCGGCCCCACGAGTGCCATCTTCGGCAAGCCCACGAACGAGGTCACCGGCGCCTACGTCTCGGGCCGGTTCGGCTAGGGCGTGGCACAGGTCGCGCCCGGCTTCCTGGAACAGCGCCTGATCGAGGTCTCCGACCTCGTCCGGCACGATTTGCGCGAGGCGCTCGACGCGCTGATGCGCGGCGACGTCGTGGTCGCCCAGCGGGTGATCGACGCCGATGACGAGATCGATCGGCTCTGCCTCGCGCTCGATCGCGACGCCGAGATCCTGCTCGTGGGCAACGTCGTGCCTGCGCGCGACATGGGCCTGGTGCTGGCGTCCACGCGCATCGCGCGCAACCTGGAGCGCATGGCCGACCAGTGCGTGACGATCGCGAAGCTCGTGCAGGCGGGCGGCAACGACGAGCCCGGATCCAGCGCGGTGCGCGACTCGCTGGAAGAGATGGGGCGGCGGGGCGAGCGCATGCTCGAGGCGGCGACTGACGCGCTCTCGCACCGCGACGCGCACCGCGCACAACAGCTCGACGAGCTCGACAACCTCGTCGACGATCTCAACCGGATCGTCGTCGAGCAGGTGCTCGAGCTCGGCGGCGACCGCTCGCGCCGCGAGTGGGGTTTGCGCATGGTGCTCTGCGCGCGTGCGCTCGAGCGCATCGCGGACAACGCCGTGGACATCGCCGAGCAGGCGTCCTACGTTGCGACGGGCGAGTTGCGCGAGTTCAGCGACGCGTCGCATCCCGAGGAGCCCTCGGGCGAGAGCAGGTAGCCTCGCGCAGATCCCTCAGGTCGTGAGCGCCGCGGGCTCGCCCGAGCCGGCGCGGGCGCAGCGGATCCACCCCGGCGAGAGCGTCGTGCCGAGCACGACGCCGGCGGCCGCCGTGCCGACCAGCACCCACAGCACCGCGGCGTAGCCGCCGGTCAGGTCGCGGATCGCTCCGAGCCCGACGGGCGCGGCCGCGGCGATCAGGTAGGCGACGAGCAGCATCAGGCCCGTCGTGGCCGCCACGGACGCGCCATCGTGGGCCACGTCGAGCGGCAGGGCCATGGAGAGCGAGAAGCTGCAGCCGATGCCGAAGCCCATCAGCACGGCGGCGGCGATGCCCGCCCCGGGTGCGAGGATCGCCAGCAGCAATCCCGCGAGCACGAGCCCGAGCCCGCCCACGAGGTAGGTGCGGCGCGAGCCGATGCGGTCGCCGGCGAACGCGATCAGCAGCGTGCCGAACAGCGCGGTGATGTTGATGATGCCGATCAGCGAGCCCGCCCGCGCCTCGCTCCAGCCGTGCTCGACGAAGGCGTCGGCCAGCCACGCGCCCGTCCCGTAGTAGGTCGTCGAGACGAACGCGAACATGATCGCGAGCCGCCAGGCGGCCGGCGAGCGCCAGGGGAGGGTGGGTGCGCGCTGCGTCCCCGCCGGCATGTGCACGGCGCGCGCCACGGGGATCCAGGTGACCGCGACGACCGCGCACACCACGGAGATCGCGAACAGGCTGTCGCGCCAGCCGCCCAGCGAGTCGGCCAGCGGCACCGCCAGCGCGCCGCCCGCTCCCGCGCCGATCTGGATCCCGAACGCGAACAGGCCGGTCGCGAGCAGCGGACGGTCGGCGAAGGCCGTCTTCACGATCACGGGCGCGAGCACGTTGCCGATCGCGATGCCCACGCCGATCGGGATCGTCAGCACGATCACGCCGAGCGCGCCGGGCGCCACCGCCCGGGCGATCCCCGCGATCCCGATCGTGAGCAGCACGAGCGTCATGGCGCGCGTCGCCCCGACGCGCGCGGCCAGCGGCCCGGCTGCAGGCGCGAAGATCCCCATGCACAGCAGCGGGATCGTCACGAGCAGGCCGGTGACGGTGTGCGAGACGCCGAGGTCGCTGTCGATCGCGTCCACGAGCGGGCCAATCGCGATGATCTGCGGCCGCAGGGCGAGCGCGCAGAGCATGATGCCGGCCAGCACGAGCACGGGCCGTTTGGTCGTCGCGCCCATCGCTCGATGATGCGGCATGGCCGGGGCAGCTCGCGGCAGATACCGCAGATGGAGGATGCGTACGAGGACGCGTTGCGCAGATAGTGCGGTATGAGCGAAACGGCCACCGAGACGCGGCCCGCCTGGGAATGGCGTGCGATGGGCGCGACCTGGCGCCTGCGCCACACCGGCAGGGTCGAGATCGAGGTCGTCGGCGCCCTGGCAGACGCGATCGCAGCCGACGAGCGCCGCTGGTCGCGCTTCCTGCCCCGCAGCGAGGTCTCCCGCCTCAACCGCGCGCCCGGCGTGCCCCTGCAGGTCTCGACGGAGACGCTCGATCTGCTGCTCGCCTGCGATCACTGGCACGAGCAGACCGAGGGCGCCTTCTCCGTGATGGTGGGAGGCGCGCTGGTCGGCTACGGATACCGCGAGAGCCAGCGCGTGCGCCCGCCCCGCACTTCCGTGACGCCGCGCCCCGAGCCGATCCCGGGCGCGCTAGTGGTGGTGGACGCCGTGCGCCGCCTGGCCTGCGTGCCCGACGGCACGGCGCTGGACCTGGGCGGCGTGGCCCGCATGTGGAGCGCCGACCGCGCGGCCGCGATCGTGCGGACGCTCTCTGACGATCCGGCGATCCTGCTGGAGATCGGCGACGACATGGTGGCCGTGCGCGGCGACCACCTCGTGGCCGTGAGCACCGGCGAGGACGACGACGGCGCGCGCGCCGTCGTCCTGAGAGATGGCCACGCGCTGGCGAGCTCGTCCTGGAGCGCGCTGCTGTGGTCGAACGACGACGGCACGAGCGCCCACCACCTGATCGACCCCGCGACGGGCGCGCCCGCCGAGCCCGCCGCGGCCGTGGTGATCGCAAGCGACGCCGCCGAGGCCGACGCGCTCTCGACGGCCATGGCGGTACGGCCGTCGCTCGTCTCGCGCCTGCCGACGACCTGCGCGATGGTGCACGCGGCGCAGGGAGAGCGGCACACGGCTGCCTGGGAGGCAGTCGCAGTTTGAGGGGCCGGCGCCCGCGCGCCGAGGGCGGCGGGGCGGGCTCGGTGGGCGGATATACGCCAAGTGGCACTCGCAGTGAGTGCCACTTGGCCGCTCATGGAGATCCCGGGGCGAGGGCGCTCCGGGCCTGGCTGGGAGC
>DASRQS010000100.1:0-7367 GCA_035696365.1 Gaiellales bacterium | reverse complement strand
GCTCATGCCGTGCCCGTCGCCCGCCGGAAAGAGGCTCTCCGGGCCTTCCCAGAGGCTCAGGTGGATGTGGCACGAGTTGCCCTCGCGCTCGTCGTACTTGGGCATGAAGGTGAGCGCCTTGCCGTTCAGGAAGGCGATCTCCTTGGTGCCGTTGCGGTAGACGACGTGGTCATCCGCCATGCGCAGAGCCTCCTGGTAGCGGAAGTTCACCTCGTGCTGCCCGAAGTTGCACTCGCCCTTGGAGTCCTCGACGAGCATGCCCGCGCCCGCCATGCCGAGGCGGATCTGGCGTAGCAGCGGCTCGACCATGGTCGTGCCGAGGATCGAGTAGTCGACGTTGTAGGCGTTGGCCGGACGCAGCTCGCGCCAGCTCTTGGCGCGCGCCGAGTCGTAGCTCTCGTCGAAGAGGATGAACTCGAGCTCCGAGCCGGCGAAGGCCTGCCAGCCGCGCTCGGCGATGCGCTCCAGCTGGCCGCGCAGCACCTGGCGGGGAGAGGCCACGACGGGCGAGCCGTCGTGCCAGAGCAGATCGCACTGCACCATGACCGTGCCCTCGAGCCACGGGATGCGCCGCAGCGTCGTGAGGTCGGGCAGGAAGACGAAATCGCCGTAGCCGCGCTCCCAGGACGACATCGCGTAGCCGGTCACCGGGTTCATCTCGACGTCGACCGCGAGCAGGTAGTTGCAGCCCTCGGCGCCGTGCTCGGCGATGCCATCGACGAAGGCGCGGGCGTGCACCCGCTTGCCCTGCAGGCGCCCCTGCATGTCACACATCGCGATGATCACGGTGTCGACGGCGTGGCTCGCGACGTCGGCCTGCAACTCCTCCAGCGTCAGCATGCGCGGAGGGTACCTACGCCTGCCGGGAGGGTACTACGCCTGGTTGAAGAAGCCGGCGTCGAGGTAGCGCGCCTGATCCTCGGCGGAGAGCTCGACGTTCTCGGGCGTGAGCAGGAAGACCTTGTCGGCGATGCGCTGCATGCGCCCCTCGAGCGCGTACGTCAGCCCGGAGGCGAAGTCGATCAGGCGCTTCGCGAGGCCCGGCTCGACCGTCTGCAGGTTGATGATCACCGGGATGCCGCGCTTGTAGCGGTCGCCGATCGGCTGGGCGTCGTTGAAGGTGCGCGGCACGCTCAGGTAGACCTTCGGCACGTCGTCGGCGGCGGCCGCCTCCGCGGGCCGCAGCACGGACGTCTGGCCGCCCGCATCGCGCAGGCGCCGCCGGCCGGCCGGCGGCGCGTCCTCGGAGAAGATGTCGTCCACACGCACCTCGCCCCGGCCCCGCCGCGCATCGAGCGGGCGAACGTTCGGGCGACGCCGGTAGCGCTGCTCGAGATCTTCCTCGGCCTGCGTGCCGTCCTCGTCGTCCTCGTACAGGTCGTCGTCCTCGGCGAGGCCGAAGTACACCTTCGTCTTGTACCACACGTCACCGAGCCCCATAGGACGCGAGACTATACGCTCGATCGGCGGTAGAGGGACGATCCGAGGCGCACGATGGTAGCCCCCTCCTCCACTGCGACGGCGTAGTCCTGGCTCGTTCCCATCGACAGCCGCCCGAACGCATGCTGCGGCGCCCAGCGCGCAGACAGCCGCTCGGCCAGCTCCCGCAGTGCCGCGAAGTGCCGTCTGGACGCCTCGGGAGCGGCCGCCAGCGGCGGCATCGTCATGAGCCCCTCGATGCGCAGGTTTGGGAGCGCGGCCACCGCCTCGAGGAACGCGTCGAGCTCGTCCGGCGGCAGGCCCTGTTTGGACGCCTCGCCCGCCGCGTTGACCTCCACGAGGCACGCGATCGGCTCCGTGCTCGCGCGGTCGAGGCGCTCGGCGGCCGAGAGCGTGGAAAGCGAGTGCACGAGGCGCACGCGGCCCACGAGGTCGCGCGCCTTGCGGCTCTGCAGGTGGCCGATGAAGTCCCAGGTGAAGCGATCGCCGGCGACGGCCTGCTTGGCCAGGAGCTGCTCGACGCGGTTCTCGCCCACGAGCCCGATGCCGGCGTCCGCCAGTACGGCCAGATCGCACGGATCCACGTACT
This sequence comes from Gaiellales bacterium, assembly GCA_035696365.1. Lineage (GTDB taxonomy): Bacteria > Actinomycetota > Thermoleophilia > Gaiellales > JALYLC01 > JALYLC01. The sequence continues at coordinate 5,338 of DASRQS010000100.1, read as the reverse complement.
TGACCGCGGCCAGCAGCTCGACGGCCTCGGCAGTCCGGTTCGAGCGCGCGGCCGCGTCGGCGATCGCGGCCTGCGCCAGCGCGAGGTTGTGTTGCACGACGGCCAACTCGACGCTCATCCGCTCCCGTCCTCCAGATACGCGATCACGGCCTGGCGCCCGCTGCCCGCGCCGTCGCGCCGGTACGAGTGGAAGCGCGCGGGGTGGCAGATCGTGCAGAGGCCCGCGGCCGCGACCTCCGCCGCGCCTGCGCCTTCCAGAGCGCGCCGCGCGCCGGTTGCCAGGTCGGCGTGCCGGCCGGCCACGACGTCGTCGCCGAAGCGCGCCCGCAAGGGCGCGGCCACCTCGTCGCCGACCTCGTAGCAGCAGGCGCCCGCCCCGGGCCCGATGACCGCCGCGAAGTCCGGCCCGACGCGTTCGGCAGCGGCTTCCAGCACGCCGGCGACCAGGCCGCGCCAGCCCGCGTGGACGACGGCGAGCCGCGAGCCGTTCTGCGCGACCAGCGCGACCGTGAGGCAGTCGGCGCCGTGTGCGATCAACGGCAGGCCCGGCTCCGCGGTCACGAGCGCATCGCCCTCGGCCCAGGAGGTCGCGGCATCCAGGTAGCTGCCCGCAGCGGGCGGCCGCGCCTCGACGACGGCGCTGCCGTGCCGCTGCCTCAGACTGACCGCGCATTCCGCGCGGGCACCCGCCGCAGCCAGCGCCCGGCGCCGGTTCTCTGCCACCGCAGCCGCGGAGTCCGCGGTGGCGAAGCCCAGGTTGAGCGAAGCGAAGCTGCCGTCCGAGACGCCGCCCTGGCGCGTCGTGAACGCGATGCGAGCGCCGCCGGCTCGTGCCACCAGCAGCGGGACTCCTTCTCGTGCCTCCCAGTCGAGCTCCACGGGCGGCAGGCTAGATCAGCGGCTGACCGCCGACGATCGCCGAGATCACCCGAAGCACCTTCTCGAAACCGCTCTCGAGGATCGTCGACGTCTGGTGGTTGAAGAGAAAGAACAGCCCGAAGACCGCAAACATCCCGTACTGGTCGAGCGCCGCCCAGCGCGCGTAGACGTCGCGCGGCATGAACCCGCCGATCACGCGCGAGCCGTCCAGCGGCGGGATCGGGAAGAGGTTGAAGACGCCGAGGATCACGTTGATCGTGATGGTGTAGGCCACGATCTTGGCCGTGTCTCCGGTCAGCTGGTTGTGCGCCCAGACAGCGCCGGCGACCAGTGCGATCAGAAAGTTGGTCACGGGGCCGGCAATGCCCACGAGCGCCATGCCGACCTGCGGCGAGGTGCGCAGGTTGCGCGGGTCGACCGGCACCGGCTTGGCCCAGCCGAACAGGAAGGAGCCGCCGAAGTAGGTGACGACGAGGATCAGCGACCCCAGCGGATCCATGTGCACGATCGGGTTGAGCGAGAGCCGGCCCATCTCCTTGGCCGTGCGGTCACCGAGCCTGTAGGCGACGAGCGCGTGCGCCAGCTCGTGCAACGTCAGCGACACGATGAAGACCGGCGCCAGCAGCAGGAAGCCGTGGATGCTCTGGTCGGCGAGCATGGCTCAGGCCCGCTGCGTCATCCGGCGACGCGTTCGATGCGCGCGCCCAGTGCGCGCAGACGCTCGTCGATGCGCTCGTACCCGCGGTCGATCTGCTCGACGTCGCCGATCACGCTCGTGCCCTCGGCGCACAGCGACGCGATCAGCAGCGCGATGCCCGCGCGGATGTCGGGACTCGACAGGCGCTGGCCGTACAGCTTGGCCGGACCCGTCACCACCGCGCGGTGCGGGTCGCAGAGGATGATGCGCGCCCCCATATTCACGAGTTTGTCGGTGAACACGAGGCGGTTCTCGAACATCTTCTCGAAGATCAGCACGGTTCCGCGGGCCTGCGTGGCGACCGCCACGGCGACCGACGTCATGTCGGCCGGGAAGGCGGGCCACGGGCCGTCGTCGATCTTGGCGATCTGATCGTGCGCGTCGTCCACGACCGTCAGCTCCTGACCCGGCGGCACGCGCACGTCGCGCGCGTCGATCTCGACACGCACGCCCAGGCGGCTGAACGCGAGCAGCGTCGCGCGCAGGTCGTTCGGCTCGCAGCCCGTGATCGTCACGTCGCCGCCGGTCACGGCCGCCATGCCGATGAAGGAGCCGACCTCGATGTGGTCGGGACAGACGACGTGGGAAGCCCCGCTGAGCGACTCCTGGCCGTGCACGCGCAGCAGGTTCGAGCCGATGCCCTCGATGTGCACGCCCATCGAGACCAGCAAGCGGCAGAGATCCTGCACGTGCGGCTCGCAGGCCGCGTGGTGGATCGTCGTCAGGCCCTCGGCAAGCGCAGCTGCCATGAGCGCGTTCTCCGTTGCGGTGACGGAGGCCTCGTCGAGGTGGAATTCGGTGCCCTTGAGGCCGCCCGGCGCGCGGAAGCGATAGGTGCGGTCGGCCGTGACCTCGGCACCCAACGCCGAGAGGGCGAAGAGATGCGAGTCGACGCGCCTGCGGCCGATCACGTCACCGCCGGGCAGCGGTACGTCGGCGCTGCCGAAGCGTGCGAGCAACGGGCCGGCGAGCAGGATCGACGCACGGATGCGCTCCGAGAGGTCGGCATCGAGCGACGTCGAGTGCACGTCGGCGGCGCACACGCGCACCTCGTTGCGCTGCGTCCACTCGACCTCTGCGCCCAGATCGGCGAGCAGCTCGAGCATCGTCTCCACGTCCCGGATGCGCGGCATGTTCGAGATCACGACCGGCTCGGAGGTGAGCAGCGTCGCCGCCAACAGCGTGAGCGCGGCGTTCTTGTTGCCCTCCGGGCGGATCGTGCCCGTGAGAGGGACGCCGCCCTCGATGACGAGAAACTCCTGCGTACGAGGGCGCGTCATGACGGTGAGAGGAGTCATGCGTGAGGGGGAAGGCCGAGACGGTCGGGTTTCGGCCCGCCAGGAACCTTACAGACGCACCTTCCCGGAGAACCCCGGGGGTCCTTCCTACGGCTAGGCTCCCCGGCCATGGATGAAGAGGCACTCGCGCGCGATCGCCCGGCGGCGCTCGCGCTCCTGCAGAGTTGGACGGAGAGCGAGGCGCTGCGCCGCCACGCCTATGCGGTCGAGGCCGCGGTGCGCGCCTACGCGCGCCAGCGCGGCGCCGACGAGGACGCATGGGGCAACGTCGCGCTCCTGCACGACTTCGACTACGAGCGCCATCCGACGCTCGACCAGCACCCGCAGGACGGAGCGCCTCACCTCCGCGAGCTCGGCTATCCCGAGTGGTTCGTGCGCGCCGTGCTCTCCCACGCCAACCACCTCCAGCACGTGGCCGAGCGGGAGAGCGAGCTCGAGCGCGTGCTCTTCGCCTGCGACGAGCTGGCCGGCTTCGTGCACGCCTGCGGGCTCGTGCGCCCGGAGGGCCTCTCGACGCTCGAGCCGCGCAGCGTGCGCAAGAAGCTGAAGCAGAAGTCCTTCGCGGCCGGCGTCAACCGCGACGACGTCTACCAGGGCGCCGAAGGGCTGGGCGTGGATCTCGACGAGCACATCCAGGTCGTGATCGACGCGCTGAAGCCGATCAGCGCGGAGCTCGGCCTGCCGGGGTGACCGAGCTGCCGGGCTGACCGAAGCGAATGAAGGAGGCGGGGCACCACCCAACCGAGACGGCTGCCGATGCAGTCGTCAGAGGGTCCTGTCGGTAACGACCACGGACGTGCGAGCCCGCCACTACGGAGCCAGGCCACCACACTGAATGAGGCGGCGCAGGGGCAGACCTATGGGCACGGTCGAAACCTGCAGCCTAGGATCAAGAGGTCTGACCCTGGTTTCAAGGCCATGCGCCTGCGCTCACGCGGAGCAACGTCGAAGGAAGCGGGGCACCAGCCCAACCGAGACGGCGGCCGATCCAGTCGTCAGAGAGTCATGGCGGTAACGACCACAGACGTGCGAGCCGCCGCCGCGGAGCCAGGCCACCACACGAGACCTGCGGCGCAGGGGCAGACCTAAGGGCACGCTCGAAACCCGGCACCCAGGATCAAGAGGTCTGACCCTGGTTTCAAGGCCATGCGCCCTCGCGCACGAGGAGCGACGTCGAAGGAAGCGGGGCACCACCCCAACCGAGACGGCTGCCGATCCAGTCGTCAGAGGGTCCTGGCGGTAACGACCACAGACATGCGAGCCGCCGCGGCGCAAGCCAGGCCACCACACGAGACCTGCGGCGCAGGGGCAGACCTGTGGGCACGGTCGAAACCTGCAGCCCAGGATCAAGAGGTCTGACCCTGGTTTCAAGGCCATGCGCCTGCGCGCACGAGCAGCAACGTCAAAGGAAGCGGGGCACCACACCAGCCCAGAGGGCTGCCGATCCGGTCGTCAGAGGGTCCTGGCGGTAACGACCACAGACGTGCGAACCAGCCGCCGCGGAGCTAGGCCACCACACGAGACCTGCGGCGCAGGGGCAGACCTATGAGCACGGTCGAAACCTGCAGCCTAGGATCAAGAGGTCTGACCCTGGTTTCAAGGCCATGCGCCCTCGCTCACGCGGAGCAACGTCGAAGGAAGCGGGGCACGACCCAACCGAAACCGCTGCCGATCCAGTCGTCAGAGGGTCCTGGCGGTAATCACCACAGACGTTCGAGCCCGCCGCTGCCGAGCGAGGCCACCACACGAGACCTGCGGCGCAGGGGCAGACCTAAGGGCACGCTCGAAACCCGGCACCCAGGATCAAGAGGTCTGACCCTGGTTTCAAGGCCATGCGCCCTCGCTTGCGAGAGGCAGCTGTCGCCATGCGCCCGGTCGAACCCGGCGTCCGCACCCTGGCGCCCGTATTGCCGGCGCGTGTGGCAACTGCCCTGCCTAGCCGAGCGCGGAAGTGCCGCCGCGGAAGTGCCGCCGCGGAAGTCCCGCCGCGGAGGTCGCGCCGCAAAAGTGCCGCCACAGAAGCGCCGCACCGCTGCACGGCTTCGCTGGGCCGGCTCGCGCATCGTGGGCTCGAACGCCGCTTCCTTTGACGTTGCTCCTCGTGCGCGAGGGCGCATGGCCTTGAAACCAGGGTCAGACCTCTTGATCCTGGGTGCCGGGTTTCGAGCGTGCCCTTAGGTCTGCCCCTGCGCCGCAGGTCTCGTGTGGTGGCCTGGCTTGCGCCGCGGCGCCTCGCATGTCTGTGGTCGTTACCGCCAGGACCCTCTGACGACTGGATCGGCAGCGGTTTTTCGGTTGGGTCGTGCCCCGCTTCCTTTGGCGTTGCTCCTCGTGAGCGAGGGCGCTTGGCCTTGAAACCAGGGTCAGACCTCTTGATCCTGGGTGCCGGGTTTCGAGCATGCTCATAGGTCTGCCCCTGCGCCGCAGGTCTCGTGTGGTGGCCTGGCTCCGTAGTGGCGGGCTC
>DASRQS010000099.1:0-64299 GCA_035696365.1 Gaiellales bacterium | reverse complement strand
CCTCGCCGCCGACGACGGACACCCCGAGGCCGTAGCTCGCGTCGATCGCGATCGACGAGCGATCGCCCGAGACGGGATTGAGCGTGAACATGACGCCCGCCACGCGCGCATCGACCATGTACTGCACGGCCACGCTCATGCCGGCGCGCGTGATCCCGTGCGCTTCGCGATAGGCGACCGCCTCCGGGTTGTGGAAGCTCGCCCAGCAGCGGCGGACGCCGTCGAGCACGGCTTCGACCCCGCAGATCCAGAGGTAGGTGTCCTGGACCCCGGCGAAGCTCGCGTCCGGCATGTCCTCGGCGATCGCGCTCGAGCGCACGGCGACCGGTGGATCGCTCTGGCCGACCTGGCGACCGAGCTCGGCGTAGGCCTCGCCCACCGCCGCGCCGATGTCGTCGCGCTCGTAGGCGGCCGTCGTGACGGCGAAGCCGGGCGGGACCGGAAAGCCGGCCCCCGTCAGCTCGCCCAGATTCGCGCACTTGCCCCCGACCAGCTCGACCTGGTCGGCGCGCAGCTCCTCGAAGGGGACGGTGGTGCGCGTCTCAGCCACTCAGGTCAGGATAGTGACGGTGCCGTTGTCGCCGTCGACGCGCACGCGGTCGCCCGTCTTGATCAGCTTGGTCGCGTGGCCCGTGCCGACGACCGCGGGCAGCCCGTACTCGCGGGCGACGATCGCGGCGTGCGACATCATCCCGCCGATGTCGGAAACCGCAGCGGCGATCTTCGGGAACACGGGCCCCCAGCTCGGCGCGGTCACCGAGCAGACGAGCACCTCGTCCTGCTGCACCGTGCCGATGTCGTTGACGTCGCGCACGACGCGTGCGAGGCCCTCGGCGACACCCGGCGAGGCCGCGTATCCGGTGATGCCCTCGTCGTCGCTCTGGCTCGCCCAGGCGCGTAACCGGTCAGCGGTGACGCCCCAGAGCAGCTGCACCGTCGGATCGGTGATGACCTCGGGCACGAAGCCGAGCGCCGGCGGGGGCGTCCACTCCGAGAGCCGCGCGAGGATCTCCTTGCGCCGGGCGATGCGCGGCGGCCAGTAGACCGTCCCGCGCGCTGCGGTGCCGCCCGACCAGGCGAGCCCGAGGTCGGAGAGCGCCGCGTGTACCTCGTGGACGTTGAGGTAGAAGACGTCCTCGGCGCTCTCGAAGAAGCCATGCTCGGCCATGACCGCCCCGATCTCGCGCATCTTGTTGAAGAACAGCGAGGTGCCCCAGTGCTCGATGAAGAACTTGTGGCCCTCGGCGTGGGGGAACACGTGGCGGCAGAGCCCGAGCATCTCCTGGAACGACGCCCGCTCCTCGTCGGAGGAGAGCAGCTGGGCGTACTCCCGCGCGATGCGATCGCGTTCGGCCAGCAGCCGCGCCTTGGGGCGCTCGAGCGACGTGCCCGTGCGAATCTGCGCGATGTAGCCCGTGATCGCCGTGAACGGAAGCCGGAGGTCGTCGACCCAGGCGCGGTGGTGGTGGTAGAAGCCGTCGCCCGTCGACATGAAGAACCAGGGGTGCTTACGCGCCTCGAGCTCGGCGATCCAGGCCCGGCCGCCCTCGCTCGCCTCGAGCTCGGCCAGCACCTCGGCGGGTGTGCGGCCGTCGGCGAAGGAGCCGTCGACACCGTGTGCGATCGCCGCGCTGGCGAGCGCCTTGAGCTCGTCGTCGGGGCGGAACATCGTCGTGTCGTAGCCCGCGATCATCTGCGTCATCACCTGCATCCCCATGTCGGGGAAGGCCGCCTGGCAGAACTGGAAGAACGTCAGGTACGCGCCGTAGGCGAGCAACAGGAGCTCGAAATGCAGCTGGTTGAGCTCGTTGTAGAGGCCGATGCAGTGGTCGTAGGCGGTCATCAGCCGGAAGTTCGAGCCGAGCTTGTGATCGTGCAGCAGTTCCTGCTCGTCCTCGATCTCGGGCAGACGCGGCACCTCGAGCGCGGTCAGCTCCTGGATGGCCGAGTCGACCGCCGCCTGCCAGCGGTTCACCAGCGTGTCCCAGTTCGCGTAGTAGAAGCCGATCCGCGGCAGGAAGACCGCGAGCCTCTGCTCGATCTCGGCCGGGTCGCTCACCTCGTTGGCGGTGATGTAGACGTAGCCGTTGACGACGCGGTGCTCGATCCCGAGCACGGTCGGGATCTGGAACACGCGACCCTGGTAGAGGCCGATCGAGAGGTAGCACGACTCGGCCGTGATCATGTCGAAGGCCGGCATCGGCTCCGGGAAATGCATGCCGTTGTAGAACCAGAAGCGCTTCTCCTCGGCCTCGCGCCGCTCGGGATCGAAGAGGAGGTAGTACGGATACATCTCCTCCCAGCCCTCGGCGCCCTCCGGCGTCGGCACGTCGAAGGGACTGAGGAAGTTCGTCTCGGCGCTGGGCTCGCTCATCGGTCCTCCCTGGCGGACTCGGTGGCGCTGAGCGTACGCCCGTAGACGGCCTCGCGTAGGCCCTGCGTGTAGCCGATGGCGTGCAGGCGGGCGAGGTCGGAGTAGCCGCCGAGGCGCGAGGAGTCGCCCGAGATCTCTGGCACGTGATCGGTGCGCAGCACGCCCTCGTAGCCGACCTCGCGATAGGCGTGCATGCACGCCAGCATGTCCGTCTGGCCCTCGTCGTGGAACGTCTCGACGAAGCGCTCGGACGTACCGCGCACGTCCCGGAAGTGCACGAAGTGGATGCGGCGCTCGTTGCCGAACTCGCGGATCACGGCCGGGACGTCCGGCGTCATCAGCGTGAAGTTGCCCTGGCAGAGCGTGATGCCGTTGACCGGGCTCTCGTTGAGCTCCAGCAGGCGGCGGAAGCCGTCGACGCTCGAGAGGATGCGGTCGATGCCGCGGACCGACGGCAGCGGCGGATCGTCCGGGTGCATGGCGAGCCGCACTCCCGCCTTCTCGGCGACCGGGACGATGCGCTCGAGGAACCAGCCGAGATTACGCACGAGCTCATGGCCGGCCACGACGCCTGCGGACGTGAGCGGCGCTCCGGCGATGACATCCGAGTCGAAGCCCCCGACGGTCGCGCCCGCGCGGCCCGGGACGCGGGACGACGTGCGCAGCCACCCGAGCACGGGCATCCAGTTGTAACAGAGCACCGGGATCCCCAGCCGGCCCATGTTCTGCACCAGGAGCTTGAAGATCTCGAGCTCCTCCTCCCTGCCCGGCCCGCCGAGCCGGATTGCGTCCATGGGCGGGTTGTCCTCGATCACGTCGAGGCTGAAGCCCTCCTCGGCCAGCAGCTGCTGGTAGATGCGCAGCGGGGTGTAATCCCACGGCGCCTCCGCACGCGACTGGCGCCAGTCGGCGTGCTGGCGCGGGAGCACGCCCACCGCCCGGTCGACGCCGATCTGCCGCAGCGCGCGCCAGAAGGGCGTGGGCCTGGGTTCGAGCAGGATCTCGGCGAGTTCGATGCGCCCGGGGGCTGTCGTCATGGGGCGCTCGTGACGACGTCGGAGAACGCTCCCGACTGCTCGTCCTTGAGGATCAGCTTGCGGCGTCCGTCCGGCATCTGCTCCTCCTTGATCACCGTCTTGCCCTCGAAGGTGCGGCGCTCATGCGAGATCCGCGCGGTCGTGCCCCCGCGCCAGTCGTCCAGCTGGATCGGCTCCCACCTGCCCGAGCGCGCCGAGGCGTAGCAGGCGTCCATCACCGTGTTCACGACGTAGCCGTCGTAGAAGGTCTCGCTCGGGGCGCGGCCCTCGTCCAACGCGTCGAACATGTCCGTGAACATGTCGACGTAGCCGAGCTCCGAGACCTCGTCGCCGACGGGGAACAGCCAGCCGCTCGCGCTCTCGGCCTTCTCGGCCACGTAGCCGTCGCCGGCGCCCGTCGTGAACATCTCGAAGCCCGTGCGCAGGAAGTGATTCGTCCAGATCGTGCCCTCGGTGCCGGTGACCTCGTCACGCAGGTCCATGCCGCCCCGGAAGGTCCACGAGACCTCGAACTGCCCCATCGCGCCCGACTCGAACCTGATCAGGGCGATGGCGTTGTCCTCCGCCTCGATCGGGTGCACGAGCGTGTCCATCCAGGCCATCGCCTCGACCGGCCGGTTGCCCTTGCCCATGAAGCAGCGGATGATCTCGATGCAGTGGCAGCCGAGGTCGATGACGGCACCGCCGCCGGCCTGCTTCGCGTCCCAGAACCAGGCCGAGTGCGGACCCGGGTGGGTCTCGCGCGAGCGCGCCCAGGTGACCGTGCCGATCTGCCCGGCCTGCACGGCCTGCACGGCCTTCAGGGTCTTCGGCGTGTAGACGAGATCCTCGAGGTAGCCCGCGAAGATGCCGGCACCCTCCGCGATGTCGAGGATCTGCTCGGCCTCGGCGCCCGTGCGCGCGATCGGCTTCGTGCAGAGCACCGCCTTGCCGTGCTTCGCACACAGCTCGACCGCCCTGAGATGGAGGTCGTTCGGCAGGCCGATCACGACCGTGTCCGTCCCGGGGTGGGCGATCGCCTCCTCGAGGTCGGTCGAAATCACCGGCACCGCGTTCTCGCGCGCGAACGCGTCCGCCCGCTCCTGAGAGCGGGAGTAGACGATGTGCACGCGGTCGCGGCTGCGCTGTGAGTGCAGCGTGCGGGTGTAGAAGAGACCGATCAGCCCGGTCCCCAGCATCGTCACCTGATGGCCCTTCACGAGATCCGAGAGCTCCTTCCTTGACGGCCGCAGGCGGCCGCACTAACGTCGCAGGCTGCGGAATGTGGCGCGCGAGTGGCTTGCGGGTCGACGGAGGTCTGACAGTCGGGCGCCCCTCCAACGGCGCGAGAGGCACCGCGCCCGACTGGCGGAACGCAGGCGATCCACGCCGCTCCAGACACCACGCTTATTCAGTGAGAACGTCGAAACGTCTAGACAGGTTGATGGCACTCGACTCTACCCTCCCCAGCAGCGGGCGGACGCTCTGCGCGGCCTGACGAAGCTCGCTCCCGGGGTCGGCAACGTCGATCTCGCCGACCGCCCCGAGCCCTCCCCGGCCCCGGGGCACGTCGTCCTCGCCGTGGTGGCGGCCGGCATCTGCGGCACCGATCTCCACATCTACGACGGCGAGTACGCCTCCCGGCCTCCGGTGACGATGGGCCATGAGGTCTCCGGCGTCGTCGCAGACCTGGGCGAGGGCGTCGAAGCGAGCTGGCAGGACGCGCGGGTCGTGACCGAGACGTACTTCTCGACCTGTGGGCACTGCGGGCACTGCCGCGGCAACCGGATCAATCTCTGCCTCGAGCGCCGCTCCATCGGCTCGTTCGCCGACGGCGGCTTCGCGCCGAGGCTGCACGTGCCGGTGCGCAACCTGCACCGCATCCCGGATTGGCTGGACGGCGCCGCCGCGTCGATGGCCGAGCCGCTCGCGTGCTGCTGCCAGTCGCTGCTCGATCCCGATCGGGTCGGGCCGGGCGACGCCGCTCTCGTCGTCGGCCCGGGCCCCATCGGGTTGCTCGCGGCGCAGGTCGCTCGTGCCGCCGGGGCCGAGGTGCATGTGCGCGGGACGCCACGCGACGCCAATCGGCTGGCGGCCGCACGGTCCCTCGGCTTCACGACCTCCACGACGGAGGAGGGCAGCGCCGGGGCATTCGACGTCGTCGTCGAGTGCTCCGGCCACGAGGCCGGCATGGCGTTCGCACTCGAGTCGGCCCGACGCGGCGCTCGCTATGTCCAGATCGGCCTCGCCGGCAAGCCCGTTGCGATCCCCTTCGACCTGGTCTGCTTCGGCGAGCTGACGGTGACCTCGGGCAACGCCTCGACGCCGGCCTCGTGGGCGCGGGCGCTCGAGTTGATCCGCGAGCGGCGGGTCGAGCTCGAGCCGCTGCTGACCGCGGCGGTGCCACTCGAGGAGTGGGCTCAGGCCTTCGAGTCGACACGCGCCGGTGGCGGCATCAAGTACGTGCTCGTTCCCTGACCCTGATCTCGAGCGTGCTCGTGCGTCCCTCGCCAGGTGCGAGCGTGGGCTGCCGCCCCTCCTCGCGGTCGTGCGCACGCCCGCGCACGCCGCAGTTCGCGGGCTCGATTCCGAGCGCGTCGTAGGAGGGCTCGATCCACTGCCAGAGCCGGGGGAGGCTCGACTGCACGTGCACCTCGATGTCGCCGAACAGCACCTCGGCGCCCGCTGCGCCGATGTGCTCGTAGACGCGCTCGGGGCCGATCGGCCCGCGCTCGCGCCAACCGCCGTCGCGCGCGTCGTCGTCGCGTGGAACGACCTCGCGTGCATCGCTCTGGACGCTGTCCCAGAGCAGGTTGACGTGGTACAGCAGCGGCGCGGGCTCATGCGACGTACCGGCGTTCCGCACGATGTCGGTCACGGCGATCACGCCGGCTTCCACCCGGATCTCCCGTGTGAGCTCGAGCGTCGGCCCGGGTACCGAGGCATCGACGACGCGGCCGCGAGCAACGCTTCGCTCGATCTCCACGTCGCGCGCCGGCAGCGAGCTGTACCAGCCGTGTAGCGGATGGCCCTCGGAGGGGGCCCCGACGTTGCGCAGGCCGCACGTCACCAGCAGCCCGCCGCCGAAGGACCTGCTGAAGTCGCCCTGCCAAGGGACGAAGCCGATCGGTGACTCCCAGGAGAAGCGCCTGCCGGCGAGCCGGGCCGTTCCGAGGTCGAGTCCGCGGGAGGGAATGACGTCGACGCTGAGATCGCCGTCCGACAGCGTTGCCGTCTCCACGAGGCTCACTGCGGCAACGCCACCTCGAACTCGACGTCGAGCCCGTAGCGCGACCCCACGTAGCGGCTTTCGGTCAGTTCCAGCGGCACCCCCGCCTGATCGGCGATCAGGCGCCGTTCGACGAGCAGGGGCTCTCCGCGCTTGACACCGAGCAGCTTCGCATCTTGCGCCGTTGCGGCCTCGGAGGAGATCGCCGCGCGGCCTGCGGTCGGCACCAGGCCTGCGCGCGCGAGCAGCGCGAAGACCGACTCGGAGCCGAGGTCGCCGTCGAGCACATCTGTCACGTTGGCTGCCGGGAAGCACGCCGTCTCGAGCGCCACGGGCTCGCCATCGGCCTCGCGCACGCGGCGCAGCACGAAAACCTCGTCCGTGCCGAGCCGCCGCGCTTCCTCGGCGGTCGCGGCGCGCCGCGACCGCTCGACCACGCGCGAGGTCGGAACGCGCCCGCGCCTGCGCATCTCGTCGCTGAACGAGAGGATCTGACTGGCCGTGCGGTTCGCGCGCGCTGCGGCGACGAACGTGCCGCGGCCCGGGACGCGGTAGACCAGCCCGTCCTGCACGAGTCGCTGGACGGCTCCCCGCGCCGTCATGCGGGAAACTTCGAACTCGTCGCAAAGTTGCGAGTCCGAGGGCAGGGGGGCGTGCGCTTCGAGCGAGGCCACGCGCGAGCGCAGCGATTGCTCGATCGCGTAGTAGCGGGGGGTGAAGTCGTTCACGGTGCAGCCGCGTGTCCGGCCCGCTCAGGTCCGAGCATGGCCGACCGCGCCGTTGATCGTCAGGCCGCCGTCGACGACGAGCTCGTGCCCGGTCACGTACCGGGCCGCGTCGCTCGCCAGGAAGAGCACGGTATCGGCGACCTCCTCGGCCGTTCCGATGCGGTGCATGGGGATGCGCTCCTCGTACGTGCGCCGCACCTGCTCGGTGTAGGTGCGAGCGTTGAGCGGCGTGTCGGTCGCTCCCGGCGCGACGGCGTTGACGGTGATGCCGTGCGGTGCCAGCTCGAGCGCCAGCGTCTTGGTGAGGGCCTCGATGCCGCCCTTGGCCGCCGCATACGCGCACAGATCCGGGACCGCCTGGATGCGCGCCGCGGAACTGATGTTGACGATACGGCCGCTGCCCTGTGCGAGCATGCGCCGCGCTGCGGCCCGGCAGCCGTAGAAGTACCCGTGCAGGTTCGCGCGCAGCAGGCCGTGCCAATCATCATCCGTCGTCTCCACCAGCGGCTTGACCATCAGGCCCGCTGCGTTGTTGACCCAGACGTCGATGCCGCCCCACTCCTCCTCCACGCGCATCGCGAGCGACTCGACGGCCGCCGGATCGCCGGTGTCCCCCGCGACGAACACGCCTTCGACAGGCGCGCCGCCGTCGAGCGAGATGCCGGCGACGCGCGCGCCGGCCGCTGCGAAGCCGCGTGCGGCGGCCGCACCGATGCCGCTCGAAGCGCCGGTCACGACGACGCGGCGGCCGCTCAGGCTGAAAGGCCCGTCCATGCTCCGACTGTATAGCTGTCTAGACGGTTGGGCAAGCAGGTGCCGCGTGATCGCGAGGCTGTAGGCTCCCGCCGTCTACGGAGGTGGCCAGCCATGCGATCGTCGTTGTTCGGGGAGTACGAGCAGAACGGCTTCGTCTTCTGCCCAGAGCTCCTCACGGCGGCCGAGGTCGGCGTCCTCACGTCCGACCTCGACGAGATCCTCGCAGCCGAGACCGACGGGCGGCGCGTGATCCTGGAGGCCGACGGCGTGACGCCGCGCACCGTCGTCAATCCGCATCTCCATCGCGATGCCTACGCCAGGCTCGTGCGGCACCCGGCCTTGCTCGCGGCCGTCGAGGAGCTGCTCGGCGAGCAGGTCTACGCGTGGCAGATGGGCGTCAACTGCAAGGCCGCCTTCGCGGGCGACGTGTGGTTCTGGCACCAGGACTACCCGGCGTACCTCGAGGACGACCACATCCCGGAGCCGCGCATGGTGAACGCCCTGATCTTCCTCGACGAGGTCACGGCGCTGAACAGCCCGCTGATGCTGGTGCCGGGCTCGCACCGCTACCGCGACGAGCTGCCGGAGGCCAGCGACCAGGGAACGTCGTACACGTTCCGCTATTCGGGCGTCGAGACGATCAGGCAGCAGGTCGCCGAAGCCGGAATCGAGGTCCCGACCGGGGCGGCCGGCTCGGTGATCTTCATGAACGTGAACACGCTCCACGGCTCGACCGCGAACCTCTCGCCGTGGTCGCGCCGCCTGATCACGCTGACGTTCAACGCGTTCTCGAACAAGGCGACGAGCCCGAGCGTCCGCCCGGCCCACATCGTCCCCGACGATCGCGATGTGCCGCCGCTGACCCCGCTCGGCCGCGACTGCCTCGTCGCGTGATCGGAATTCCAACGGACGAGGCCTACGCGGAGGCGCGGCCGATCTGGGCTGATGTCGACCTCGACGCCATCACGCACAACCTCGCGCTGCTGCGCGAGCGCGCGGGCCGTCCCGTGCGCGTGCTTGCGGCCATCAAGGCCAATGCCTACGGCCACGGTGTCGAGGCCGTGGCGCGGCACCTCCAGTCGATCGGTGTCGACGGTCTCGCCACGGCGAATCTCGACGACGCGCTGGCAGCCCGGCGGGCCGGGGTCACGCGGCCGATCCTGATGTACGGCTCCGCGCTGCCAGGCGGACTCGAGGTCCTGCTGGCCAACGGCCTCACGCCGAGCGTGTGGTCCCGGGAGGCCCTGCTCGAGGTGTCGCGCCTGGCGGGGGAGCTGGGGCGGACGATCGCCGTGCACGTCAAGGTCGATGCCGGCCTCGGCCGCCTCGGGGTGCGGCTCGACGAGGCTGCGGCGTTCGCCGCCGAGGTCGTGGCCGCGGCCGGTGTGCGGCTCGAGGGTCTCTACACGCACCTCGCCTTCGGCAATGACGAAGGCGCGGAGTGGTCGAGCCGCCGGCTCGCGGCGTTCTCGGCGCTCGTACGGGAGGTCGAGGCCGAGCACGGGATCACGATCGAGTTCGCCGAGGCGGCCGCGAGCTCGATCCTCAGCGCGGGCTTCGCGGACTCGCTCGGCACCATCGCGCCCGGCCACCTCCTGTACGGGCTCTCGCCGATCGCCGGGCACTCGGCGGAAGAGCTCGGCTTCCGCAAGGCCCTCAGTGCACTGCGGGGCCGCCTCATCCACGTCGGCCGGCGCCGCGTCGGCGACGATCTCGCAGGGTCAGCGCCGAGCGGCCTCAGCGAGGACTCGACGATCGGCGTCGTGCTGCTCGGGATGGCCAACGGCTACCGGGCCGCGACGAACGGTACGGAAGCGTTCATGCTCTGCGGGCGCCGGCGCTGCCGGGTGCTCGGCGTGTCCGCGGAGTACTCCGTGATCGACGTCTCCGCGGTGCCCGGTGTCGCTGTCGGCGACACGGTCACCGTCATCGGCTCCGACGGCGACGACGCCATCACGGTCGAGACGCTCGCCGAGCAGCTCGGCGCCCCGAGCGCGGCCTACTGGATGATCGGGGTGCACGACGTGCCCATGCGCTACCGGGCGAGCTCGAAGGCGTCGGCGATCAGCTCGTAGGAACGCCGCCGTGCCTCGTGGTCGTGTGTGATGGTCACGACCAGCACCTCCTCGGCGCCGTACTCGGCTGCCACCTGCTCGAGGCCGGCGCGGACGATCTCCGGGGTCCCCACGACGAGACGCCGGCCGGAGGCCGCGTCGGATTCGCCCGGCTGCTCGAAGAACGCGAGCGCCTGCTCGACCGGCGGAACCGCGATCAGCCGGCCGCGGCGCAGCAGCGTGATCGCCATGCGCGTGCTCGCTGCGAGCCGCTCGGCCTCCTCCTGGGTCTCGGCGCAGATGGCCGAGACGCACACGCTGAGCTCGGGCGCCTGGCGTCGCCGCGACGGCTCGAAGCGCTCGCGGTAGAGGCGCGCGTTCTCGGCGCCGCCCGGGTTGATGAAGTCGGCGATCGAGTACGGCAGTCCGAGCTGTCCCGCCCAGATGGCGCTCTGCGGAGACGAGCCGAGCAGCCACACGTCGGGCTTGCCGGGCGCGCCCGGCAGCGTCGCGAGCCGGGCGAAGAGGTGGTCGGGCGGGAAGTCGTCCTCGACGTAGGCGAGCAGCTCCGTGAGCTGCTCCGGGAAGTCGTCGGGTGACACCTGGCGGCGATCGCGCTGCAGCGCGTACATCGTCTCGCGGTCGGATCCCGGCGCGCGCCCGATGCCGAGGTCGATGCGGTCGCCGTGCAGCCCGCCGAGGATGCTGAACGTCTCGGCCACCTTGAACGGGCTGTAGTGCGGGAGCATGACGCCGCCGCTGCCGACGCGGATGCGCTCCGTGACGGCGGCGATCTCGGCGATCAGGATCTCGGGCGCAGCCGATGCAAGCATCGGCATCCCGTGGTGCTCGGCGACCCAGTAGCGCGAATAGCCGAGGGACTCGGTCAGCCGGGCGAGGTCGACGCTGTTCCTGAGAGCCTGCCCGCCCGTGCTCCCCTCGGCGATCGGCGACTGGTCGAGCACGCTGAGGCGCATCACGGGGCCGGGGCGGGCAGGCGAGGGCGCGCGCGCAGGTACTGCGACGGCCAGGCGTCGCTCTCGACGCCGAGCTCGAGCGCGGCCCGCAGCGGCCACGACGGATCGCGCAGCGACTCGCGGCCCAGCAGGATCACGTCGGCGTCGCCGGCGGCCAGGATCCCCTCGGCCTGGCGCGGCTCGGTGATCAGGCCGACTGCTGCCGTCGCGATGTCCGCCTCGCGGCGGATGGCCGAGGCGAACGGCACCTGGTAGCCCGGTCCGAGCGGGATCTGCTGCGCCGGCGAGAGGGCGCCCGAGGAGCAATCCACGAGGTCGACGCCGAGCGGGCCGAATCGCTTGGCGAGCGCGATGGAGTCCTCCAGCGACCAGCCGCCGTCCACCCAGTCGCTGGCCGAGATGCGCACCGACAGGGGAAACTCGGCGGGCCAGGCCTCGCGCACGGCCGCGACGACCTCGAGCGGCAGCCGCATGCGTCCCTCGCGATCGCCGCCGTACGTGTCGTTACGCCGGTTCGCGAGCGGCGAGAGGAACTCGTGCAGCAGGTAGCCGTGGGCGGCGTGCAGCTCGAGTAGCCGGAAGCCCGCGGTGAGCGCGCGGCGGGCGGCTGCGGCGAACGCCTCGACCACGTCGCCGATCTCGGCCGGTGTCAGCTCGCGCGGCACCTGCCAGCCGGCGTCGTAGGCGACCGCGCTGGGTGCGACGGCCTGCCAGCCGCGCTCCTCGGGGCCGAGCGGCCGTCCTCCGCGCCAGGGGGCGTCGACCGATGCCTTGCGGCCGGCGTGCGCGATCTGGATGCCCGGGACGGCGCCGTGCTCGGACAGGAAGGCGGTGATCGGCCGGAAGGCCTCGACCTGATGCTCGGACCAGATGCCCGAGTCGTCGGGGCTGATGCGCCCCTCGGGCGTGACGGCGCTCGCCTCGACGATCACTGCGCCGGCGCCGCCCGTCGCGCGGGCACCGAGGTGGACGAGGTGCCAGTCCGTGGGCGCGCCATCCGTTGAGGAGTACTGGCACATCGGGGAGACCCAGGCGCGGTTGCGGAACTCGACCTCCCGCAGCGCGATGGGCGTGTGCAGCAGCGGCATGCGGCGCGTCAGGCGCCGGGCGCCTGGTAGCGCAGGCCGTCGAGCACGATGTCGAGGAGCCGCTCGATCTGCCCGGGGTCCGTGCGGACCGCGGCCAGGCCATAGAGCAGCCGTGCGATGTCCATGAAGTTGGCGTCGGGGCGGACGACTCCCGCCGCCTGCGCGCGCCCGAGCAGCGACTCGCCGGCGGTGCTGATCGCGACGCGGCACGAGCCGAACACCTGTGCGTCGGAGCCGATCGTGGCGAGCATCTCCTCGGACAGAGCGCGCTTGGTGGCCGAGAAGCCGACCAAGGCGCGCAGCCATTCGACGAGCGCGTCCCACGGGGGGAGATCCGCCAGATCGGCGGCCGAGCGGCACATGGCCTCGACCTCGCCGACGTAGACCGCCTCGAGCAGATGCTGGCGCGTCGGGAAGTGGCGATAGAGCGTGCCGATGCCGACCTGCGCGCGCCGGGCGATGTCCTCGAGCGAGGCCGACGTGCCGTCCTCGGTGAATGCCTCCCGCGCCGCCGAGATGAGCTTCTCGTAGTTGCGGCGTGCGTCCGCGCGCTGGGGGCGCCGGGAGAAGGCGGTGAGCTCGGTTTCGGCGTTCGGCATGCGATGCGGCTCCTGATCCGCTTGACAATCGGAGGCACCCTCCGTATATTGAAGCGGAGGGATCCTCCGAATACTTTCGGAGGGTGACTCCACTTTACCACCGTCGCTCGATCGAAGGGTTCTCTTCTCGTGTCGTCCACGCTCGTCAAGCACGCACCGCTCCGCAAGTCCGTCGGCCGCGACTCCTCCGCAGCGCCAAACCCCGCCGCGGTGCTCGGCCTCATCCTCGTCTGCTACCTGATGATCGTCCTCGACATCTCGGTGATCATCGCCGCGCTGCCGAAGATCCACAGCACGCTGAACTTCTCGCCGACCAGCCTCTCGTGGGTGCAGAACGCCTACACCCTGACGTTCGGCGGCCTGCTGCTGCTGGGCGCCCGCGCGGGCGACATCCTGGGCCGCCGCCGGATGCTGGTGACCGGCATCGGGCTGTTCACGCTCGCATCCCTGGCCGGCGGGCTCGCGCCCTCGGCCGAGTGGCTGCTGAGTGCCCGCGCCGTGCAGGGCATCGGAGCGGCAATCGCCGCTCCGTCCACGCTCGCGTTGCTCACGACCACCTTCCGCGAGGGACACGCGCGCACCCGCGCCATCGCCTATTACAGCGCTGTGGCCGGTGGGGGCGGCAGCGTCGGCCTCGTGCTCGGCGGCGTGCTCACCGACTGGCTGTCGTGGCGCTGGGGCCTGTTCATCAACGTCCCGATCGGCCTCGCCGTGATCCTGCTCGCCCCGCGCTACCTGCCCGAGACCGAGCGGCGCTCGGGTCGCTTCGACCTCACCGGCGCCGTGACCTCGACGCTCGGCATGACCGCGCTCGTGTACGGCTTCGTGCGCGCGGCCTCGGACGGCTGGGGCGACCGCGGCACCGTCGCGTCCTTCGCCGCCGGCGTCGCGCTGCTCGCCGCTTTCGGCCTCACCGAGACGCGCGCCGAGCACCCCATCACGCCGTTGCACCTGTTCGCGAGCCGTCAGCGCTCGGGGGCGTACGCGGCCCGCGTGCTCGTCACCGGCGGCATGTTCTCGACGTTCTTCTTCCTCACGCAGTTCCTACAGGGCGTCGCCGGCTACAGCGCACTCGAGGCGGGCCTGGCCTTCCTGCCGATGACGGCCGTCATGTTCGCGATGGGACGCCTCGTGCCACTCCTCATGCCGCGCATCGGCAGCACCCGTCTGCTCAACGGAGGGCTCGCGCTTGCGCTCGTCGGTATCGCCTGGCTCAGCCGTGTCTCGGACGGCATGCACTACTTCCCCGGCATCGCAGTCCCCCTCGCGCTGCTCGGCATCGGCATCGGCCTGGCGTTCACGCCGCTGACCGCGGCGGGGATCGCGGGAGTCGCACCGGGCGATGCGGGCGCGGCCTCAGGCCTGCTCAACGTCGCGCAGCAACTGGGCGGCTCGCTCGGCCTCGGCATCCTGATCACGGTGTTCGCCTCGGCGACCCGCAGCGCGGCGCAGCATCCGCTGCCCGGCGCCTCGGCTCGCGCCGAGGCCAGCCACGAGCTCGCCCACGCCGTCGCCACATCGCTGACCGGCTCGGCGGTGCTGCTGGCGCTGGCGCTCGCGGTGGCGGTCGGAGTGATGCGGCGCCCCGCGGCCGCGCCGGCGCCCGCGCCGATCCCGCCCTCCCGCGCGCTCGGGCGAATGTAAGACGTTCTGACTGCCGCCCGAGCGGCTACGCGCCCCTGCGCTCCTCTTCCTCGACCGTGCGCTCGGCGGTGGGAACCGCCTCCAGCCGGGCGTCGGGGATGGGCTCTCCGCTCTCGACCGAGAGCCCGTACGTCCCGGCGGCCAGTCGCGCCTCGGCGCGCTCGACGGCCTCGAGCTGCGGGGCGAGGTCAGCGGCCTGGGTTGCGTCGAACTCGTTCTGGTACAGGGTCTCGGAGTCGGTGTCCCCTGCCTCATCGAGCTCCGGTG
Organism: Gaiellales bacterium; assembly: GCA_035696365.1. Taxonomy (GTDB): domain Bacteria; phylum Actinomycetota; class Thermoleophilia; order Gaiellales; family JALYLC01; genus JALYLC01. Next base: position 49,567 of record DASRQS010000099.1, on the reverse strand, counting down.
CATCGAACTCGGCCATCAACAGCTCGATTCGCCTGCGCTCATCGGCCAGCAACTCGCGTGCGCGTTCGGGATCCATTTTCGAGAGCGTAGCGCGTCGTTCGCTACCGTCCGCGCTGTGATCGAATTCTCCGAACTGCGCGATCTGCCGGTATTCGAGGGCGTGAGCGACGCGACGCTGCACCGTGTCGCCGCCTTCGCTGCCGACGTGCGCGTCGAAGCCGGCCAGTGGCTCGTCCGCGAGGGCGAGGCCGCGGTGTTCTACGTGCTCCTCTCCGGGTCGTACGACCTCATGAAGCGCTACCCCGACGGTGAGCGCCACCTCGCCGTCAGGGATCAGCCCGGCGACTACCTCGGCGAGCTGCCGATCGTGTTCGGCGCGCCCTTCTTCGCGGGTGTGCGCGCGGCCACGGCCATTCGCGTGGCGCGCATCGACCGGGCGCAGTTCGGCCTCATGGTGCGCGATTCCGACGCCTTCAAGGACCGGATGACCGCGGGCATCCGGGCGCGCGTGGAAGGCCTCGAGAGCCAGGCGGTCGGCGAGTTGCGCATCCCGATCGTGATCGGCAGCCCGCACGACCCCCAGTGTCATGGCCTGCGCGACTTCCTCTCGCGCAACCAGGTGCGGTTCGACTGGGCGGACCCCGACGACGAGTCGACCGCGGCGCGTCCGGGCCTGCAGGAGGCGGTCGCCGCCGCTGCGGACTGCTCCGTCGTACTGCTTCCGGACGGGCGCATCCTGACCAGCCCGACGCCCTCGCAGCTCGCCGCCGAGGTCGGCCTGCAGGTCGAGCCCGAGAGCGACACCTACGACCTCGTGATCGTGGGCGGCGGCCCGACGGGCCTCGCCGCGGCGGTCTACGGCGCCTCGGAGGGCCTGCGAACGCTGCTCGTCGAGCGCGAGGCCACCGGCGGCCAGGCGGGCACCTCGACGCGCATCGAGAACTACCTCGGCTTCCCCAACGGCGTCTCGGGCGAGGACCTGGCGGCGCGGGCTGCGGAGCAGGCGCAGCGGCTCGGCGCCGAAGTCGTCGTCACCCGCAGCATCGAGGCGATCGCGCCCGGTGACGATTGCCATACGGTGACGCTCGACGACGGGCGATCGCTCGGCGCGCGTGCCGTGATCCTCGCGACGGGCGTGTCCTACCGCGCGCTGCAAGCCGACGGCCTCGACGCGTTCGCGGGCGTCGGCGTCTTCTACGGCGCTGCGCGCACCGAGGCCGCGGCCATGCAGGGCCGCGACGTGATCCTCGTGGGCGGGGGCAACTCGGCGGGACAGGCGGCGGCCTTCTTCGCCGACTACGCGGCCAACGTGACCATCCTGATCCGCGGCGCCAGCCTCGACGCATCGATGTCGCGCTATCTGATCGACGAGCTCGCGCGCAAGCCGAACGTGCACGTGCGCACCGGTGGCGAGATCGTGCGCTGCATCGGCGAGGACCGGCTGGCCTGCGTCTCCATCCGCAACCGCGCCGACGGCTCCGTCGAGGACGTCGACGTCCACGCGGTGTTCATCTTCATCGGCGCGGACGCGATCACGGACTGGCTGCCGAAGGCCGTCGTGCGCGACGAGCGCGGCTACGTCTGCACCGGCCGCGACGTGACCGATCTGATGCCGGACGCCTGGCCGCGCGAGCGCGATCCCTACCTGCTGGAGACGAGCGTGCCGGGCATCTTCGCGGCCGGCGACGTCCGCCACGGCAGCATCAAGCGCGTCGCCTCGGGCGTCGGCGAGGGCAGCATCGCGATCGCGTTCGTACACGAGCACCTGGCCGACCTGGCGGCGCGCCGGCAGGAGGGCACGCCCGCGCGGTAGTGCGCAGAGGCTGTAACAGACTCAGCGCGGCGTTCGGAGCTCTCGAATCGCCTGCGCTCGGACGGGGCGCGCGCTGATGCTCTTGCAGCTTCTCAGGCGCCGTGCGGAAGCTGCGCGCGCACCATCCACTGCTGTTCCTCGAGCGCCCGCACGACCTCGACCAGCACGTCCTGCGAGGCGGCGTCGAGCTCGCCCATGCGATCCATGCGGCCGCGCGCCAGCTCGCTGACCTCGGCGATGCGGTGCGCCAACTCGCGCACGACGATGTGATCCTCGATTGCGGCGGGCTCGAGCGGGCGGGCGAGGCTGCGCGCTGCGACCACGCCGGCCTGCCCGTCCGGGTAGGTGCCGATGGCCACGGCGCGCTCCGCCACGGTGTCGGCGAGGTCATGCCACGAGTCGACGAGCTCGTCGAGGTAGAGGTGCAGCGCGCGGAAGTTCGTGCCGACGACGCTCCAGTGCAGCTGCTTGCCGGTCAGCGCGAGATCGACGAGATCGACCACCGTTGCCTGGAGCTCGCGCCCGGCCTCGCCGCGCAGATGCGGATCGATGGACGGGAGATGGGTCGGGGTCGAGGTAGCCATGGCGTCTCCTAACGTCGGTGCAGAGCTTGCATCCTAAAGGCCTCGCGCGTGCGCCCGGCTGTCCGGGATCGAGCCGGGTCACACGCCCGTCCGCGCGACCACGCGGCCCGACTCGACGGCCGCGGCAAGCGCGGCGTAGTCGCGCTCGTTCTGCTCGGCGTAGGCCTCGCCGAAGGCGGCCATGGCCCGGTCGAAGGCCTGGCCGCTGCCCAGGTAGGCGGCGATCGCGATGCGGTCGCCGGAGCGCGCATGGGCGCGGGCGAGCGTCGCCCCGCACAGTCGCCCGTAGGCCGACAGATCCTTGCCGGTCATTTTCTCGATGTCCGCCGAGCCCTTCCAGTCGCGCAGCTGGCGGACGTAGAAGTCGCGCGGGCTTCCGCCGGGGCCCTGCACGGACGCGAGCCAGCCGAGCAGGATGTCGCTCGAGGCCTGCATGAGACGCTGTCCCTCGACCACGCGCTGGCCGGCGCTCGCATACGCGCTCGGCCCGAGGGCGGCCTCGTAGGCGGACGGCTGGGCCTCCTTGATCTGCGGGAAGAGCGGATCGCGGTGGTCCCGTCCGAGCAGCAGTGCGATCAAGGCCTGCGTGCCGACACTTCCGACGCCGACCACCTTGCGCGCGAAGTCGGCCATCTCGTAGGCGTCCAGCAGGACGCCACGATCGTCTCCGAGCGAGCTGCGGTACTCCTGCAGGAGCTCGCGCAGCGCCGTCAGCGTCTGCTCACGCTCGCCGGCGGCGAGCTCGTCCAGGGAGACGATGAGCGGCGGCCTCGAGACGATGCGAGGCTGCCCGTCGACCACATGCGTCAGCTTCGAGAGCGCCTCCATGCTGTCGCGCGTGCGCGCCTTTGCCGTGAGCTTGTCGGCGCGCTTGCGCGTGCTCGGCGCGACCTGGGTCGCGAGACCGGCAGGAACGTCGTCGACGTCGACCCGGGCGTACCAGACGTCGATGTTGCGAGCCGCTGCGAAGTAGGCCATGAGACCGCGGTAGGCGGCGGCCGTGGCGAGCACGACGCTCCGGCGCTCTCGCTCCGGAAGCCCGCGCTCGCGCCCCGCCACCACCATGCTCGCGGCCAGCCGCTTGACATCCCATTCCCACGGCCCTGGGAGTGTCTCGTCGAAGTCGCTGACGTCGAAGATGAGCCGCCGCTCGGGCGACCCGAACAGGCCGAAGTTCGAGAGGTGCGCATCTCCGCAGCACTGCACCGAGAAGCCGGAGCGCGGCGTCACAGCCAGGTCGGAGGCCATGATGGCCGCCGCTCCCCGATAGAACGCGAACGGCGACGAGAGCATGCGGCCGTAGCGGATCGGTACGAGCTCGGCGACGCGCGTCGTCGCCTGCTCCTCGAGGATCCCGAGCGGATCGGGCCGGCCAGGCGCGGGCGCGTACGAGCCGTGGCTGGAGCGCGGGACGGCGGCGCGCGCAGCCCGCCCGCGCTCAGCGTGCTCAGTGGCGCTCGCCCGCGTCGGCATGGCCGCATCGTGACACCCGCTCGCTTCTCGTGCATCGCCGTGCACCGCCGGCGGCGCGAGCTTCGTGTTCGGCGCGACGCGGCCCGAGCAGGCGGGCGGAGAACGCCGCGGCCCCGGCGCTGCTCGGGGGATCGGGCGGCCGATCCGGCAGAACTCGCCGGAATCGGCGCGACGTCCTAGACTCTCCCGACCGGACGGCGGTGAAGTCGTCCTCGACGAGCGACGGGGCTCGGGACTTCACTGTCATGCCCACGTCTTCCAACACCCCCGTCCTCCCCCTCGAAGGCCGCTATGCGCCCGGGGCGTTCTTCGACGAGATGTTCGAGGCGTCGGGCCAGGCGCGGCCCCACTACCGCGCGCTCGCCGAGCAGCTCGCGGCGCTCAGCGTCGAGGAGTTCGAGCAGCGCCGGCACGCCGTCGATCTCTCGTTCCTGAATCAGGGCATCGGCTTCACGGTCTACGGCGAGGAGCAGGGGCTCGAGCGGATCTTCCCGTTCGACCTGATCCCGCGCGTGATCCCGCAGGACGAATGGGCGCACATCGAGCGCGGGCTGATCCAGCGCGTGCGCGCGCTCAACTTCTTCCTCGAGGACGTCTACCACGGTCAGCGCATCCTGCGCGACGGGCAGATCCCGGCCGAGCTCGTCTTCGGCGCGACGCACTTCCGGCGCGAGATGATCGGCCTCGATCCGCCGACCGGTGTGTACGCCCATGTCGCCGGTGTCGACATCGTGCGCGACGAGCACGGCGAGTACCTCGTACTCGAGGACAACCTGCGCTCGCCCTCCGGCGCCAGCTACATGCTCGAGAACCGCGCCGCCATGAAGCGCGAGTTCGCGCCGCTGTTCGCCCGCTACGGCGTACTCGGGATCGACCAGTACCCCCAGGAGCTCCTGGCAGCGCTACGCGCGGTGGCACCGGCCGCCGCGGCCCTGCCCACGGTCGTGCTGCTCACGCCCGGCGTCCACAACTCGGCCTACTTCGAGCACTCGTTCCTGGCACGGCACATGGGCATCGAGCTCGTCGAGGGCGGCGACCTCCTCTGCCACGACGACGTCGTCTACATGCGCACGACGCAGGGGCTGCAACGCGTCGACGTGATCTACCGCCGCGTCGACGACGAGTTCCTCGACCCGTTGATCTTCCGCAAGGACTCGATGCTGGGCGCGCCCGGCCTGCTCAACGCCTACCGGGCGGGGAACGTGACCCTCGCCAACGCGCCGGGGACGGGCGTGGCCGACGACAAGGCCGTCTACCGCTACGTGCCGGAGATGATCCGCTACTACCTCTCGGAGGAGCCGATCCTCGGCAACGTCCCGACCTACCTGGGCGTGCACGAGGCCGACCGCCGCTACATCCTCGAGCACCTCGACGAACTCGTCGTCAAGACCGTCAACGGCAGCGGCGGCTACGGCATGCTGATCGGCCCCGTCGCAACGGCCGCCGAGCGCGACCTCTTCCGCCGCCAGATCGAGGCGGAGCCGCGCGAGTTCATCGCCCAGCCGACGATCGCGTTGAGCAGGATGCCGATCTACCTCGAGGAGCTGCGGCCGGCGCACGTCGACCTGCGCCCCTTCGTGCTCTCCAGCCGCATCACGAGCGTCGTGCCGGGAGGGCTCACGCGCGCCGCGCTGCGCGACGGCTCGCTCGTCGTCAACTCCTCGCAGGGCGGCGGCAGCAAGGACACCTGGGTGCTGCGTTCCTGATGCTGAGCCGGGTCGCAGAGTCGCTCTACTGGACGGGCCGCTGCATCGAGCGCGCCGAGGACACGAGCCGCCTGCTGCAGGTGAACTTCCACGGCCTGCTGGATGCCGACCTGGATCGCGGCCGCGCCTGGCGCGAGCTCGTCGTGCTGCACGGCCTCGATGACACCTACCAAGAGCATTTCGACGAGTACACCGCCCAGGCCGTGACCGAGTTCATGCTCTGGCATTCGGCCAACCCCGACGCCGTGATCGCCTGCGTCGCACGTGCGCGCGAGAACGCGCGCGGCGTGCGCGAGCAGATCTCGAGCGAGATGTGGGAGCACCTGAACCGGCTGCACCTGCTGGTCTCACGCACACGGCCGACCGCGGTGCTGGCCTCGCCGCACGAGTTCTTCGTGCGCATCCGCGAGGGCTCGCACGCGTTCCAGGGCGTGATGAAGGCGACGCTCCCGCGCGGCGAGGCCTACGAGTTCCTCGAGCTCGGCACGCACCTGGAGCGCGCGGACGCGACCTCGCGCCTGCTTGCGGTCAAGCTTCCCGGTCTCACCGAGGCCGAGCCCGCGTCGGTCACGAACGAGCGGCTGTCGAGCCTGCTCAGGTCGTGCGGCGCCTTCGAGGCCTTCCGCAAGCAGGAGAGCGACAGCGACGAGCTGCGCCCCGAGCAGGTGGTCGCATACCTCCTGCTCGAACGGCGACTGCCGCGAGCGGTGTGCTTCTGCCTCGAGCTGGCGCTGGCCGCGATCCGCGCGATCTCGGGGCCCGTGATGCGCCCCGAGATGGCGATCGGGCGCGTCTTCAGCGAGCTCGCGTTCACCGAGCTGCATACCCTCGACGCCTCGACGGAGCTGCTGCTCGGACGCGTGATGCGCGGCCTCGTGGACGCCGCCGACGAGATCGCCGCCGGCTACTTCACGACGCGGATCATCCCGCCCGGGCCCTACGCACAGCAGATGCAGCAGCAATGATCCTGCGCGTCGAGCACACCTCGGAGTTCGCCTACGACGGCCTCATCGCCGAGGCCTACACGGAGCTCCGGCTGCGCCCGCTGGAGGGAGGCGGCCAGCACTGCTCCTCTTTCCGCCTGAGCACGCAGCCATCCGGCGTGCGGGTGCGCGAGTACCGCGACCACTTCGCCAACGGCGTCCAGCACTTCGACGTGCTCGAGTCGCACGACCGGCTCACGGTGACGGCTGTCAGCGAGGTGTCGACCCCAGGGTCGTCCGCCGGCCTGCGCCAGGTGCCGACGCCGCTCGAGCTGTACGACTACCTCCGGCCGACGGACTACGCGCCCTTCTCCGGCGGCGTCTCGGAATTCGCAGCGCGCCACGCGGGCACCGCCGCCGGCACCGAGCGCGCGCGCGGGCTGATGGGCGCCATCAGCGCCGAGCTCGTCTACGACCCGTCCGCGACCGACGTCCAGACGCGCGCCGACGAGGTGCTCGCGCTCGGCCGCGGCGTCTGCCAGGACTTTACCCACGTGCTGCTCGCGGCCTGCCGCTGCATCGGCATCCCGGCCCGCTACGTCAGCGGTTACCTGTACGACCCGAAGCTCGAGGGCGACAACGCAGCCTCCCACGCGTGGGTCGACGTGTGGGACGCCGAGCGGGGCTGGTTCGCGCTCGACCCGACGCACGACCGCGACCAGACCGAGAGCTACGTGCGCGTGGCCGTCGGCCGGGACTACGCGGACGTGCCGCCGACACGCGGCGTCTTCAAGGGCCTGGCGCGCGAGACGCTGACCGTGCGCGTGAGCCTGCAGGCGCTCTGACCGATCGGCTCAGGTGACGTGAACGGGCGTACCGACCGGCAGCCTGAGCGCGACCATGCGCATCAGCGAGTCGTCCTGCACCCGGACGCAGCCATGGCTCACGGAGCCACTGCCGCCGCCGCCTGCGTGCCAGCCGTGGATCGCGACGACCGCCTGCTGGCCATCGAAGACGGGAACCTGCGGGCTGCTCGTCGTCAGGCTCACGGTCCAGTCGCCGAGCACGGACTCCGTGGAACGCCAGTGGTCGTAGGTCGCGTTGAGGCCGCGGGGCGTGGGGGTCGAGTTCGTCCCCGTCCCGACATGCGCGCTGCGCACGACCCGCCCGTCGTGCAGGATCTTGAGGATCCCGCGCTCACGCGACACCTCGACGCGCCAGCGGTTGACGGTCAGCTTGGCGAACTTCGCGTTCAGCCATCCGCTCGCCATACCGTGCGAGAACCAGGCCGGCAGGCGTACCCTGAGCCAGCGCTGGCCTTCGACGTCGCGCGCCGCGAGCACGAGCAGCCGCTGCTGCTTGAGGCGGTAGAACGACTTGGGCTGCAGCTTGAAGACGCCCTTGCCGCCCGGTGTCTTCGCGATCGGCGCCCAGTCCGTCAGGACTGCGTCGAAGCTCTTCTGGTCGCTGGGTGCGTACGGCGCCGTGCGTTTCGCCTGCGCCGCTGCGGGGATAGCGAGCAGGGCGACGGAGCAGAGGAGCAGTGCGCGCTGGGGGAAGCCGGCCATGCCCTAACCATCGGCGGACTCTCGGATGCTCTGGACCGTTGGGGATACCATTCCTGCCGAAGTCTCACCAAAGGGACCCTTCCGGGGAATCTGCGAGAAGCTGCAGGTTCCGGTCCGCGCGTGCTCAGGAAACGATAGCTTTTCCGCTCTACGACAGACCGCTCGGAGGCGCGTGAAACCGCATGGCCAAGCGGAAACGGCCCCATTGTGCCTCAGCCGCCGCCGGTCCGGTCACCAAGGGTGCTCGCGAGCCGCTCCGGAGGCTTTGGTTATGTAAAGCTGAGCCGCGAGCTTCTGCCTCACACGGCCTCGAGCGGTCGGGGGAACCTCTCGAGCACCTCGGCCGTAGCCGGGTCCGGCATGCCGGTCGCCTCGAAGCCGGCGATCGCGGCCGGATCGGCGAACAGCGCCGCCAGGCCGGTCGCGGGTGGCTATTTCGCGAAACGCTGCACGAACTCGAGCGCCGTGTTCGCGACTTCGCGCCAGCCGCTGTCGATCACGAGCGCGTGCCCGCGGCCTTCGAACGACACGAACTCGGTAACGCCCTCGTTCTTCTGCTGCCTCTTGAACGACGCCCTGGCGATGGCCGGCGGGACGGTGTGATCCTTCGTGCCGGACGTGATCAGGAGCGGTCCGCGCTCCGGGTTCTTGGTGTCGACCTTGGCCTCGGTCCAGGGGTTGAGGTTGGCGGTCGCCGCCTGGAAGAGCGGCGCACCCGAGGTCGCGACGGAGAACTGCTCGTACAGTTGCTTGGCCTCGTCCTCGCTCACGGCGTTGGCAAAGCCGTAGCGGAACTGGTCGTAGGTGAGCGGCACGGCGCGGTTCCAGTTGAGCGGGTTGTGCAGCACGGCATTGGCCACGCGCAGCGCCGAGATCGGCAGTGGCAGGACGCCACGGAACGGCGCAGGGTCGATCGCGACCGAGGCCGCGGAGAGGCCGCGGCCCGCGACGATCTGCGTGAGCAGGCCGCCGAACGAGTGCCCCATGACGACGGGCTTCCTGTCGAGCCGGCGGATGACCTCGGAGAAGTGGTCCGCCACCTGGCCGACGGTCTTGCCGGCGAAGACCTCGGGATGGGCCTTGGCCTCCTCCACGGTCTCGGGGTCGTCGGGCCAGCCGGGGGTGAGCGCGGCGTAGCCGGCCTCCTCGAAGACGGTCGCCCAGCGATCCCAGCTGCTCGGAAGCAGCCAGAGGCCATGGATGAAGACGACCGGCGTCTTGCTCGAGGCGTTGGCCTTCGCGATCTGCTCGGCTTCGGTGGGAGAGGCGGTGCTCGACATCATTGTCTCCTGGTGGTGCGGAACCGAGAACCGGCGCCGCCGTCACGAAGGGTTGCGCATCGGACCTCGATCCGCAGTCCCGCCTGAGTTGCGACACGAACGGAGGAGATCGACGATGCCGAAGCTGAAGCTCAATATCTCGATGTCGCTGGATGGCTACATCGCCGCGCCCGGGGCCACGCTCGAGGATCCGCTCGGAGTCGGAGGCATGCGTCTGCACGAGTGGATCGTCGGTCTGAAGAGCTGGCGCGAGGAACACGGCCTGGAGGGCGGCGAGAGCAGCTCGCCCGACGACGAGATCGCGGCCGAGATCACGCGCGGCATCGGCGCCGTCGTGATGGGCCGCAAGATGTTCAGCGGCGGCGAGGGCCCCTGGGAGAGCGATCCGAACGCCCAGGCCTGGTGGGGAGACGACCCGCCCTTCCACGTGCCGGTCTACGTGCTCAGCCATCACGAGCGCGAGCCGCTCGTCAAGCAGGGAGGCACGACCTTCACCTTCGTGACCGGCGGCATCGGCTCGGCGCTCGAGCAGGCACGCGCGACGGCCGGCGATCAGGACATCTCGCTGGCCGGCGGCGCGAGCGTCGCACAGCAGTACCTGGCGGCCGGGCTGCTGGACGAGCTCCAGGTCCATGTCGTGCCCGTGCTGCTGGGCGGCGGCGTCCGCCTCTTCGGCGGCACGGTGCCCGCGCCGGTCGAGCTGGAAGCGGAGAGGGTGGTGGCGTCGCCCGCCGTCACCCATCTCCGCTTCCGCGTCACCCGCTGATCCGGACACCCGGTTCACGCCCGGGGTTCACGCCCCGGGGTCTGGCGCCGTCAGGCGGTTCAGGCCGCCTCGGCCAGTTCAACGTCCGTGGCGGCGACCGTCCGTGCGCGCGAGCGCAGGCCGGTTCCCATCGCGACGAGCCCGAGCACGCCGACGATCACCGGGACGAAGAGCGCGGGATGGAACCCGTCGAGCACGGCCTGCGGTGAGCCGCTGTCGCCCGTGTTCGCGTTGATGACGGCGGTCGTCACGGCCAGGGCGAGCGCGCCGCCGAACTGGAAGGACGTGTTGAGCAGGCCTCCGGCGAGCCCCTGCTCCTCGGCCGCCACGCCGCTGGTCGCGGCGATGTTGAGCGGTCCGAACGCGAGCGCGAAGCCCAGGCCCGCGAGCAGGAACGTCGGCAGCAGCGAGGCGAGGTAGCCCGACTCCAGCCCGATCGGCAGGAACAGCAGGTAGCCGGCCACGATCGAGACGAGTCCGGCCGCGATCAGCCGCGTGACGCCGAAACGCATGACGAGCGGTGCGATGCGCGTCGAGAACACGGCCACGAGGAGGCCCGCCGGGAAGATCGCGAGGCCGGTGTCGAGTGACGACCAGCCGCGCAGCTGCTGCATGTAGAGGGTGGCGATGAACTGGAAGCCGATCCAGCTGCCGAACAGCGCCATGGCGGCCAGGTTGGCTCGCACGAGCGCGCCCGAGCGCAGGATCCCGAGCCGCACCAGCGGCGTCGGCGTGCGCTGCTCGCGGATGACGAAGGCCGTCAGGAAGGCGGCAGCGCCGAGGAACGAGGCGATCGTCTGCGTCGATCCCCAGCCCGCGTTGGGTGCGTCGACCAGCGTGTAGACGAGCAGCAGCATGGCGGCCGTGATCGTCACCGCCCCGGTGGCGTCGAAGCCGCGCCCGATGCGCGCCGCGCGCTCGCCGGTGGGCACGAGCTTGATGCCGGCGATCAGCGCGATCAGCGCGACCGGCGCCGGCAGGAAGAACACCCAGCGCCAGCCGGCCTCGGTCAGGAGGCCGCCGATCACCAGGCCGAGCGAGAAGCCCGTGGCGCCCGTCGCGGTGTAGACCGAGAGCGCCTTGTTGCGCGCCGGCCCCTCCTTGAACGTCGTCGTGATGATCGACAGCCCCGCAGGTGCCGTGAAGGCCGCGCTCATCCCTTTGATGAAGCGCGTGGCGATCAGCAGCGTCCCGTCGTGCGCGAAGCCTCCCAGCAGTGACGCAACGACGAACACGCCAAGAGAAATCAAGAAGACACGGCGTCTGCCTAGGAGGTCTGCGGCGCGGCCCCCCAGCAGCAGGAAGCCGCCGTAGCCGAGCACGTACGCGCTGACGACCCACTGCAGCGAACTGGTCGTGAGATGCAGGTCGCTGCGGATCGACGGGAGTGCGACGCCGACCATGGACACGTCGAGCGCGTCGAGGAAGAGGGCGCCGCAGAGAACGAGCAGCGCGCCCCATGCGCGCCTGCTCAGTCGCCCGGTGCCGTCGTCGAGGGCGTGCGATGGCTGGGAGATGGTTCCTGGCACGTAGAAGCTCCTTCCGGCGAGTTCGTCGCTGGCGAATCGGTGTCCGCTCAGCTATTGTTCGATCGGCATCGTACATATTAGTTCGATCGAGGTCAAACAATTGACTCCCCCCGCCTTGCACCCCCACGACGACCATTCGCCCGACCTGGCGGCGCTGGACGTCCTGACCGTCCTCCAGGCCCTCTCGGATCCCGTGCGCCTCGCGATCGTCCGGCAGCTCGCAGGCTGTAGCGGCGACGACGGCCTGATGTGCGGCCAGATCGAGCTACCCGTGGCGAAGTCCACGGCCAGCCATCACCTGAAGACGCTGCACCGCGCCGGCATCACCTCCGAGCGCGAGCAGGGCGTGTGCAAGTTCGTCCAGCTGCGCCGCGCCGAGCTCGACGAGCGCTTCCCGGGACTGCTCGGCTCCGTGCTGGCCGCCGCGCCGGCGCCCGCCGCGGCGAGGCGCCCCTAACTGCTCATTTTCAGAATGAGCTCCAACGCGACTCGGTCTTCAGGGCCCGCTCGAGGGCAGCGTGCGCTCCGGCCCGATCGCCCCATTTGAGGATCGGCTCGCGCTCTCCCGAGCGCAGGTCGAGCAGATCGTGCTCCCAGCCGGCCCGATTGCGCTGCACCGGTCCCGGGCTGAGCGCGACCAGCACAGGCTGCTCGTTGACGAGCATGAGGTCGCCCTCGTTGGCCTCGACGCGCGGGCGGGAGTACGTGCCCTGCTCGTCGACGGTCGATTGCCGGACGAGCGCCTCGAGCCAGCTGGCCCAGATCGTGTCGGAGGCCGGCACGCCCTTCCGGCTGGTGAGCATGAGCTGGCGGCCGTCGCCGGCCGAGGCGGAGTCCTCCACCGCGATGAAGAGCCCGCGGCCGTCGCCGCGATCGACGACGTGCAGCTCGCGGCCCTCGACCCAGGCGCAGGCGAGCACGTCGGGCGCGACGTCGAGCACGTCGACGACGCCGAGCGGGTCGAGTACGTGGAGATCGCTCAGCTCGCGGCCCATCGCAAGCAGCTCGGAGGCGGCGATGTCGTCGCGTGCGACGTTGAGCGCGAGCACGGAGTCGTCGATGCGCACGCGCCAGACGCTCGCGCTGCGGCCCTCCTTGATGCTCCACAGCTCCACCTCGCCGGCGCTCTCCGCGCCACCAGGACCGAGTGCGTAGTCGAGTGCCGTACGCATGCTCTGCGCGTACGAACGCACGCCGGCCGCCCGCGCCGCGTGAGCCACGCCGCGGACGAGCGATGTCGAGAGGTGCCCCGTGGAGGTCGCCGCCCGGCGCTCGTCGAGGATGGCCTCGAGCACCGGCGCGAGGCCGGTCCACACATGCGCGTCGAGGCCGATGCGCGTGAGCGGCTCGAGCGCGAGCGGCAGCACCCCGTGGTGCGGCCCGTAGGCGCCCACGGGAGGAGGATCGCCGAGCGGGCCCGACCAGACCGGCGACCCGCGCGGACCGTGCCGGATCGTCAGCCTGGACACTCCTCTGCGCCCTCCCGCTCGTCGTCTCCACCGGCTTGGCGTCCGTCTCAGCGCCAATGCGGTGCGATAACCAACCTACGCCGGGGGGCAGGGGCGGACAATGGGGGGCTTTCGCGCGGTTCCGGCGTATTCCGTCACCCGTCCGGGTGACGGAATACGCCTCAACGCGAGTCGGCTGCGAGCCGGAGGCCGAGCGCGATCAGCACGACTGCCGGCAGCATCGCGGCCCCATAGCTCGACGTCAGCCCGATCGGCAGGAAGAGCGCGTAGCCGGCGACGACCGGGATCATGCCCGCGACGATCAGCCGCGAGACGCCGAAGCGCGTGACGAGCGGCGCGATGCGGGTCGAGATCACCGCTACGAGCACGCCGGCGGGGAGGATCGCGAGCCCTGTCTCGAGCGACGACCAACCGCGCAGCTGCTGCATGTAGAGCGTCGCGATGAACTGGAAGCCGACCCAGCCGCCGAACAGCGCCATCGCGCCCACGTTCGCGCGCACCAGCGAGCTCGAGCGCAGGATGCCGAGGCGGACGAGCGGCGTGCGCGTGTTCTGCTCGCGTACCACGAAGGCCGCCAGCAGCAGCGCCGCCCCGCGAAGGAGGCAAGCGTGCGCGCCGAGGCCCAGCCGGCGTTCGGCGCATCGACCAGCGTGAAGACCAGCAACAGCATGGCGCCCGTGATCGTCACTGCGCCGGCAATATCGAAGCCGTGCCCGATGCTCTTCGACTTGTCGCTGTCGGGCACGAGGCGCAGGCCCGCGATCAGAGCGATCAGCGCGATGGGAGCCGGCAGGAAGAAGAAGACGGGCTTGTGGCGCCGGGAGCGGCGGCCTCATGTGCGGTCAGATCGAGCTGTCCGTCAGCAAGTCGACTGCGAGCCACCACTTCAAGACGCTGCACCGCGCCGGCGTCATCGCGGAGCGCGAGCAGGGCGTGTGCAAGTACATCCGCCTGCGCCGCCCCGAGCTCGACGAGCGCTTCCCGGGGCTGCTGGAGTCGGTGCTGGGCGCCGCTGCAGTCCCGTCGACCGCCTGACGCTCCTGACGCCACAGGCGCAGGCGATTTCGTTACGATCGCCTCATGTTGCGCAAGGACGGCAAGATCGAGTTGTTGAAGACGGTCCCGCTCTTCTCACACTGCAGTAAGAAGCAGCTGACGGCGATCGCGAGCCTCGCCGATGTCGTGCAGTTGCCGGCGGGGACGAAACTGATCATCGAAGGCGCCGAGGGCCGCGAGTTCATGGTCTTCGTCGAGGGCTCCGGTGAGGTCAGGCGCAAGGGCCGCAAGATCGACACGCTCGGGCGCGGTGACTTCATCGGCGAGGTGGCGCTGCTCTCGGGCGGCCCGCGGAACGCCACGGTGGAGACCACGAGCGACGCATCGCTGCTCGTCGTCACATCGCGCCAGTTCTGGACTCTGCTCGACGAAGTGCCCGAGATTCAGCGCAGCGTGATCAAGGCGCTAGGCGAGCGTCTCCAGCCCGTCGCGGTCTAAGGCTGTTCAGGAAAGCCGGACATCCAGACGGCGGCTGGGCGGTTCGAGCGCCGCTGGACCTCATGAACGAAATCCCGACGTACGCCACTCACTACCACGTCAGAAACAGGGAACCGTTCCTGAACCTGTCCGATCTGTCTGACGGGGAACTATTCCAGGTAATGGAGCAACTGGATGTGGAACGACTACAAGGCGACTCGAAGCGAATATTCGGAAGCCGATACATAGACTTGCGGAAGAAAACGGAGACCAAACTTCGAGCTCTGTTCGTCGCGGCAGGTGGCAAGCCGCAACGGGCGGCACCTCACTATTTCGTACTTGGAACTTCGAATTGGTTCAAGAATCTCAGTCCACAGATGCAAGAGGTGCGCATCGCACTCTCTGAACTGCCCTCGGCTCAAACGACCTTTACATACCCAGACAGCTTCACGGCTATGGCCATCGGCCCCGAATACGGGCTGCCGTACGAGTCGAAGCCGTACCATGAACGTGTATTTCGCCTTGAAGAGTTGAGTGAGGTCGTGCGCCTTTACGGCACGCCTCGAGATGAAGTGACGAGCCAATACCACAACTATCACAAGCAGATCTTCGAGAAGTACGTGGAAATTCAGTTGTGGTCAGATGAACCGCTGCGAGATTTTCAAGAGCACGGGTAGAGGATGCCATCATGCAGAGTGGCCTACGACGAAAGGCTCACAGATCGTATTCGCCGGCTCATCGTGAGCGAGCCCGAACTGACCGAGCGGCCGATGTTCGGCGGCCTCGCCTTCCTGCTCCAGGGCAACATGGCCGTGGCGGCGAGCGGGCAGGGCGGCCTCCCGGTCCGCGTAGACCCAGATCAGTCCGATGAGTTTCTGGCGACCTCGGCGGCCAGCGCGATAAAGATGCGGGGCCGAGCCATGACCGGCTGGTTACGAGTGGACAGCAAGCACGTCGCAACGGATGGCGATCTCGCGACCTGGGTCGAGCGCGACATCTCCTACGCCCGCTCGCTGCCGCCCAAGCGATAGCGACTGCTTCGCGCCGCTCCGCCGCGAGCCGCACCCCGAGCGGGCAGTCCCTTGGGGCGCGATTCTGGCACGGCCGGCTTGCCACCAGAGCCGCTGTGATGCGAACATACGTTCGTGTCGCACGAGGCCACGATCCTGCACGCGGATGTCGACTCGTTCTTCGCCTCCGTCGAGCAACGGGACGATCCGAGCCTGCTCGGCCGCCCCGTGATCGTCGGCTCCTGGGTCGTGCTCGCCGCCAGCTACGAGGCCAAGGCCTACGGCATCCGCACCGCGATGAGCGGAGCGCAGGCGCGGCGGCTCTGCCCGGGGGCGATCGTCGTCGCGCCCCGCTTCGCGGCCTACACCGAGGCGAGCCGGGCGATGTACCGGGTCTTCGACGACACGACGCCGCTGGTGGAAGGGATGTCGATCGACGAGGCGTTCCTCGACGTGCGCGGGATGCAACGGATTGCGGGCACGCCGGCCGAGATCGCCGTGCGCCTGCGACGCGACGTGCGCGAGCGAGTCGGACTGCCCATCACGGTGGGAGTGGCGCGGACGAAGTTCCTCGCCAAGGTGGCGAGCGGCGTCGCCAAGCCCGACGGCCTGCTCGTCGTGCCGCC
The DNA here is from genome assembly GCA_035696365.1 of Gaiellales bacterium. GTDB lineage: Bacteria > Actinomycetota > Thermoleophilia > Gaiellales > JALYLC01 > JALYLC01. The sequence continues at coordinate 33,347 of DASRQS010000099.1, read as the reverse complement.
CGACGGCGAGCTGGAGTTCCTCCATCCGCTCCCGGTCGAGCGCCTCTGGGGCGTCGGCCCCGTGACGGCGCGCAAGCTGCAGGCGCGCGGCATCGCCACCGTCGGTCAGGTCGCCGCGCTCTCCGAGGAGGCACTCGTCCTGTGGCTCGGCCGCGGCTCGGGCCGTCACCTGCATGCGCTTGCCCACAACCGGGATCCGCGGCGCGTCGACACCGGCCGCCGCCGGCGCTCGATCGGCTCGCAGCGGTCTCTCGGGCGATCGCCGAAATCGCCCGAGGCGATCGACGCGGCCCTGGTCGCGCTGGTCGACCGCGTCACGCGGCGCATGCGCGCGGCGCGGCGGGTCGGCCGCACCGTCGTGCTGCGGCTGCGCTTCGCCGATTTCACGCGGGCCACGCGATCGCACACGCTGCCGCGAGCGACCGCGGGCACCGGCACGATCCTGGTGGCAGCCCGCGGCCTGCTGGCCGCCGCCGCGCCGCTGATCGAGAGCCAGGGCCTGACGCTCGTGGGCATCGCGGTCACGAACCTGGAAGACGAGCGCGCTGTCCAGCTCGTGCTGCCCTTCGATCGTGACGTGGAGGGGGCACTCGACGGCGCGCTCGACGAAGTCCGAGCCCGCTTCGGCTCCGGCGCCGTCACGCGCGCCGTCCTGCTCGGCCGCGGCCAGGGCATCGCGATGCCGCAGTTACCCGATTAGCTTCTGAGCACGTTCAGGTGGCACCATCAGCCACGTGACGACGATCGAGATCGAGACCCCGCACGGCCCCGCGCGCGCCCACCTGCGACCCGCCGAGAGCCCACGGGCGGCGCTCATGCTCGGTCACGGAGCCGGCGGGGGTGTTACCGCGCGCGATCTCGTGGCTGCGGCGGGCGCGGCGCTCTCGCTGAACGTCAGCGTCGCCCTCGTGGAGCAGCCCTACCGCGTGGCCGGGCGGCGCGCGCCCGCACCGGCGCACCAGCTCGACGTCGCCTGGCTCGCCGTCGCCGAACGACTGCGTCGCACTGAGCTGCGCGGCCTGCCGCTCGTCACCGGCGGTCGCTCCTCGGGCGCCCGCGTGGCCTGTCGCACGGCGGAGGCGACCGGTGCCGTCGGCGTCGTCTGCCTGGCCTTCCCGCTTCGGCCGCCGCGACGCGAGGGTGCAGTGCCGGCGGCCAGCCGGCTGGCCGAGCTCGACGCCGTGGCGGTACCCGTGCTGGTCGTGCAGGGAGACCGCGATCCCTTCGGCATGCCGCCGGCGGGCCCGCTGCGTGAGGTCGTCGTGGTGCAGGGCGACCACAGCCTGCGCGCGAACGCCGGGGACGTAACGAGCGCGCTCCTAGGCTGGCTGCCCGCCCGTGCCACCATGCCGGAGTGACGATCCGCAGAGCGCCCGTGTGCGCGGCGGTGGCGGCCGGCGCCGCGCTGCTCATGGCCGGTGCCCGGCGCGCCGAACGGGATGTACTGGGCGCTCGGGCTCGGCAATCAGCTCATCCAGGTCGACCCGGGCAGCAGAACCGTGGTCGTCCACCTCGGGACCGCCGAAGCGCTGCCCTTGCGGCCGGCGTTCTCGCCCGCGCAGGCCAGCGCGATCGTCACCCAAGCGGTGGTGCCGTGACGACCGTCAGGCGGGAGATTTCTCGCTGAGCTCTGCGCGCCGCTCCTCCACGAGCTGCAGGCGCGCCGTCAGCTCGCGTGCGAACTGGGCGAGCGTCTTCTGTCTCGCACGCACCATCTCGAGTTGGCGCTCGACCAGCGGTTGCGCCTCGTCGAGGATGCGCAGGCGCTCACTATCGCTCGGGTCGCTCTCCCAGGCGTCGCGCAGCGCGGCGCGCGCTTCCTCCGCCGCCGCCAGGTCGACGATCGCATCGAGCGACAGCCCGAGCAGGTCGCGCAGCCGGAGCACCTCCTGCAGGTGGGCGATGTCGGCCTCGCCGTACAGGCGGTGCGCGCCTTTGCAGCGGTCGCTGTCACCACCGAGCAGCCCGAGCTCCTCGTAGTAGCGGATCGTGCGCGTGGTGACGCCGAGGCGGTTCGCCACGGCACCGATCCGAAGGGTGCGGTCCTGCGTTTCGGGAATTTCGCTCACCTCCCTGCACTTGTAATCAGTTGGCGGCTGCGAGTCAACCCCACTGGGAGTATAGTTAACGTCGACGTAAAGTTGAAGGGAGCTGGCGAAGATGCCGGTCTGGACGATCGCGGCACAGGAAGGCAGCGGTGGCGAGCGGGTGGCCGCGGCGCTCGCTGCGGCCGCCGGAGCTTCGATGCTCGACCGCGGCACGCTCGCGCGTTTCGCCTGTGAGCTCGATCCCGCCATCGGCGACACGGACGGGCTGGAGGAGCGCGTCGGGGGCGTGATCAACATGAGCGCCTTGAGCGTCGCCATCACTGCGGGCTACGCGGAGGCGTTCCGCGAGCTCCAGCTCCGCCGCACGCTGCCCGATTTGGGGCGCAGGATCTTCTCCGAGGCCGCGCGCGCGCCGTGCGTGATCCTGGCCGCGGCCGGCTTCGCGGCGCTTGCGCAGCATCCGTCGGCGATCCACGTGCGCCTGTGGGCGCCGCTCGAATGGCGCATCCGCGCCTACCAGCGTGACCGCATCGTCGATCGGCGCTGTGCCGAGAAGGCCGTCAGGCACGACGATCACGTCAAGCGCACCTGGGTCAAGACGCTCTACGGTGCGGACGTCGAGAACTGGGGCCTGTTCACGCTCGCTCTCGACGCAAGCCGCGTGTGCGAGCGGCGAGTGGTCGAGACCCTGCTCGCCGCGGCCGGGGTCACCGCTGTGGTGAGCACGCCCTTGTAGTCGAGCGGCATCCGCGCAAGAATCCTCTAATTGACGTGAACGTAAATTTCATCTCAGAGGAAGGCGGAAGCCATGTCCGAGCTCGACACGACACTTCTCACGCGGCGGGCGGTACTCGCCGCCGCCGCCGGAAGCGCCGCCGCAGTGGGTCTTGGGCGCGCGCCGGTCGCGCGCGCCGGCCGGTCGCGGCAGTCGGTCCACGCGTGGTCGCTGCCGGCGCACGATCTGGCGGCGAGCCGTGCCTCGCACGTCACCGTCGGCGGCGTGGCGGAGCGCTGGCGCGCGCATCTCGCGCTCGGCATCACGGGTGCGCCCGTGATCTCGGGTGACGACGTCTGGGCGGCCTCGTTCGGAGGCGACGTCGGCGCGTTCGACCGCGCGGGCGGCGCGCAACGCTGGCTGCGCTCGTTCGGGACGGCGACCTACGGTGCCGGCGAGCAGCTCGGCTTCTTCGGCGGCATCGCCGTCCGGGGCAGTCGCGCGGTCGTCGCCTCCGATCGCGCCCGCTGCCTGGACGCGCGCACGGGAGCGACGATCTGGGAGGCCGCGCCGCTGCGCGGCGCCACCGGCGACGACTACTTCTGGGCTCCACCCGTGATCGCCGGCCACATGGTGCTGCTGGGGTCGGGCGCCGGCAGCGAGGCGACCGAGACACGTGGCCGCGTGACGGCCTACTCCCTCACGGACGGGAAGCTGCTCTGGAGCACGCCGACGGTTCCCGAGGGTGGCAACGGCGGCGGCATCCTCGGGCAGCCGAGCATCGACCTTCGCCTGGGCAAGGCCTGGGTCGCCACCGGTGCCCCCTATGTGCCGCAGCCGGGCGACAATCCGGGCACGGACTCGCTCGCCGAACTGCGCCTGCGCGACGGGAAGATCGTCTGGGCCGACCAGGTGCACGCCGGGGACACGCTCGGGCTCGACCTCAACAGCGCACCGGTGCTGGTCGGGCCGCTGGCACTGGTGGCCGGCAAGGACGGCTTCCGCGCCTGGAACCGCCTCACGCGGCGCCGCCTCTGGCACGTCCAGACCACGCCGGGCTCCCCGGCGCCGGGAGCAGCCGCCGACCCCACGACGGGTCCCGAGGGCGGGCCGATCGCGAGCGACGGGGTCCGCGTCTACGGCCTCTCCAACGACTCGGCTGCCGGCACGTGCGTCGCGGCGGCGCTCGACCCCCGGAAGGGCACGGTGCTCTGGCAGACCACGCTGCCGGCCTTCTCGTTCGCCGCGCCGGCGGTCGCACGGGACACCCTGGCGGTGCCCGGCTCGGACGGCGCCCTGCGCCTGCTGGCCCCGGTCACCGGGGCGCTGCTGGCCGAGCTTCCGCTGGGCCAGCCGAGCTCGGGAGCACCGAGCGTGACCGACGGCGCGGTCCTGGTCGGCACCGGCGCCGGCCCGTTCCTGCCCGGCGATTCGCTGGTCTCCTTCGGCGCCGCATAATTTGGGGTCAGACCCCAAGTTATTCGTGTCACAAAGCTCGCGCGCAATTTGGGGTCAGTCCCCAAATGGCGCGCCTCACAGGCTTGTGCCCATAATGGGTCTGACCCGGATCGTGTGCGCGTCGCGAGCGCTGCAGGTGCTTACGGCGCGCCTCCGACGGGAGGTGCGCTGCTGCTGCCGCCCTTGCCGGCCACGGAAGACACGTACTTCGCGACCGCCTGGATCTTGGCGGGCGAGAGCTGACCCGCGAAGGCCGGCATGCCGCCGCCGCCGTTGGTCACCTGGTGCACGACCGTCGCCATGTCCGGCTTCAGGTCGTCCAGGCTCGGGCCGATGTTGCCGCTCGTGCCCGCGTCAGCGAGCGTGTGGCAACTGCCGCAGTTGGCCTTGAACACGACCTTGCCGGCTGCGGCCGTCACCACGCCACCCCCGCCCGTCGTCGTGGCGGCGTGGGTCTGACCCGGATCGTGTGCGCGTTCGCGAGCGTGCAACAGCGGCGGGTGGCTCCTCTCGTTCGGGGAGCCACCCGCCGCCGCTGCAGGTGCTTACGGCGCGCCTCCGACGGGAGGTGCGCTGCTGCTGCCGCCCTTGCCGGCCACGGAAGACACGTACTTCGCGACCGCCTGGATCTTGGCGGGCGAGAGCTGACCCGCGAAGGCCGGCATGCCGGCGCCGCCGTTGGTCACCTGGTGCACGACGGTCGCCATGTCCGGCTTCAGGTCGTCCAGGTTCGGGCCGATGTTGCCGCTCGTGCCCGCGTCAGCGAGCGTGTGGCAACTGCCGCAGTTGGCCTTGAACACGACCTTGCCGGCTGCGGCCGTCACCACGCCACCCCCGCCCGTCGTCGCGGCGGCGGTGGTGGCGGGTGTCGACGTCGCCGGCTCACTGGTCGCCGGCGTGGACTCGCTCGAGGACGAGCTCCCGCTCGACCCGCCGCACGCGCTCACGGCGACCGCCACGACACCCAGTGCGCCGAACGTCGTGAACCTGCGAATGCTGAGCGACGGGAAGGTCATTACGAGCCGAGCCTGTAGGCGACGATCGTCGACTTCTGCGTCTTGGACTGTGGGAACGAGCCGGCGGTGATCACGGTGTCACCCGCGATTGTCACCGGCGTGTTCGTGCCTGCGGGAAGCTTAGCGCTCCACAGGACCTTGCCGGTCTTGGTCGAGAGCGCCCAGACCGTGCCGTCGTACGTCGTCGTGAAGGCGACGTCGTTGGTCAGGCTGGCCGCGCCGTAGGGCGACTGGGAGAACTTGTGATCCCAGACGATCTTGCCGGTGGCCTGGTTAAGCGCGACGAAGTCACCGGTGCCCTTGTTAAAGGGCGTTTCGAACTTCAGCCCCGCCTCGGTCTCGTTGGTGAACGTCGAGGCCAGGTTGTTGACCGCGGCGTACACGTTGGTGCCGTCGGACGCGAGCTGGGATTCGACGCCGCCGAGCGCGCCGGGGAATACCTTGTATGGGAACTTGAGCTTCTTCTTCTGCTGGGCGAGCGTCAGCAGGTGGTCATTGTCGTGCCCGTTGTGCGTGCCCACGGGCGTCTTCCAGAGCAGCTTGCCGGTGGCCTGGTCGACCGCGACAACGATGCCGCCCTTGCCGGCGTCGATGACCACGTTCTTCCCATTTGCCTGCGTCAGGATCGGCGAGTTCTCCAGATCCCAGTCGTAGATGTCATGCGACGTCAGCTGGTAGAACCACTGCAGCTTGCCGGTCTTGTGATCGAGCTTGACGATCGAGTCGGTGTAGAGGTTCGGGCCAGGACGGCTCGAGCCGAAGGGGAAGCCCTTGGCGCCAGGCCAGGGGGCCGGGTTCGAGACGCCCAGGTAGAGGTCGCCGGCGGCATCGAACGACGGCGGATCCCACTGGCCGCCACCCGAGTTGATGTTCGTGTGCGCCTTCGACCAGAGGTCCTTCGGGACCTCTTCCCACTTCCACATCGTGGCGCCCGTCTTGGCGTTCAGCGCCCACAGGATCGCCTGGCCGTTGCCCGCGTAGAACCCCTTGGCGTTTCCGGGCACGGTCGAGATGTAGACCGCTCCATTGTTGACGCCGGGGGCCATGTCGATGCCCTCGTTCTTGTTGCGCGTCAGCTTCTTGATCCACAACTGCTCGCCCGTGCTCGCCTGGAGGGCGAAGGCCGAGTCGCCGGTCGCCCCGTAGACGACGCCGTTCACGACGTTGACGCCGTTCGGCCCCTCGGAGGGCAAGTTGTACTTCTTGAACCAGTTGACCTTGCCCGTCTTGAGGTTGATCGCATACACGTTGGAGTTGATGTCCTGGGTGTAGACGACGCCCCCGACCACGATCGGGGTCGTGGCGTAGGTGCCGAAGCTGCCGGTCGCGCGAATGGGCACCGACCACGCCTTCTTCAGCTTCGTGACGTTCGAGCTCTTGATCGGGCCCGGGACATTCCGGGTATTCGCCAGATCTGCACCTGGCAGCGGCCACTCTCCCGCCTGGGCCGCACCGTTCTTCGCACTCCTACCCGACGCAACGCTCACGCCGGCGACCGCGACCGCGCTGACAGCAGCCAGGACAGCCACGCCGGCAACGAGCATCTTGCGCCGACTTGGCATCGCCGTCACCTGCGGGTTCACGTTCGACATAATTTCACCTCCACGTTAAGTTGACGATGGTGCATCGTACCACCGCAAAATTATCCTGAACGTTAACTTCCGCTTTGCGGCAAACGGCGTCGGCGCGATACGATGAAAGGTATGAAGAGGGGTGAGCGACGGCGACTGCCCGGCTCTGCGGCTGTGTTGCGCTGGATCGAGGCCGACGCGCGCGACGTCGCGCGCGTCGACAGGGCCGAGACGGGCCCAGCGGTGCTCGTGCAGACGGTCGCGCGCGGTGTCCGGCGGTGGCAGCGGCGCCTCGAGCGCCGCCGACTGGTGGGGGCGACCCGCCGCAGCGCGCTGGTCGGAATCAGTGCGGCCTGCGTGCTGCAGATCGCGGCGCTGGCGACCGGTAACAGCGGTGCCGGCCTCTGGCTCGTGCCCGCAGCGCTGCTGGCGGCGATCGCGGGCGCGATCGGTCTCGCGCATCGCACGAGCCCGGCGACGGCGGCACGGCTGCTGGATCGGGACCTCGGGCTCGGTGCAGAGGTGACCACGGCGCTCGAGCTCGAGACCTCGTCGCGTCGGGCCGCCGAGCCGCGCAGCCTGGGCGCGCTGGCCCTCAAGGATGGCCTCGCAGCGGTCGCCTCGAGCCTCGCGGGCGCGCGCGCCCGCCTGCGGCCGCGGCGCGGCGAGACGGCGCTGCTCGCGGCGCTGGCGGCGGGACTGGTCGTGCTCCTGGCCGTGCCGAGCCCGCGAGGCGAGAGCGGGGCGCGCGCCGCGCTCTCCGCGAAGGCGCATGCAGCACCGCCGTCGCGTCGAGCATTGCGAGCCGAGAATGGCCTGCCCCCGACCGTCGACCCGGGACCCTCGCTGCAGGGGTTCAAGCAAACGCCAGTCGACTCGCCTCCCCTGGCGGCGGTCCAGGCCGGCGGCACGACCCGCACGGGAGCGGCCGCCTCGGGGCACAGCCCCTACGGCGGCGGAATCGCGAACAACAGCACTCCCGAATCGGCCGGCCCGGGGTCGCGGACCCAGGGGCAGTCGGGTTCTGTCCAAGGCACCCAGGACGTCGGCGCCTCATCGCCGTCTGCAGGCGCGGGCTCGGGCTCGCTGTCCAAGGGCGGAGCCGGCGCGACCAATCCGAATTCCACGAAGGGCGGCTCCGCCTCCAAGGGCGGAGCGGGTGCGACAAGCGTCGCCCCCCTCCCGCGCGGCCAGCCGTCGGCCTCGGCGTCGGGTGGCTCATCCTCGGGCACGGCCAGCCGTAACGGCGGCCAGTCCCAGGGCGGCAGCGGGTCGTCCGCGCCCGGTAGCTCGCCCGGCGCCCCCTCGGGCAAGTCCAGGCCGGGCGGTGCGACTGCAGGCAACACGGGCGGTGGCAAGAGCAACGGCAAAGGCGTCGTGCCGCAGCTCGGCAGCTCGCGCGGCGCATTGCCGATCGCGCCGGGCTACGAGTCCGTGCCGGGCGCCAAGGGAGCGACGAACGAGAGCGCGTCCTCGTCCCAGGGGCATGGTGGCGGCACCGGCCACAGCGGGCAGGTGGTCGGCGGCGCGGCGTCCAGCGGTGGCGGCACGGGCGTGCCCTACGTGCCGCCCGGCGGCGGGCCGGTCGCGTCCATCGACCGCGGTGTCGTGCTGGGCTACTTCGGCTCGTTCGCGCGCGTGAACGCCAGCGGCTGGTGACGTGAGCTTCGCCCGGCCGTGGTGGCTTGCGGCGCTGGTGCTCCTGCTGCCGCTCGTCCTGCTGCACCTACGGCGGCCGGCGCTCGCCGTGCGCGAGGTCGCGAGCCTCGCGATCTGGGAGCGACTCGCGGCGCCCGTCGAGTCGAGCGACTGGCGGCTGCGCCGCCCCAGGCACCCCCTGCTGCTCGCCCTCCAGGCGCTGGCGCTGTGCGCGCTCCTGATCGCCCTGGCAGGGCCGGCGCGCCCGCATGCGGCGCCCCCTCCCACGACCGTCTTCGTCGTCGACGGCTCCCTCTGGATGCACGTCGGAACGCGCCTTGCGGACGCGCGCACCGGTGTCGGGCAGCTCGCAGGGAGCGACCCGAAGGCGAACGTGGCGCTGGTCACCGCGGCGGGCACGCCGGCCGTCGCGTATCGCGGGCCCGTGACCGGTCTCCCAGCCGCTCTCGACGGGCTGCAAGCGGGGGCGGGGGAGGGCGACCTGTCGGCCGGGATCGCGCTCGCTGCCGGCCTCCTGGGTGACCGTGAGGGCCGCATGGTCGTGCTGCGCGCACCCGAGGATGCGATTCCGGAGCTCGCCGCGGCTCAAGGCCAGGTGACGGTCCGCGTGGTCGGATCGCCATCCGCCGATCAGGGATTGTTCGCGCGGGGTGCGCGCTGTGGAGTCGGACCGGCGGGTCTCTGCGAGGTCGTGGCGACGGTGCGCAACGGCGACGCCGTCAGTCATGTCGACGGCTACGCGGCCTACCTGGACGGCAAGCGCACGCTTACGCTTCCGGTGACCGTGCCGGCGCACGGCACGTCGACCGTGACGCTGACCGCCCGGCCGGGCTCATCCGTGCGGCTCCAGCTGACCAAGCGCGACGCCCTCCCGCTCGACGACACCGCGTGGTTCACGGTCCCCAGCGCGGCCGGCACGCCCGCCTCGCTCAGGGTCACGCTCGTCGGCGATCCCGACACGGCCAAGCCCCTCGCGCAGGCGCTGGCGGCGGCGCCCGGCGTGAGCCTCGAGCTGCGCACGTCCAAGACGTATCGCAGGCAGGACGCCCTCGCGAGCGATCTGGTCGTGCTCGACGGCTGGGTTCCGAGCGACGGCCTGCCACCTGCACCGGCCGTTGCGCTGATCGCGCCGACGCGCATCCCGGGCGGACTGGTCGGAGCGCCGCTGCCCGGGGCGAGCGTGAGCAGTACCGCGGCGGGCAATGACCTGATCGCGGGCGTCGACCTGCGCTCGCTGAGCGTCGATCGCAACGCCGCCAGGCAGCTGCGCCTGCCGACCTGGCTCGACCCGATCCTGTCGAGCCCGGGAGGGACGCTGCTGGCAGCCGGCGACAACGGGCGCCAGCGCCTCGCCGTGCTCGCCTTCGATCCGGCCAGGTCCAACCTCACGCAACTCCCGGCGTTCCCGATCCTGGCTCGCAACCTGGAACGCTGGGCGGCCGGCTGGACCTCGGCCGGCGAGAACGGCTCGCTTGCGATCGACGCCGTTCCGGGCGCGACGAATGCCAGCGTGACGCGGGATGGCGGGGAGTCGAGCAGCAGCCTGCTGCGCGGACGGCCGGTGGGCATCACGGGCCTGGCGCCCGGCGCCTACACGGTCGTGGCCACAGGCCCGGACGTGGCGCACCGGAGCTCGCTGACAGCGACGCTGCCCGTCCCGGGCACGGCCGAGAACCCGGCGAGCGGCCCGATCGACCTCAGGCCGTGGGCGCGCCTCGCCACGCCCCGCGAGCAGAGCTCGCTGAGCCCGTACCTGATCATCCTGGCCCTCATGGCGATCGCCGGCGAGTGGGCCGTCTGGCGCCGGCTGCGGCGGCGAACGTGAACGCGCGGGCTCTCGCACGGCACGTGAGCCTCGCAGGCGCCACCGCCGTGGTTGCGGCGCTGGCCGCCGTCGGGGCGGCGGCCGACGTGCACACCGGGTCGCACGCACCGCGGGCCGTGCTCGCCGTCGACCGCTCGGCCAGCGTGGACGCCGCGATGCAGGGCGTCGAGTCGCGCTGGATCGCCGGCGCGAATTCCGGCGGGTGCGTGCAGCCCTGCCGGGTCGTCGGGTTCGGAGCGCGCGCCGAGGCGCTGCCGCCCGCGCGCGTGAGTTCGGGCGCGAGCGCTGCGACGAACCTGCAGGGAGGCGTGGAGTCCGCGATCGCCGCCGCGCCGCGGGGCGGCCGTGTCGTCGTCCTCAGCGACGGGGAGCAGACGACCGGCGATGCCCTGCGGGCCGTCGCCGCCGCGCGTGCGCGCAACGTCACGGTCGACGCCGTGCCGCTCGCGGACACCGCTCTCGGCGACGCCGCCTTGAGCCGCCTCGACGCGCCCGCCGCCGTGCACGAGGGCGACACGATTTCGCTGCTCGTGACCGTGCGCTCGACGGAGATCGCGGCGGCCACGCTCTCGGTGACACGTGACGACGGCAGCCCGACCACAGAGGCCGTCCGCCTGCGCAGGGGTGACAACCCGTTCACGCTGTCCTATACCGCAGCCGCCGTCGGGTGGCACGCTTTCCGCGTCGGCGTGCGGCTCGACGGCGACCAGCGACCACAGAACGACGTGCTCACCGCGAGCGTGAACGTCGGCGCGCCACCAAATGCCATCGTGGCGTCGGTGTCGCCCAGCCCTGAGATCGCCGCGATCCTGCGCGCGCGGGGGGTCAAGACGACCGTGGCGCCGCCCTCGTCGCTCCCGGGGACTGCGGCGGGCTATGCCGCCATCGACGCGGTCGTGCTCGACGACGTGCCGGCCGACCTGCTTGCAAAGGGGCAGCTCAGCGCGCTCAGCACTGCCGTGCGCGACGGGGGCCTGGGCCTGCTCACGCTCGGCGGTCGCCACGCCTACTCGCTGGGCGGGTACGCCCGCAGTGCCCTCGACCAGGTGCTTCCGGTCGCGAGCCTCAGCCCCGGCGACCTGCAGCGCAGGCACCTCGCCATCGAGTTGGTGCTCGACCGCTCCGGCAGCATGGCCGACACGGCCGGAGGCGAGGGCATTCCCAAGATGGCGATGGCCCTGAGCGCGGCGCGCCAGACGGCGGCGTTCGTCTCTGAGCATGCCGACGAGCTCGGCATCGTCGCCTTCGACATCGCCCCGCACCAGGTGCTGCCGATGCAGCGGGTGACGCCGGGGGCCTCGACCGATCACGTGCTCGCGAGCATCAACAGGTTGACGGCGGACGGCGGCACCGACATCTACCTGGGCCTCAGGGCGGGCTTCAACCAGGTGCTGGCGAGCAGGTCGCCGAATCGCCACATCATCCTCCTGACGGACGGGATCAGCCAGCCGCACGACTACCGGGGGCTGCTGTCGGAGCTCAAGCGCGATCACATCGCGGTGGCGACCGTCGCGCTCGGCACCGATGTCGACACGAACCTCCTGCGGCAGATCTCACAGGCGACCGGCGGCAACACGTACGCGACGAAGCGCGCCCGCGACCTGCCCAAGATCTTCGTCAAGGAGACGCGGCTGAGCGCAGAGCCCGTGCAGCTCAACGGCCTGCAGGACGTGCTCCCCCAGGGCAGCAGCCCGGTCGTGCGCTCGCTGGTCGGCGTGAAGCTGCCGTCCCTCACCGGCAACGTCGTCACGCGCCTGCGCCCCGGCGCCCAGGTCGACCTGATCGCACGCAGCAGCAGCGACAAGACCGAGCCCGCGCTTGCCCAGTGGGGGTACGGCACGGGGCGCGTCGTGTCCTGGACTCCCGGTCTCGGCGCGCCCTGGGCGAAGGACTGGACGCCCCGGACGGCGCTCTGGAACGACGCCGTGCGCTGGCTCGCGCGCGGCGTGCCGGCAGAGCCCGCCTCGGTCACCGCAGCCGTGGGGACCTCGACCGGCATCCGGGTTGACCTCGCAGCCGCCGGCCCCACGCCGCTGACGCGGCTGAGCGCCGTGCTCGGCCGTCCCGGGGCGGCGGGTCAGAGGATCGCGCTCGACGAGAGCACGCCGAGCGTGTACACGGCCGACGTTCCCGCGCTCCCCGCCGGCAGCTACGAGCTGAGGCTCGCGCTGCCGCGCGCGCTCGGCGGCACGCGGGTCCTTCGCGTCGACGTTCCGTATCCGGCCGAATACCTGCCGACGTCCGTCGGGCGCTCGACGCTCGGCCAGCTCGCCACGCAGACGGGCGGCTCCCTGTTCTCGCCGGGCGACACCGGAGCGCTCACCGGCGACCGGCGTTCGTGGCAGGTGCCGCTGCTCGCCCTCGCGCTCGCGCTCTTCCTGATTTCCGTGACCGCGCGCATGTTGCCGGGCTCGCAGTTCAGGCGAAGGTGACGGCCACGTCGCTTGCGTGCGCGAGCAGCAGGTCGAGCGCTTCCTCGTCGCTGCGCGCGCGCAGGTAGCGCAGGCCCAGCTCGCGGCACTGGTCGCGCACGGCGTCCTCGAACCCGGCGAAGCGGTCCGCATACTCGGCGGCGGTCCGATCGTCGAGCGTGGTCTCGATCGCCCGGCCGCTCTCGGCGTCCCGCAGCTCGACGGGCCCGCGCAGCTCCGTCTCCAGCTCGTCCTCGGAGACCAGGTGGATGAGCCCGGCCGTGCGCGCGCAGGAGGCGAGCGTCCGCAAGGCTGGCTCGAGCTCCTCGGGCGGCACGTGGGCGTCGCTGATCAGCAGCGCGACGTCGCTCGGCCTGCCCCCTCGCGCGTAGTCGGACAGCGCAGCCTCGAGCCCGGTGCCGAGCGATTCCGGCAGTCGCTCCAGCTCGTACACGAGCTGCGTGAGCTGGCGCGGGCCGTCCAGCCGGACGAGCGGGCGCGAGTGCCCGTCGCCGAGCGCGTGCACCTCGGCCTGGTCGCCGCGCAGCAGCGCGATCGCGGCCAGCGCGGCGGCCATCCGCTGCGCGGCGCGGGCCTTGCTGGGCTGTCCGACGCGCATCGAGCGGCTCGTATCGACCAGCAGCACGAGCGAGAGGCGCCCGTCCTCGGCGCCCACCTTCACGACGAGCTGGTGCAGGCGCCGGTAGACGTTCCAGTCGATGCGGCGCAGCTCGTCGCCCGGCACGTAGGGGCGGTAGTCCGCGAACTCGAGGCGGGCGACGCGCGCGCGCCCTTGGCGCTCTCCGACGAGGCCGGCCACGATCGCCGTCAGCGTCGAGAGCCGCAGGCGGTCGAGCTGCCGCAGCAACTCGCCGTCGAGCAGCGGCCGTTCGTCGTCGCTCACGGCGCGTCTTCGGGCACGCTTCGGATGACCGCGTTGACGATGTCGTCGGCGGTCACGCCGTTGCGCTCGGCGTCGAACGTGAGGATCAGCCGATGGCGAAGCGCGGGCAGCGCGACGGCGCGGACGTCGTCATACGAGAGGTGGTTGCGGCCTGCGATCAGGGCGGCGACGCTACCGGCCAAGCTGAGCGCCTGCGCGCCGCGGGGGCTCGGGCCGAGGCGCACGTAGTCGCGCACGAGCTTGTCGGCGCCGGGCAGCGGCTGCAGCGCGATCACGCTGCGGCTCGCGTAGTCGAGCACGGCCGAGGCGGCCGGCAGCGAGCGGGCCAGCTCACCCATGCGGAGGAGCGCCGCGCCGTCGGCGACCGGCGCCGGCTCGGCGAGCCCCTCGGTCGTGCGCCGCACGATCGCCGTCAGCTCGTCGACGCTCGGATAGTCGAAGAACAGCTTGAGCAGGAAGCGGTCGAGCTGCGCCTCGGGCAACGGGTAGGTGCCCTGCATCTCGACCGGGTTCTGCGTGGCGAGCACCGAGAACGGCCGCGGGAGGTGGTGCGTGTCGCTGCCGATCGTGACCGTCCCCTCCTGCATCGCCTCGAGCAGCGCGCTCTGCGTGCGTGGGCTCGCGCGGTTGATCTCGTCGGCCAGGATGAGGGAGCCGAACAGCGGGCCGGCCTGGAACACGAGCTGCGGCGCGCTGTCGGGCCGGTCGACGAGCACCACGGTGCCCGTGATGTCCGCTGGCATGAGATCGGGGGTGAACTGGATGCGGCTGTGGGTGATCCCGAGCGCAGACGCAAAGGCCCGCACCATGCTCGTCTTGCCGATCCCCGGCACGCCCTCGAGCAGCGCATGCCCGCCCAGGATGAGGCTGATCATCACGCCCCGCACGGCCTCGCGCTGCCCCACGATCGCGGCGCTGACCTGCTCCTCGATGGCAGCGACGGCGCTGCGGAATTCGGCCGCGGCCGCCTTGGCTCCCGGCCCCTGCGTGGCCGCTGCGGGGGTCGGATCGCTCACGTAACGGGCTCCTGAGGGGTCGCGAACTTCACGCATGGGTGAGTTTACCAGCGGCGCGGTGTGGCCAATCGGCCGGCGGCCATGCGACCGGCCCGCCACGGCCAAGCGACAACCCGCCGGCGCGCCCGCCGCAACCAGGGACGAAATAGACTCGTGTGCGAATGGGTCGGGTCGAGATCGTCGTGGACGGCGGGCAGACCTCGAACGGCGGCAGCACGCCCTACTCCGACGCCGCCCGAAGCAGGACGAGCTGAGAGGAATGGCCGTTGAGCAGCGTTGAGACCGTGCGCGGGCCCGTCGCCGTCGACGAGCTCGGCCGGACGCTCATGTACGAGCACATCATCCGCGCGAGCGGCTATTGCGCCTTCCTCGCGCGGGCGGGCTGAGGCGTCCCGGCCGCGGTGGAGGGGTTTCGCACCTGGTCGGTGGGCACGGACGGCGGCGTCGTCACCGCCGCCCTGCCCGAGCCGCTGCGCTTCCCGAGCGGCCCGGTGCCCGATTGGATGAGCAGGTGCGCGAGTGCCATTCGCGACGACCTTCGGGCGCTTCCCGTCGCGGATGGGACGATCCTCGAGGCCACGCTCGCGGGCGCGCCGCGCGGCGCGGTCGAGCTCGCCGACGCACTGCTCTACAACCCGCGCATCCCCGAGGCGCAGGTGGCGGTGGGCGTTCGCCTGCGAGCGGCGCGAGGCGCCGACTGCGAGGGCATCGTCCAGCGCTACCGGCGCGTGCCCGCAGCCGCGGTAGCCGGTGAGGACGAGCCGGCGGTGCGGGCCTCGCTGCAGGTGCCGATCGCCGGCGTGTTCGAGCTCGACAGCGCGCGACTCGTGTGGCTCGCGGTTCGCCGCGTCGCGGTCGGGACGCTTCCCGTGGTCGATCCGGCCCCTCCGGGCGGACTCGCTCTGCACGTGCGCCTCGCCACCGGGTCGGATCGCGAGCGCGGCAGCACGGAGCTCATCAAGAGGCTGCTCGACGGCGTTCGTGCGTCATTCCAGGTCTACGCCGGAGAGAACCCGGCCGAGGCCGCGCGCCGGCTGGGCGGCGAGCTGCGCGCGGGCGAGAGCGAGGTGCTCGACCTGCTCAATTCGCCGCGCGCGGGCCTGCTCGGCGCGGGCGATCGCTTCGGATCCGTCGAGCTCGAGATCCTCGCGAGCGAGCGTCCGCAGCTCGAGATTGAGGTGCGCGACATCTAGGCAGGACCGTCGTAAACGCAGCCCGACGTGCAGGTCTCGCGCACGACCACCCTGCAGAGTCCCGGCAGCGCGGGCGCGACTCGCTCCCAGATCCAGCGCGCGAGGTTCTCGCTGGTCGGGTTCTCGAGCCCCTCGATCTCGTTCAGGTACTGGTGGTCGAGCTGGGCGTAGACGGGCTTGAAAGCCGCCTCGAGATCGGCGAAGTCCATGAACCAGCCGAGCTCCTCGTCGACCTCGCCGCGCACGTGCAGCTCCACCCGGAACGAATGGCCGTGCAGCCGCGCGCACTTGTGCTCGGGCGGGACCATCGGCAGCCGGTGGGCCGCCTCGAACGTGAACTGCTTGAAGATCTCCACTAGCGGATGCCCGTGATCTTGTGCGTCTGCAGGCTGAGCCGCCACTGGGGGTGCTCGAGGCAGTAGTCCACCGTGCTGGCGACGTTGGCGGCGATCTCGGGGCCGTCCATGGGCTGCAGGAAGAAGTGCTCGAAGTCGGCGTCGGCGTAGCGATCGGGCGGTGCCTCGGGCTGCGGATAGACGAGCTTGAGCTCGTTGCCGCGCAGCAAAACGGTCGTCGATCCAGCCTTGGGGCTGACGCAGATCCAGTCGATGCCGTCGGGCGGCGCGAGCGTGCCGTTGGTCTCCAGCGCGATCTCGAAGCCGACCTCGTGGAGCGCGACGACCAGGTCCGCGTCCATCTGCAGGAGCGGCTCGCCACCGGTGCAGACCACAAGCGGCCGGCCGCGCCCGCCGGCGCTCGGCCACTTCTCGGCGACGGCCGCCGCGAGCTGGCCGGCACTGCGGAACTTGCCGCCGCCGTCGCCGTCGGTGCCGACGAAGTCGGTGTCGCAGAACGTGCACACGGCGCCTGCGCGGTCCTTCTCGTGCCCGCTCCAGAGGTTGCAGCCGGCGAAGCGGCAGAAGACCGCGGGGCGCCCGGCGTTGGCTCCCTCGCCCTGCAGCGTGTAGAAGATCTCCTTGACGGCGTAGGTCATCGCGTCCCGGCCGCGTCGGTCTGATAGGGCGCGGGATCGGGCACGCCGACGGCCGCGAAGCCGCGCAGCCGCAACTTGCAGGCGTCGCAGCCGCCGCAGGCGCGGCCCGCATCGTCGGGGTCATAACAGCTCCGCGTGACCGAGTAGTCGACGCCGAGCTCCAGCCCGCGGCGGATGATGGCCTCCTTGCTGAGCTGCATCAGCGGCGCGTGGATCCGGAGGCGCCGCGCGCCCTCCACGCCGGCCTTGGTGGCCAGGTTGGCCATGCGCTCGAAGGCCTCGATGTACTCCGGGCGGCAATCCGGATAGCCGCTGTAGTCGAGCGCGTTGACACCCACGAAGATGTCGCTGGCGCCCAGCGTCTCGGCATAGGCAAGCGCGAAGGAAAGGAAGATCGTGTTGCGCGCCGGCACGTAGGTGATCGGGATGCCACCGCCCATCTCACCCTCGGAGCGGCCCTTCGGCACCGCGATGTCCGCCGTCAGCGCCGAGCCGCCGAAGACGCGCAGATCGATCTCCGCCACCACATGGCCGGCCACCCCCGCCGCCGCCGCGATCCGCCGCGCCGCCTCCAACTCGGCCACGTGCCGCTGGCCGTAGGAGAAGCTCAGCGCATACGGGAGGTAGCCCTCGCCGCGGGCGATTGCCAGCACCGTGGTCGAATCCAGCCCACCACTCAGCAGGACGACTGCGTTCTTGCCGCTCATCGCCCGGCAGAGTACGACGCCTCGCTCTGAGAGCGCGCCCTCCGGCTAGGGCGAGGAAGCCGCGGAGAGACGAGCAGTGTCCGTGTGATCGAGCACGAGCTCGGCCATGGGGGCAGCTCGGCGAGCTGCTCGGGCGTGCGGGCGCTGCCAGCCGCACATGCTGGTGCCGAGGCAGAGCGGGAGGACGGAGAGATCGGTCGAGCCGATCACCGGCATCAGGTGACGCCGGCCGGCTCGCGCGAGCCGACGGCCTCGCCGTGGGCCGCCTCGGCGGGAGCCTGCGAGGTGCGCAGGAACAGTGCGCCGATGATGCCGGCGGCGGTCGCGAAGAGGGCGCCGACGACGAAGGCCGCGTGATAGCCACCGGCGAGCGCCGAGATGTGGTCATGCCCGGCTGCAGTCAGCGTCTCCGTGCGCGACGCGGCGAGGCTCGCAAGCACTGCCAGGCCGAGCGCGCCGCCCATCATGAAGGCCGTGTTGACGATGCCCGAGGCGAGGCCGGACTCCTCCGGCTTGACGTCGCTCATCGCCGCCAGCAGGACGGGGTTGAAGGCGATGCCGGCCCCGAAGCCGAGCAGCACCATGGCGGGCAGCACGTCCGTCACGTAGTGACCGTCCACGGGCGCCCGGGCGAACAGCAGCAGGCCGATCGCCGCCACGCCCAGCCCGACCGCGAGCGGGCGCTTGATGCCGTAGCGCATGACGAGCTTGGCCGAGACGCTGACCGACAGGATGCCCATCACGATGTTGCCGGGCAGGAACGCGAGGCCGACGTTGAGCGGGCTGTACCCGAGCACGAGCTGCAGGTAGAGCGCCGAGAGGAAGAACCACGCGAACATCGCCGCCGCCCAGAGCGTGGCGACGATGTTGGCGGTCGCGACGTTGCGCAGCCGGATCAGGCGGAGCGGCATGAGCGGCGAGCTGACCCGCGACTCGATGAAGAGGAAGAGGCCCAGCAGCGCCACGGCGACCGCCAGGAGGCCGAGCGTCCGGACCGACAGCCACCCCTCCTGGTTGCCGTTGACGATCGCGTAGACCGCGAGCATGAGCGAGGTCGTGACGGTGATCGCGCCCGCGACGTCCAGCTTCGCGCCGGAGTCCTGGCCGCGGCTCGTAGGCAGGAGCTTGCGCGAGAGGGCCACGACGGCCACGCCGATCGGGATGTTGACCAGGAAGATCCAGTGCCAGTCGAGCACGTCGGTGAGCACGCCGCCGAGCAGCACGCCGATCGAGCCGCCGCCCGAGGCGACGAAGCCGAAGATGCCCATCGCCTTGGCCCGCTCGGCGGGCTCGGTGAAGAGGTTCATCGTGAGCGAGAGCGAGACCGCCGAGGCGACGGCTCCGCCGAGCCCCTGAATCGCGCGTGCGGTGATCAGCGACTCCTGCGAGGTCGAGAGGCCGCAGGCCAGCGAGGCGAGCGTGAACAGCGTGATGCCGCCGATGAACAGGCGGCGATGACCGTAGAGGTCGCCGAGCCGCCCGCCCAGCAGCAGGAAGCCGCCGAACGTCAGCAGGTACGCGTTGACGACCCAGGCCAGCGAGGTCTCCGAGAAGCCGAGATCGGTCCTGATCGACGGCAGGGCGACGTTCACGATCGTCGAGTCGAGGACGATCATCAGCGTGCCAAAGCAGAGGACGATCAGTGCGTACCAGCGTGTGCGGCTATCCAGCGTCATGGCGTCTCCTTCGGACCAAGCGGGTCGCAGCGTAGACGGGCCCGTCCACGAGAACTCATCGGTGGCCGTCGCGATTCCCGGTCCCGATGAGTTTCGCGCGTCCGACTCGTCTGATGCGTAGATGACCGCGCAACGTCCGGACACCCCGATCATCTGCGACGTGAGCGCACTGGCTCCCGATGCGGGCACGATCGACGGACTGGCCCGCCTGCAGTTGCTCGCCAGAAGGCAGGGCGTGGAGCTCCGGCTACGAGCGGTGCCGGGCGAATTGCAGGGGCTGCTCGCCCTCTGCGGCCTCGGCGAGGCGCTACGCCTCGAGGTGGTCGGGCAGGCCGAAGAGCGGGAAGAGCGTCTTGGTGTCGAGGAAGAACGTAAGCTCGGAGATGCGCCCGCCTGAGAGCTCGAGCACCTGCAGCGCCCACGGCTCGTAGCCGTCCCCGGTCGGGCTCGGCTTGTACTGGCCGAAGGCCGTGCAGCCGTTGGCCGAGAGGGTCGGGATGACCCGCGAACCGGCGCATTCGATACCCGGCCCGAACCACCAGGTGAAGATGTCGTCGCGGCCGGTGAGCCAGAGGTCGTAGGGCGGCATGGACTGCGTCGCATCCTCCTGGATCAGCGACGTGAGGGCGTCCATGTCGTAGCGCTCGAAGGCGGCGACGTAGCGCGCAAGCAGCTTGCGGTCGGCCTCGCTCAGCTCCGGCGCGGGATCCGACGCGCTGACCTTGCCGGCCTCGAGCGTGGCGCGAGCGCGTTGCAGCGCGCTGTTCACGGAGGCGACGCTCGTCTCGAGCAGCTCGGCCACTTCGGAGGCCTTCCAGCGCAGTACCTCGCACAGGATAAGCACCGCGCGCTGCCGTGCAGGCAGGTGCTGCAGCGCCGCCACGAACGCCAGGCGGATCGACTCGCGCGCCACCGCGACGTCCGCCGGGTCGCCGTCCTCGGACGTCACCAGGCTGTCGGGCATCGGCTGGATCCACGTCGTCTCGGGCAGCACGTTCAGGTTCCCGATCACGGGCTCCATCGCCGGCCCCAGATCCATCGGGCGTGCGCGGCGCTCACGGCCGTTCAGCATGTCGAGGCAGACGTTCGTGGCGATGCGGTATAGCCACGAGCGCAGCGCGGCCCGGCCTTCGAAGCGGTCGTAGTTCCGCCAAGCGCGGATGAACGTCTCCTGCACCGCGTCCTCCGCCTCGAACGGCGATGCGAGCATGCGGTAGCAGTAGGCGGTGAGCTCGGAGCGATGCCCCTCGAGGCGCCCCTCGAGCTCGCTGGCCGCTGGCCTCGCCGTGGACGACGATTCCTGCACGGCGCTCATGCTACGGGCTTCACGCGTCAGCCGCCTGCGATCGAGGAGCCGGCCTCGAAGAACTGCGTGGTCTCGGTCTTGGTCGTCACGATCTCTCCCTGCGTGCGATTGCCGTTCGTCCCTTGGACGCGACTGCTGCGCAGAATTCATCGCTCGCGGCGCACATGCGGGCGGCGCGTCATCCTGCGGGGATGGCAGCCTCCGCCATCGGACTCCTCCGCCTGGCGGCCCAGCGCGTCGTCGCCTCGCGCCGTTGCGAGCAGCCGGCCGACGTCGTCCGGTGGCTGGGCGCGATCCAGGCGCAGGACTATTACCAGTCGCTCTGGGCGGTCGGCTCGCGGGTGCGCGCCGGGACGGCAGCGGGCGTGGAGTGCGCCATCGCCGAGCGCCGCATCCTGCGCACGTGGCTGATGCGCGGCACGATCCACTTCGCGCCGCCTGAGGACGTGCGCTGGCTGCTCGCGCTGTGTGCTCCGCGGCTCGCTGCCGCCGAGGCGCGCCGCCGTGAGCAGCTCGGGCTCGACGAGGCGCAGATCGAGCGCTGTGCCGAGCTGCTGGCCCGTGCGCTGGCAGGCGACCGGCGCCTGACCCGTCCCGTGGTGATGCGGTTGTTCGAGGAGGCAGGCATCGAGACCACCGGGCAGCGCGGATACCACATCCTCGTGCGGCTCGCCAGGAACGGGCTGATCTGTCTCGGGCCGATGCAGGGGAAGCAGCAGACCTTCGTCCTGCTGGATGATTGGGCGCCCCGCGCGGAAGCGCGCGAGCTGTCCGAGGGCGAGGCGCTCGCGCAGCTGGCGTCGCGCTTCGCCGCGAGCCGGGGACCGGTCTCCGACCAGGATCTGGCGCGCTGGGCCGGCATTCCGGTCACCGCCGCGAGGCGCGCCCTGCGCGACGCCGACGGGCTGGCGACGCGCCGCTTCGGCGGCACGGAGTACTGGCTCGCGTCGGAATGGGCGGATGGCGCAGCGCCGGCTGCGGGCCGCGGGCGGACGTACCTCCTGGCCGGCTTCGACGAGTACCTGCTCGGCTACAAGGATCGCGACGCCGTGCTGGTGCCCGCCCACGCCGATCGGATCGCGCCCGGCGCCAACGGCGTGTTCCGTCCGCTCGTCGTGGTCGGGGGGCGCATTGTGGGTACCTGGGCGAGAGCCGTGCGCGGGGACGAGCTCACGATCGTCCTGCATCCCTTCGAGGCGGCGGGGAAGCCGCTCCAGGCAGCCAGGCCCGAGGCCGAGCGCTACCGCGACTTCCTTGGGCTGCCGTCCGGCGTCGCGCCGGTCGTGCGCTGCGAAGAGCCGGAGGCCTGAGCCGGCCGCACCGCGGTCGTCCTCTTCACGCGCGAGCATCGAGGGGCGCGCCGTGCACCAGCCGTGGAAGCTCGCTCGCCCGCCGGCGGGCTATCCTGAGCCGATTCTCGACTTGGCGAGGCGCTCCGCATGATCAAGCCCGTCGCTCCCGCACGACAACTTCTGCGCGCCAAGGACCTCGCGGACTCGCGCTACTTCGAGCCGCTCGACGTCCCGGCGCTCGCCCGCGCCGCGCGCCTCTCGCCCGCGCACTTCAGCCGCGAGTTCCGTCGCGTCTTCGGCGAGTCCCCGCACCAGTACCTGCTGACGCGCAGGCTCGAGCGCGCAGCGGCGCTGCTGCGCAGCACCGACCGCTCGGTGGCGGACATCTGCATCACCGTCGGGCTGCGCAGCGTGGGCTCGTTCACGACGAGCTTCGGGCGAGCATTCGGCAAATCGCCCACGGAATACCGCGCCGCCTTTCCGCCGGCGGCCGACCGGGCACGGGTCCCAACCTGCATCCTGCTCGCCTACGCGCGCCCTGCACCCAGCGCGTCGCGCGGCACCAATGGCTAGGGCATCCGGTTGGCTCGACCGCTGACGCTACTCCTCGGAGTGCGGAAGGTGGACCTTGGCGTCGTCGTAGCCGGCGTCGCCGACGGGCTCGGCCGGGCCGTAGACCAGGTTCAGCACGCCGGTCTGGAAGGTCTCCGACGAGATCAGTCTCAGCCCGATCGCGGTCTCGCCCTCGTCGAACAGCCGCATGCCGTTGCGGACGGCGATCGGGTGCACCAGGAGGTGCAGCTCGTCCACGAGACCGGCGGCCAGCAACTGTCGAACGACCGAGACCGAGCCGCTCATGCCGATCGTGCCACCGGGCTCGCTCTTCAGGGCGGTGACGGCCTCGACGAGGTCGCCCTCGAGTTGCTCGGAGTTTCGCCAGGTGAACTCGAGCCTCTGGTTGGACGCGACGATCTTGCGTGCATCGCCGAGCGCCTTGGCGAACGGGGCGTCCTCCTCGCCGGCCGCCTCACGGCCCGGCCACGCCCCGGCGAAGCTGTCATAGGTCTTGCGGCCGAAGAGCATCGTGTCGGCCGAGCCGAGCGTCGCGCTGACCGCGGCGCCCATCTCGTCGTTGAAGTACGGGAAGTGCCACTGGTCGGGCGCCTCCACGACCCCGTCGAGGGCGACGAACATTCCGGCGACGATCTTCCTCATGATGCTTCTCCCGAGAAACGCTGGTTCGTGAACTCTGCTCCCGTCAGACGGCGCGCGCCGGACGAACTCATCGGAGGGATGTTCATCTCTGCGCTGCCCACCTGAGCCGGCTCTCAAGCGGGGTGCGCGCAAGACAGCACGTTTCGAGAAGACAGCGCCGCGGCGCAGGGCTAGCGTGGCAGTCGAACCTACGGCCACACCAAGGAGACTGACATGCCGATGAAACTGACCCACGTCAATGTCTGGGTGCACGACCAGGACGAGGCGCTCAACTTCTACACCCAGAAGGTGGGCATGGAGCTGCGCGATGACATCACGCTGCCCGAGATGGGCGACTTCCGCTGGCTCACCGTGGGTCCCGTCGGCCAGCCAGACGTCGCGCTCGCGCTGCTTCCGGTGCCGGGCCCGCCGGTCTTCGACGCAGAGACGTCCGAGCAGCTCAAGGCGCTCGTTGCCAAGGGCATGGCCGGCGGGCTCTTCTTCCGCACCGACGACTGCGTAGGGACGGTCGAGGAACTCAGGAGCCGCGGCGTGGAGATCACGCAGGAGCCGACCGAGCGGCCCTATGGCCTCGACGCGGGCTTCCGCGACATCTCGGGCAACCAGATGCGCATCGCCCAGATGGGCTGAGCTGGAGGAGACGCGGCGTCCCTCGCGGCTGCCGCGAGGCGCGCGCTCGTACGCGAGCGGCCAAGTGGCACAGAGTGCGTGTGCCACTTGGCCGAGCTGGACGACGGCAGCCCCGGAGCGAGTGCAGCACGCTCGAGCGCGAGCTCGGGGAGCGAACGGCCAAGTGGCACGCACTGCGTGTGCCACTTGACCGAGCGGGGCGAACGACCCCGGAGCGAGTGCAGCACCCCGAGCGCGCGCTCCGGAGCGACTGGCCAAGTGGCACAGAGTGCGTGTGCCACTTGGCCCGGTACGAACGACTACCAACGGGCCGGGCGCCCGCGGGGCGCTCGGCCTTCGCCTGCCTGCGTCTACTCCGCCGCGCCGGGATCGAGCCGGACGAGCTCGGCGCGCGAGTCCACGCCGAGCTTCGGGAGGACCCGTTGCAGGTGGTAGTCGATGGTGCGCGCCGAGAGGAAGAGCCGGGCTGCGATCTCCCGGTCGCTGAGGCCCTTGGCCGCGAGCCGGCAGATGCTCAGCTCCTGCGGCGTCAGCTGATCGATCTTCGAGGGCTCGCGGCGGGTGGCTGTCTCGCCGGTCGCGCGCAGCTCCCGGTCGGCGCGGGCGGCCCAGGGCTCGGCGCCCATGCGCTCGAAGGCGTCGAGTGCGCTGCGGAGCGGTGGCCGTGCGTCCATGCGCCGGCGAGTCCGGCGCAGCGTCTCGCCGAAAACGAGTTCCGTGCGTGCGCGCTCGAACGGCCGGTGATCGCCCTGCAGGCCGATCGCGCGCTGGAAGTGCCAGTCCCCCTTGGCGCTCGTGGTCATCCCGCGGGCGCGCTCGAGCAGACCGTCGACCCAGGGCAGCCGCAGAGCCTCCGCGCGCTGCTCGAGCTGGGCGAGCTCGGCCGCGGCTTCGGCGGTGCGGTCGAGGTGGATCGCGATCTCGCACGCGTCGCTCGCGCGGCTCGCCGCCAGTGACGGGTGATCGACGCGCAGGAGTGCCTCCGAAGCCGCCTCGTAACGGCCCATCCCGAGCTCGTGCAGTGCGGTGGCGTGCGCGGCGATCGACTGCACCTGATCCAGGCCGTGGCCGGCGGCGAGGGCGCTCGACTCCCCGGCCGCGGTTGCGAAACGCGTCGCATCGCCACGCACGGCGGCGGCGCGCGCGGCGTGTGCGAGGTTGGCGGCGAGCAATGTCGTCTGTCCCGTCTCGCGCGCGAGGCGAGACCCCTCGTCCGCGGTCGACGCGGCGGCCGCCAGACGGCCCGCGTCGTACTCAGCCAGCGAGCGCAGGAGCAGCAGGAGCGGCAGGGCGTCGATCATCGTGCGCTCGCGAGCGACGCGCTCGGCGCGCGCGAGCAGCTGTGCAGAAAGCGTCCTGTCGCCTGTCAGCCACGCGATCGTGATGCCGTACTCCAGCAGCTGCGGGTCGTCCATGCGCTGCGCAGCGGCGACCACCTCGGCGATCTCGGCGCTCGCCTCGGCCGCGTCGCCGGACGCGAGCCTGCCGATGCCCATGACGGCGCGGCGGATGATCCGGCTGGCGTGGTCGTCGGGCTCGGGGAGGCTGCGCGTCAGATCCGCAGCCGCGGCCTGCCAGGCCGCATTGCCGGCAAATCCAGCCGCCTTGGCCGCCTCGCCCACGAGCATGTACGCCGTTCTCGGATCGACCTCGGACGCGTCGCGCGCGGCGTCGAGCAGCAGCCTGTGGGCGTCGGGCAGCGAGCCGGTGCGCAGCGTGATGAGTCCCCGCAGGCGCGCCGCGCGCGCGCTCCCGCCTGGCAGCTCGAGCAGGGGAAGCGCGCGCTCGATCAGCGCCAGCGCGTCGGCTGCGCGCCCGCAGCGCCAGGCGGCATCCGCGGCTGCGACGAGGCGGTGCCCGCGTGCGGCCGCGTCGGGGGTGAGCTCGGCCGCACGCATCAGCGCGGCCTGCGCGGCGGCGTCGCCGGCGCGCTCGCGCGCCTGGGCGGCGATCTGCTCGAGCTCGGCCGCGACGAGCTCGTCGGGCTGGGTTGCGGCCGCGGCCGCATGCCATGCACGGCGCTCGCGGTCGTCGGCCGGCAGTGCTGCTGCCAGCGCGAGATGCGCGCGCCGGCGATCGCCGTCCGTCGCGCCGGCTTCCACGGCGGAGCGCACGAGCGGATGATCGAACACGACCCGACCCAAATCGAGCCGGACGAGGCCCTCGCTCTCGGCAGGCTCCAGATCGAGCAGCAGCGCGCCCTCCGCCACGCCGGAGCGGGCCAGCACCGTGCGGTCTGCGGCCGGCTCCAGCGCTGCCAGGAGCAGCATCACGCGTGTGCGCCTCGGGAGCCTGAGCACGCGCTCCAAGAATGCGGCTTCCATGCCCCGCGCCACCGCCAGGGGCTCCGGGAGCGGCGCCGCGCCGCTCAGGATCGCGCGGTCGAGCGTCGCCGCCAGCTCGGTCAGTGCGAGCGGATTCCCTCCGGTCGCCGCCACGATGCGGGCAGCCACGCTCGCGGAGGGCGCAGCCTCGCTCCAGTGCTCGATCAACTCGAGCGTCGCGTCTTCGGACAGGCCCGTCAGCACGAGTCGCGGAACGCCGGGCGCCTCGAAGCTACGTTCGCCGCCGTCGCGCGCAGCGAAGAGCAGCGCCACGCCTTCGCCGGCCAGCCGGCGTGCGACGAACAGCAGCGCGTCGCGGGAGCCGCCGTCGAGCCACTGCGCGTCGTCGACGATCGCGAGCAGCGGCTCCCGCTCGGCGGCGCCGGCGAGTAGGTCGAGCACCGCGGCCGCAACGGGGAAGCGATTCGGCGCGCGTTCGGCTTCGGCGAGACCGAGTGCCGCCGCGAGCGCCTGGCGGCGCGGGGGAGTGAGCGCATCGAGCCCGCTGAGCAGGGGCTCGAGCAGGCGCCGCAACCCGCCGAACGCGAGCTCGGACTCCGATTCAAGGCCTGCGACCCGCAGCGTGCGCATCCCGAGGGCACGAGCTGCCAGGTCATCGAGCAGCGCCGACTTGCCTGCGCCGGCCTCGCCGGAGACCACGAGCGCGGTGCTGATTCCGGCGCGAGCGGCCTCGGCGACATCCGCGAGATGGGCACGCTCGGCGTCCCGGCCGTAGATCACACCAGTGATCCTAGGGCGGTGCGTGACGCCTGGCGAGCCGGCTGAGGTGGGCAACCCGGCACGCCCGCGCACTTCCGCACGGGACGCGCGATGATTGGCGCATGTGGAGCACTCACGATCAGCCGATCGAGACGCTGCGCATGCGCATCGAGCTGCCGAGCCAGATCCCGCAGCCGACCTGGCCCGAAGGAAGCCACGTGCGCGGCTTCCACACCTCGGACGCCGAACGTCTCCACGCTCTGCTCGAGCACGGCTACCGACGGGGCGGGGGCAGCGTCGCGGCGCTCGACATCTGGCTGCCGGCGCTCGTGGGCGACAGCGAGTTCGACCCGGAGCTCTGCTTCCTGGTCGAGGTCGGGGACGAGCTTGCAGCCGCGGCCATCTGCTGGACGAGCGCGTTCGTGAAGGACATCGTGGTGGGCGAGAGCTGGCGACGGCGCGGCCTGGGGGAGAGCCTCCTGCGGCTCGCGTTCCGGACCTCGCAGGCGCGCGGCGCAACGCATGTCGAGCTCAAGGTGCAGGCGCAGAACGCCGCGGCGATCCGGCTCTACGAGCGCGTGGGGATGCGCATGGTCGAGCGTATCAGCGAACCGCCCGCGTGACGGCTAGGGCCGGAAGCGCGCGCGCATGATCGAGAAGAACGCTCCGCGGAGGCCGGGGATGCTCTCGAACAGCGGCACGATGTAGCCCATCAGCGCGCCGCGGCCACGCGGTAGTCGGAGCGTCTGCAGGTCTGCGATGTGGGGGTCCTCCCGCAGCGCTCGTTTCTCGCCGGCGTCGATCCACCAATTCCAGGGCGGGGGCTGGTAGCCGCCGGGAGCCGCCAGCTTTCCGCTGCGGCTGCGCTCGCTCAGCCAGCGCGGCACGGCATCGAACACCAGGGCGCCGCCGGGGAGCCGCCGGGCGCAGGTCGTGATCACCTGGCGGGCGTCGGCCGGCTCGAGGTACATCAGAAGGCCCTGTGCGGTGACGAGCACGCCGCGCGACTTGTCGATCTCGTCCATCCAGACAGGGTCGAGCGCGGAGCAGGCGAGGACTCGCTGCCGCTCCTGCGCCGGCAGCAGCCGCCGGCGCACGTCGATGGCCTCGGGCAGGTCGACCGTGACCCACTGCACGCGTCCGTTGTCGACGCGCCAGAACTGCGTCTCGAGGCCCTCGCCGAGTGCCACGATCGTGCCGTCGGGATGCTTGGCCAGGAACCGCTCGACCTGGCGGTCGAAGGTCAGCGCGCGCAGCGCCTGCCACTGCGAGAGGCCGGCCCGTGCCGCGCCGAAGCGCTGCTCGAAGGGAAAGTCGATGGCATCCAGCAGCTCGACCGCCTTCGGATCGTGCAGCACCGCATCGCTCCGCCGCGCCTCGGTGGCGCGGTGGTAGAGCGTCCAGACGAGCGTTTCGGGAACACCTCGAAGTTCGACGGGCATGCTCATGTCTCACGCATCCGAGCGTCTCCCAAACACGGGAAATCGGCAACCTGCGGGAGATGGGACGCGAGCCCGCCGGCGCAGAGCGATGATTCTGGGGCGCGCGTGCCGTCTTGTGGCATGACACACCGAGCGTACGACTTCAGCGAGCCAGGAAGGGACGGGATGGTCACGTTTCGCGCGACGCTCCAGCAGAACGGCAAGACGGCCACCGGCATCCGCGTCCCCAACGAGGTCGTTGCGGCTCTCGGCACCGGCAAGCGGCACGCTGTGCACGTGACGATCGCGGGCTACACCTACCGCAGCAGCGTCGCGACGATGCACGGCGTCTTCATGCTGCCGGTCAGCGCCGATGTGCGTGCCGGCGCCGGGGTCGCGGCGGGCGACGAGCTCGACGTCACCCTCGAGCTCGACACCGAGCCGCGCGTCGTGGCCGTGCCGCTCGATTTCGCGGACGCGCTCGATCGTGACGCGCAGGCGCGGCGCTTCTTCGACGGCCTCTCGTACAGCAACAAGCTGCGCTATGTGCTGTCTGTCGAGGGAGCCAAGAGCGACGAGACGCGGCAGCGGCGGATCGCGAAGTCCGTCGAGGCGCTGCGGGCGGGCCGCACCTGATCCCCAGGCGGCTGCGCGGAGGGCGGCCGCACGAGCCCGAGCTGGAGCATCGCCCCGAGGCGGTCCGGTACGCCCCAGTGCTCGACCATGCGGCCGTTCTCGACGCGGATGCCGGACGAAGTCAAGCCGCGACGTCCGTACCGCTCGGCGCGCCGCCGCGAGCAGGCCGAGGAGCTACGCGAGCGCGTGCTCGCCGCGGCTGCCAGGCTGTTCACCGAGCGCGGATTCGAGAGCGCGACCGTCGCGGCCATCGCGGCCGAGGCGGGGTCTCTCCGGAGACCGTCTACACCGGCTTCCGCACCAAGCGGACGCTGCTCGGCGAGCTCATCCGGCGCGCCGTTCGCGGTGAGGATCCGGCTCCGGTGCCCGAGCAGGCGGGCCCGCGCGCCCTCGCGGCGACTCCCGACCAGCGCGAGCAGCTGCGGCTGTTCGCGGCCGACATCAGTCTCCCTCTCGAGCGGGCCGGCCCTCTGGTCGACGTGCTGTCGGCCGCCTCCCGAACGAGGCCCGAGCTGGCGGCGTTGCTCGCGAGCATCCACGACCAGCGACTCGAGAACCTGCGCACCCTCGTCGTCGCGCTGGCCGCCGGCGGCCCGCTGCGCCTGGAGCCCGAAGCGCCGCTCGAGACGGTCTGGGCCCTCGCCAGCCCGGATCTGTACGAACTGCTGACGCGCACCCGCGGCTGGACGCGCGAGCGCTACCACGTCTGGCTGGCCGACAGTCTCACGCTACTGCTGCTCGGCGACCGATGAGTTGTCGCCTCGGGGCATGTCTCTAAGCAAAGACCGCACCCGACACACCCGGAGGAAGCATGGCGACCGTCACGTCCCGCAAGCTCTTCGTCAATCTCGGAGTGAGCGACGTCGACGCGAGTGTCGAGTTCTTTCACCGGCTTGGCTTCGCATTCGACCCGCGCTTCACCGACGAGACCGCGGCCTGCATGATCCTCAGCGACCAGGCGTTCGTGATGCTGCTCGTCGAGGACTGCTTCAAGGACTTCACGACCAAGGCGCTCTGCGACGCGGGGACCCACACCGAGGCGATCCTTGCCGTCTCGGCCGACAGCAGGGAGCAGGTCGACGCGCTCGTCAACAAGGCGCTCGCGTTCGGCGGCCGGCCGGCGGGCGAGCCGATCGATCACGGCTTCATGTACGGCCGCAGCTTCCATGACCCGGACGGCCACCTCTGGGAGGTCGTCTGGATGGATGCGAGCGCGCTGGACGAGCCGGCGTGAAGCGCGGCCAAGTGGCACAGCGCGGTGAGTGCCACTTGGCCGCCGCCGGCAGAGGGGCAGGCGCCGGCTCGCTGGCTCCCTAGAGGTCGACCGTGCCCGTGATGCAGGCGATCGTGCCGCCGCCCACCCAGAGCGTGCCGGCCGCGTCGGTCGAGATGTGGACGCGGCCGGAACGGCCGAGGACGGTGCCCTGCCGAGCGACGTACGGCGCACGGGCCCGACCGCTGCGCAGGAGCCACTGGGCCAGCGAGGCGTTGAAGCTGCCCGTCACCGGGTCCTCGACGAGCGTGCCGTCCTTGGGGAAGAACGCCCGCACCTCGAAGGCCTCCGGTGAGCCCTCCGGCCGGGGCCCCGCGACGCCGATGTCGAGGTCGACGAAGCGCGGCTTCAGCGCGAGCACGGCGTCCGAGTCCGCAAGCAGAAGGGCGATCCAGGGCGGCCCGTTGTCCGCCCATTCCGCGTCCACGATCGCCGTCCGCTCGATGCCGAGGGCCTCGGCGATGCGCCGAAGCAGCTCCTCGTCCACGGGTCCCGAGCGGCGGAGCGGGGGCGCTGCGAACGCGAAGCCGTGCTCCATCTGGCGCACCTCGATCAGCCCCGCGGCGCACTCCTGCACCACCACGTCGGGTTGCTTGGGCTTGCCGCCGCCGAGCGTGAGCCACGCATGGCAGGTACCGAGCGTCGGATGGCCCGCGAACGGGAGCTCGACGACGGGCGTGAAGATGCGCACGCCGTAGTCGGCCTCGGGGGCGGTCGGCCGCAGCACGAACGTCGTCTCGGACAGATTCGTCCAGTTCGCGAAGCGCTGCATCTCCTCCGTGCTCAGGCCCGTGCCGTCGAGCACGACGGCGACGGGGTTCCCCGTGTACGGCGTCGTCGTGAATACGTCGACCTGTGTGAAGGGGCGCTCCACGCTGCGCGCAGCGTATACCGGGATAGCTCGTCAGCCGTCGTCCTAAACCCCCGATCGGGGGCTTTGTGGTTTGCAGAACCTGGGGTGTCATGGCGCCCGGCAGCGAAACGGGAGTAGCTGCCGGGAACGTCCTCTTTAGTGCCAGACCGGTGCGAAGGCCGGTTGGCGTCGGCATGCGCGAATTCGCGCATGCCGGCTGCGATGGCACGACAGCAGAAAGGCACGACGAACATGCGGACCAAGACCACAGCTGCCTGCGCGCTGACGGCGTTCGTCGCCGTCGCCGGTGGCACCGCACAAGCCACCGGCCTCATCAACACGGCCAACATTGCCAAGGGCGCAGTCACGCTGAACCGTCTTGCCCCGAACGTGCAGAAGATGGTGACCAAGCACGCCGCCAACGGTGCCAACGGCACGAATGGCGTCGACGGCCTGCCCGGTGCTCAGGGCGCGACCGGCGCGACCGGCGCGCAGGGCGCCACGGGTCCGGTCGGCGCGCAGGGCTCCCAGGGCGCGCAGGGTGCCCAGGGGCCGCAGGGTCTCAAGGGCCTCACGGGCCTCACCGGTCCGGCCGGCGCCGACGGTCTGAACGGTGCCGACGGGGCACTGGGCGCCCAGGGAGCCCAGGGCCCGCAGGGCGCGCAGGGTGCGCAGGGCGGCAAGGGCGACAAGGGCGATCAGGGCATTCAGGGCTTCGCGGGCGCCGACGGCGCGCAGGGCCTCAAGGGCGAGACGGGCGCCAATGGCGACACGGGTGCCACCGGTGCCACGGGTGCCAAGGGCGACACCGGTGCCGATGGCGCGCAGGGGCCGAATGGCGCCAAGGGCGACCAGGGCGACCAGGGCGACCAGGGCGACCAGGGCATCCAGGGCATTCAGGGCCCCGAGGGCCCGCTCGGCCTCCAGGGCGTCATGGGCACGCTCGGGCTGACCGGCCCGCAGGGCGGCCAGGGCACGCAGGGCCCGCAGGGCGCGACCGGCGACACGGGCGCGCAGGGCCCGAAGGGCGACACGGGCGCCACCGGCCCGCAGGGTCTCCAGGGCCCGCAGGGTCTGCCGGGCGATATTGGCCCGCAGGGCCCTGCCGGCAATAACGGCGCCAACTCGACCGTCCCCGGCCCGCAGGGCCCGAGCGGACCCGCCGGCCCGCAGGGCCCGGCAGGTCCCGCCTCGACGGTTCCCGGCCCGCAGGGCCCGGCCGGCCCGAAGGGCGACAACGGCACCAACGGCACCAACGGCAGCAACGGCGCGCCCGGCGCGCAGGGGCCGGCAGGGCCTACCGGCCCAACCTTCTCGCCGACCTACAGCACCAGCGGCGTGCTGCAGGACTCGCACACCGTGGTCGGCACCATCCAGCTGAACAACTCGCACAGCGGCAACGTGTCCCTGAGCGCCAGCGCGGTCTTCGCCAACACGTCCTACACCTGCACGATGACGGACACGGACAAGGCGACCGGCAACCCGGTCTCCATCAGCGGGAAGAGCACCAACGGCTTCACGCTCACGAATCTGGGCGACAACAGCACCAGGAACGACCATCTCAGCTTCTCCTGCACGGGGTAGTCGAACAAGCATCAATGCGCGCGCTGCGCGCGAAGAAGGGGAGGGGCTTCGGCCCCTCCCCTTCTGCGTTTTCCAGGTGGTACCGAAGGGGGATTCCGTGACCGGTGTGGTCGGGGGTCTTATGGCGTCAGGGCAGCGGGCGCGACGTGCTGCCAGGACCATCCCTCTTTTGTGCCAGACCGGAGACCATCGTGCCGGTCGGCGTCTGCTTTTCCGCGTACAAGCGGTCAGGTCCGCGAGCATGAATTACCGAAAGGCTTCATCACCATGCGGACCAAGCTCACGGTTGTGTGCGCCATCACGGCGCTCGCCGCAATCACCGGCGGCACGGTACAGGCCGCCGGCCTCATCGACACCAACGGCATCGCCAAAGGTGCCGTGACGTTCAACCGGCTCGCACCGAGTGTGCAGACGATGCTCGCGTCGAAGGGCCACCACGGCAAGAGCGGCAAGCATGGCGTCAAGGGCGAGCATGGCGCGAACGGCGTCGAAGGTGCTCACGGCTCCAACGGGGCGACAGGGCCGCAGGGCGCTGCTGGCGAGATGGGCCCCCAGGGCCCTGCCGGCGTCAAGGGCGACATCGGGCCGAAGGGCGCCAGCGGCGCGAACGGCACCGACGGCACGAACGGCCTCAAGGGCGACGTCGGCCCCGCCGGTCCGATCGGCCCGCAGGGCACGAAGGGCTTCGACGGCGTCAATGGCACCAACGGCACCAACGGCACCAACGGCCTCAAGGGCGATACCGGCCCCGCCGGCCCCGTTCCCTCCGGCTACTACGACGTGCACAGCACGTTCGTCTTCCTGCCCTAGCCGACAGCACCATCGGGCACAGCGACGGCTCCCTGCGGGGAGCCGCCGCCCGTTTCGAGGGCAGAGGCCGCGGCCTCTGCCCTCTTCTGC